>JACPEV010000001.1 GCA_016183325.1 Candidatus Curtissbacteria bacterium
GCAATTAGTTTTCTACTACAGGTTACACAGACAGACCGTTTTTTTAAAAGTTTCCATCTTAATTAAACGATAATTGAAGATTTATATTGTTACAAGTGGCAAATCTACTGAAATTACCAACACATTAGTTTAATTACGCCGCAAATTTCCATTACCAATTTCCAGTTTCTAGTAACCAATTTCTAATATCTGATTTCTTCACCATGGTAGGCGGTTTCGGAGTTTGCTTAAAATGCCAAGTTTGTGTTTGACGGTAATTTGTTTCTCTTTATGTTTGACAAGTGCCCGTTTCATTCTCTCAAATGCTTTGTCGATAGCCTTGTCCATTAATTCTTCGGTATCCAGAACTGACAAATTTTTGCCGGGAATATCAACTTCTATTTGACAATCATAATCTTGAGTTTTTTCTCTATGGCTTTTTTGGGAGATTAAGCGAACTCTGATTTCTTTGATTTTGGGATGGAATTTGTTAAGTTTTGAAACTTTTTTCTTGGCATAATCTTCCATCTCGGGGAACTCTCTAAGATGGATGCCGGAGACGACGATATTCATCGGCTAATTAATTTTAGCGTAAGAGTTCACCATTCTGATACGACTGTATTTTTCGAGCGTAAGCGAGAAGTCTAATCTGTTTGTAGTTCTCGGCTTTTAGCCTCGAACAATAATTACAACATCAGAATGGTGAGTAGTTACATTTTAGCCTAACAATTGACATTTGACAATTGACAATTTACTATTTAGTTTTAGTATGTTTGATAAGCTTCAACAATTAAAGGAACTGAAGAGGATGCGGGATGAGGCGATGAGGATTCAGAAGGCCTTGGACGAGGAAGTGGTGGAGATTGACAAGCATGGGGTTCATGTTCGAGTGACATTGGCGCAAAGGTTTGTTTCAATTGAGAGTAATGGTAAAAGTGATGATGACATTCGCGATGCAGTGAACGAAGCTGTAAAGGAAAGCCAGAAGCAGGCAGCCAAGAAAATGCAGGGGATGGTGGGATTTGAAGGCTTAAAAGGTATGTTTGGAGGCGGGAGTTGACTTTTGGGACAGAATTGGCCATGATGGAATTGTGGCCATGGGAGTAGAAGCTCCGAGCGCTCGGCCGGATACGGTTGAGACTGTGCCAGGGATAGCCAGATTAGACGGGACTTTAGGATCCCGAGAGAATTTACAAGTTACTCCCAAGGATTCCCAGGGAAATTTAATAAAGCGTATCGAAAGACTTATTGCTTCTGGTTATAGTTTTACCAACGGAACTTTTGAGCACTCAATAGTTGTCTGCCAAAATGGACAGAGTTTTTTTGATGTGGTTGTAAAGAAAGATTTAGATGGCAATACGACATATACAATCACTAGGAAAGACTATACACCTGGCCATCTTTCGTTACAGGAAATGAAGTATCAAATTGGGGCAGATGGATCGGCAAGTCCGACGGAGAGTTGGGTAAACCGTCTGGCTCCTCAACAAGCAATGTCTCAAGAACAACAAGAGCAATTTTCAAAGTCATTCAGAGGATCTAAAGTTGATGCTGGAGCCACCTGGAGCAGGTTTTGGGAGTCAGCTGGATTCGGTCGACAGCCAGAATGGAATTAAAACTCCTCTGATTACTTCTTCTATCCTTGACCTATTGAAAATATACAGCATGCTGTATATAATTAGAGTATATGATGAGAACGCAAATTTATCTTCCGGAGTACGAATATAAGAGGCTCAAAGATAGAGCAAAAGTACAAGACAAGACTTTTGCTCAGGTCATACGTGATCTATTAAGACTTGGACTTTCTGAGGAAAAAAGGCAAAGAGAAACTAAGAAGCCAAAGGCAAGCGGAGCACAATATCTTTTGCAGATGGCCAAAGAGGCTGAAAGATTGGGGTTTGAGGGGCCTCGTGATATGTCTACTACTGTAGATGAAGTTATTTACGGGTTGAAAAAGTAGTGCAAAATACAGTTTTTATTGATACTTCTGCTTTTGCCGCTATTTACAATAGGAAAGACCAATATCACGAAGCCGCACAGAAAAAGTTGGCAGTTCTTGATCGCGGCGACCATCTGCTTGTAACTTCAAACTATATTGTAAACGAGACTCTGACACTTCTTTTGGCAAGGGAGGGCTTTGAACCGGCTTTTAAGTTTGGCAAGAGGGTTTTTGAAGGGAGACCAGATTTTCATATCAGGAGTCTTGACTGGCAAGATGATATTTCCGCCTGGCAGATTTTTAAAAAGTACAATCGGGATAAGAAATGGAGTTTTGTTGATTGTACTAGTTACGCTTTAATGAAGGATATGGAAATCAAGACTGTCTTCACCTTTGACAACCGTGATTTTCGCCAAATGGGTTTTAAAATATTATGAAAGTTCCCAAGAGTGTTGCAGCTTTAATCGAGGCGTTTGAGGCGTTGCCGGGGATTGGGCCAAAGACAGCGGCCAGGTTGACCTATTATCTTTTGCACGCACCGGATGCTTTGTCGCAAAAACTCTCCGACTCAACCCGTGATCTAAAAACAAAAACTAAGATTTGCTCCATTTGCCAAAACATTACCGAGATTGATCCTTGCGAAATTTGTGAAGATGAGACACGGGATCAGTCAACAATCTGTGTGGTTGAGGATCCTCTCGACGTTTGGGCAATAGGGTATGGTTGGAATGGATGGCCTCAAGGGAATGTTCGGCGGCGGAAGTTGATTTTATTTAAATCCCAATTTCTCCAGAGTTATTCTGTGATTGAAGCCAATTTTTTTAGGTAATTTTTTAAAAAATTTAACTTCTGATGTCTGTTTTGTAGTTTTGATCCTAGACGAGTCGTTAATTTTAACAGCGTAAAGCAAGTCGACTGTATGTCCCCTTGGATCACCATCAAGATCATCAAACGCGCCCAATAAAGATAATTCTGGTTTTTTATCCAGTTCTAGACCTAATTCATCTCTAGCTACTCTCTTTTGGCAGTCCGTTATTCTCTCGTTTTTTTGAATAAAACTACCAGGAAAGTGCCAAAATCCTTTAAATGGAGGAATATTTCTTTTAGTTAGCAACACTTGTCGCTTGTCGTCAATAATAAGAAGATTGATCGAAACTCTTGGTACTTTTTTAAATGTTTTGAGAAATTCTTTTTCAGACAATCTTTTCATGACGAGATTATATCAAAACCTGCCTTTTGTCATTCTGGTAAGCGAATTCTGTTGCAGAATGAGCGCATCCAGAATCTGATTCTGGACAAGCCAGAATGACAGAGGTTTGGTATACTTTTTGGTATGAAAGTACCAAAGAGTGTGGCGAGTTTAATCGAGGCGTTTGAGGCGTTGCCGGGGATTGGGCCAAAAACGGCGGCAAGGTTAACGTACTATTTGCTTCATGCACCCGAGACTCTTTCTCAAAAACTCTCGGAAGCGACGCGGGATTTGAAATCGAAAACCAAGATTTGCTCGATCTGTCAAAATATTACGGAGGGTGATCCTTGTGAAATTTGTGATGATGAAAGCAGAGATAGATCGATAATTTGTGTGGTTGAGGACCCACTCGATGTTTGGGCGATCGAAAAATCTGGCAGTTTCAACGGACTCTATCATGTTTTGCACGGTGTAATTGCGCCGCTTGATAATATCGGGCCGGAAGAACTGAGGATAAATGAACTTTTAGGGCGGTTAAAAAAATCCAGTTTGGACAAAGCAACTGGAGGTTCAACCTCTTTTGAGGTTGAACCTCAACAAGTCGAGGAGATAATCTTGGCGACAAACCCATCGATGGAAGGCGAGGCAACGGCGATGTATATTCAGAGACTAATCAAGCCTTTAAGAATCAAGATTACCAGAATTGCGCGGGGAATCCCGATCGGAGCGGAGTTAGAATATGCGGATGAGGTGACCGTGCGCCGGGCACTGGAAGGAAGGATGGAACACTGATGGGGGGAGAAAGAAATTTGTTAGGCAGGATGCCAGCCTTTTTGCAAGAGCTGATCAGTGGTTATTCATCCCGGTATGCTGACGACTTGCGAAAGGTCGTGCTTGGTAGAGGGGTGACTGAGGAATCGAGGGAGAGATTGAGAGAGGAGATGCTTGGCAAATTGTTTGTACCGATGCCAAACCCTATTGCAATGTCTGGCTTTGATTGGCCGATTGCTACCCAAGAACAGATAGAGGGATATAAAAATCGAATAAGGGAATTTGCAAGTTTAGATCAGCAAGAACAAGATCGTCGAATTCGAGAGTTTGCTATTGACGAAATTCAAAGGTTAGGCATCAGGCTTTAGCATAAACTTCACTTTTGCATCTTCAAGCTAAAACTGACTACAATTAATACATGGATGATTCTGGTTCTGGTGGTGATATAACTGACGAAGTTGCTGGTATTGCGGCTGATGTGGCCAAAGGTCTAGGCGGGGGATTTAAGAAAATAGGCAAAACGGCAGTTTCACAAATCACGGGCGCTAAAAATCAGCCCCTCCAAACTTCTCAGACTCCAAAATCATCGGGACCACCGGCCCAAAAGAAAGATTTTTCTTTACTTTCCGAGATCAAAAAAGCTGGTCAGACAGTTGGAGCCCAAATTACCGGAGCAGCTCCACCATCGCCAATTGATCTAGGAAAGATGCAAAAGAAAGATCAAGAATTTTCCCAACAAGAAATTGAGGCCGTCAGAGCCAAAGTTCGGCAAATTTATCAAGAATACGCTGCTCGGAAAGCACAAGAGAGGAAGCAGGCAGAGATGGTTGAACAAAAGGAGCAAGAACAGAAAGGGCGCGAAATTGAGCAAATCAAAAGGGTTAAAGAACCAATCAGCCCACAAATTGCCAAGACGAGAGCAGAGATCAAGAATTACGGAGCAGAATAAATAAGATGTCACTTAAAATTTACAATTATCTTTCGCGCAAAGTTGAAGAATTTAGACCAATTTCAGAAACTGTCGGGATGTATACTTGTGGACCGACGGTTTATGACTATGTGCATATTGGGAACTGGCGGACATTTGTTTTTGAGGATTTGTTGAAACGAGTGCTGATTTTTAACAGTTACAAGGTGAAGCATGTGATGAACATTACGGATATTGACGACAAAATTATTAAAGCGTCTAGCGAGGCGCGTATAGCGTTTAGTGAAATAACTCAAAAATATGAGAAGGCCTTTTTCGAAGATTTAGAAAAGCTCAATATCTTAAAGGCCGATGTTTATCCAAGGGCGACTGAGCATATTACTCCAATGATTCGATTGATTGGAGTGCTTTTGAAAAAAGGGATTGCGTATAGAGCCGAAGATGGGGTTTATTTTGCGGTTGCAAAATTTAAAGATTATGGGAAATTGTCACAACTTGAGAAGAGGCAGCTCAAAATAGGTGCCAGGATTAGTGAAGACCTTTATGATAAAGAGAATTGGTCAGACTTCGCCCTTTGGAAATTTCCGCAGAGAAACACCTCGAAGGTGGGCTCTGACTCCTTCGAGGTGAACAGAATTGAGCCGAGTTGGGATGCACCATTTGACAGAGGTAGACCCGGCTGGCATATTGAGTGCTCTAGCATGAGCATGAAATACTTAGGTGGAACCTTCGATATACATTGTGGAGGAGTGGATTTACTTTTTCCGCATCACGAAAATGAAATTGCGCAAAGTGAGGCGGCTACAGGTAAAAAGTTTGTCAACTTTTGGTTGGAAGGGGAACATTTATTGGTAGAGGGTGAAAAAATGGCAAAAAGTCTGGGAAACATATTTACGTTGTCAGATTTGGCTAAACGAGGGGTTGAACCCCTAACTTTAAGATATTTGTTTTTGACTGCACATTATAGATCAAAGCTGAACTTTACTTGGAAATCTCTGGAGGCAGCCCAAAATGCTCTGAATAATCTGAGGGATCAGATTGCTGCTTGGGACGAGCCAAAAGTTGGCTGTGCGGGATTTGAGTATGATTTTCGGGAAGCAATTAATAACGATTTAGATATGCCAAAAGCCGTTGCTGTGATGTGGGAGATGGCAAAAAGTAGCTATCCGACATCGGCTAAGCGTCAATCTATTCTAGTAATGGATAAAGTTTTAGGATTAGGACTGGATGAAATTAAGAAGCAAGTATTACCAAAGAGGGCAGAGGAATTGATTGAGAAAAGAGAAGAATTAAGAAGAGCTGGTAAATTTGGGGAATCTGATAAGATCAGGAAACAACTGGCACAGATGGGAGTGCTAGTTGAGGATACTGCAAATGGTCCCAAGTGGAAGATCAGAAATAAGTGATTTTGTCTCATAGCATAAACATCACAAATTCTGACATATCATAAAATGTGATGATTTTAGATTATGATTGAACTTGTCAAAGTTAAAGATCGAGATGAGGGAAATTTAAGGGCGCATGATTTTCTTAAGGAGGTAGTCGATGATCAGACGCTTCTGGCGCTTTCGGGTGGAACTTCCCCGGATTATCGAAAAATGATTGCGACCACGCAAGTCACTGAAATGAAAGCTGAGGACACTGAACAAAAAGCTGAAGGCACAAGTGGGGGGCAAGGCATTTTGCCGGGAGCAATTTGTGTGGTGGATGAAAGATATGGTAAGCCGTATCACCAAAACAGTAATGAGTTGCTTTTAAAAAATGCCGGGATTATCGACTATTGCGATTTAAAGAATATTGAATTTCATAAAATACTTGAGGGGAGAGGAATTGAGCAAACCGCCGAGGATTATGATCAGTTAATGTCTGAACTCTTTGTTAAATACCCTAAAAAGATAGGAGTGATGGGGATTGGAGCGAACTTGCATACAGCCGGACTGTTCCCTAAGGGCGAGTCGGTCAAAAGCGCAAAACTGGTCACCTTTGAAACTGTGGAAGATCAATTTCCACAAAGAATTTCTTTGACGCTGAAGGCATTTGGAGAGTTTGGCAATTTTATAATCTTTGCTTTTGGCGAAGAAAAAAAAGAGGCATTAAGAAAGATGTTGGACGAGAAAGAAAATGACATGCAGAAATATCCGGCGATTTTCTTCCGTAAGGCCTTCGCAAAAAGCTGGCTCGTGACAGATATTGTTTTTTAAAAGGTCGGACCTTGAGTAAAGGTCCGACCTTAAAGTAAGATTAATCTATGAAACTAGGCTTTATTGGTCTTGGCCGCATGGGCAAGAATATGGCCTTGCACCTTTTGGAAGAAGGTGTTGAAGTTGTTGCTTGGAATAGGTCGCCGGAACCAAGAGAGGAAGTAAAGCCTAAAGGCGCCGTTACTGTTGAGACACTTGATGAGTTGGTTTCCAAACTTGAGCCGCCTCGCAATATTTGGCTTATGGTTACGGCAGGCGAAGTTGTCGACGAGATATTAGATAAACTTGCCGATAAGTTGGACCCTGGCGATTTGATTATTGACGGCGGTAATTCTTTTTATAAGGATACATTAAGACGCAATGAGATGCTTGCCAAAAAGAGCATTCATTTTATGGATGTTGGAACTTCTGGAGGGATTGAAAGTGCAAGATCCGGTGCCTGTATAATGGTTGGTGGTACCCTTGATGATTTTGGAAGAGTTGAGAAATTCTTGAAGGTGATGGCTGCGCCAAAGGGTTACGGACTTTTGGGTCCAGTTGGTGCTGGCCATTTTGCTAAGATGGTTCACAACGGTATTGAGTACGGAATGATGGAGGCAATCGGCGAAGGAGCAGCGCTTTTGAAAAGTTCGCCATTTAAATATGATTTGCGGGAGGTTTTTCGAGTCTTTAGTATTAGATCGATTATTGAATCAAGACTAATCGGTTGGGTACTTGCAGAGCTTGAAAAAGATCCGGAGCTTAATGAAATTTCCTCAATAATTGGGTCAGCTGGAAGCGGACAAAGGATAAAAGGTGAGGGGGATTGGACTTGCGAATTTGCAAAAGAGAAAGGGATAAGTGTACCGGTAATTGAAGCTTCGATAAAGGTTCGGGATGAATCAGCTAAAGATCCAGAAGATTCTCCTGAGGGTTTTAGAAATAAAGCGATTTCTGCTATGCGTGGACAATTCGGCCAACATCCAGTCAAGAAAAAATACAAAAATCAGCAAACTCCCTAGGTATCGTTGTAGCCCACACCTGGTGTGTGCTAGGTAGACACCTAAGGTTTTTCTAGCGTAAGGTGCTTTATCTTTTCCAGTTCCTGCTGATAATCCGCTTGATCGAGTACAAACTCCTTATATCTTGTTTTTGGTTTGAAAAAAGCTAAAATTTCCTTTGGATTCACGAAGGTGTAAACCCCGCTCCCAAGATATTCCCTAAATGAACTCCATGGATAATCCTCGAGTGATTGAGCCTTTAACATGAAAGAAGAGACCGGATTAAGATGAATATATCTCGAAATGTGTAGTAACTGCTCGTCGGTCTCTATTCTTACAGCTTTGAACATTGCTTGGAAAAGTGAACCAACTCTATCGTTTTTAGTGTTAAAATATTTGGCATAACTGTCTTGAAAATTTCTAACAAAAGAAGAAATTGAATTATCATCGTTCGGCTTTAAAAGAAAATGGAAATGGTTTGGCATGAGACAGAAGCCTAGAATTTCTAGGATAACAGGACAGTTAGTCATTAGATTTTGGATAAAATCTCCTTTTGCCATTGGTGACAATCTTTTGTAATGCGAAAATCTCAGTGGGGGATTCTTGTGTCGGTAAAAATCGATAGTTTCGATAGCTCTTTCATAATCTCGTTGATTCAGAAAGATCGGTTGTTTAGCTACGCTTCTGTTATAAACGTGATAAATTTCGCCGGTTCTAATTAGGATTTTTCGATAGGGCACAAGTTAAGAATAAATACAAATTCCTTATGTGTCAAGCCAGCACACACCAGGTGTGGGTTCAGTTTGGGTTCACGGAGGCTAGATTTTAAATTTTGCAGATAGTAAGAAGAGGTTGGAGCCACTGGCGGCCGTCTTTTGCAATCAGATCGTCTGCTTCTTTTGGTCCCCAGGAGCCGGGTTTGTAAGTTGCAAGTTTCGGTTGGTCATGATCCCAAACTTCGCGAATAGGGTCGATGATTTTCCAGGACTCTTCAATGACGCTTTGAGATAAAAATAGACTTTGGTCGCCGATTACTACGTCCATGAGCAATCTTTCGTAGGCATCAGGTTGGGGAATATCAAAAGATGTTTTATAGCAAAATTCCATGTCGACTGGCTCAAGCTTGGTCGTCAGCCCCGGTTTTTTGGCAACGAGTCTGATGCCGATGCCTTCGTTGGGCTGGATTTGCAGAGTAATGTGGTTGGGCAAAGGTTTTTGCCAAAAAGTCTTAAAAAGTTCGTGGCTTTTTTCTTTAAATTGTAAGATTATTGAGGTAACCTTACCCATGAGTTTTTTGCCGGTTCTCAGATAAAAGGGTACACGTAGCCAGCGGGGATTTTCGATAAACAAACGTACCAGTGCATAGCTTTCGGTGACCGAGTTAGGATCGATCTTTTCTTCTTGTCTGTAATCTTGATATTGGGCCCGAACCGTCGAGGTGACGATTTCCTCTTTGGTTAATTTCTTAATTTGTCTTATAACTTGCAGTTTTTTTCGGCGGATCGACTCGGCTGTAAATTCTTCTGGTTCCTCCATGGTGGTAAGCGCCAAAAGTTGCAGCAGGTGGTTTTGGACGATATCGCGGAGAGCACCAGTTTGGTCGTAATATTCGCCGCGTTTTTCAACACTAATATCCTCGGCTGTCGTAATTTGAACGTGATCGATATATTGGTTATTCCAAACCGGTTCAAAGAGTTCATTACCAAAACGAAAGGCGAAAATATTTTGGACAGTTTCTTTGCCTAAATAATGGTCGATTCGATAAATCTGATCTTCGGCAAAAAAACGCGAGAGCGTTTGGGCCAAGTTTTGGGCTGATTTCAAATCTTGACCAAAAGGTTTTTCGATAATGATTCTGGGCTTTTTGGCGCCTTTGTGGATGGTGCAACCAAGATGAAAATTGTATTTGCCTAAATTTTCAATTGCTTTTTGGACGATCTGGGGCGAAATGGCCAGATAGAAAATACGATTAAGGCAAGTATTGCTTTTTTTTTCAAATTCGTCGATGGCAGTTGCGATAGTTTGCAGTCGGATGTCTAGGGCTAAGTCGCTTGGGAAGTAATGGATTTCTTGGGCAAATTTTTGCCAAACATCTTTTTTTAGTTTTTGCTTTTCTTGGATCATTTGAAAAACGATGCTTCTGAAAGGGATGCTCGTGTGCTGACTGCGGGCGCTGGCAACAATAACAAAAGTCTGTGGCAGGAGATTTTGAGAATAAAGTTTATAAAGAGCAGGGAAAATCCTTTTTCTGGAAAGATCACCGGTGGCACCAAAGATGACAAGAGCTGTTGGCCCGCCTCTATTTACGGATGGCGGATTATTTATAATCTCGGCAGAGTTTCGCACAATTGAAAGGTAGCTCTTCGACTTAGTCCTTCGACTCGCTTCGCTCGCTCAGGATGATTAGGGTCGAAGACCCTAATCAAATTGTACTACAGTTGAGGTGTAATATTTTGTTTTTGCTTTCAAGAAGCTATGGACTTCAATAGTGCCACTTGAGGTTTGGGGTTTGACAAAAGAGAGTTGAGTTGCAAATGGACAAACTTCGAAATTGCTACAGGAAGAAGCTGTGGTTTTACCTAAAATATTATTGCTTTGATCTTTAATTTTAATTTCGATTTTATCACTGTCTATTTTGGTCCAGCCGCTTATGAAAATTGGGGATGAGAGAAAGTTATCAGGCTGGGGAGATGTGAGAATGATCCCTGGGCTGTTTGGTCCGCTTCCGGTATCCGGTTGAGTACCAAGGATCGTCCCCGGCGAAGGTGTGGCAGATGATTCTTGGGCGCTAGGAAATCCGTTTTGCGGTTTGGGAAGCGGCGGAAGGGAAAAATCTGTTTCCCTAATGCGCTTCTGATAAAGATAATAAATTCCGGAGCTTGCGGAGACGAAAATAATAACACCTAACAAAATCAGAAGCCAGTTTCTCATGCGCGCAAATTATATCACCCATGGCAAGTATGTTAAAACACACTAAACGGCCTTAATGGGGAAGAGAACGAGGTTGATGATGAGGTTGATTAGCCATAAGACGACTGCTGCTGCCAGTGCCGGTCCAAAACCGATAATGGTAAAACCGGGCACGAGAAGCGAAACGCCCAATAACAAAAGAGCATTGATGACAAATGTGAACAAGCCTAATGTGAGGATGTTGATAGGTAGAGTCAAGACTGTCAGAATTGGTTTAATGATGGCGTTTGCGATGCCTAGAACCAATGCGACGATGAGAGCGGTTTGGAAAGAGTCTACCATGAAGCCAGCAACGACGTTTGAGACAACTAATATGGCCAAAGCAGAGAGAACCCAATTGACTAGAATGCTAGCCATATTTTAAGTATATCATGTGTAAGAGTTCACAATAACTGATACGATTGTATTCTTCGAGCGTAAGCGAGAAGTCTAATCTGTTTGTAGTTCTCGGCTTTTAGCCTCGAACAATAATTACAACATCAGAATGGTGAGTAGTTACTATCATGTTAAGAAGTTGACAAATCATTAGCAGATTCTGTAATATTTTGGTGCTTAACAATTAAATACAGAGTGGTGCTAGAACTGTCCCGTACCAGACGGTACAGGACAAGCGCGGAACTTCCTCCGCAGACCTTCTTTTCGTCCCCAAAAGACGGGAATTCCTCAAATATTTTGAGGGACTTTGTAGCTGTAGACAAACAGCGATAAAGGATAGGTTGAAGCATCCAACAACCCGGATTCTCCCATATGGAGACGAACTACGGGTGCTAAGGAAGGGACGTCCAACCATTTTTGGACACCCAACCGGCTACCCTTGTCGAATCAAACTCGACAGGGTTAGGGCAGATTGGGGGGAATAGTCAATTTACTTCTTTCTTAGGCCTCACGTAGTAGTGAGGCTTTTTATTTCCCCTTTTATTTGTCCCATTTTTGGCAGCTTTTTTGCCTGCCCTTTTTTGGCACCCCTTTTTATCAATATGGAAAGAAAAGATTATGTCAAAAGAGCGAACTTCTGGACTGGTGCGCTGTCAACTGCTGCCTTGACGGTAGCTTTAGTATGGGGCAAAGATGCCGAGGCGTCAGAATTTGACTGGTGTAGACTAGGGGACAAGTCTTCATTGGCAACAGGACAGCTTAAGAATTGTGAGAACATTTCAATACCAAGGGCATCACTTGGCAAGATTATTGAGATAATGAGCAAATCGCCGGATCGATTCAGCCAGCAAGATATCGAAGACGTGGCAATGTACCATGAAATTTGGACAACTATTGCCAAAAAATATGGGTTCTCTGATGACTTTTGGATCTTGATGTGGAGAAATACTCGCAGGGAATCGACAGTTTCTCGCAATCCAGAAGCATTTATGCCTGATGGGGACCATTTTGGAGCGTTTGGGCGATCGGTAAGGCTTTACCCCGAGGAGAAGGTCAGAGAAGCAGCCAAAGGCCTGGAGGCACTGGCCGATCTTTCCCAAAGACATCCAAACGACTGGCGGGAGGGAGCTTTTTTTGCCTGGAAAATTAACAGGGATATGGAGGTTGCAATAAAGTCCGGTTCGGAAAATCCACTGCTTGATGCGCAGACCACTTATATTGGTAGCGGTCCAGAAGCTGTTGAGGAAGCTCATCTGCGCTGGAGAGAATTTTTGGTCTTGCGAGAAATTTTGGCAATTGACTAGCATTTCGGATATTTTTCGGGTATGGTAGAATTCGGGTAATGCAAAGAGGGATTGCCACCCTTCGACTCAGTCCTTCGAATAGTCAGGACTTCGCTCAGGGTTGAAACCTAATATATGTACAGAGGAATTTCAACCTTCACCTTAGACTATGGAAAATGTCCGCGCTGGCTCTTTGAGAGAATGGTAAGGCTGGGGCGGGAGATGACTTATGTTTTGGTTGACGAATATGGGCCTGACGAGTTTATAAAACGCATTGCGGATCCTGTTTGGTTCCAGTCTCTTGGAACGGTTTTGGCATTTGATTGGAATGCCAGCGGCTTAACGACAATTTTGACTGCAGCTTTGAAGGAAGCAATACGAAGACAAGAGAGAGAACTTGGGTTGTTTATCTGCGGAGGGAAGGGGAAGACTTCCAGAAAGACACCCGACGAAATAACAGGTTGGGGTGAGAGGTTGAATCTTCCGGAACCAGATATAAAAAACCTTGTTTACAATTCCAGAATGTCTGCAAAAGTCGACAGCGCTTTGGTTCAAGACGGGTTCCAAATTTATCACCATAGTTTTTTCTTCTCGCGATCAGGGGCCTGGGCTGTAGTGCAACAGGGAATGAATACGCAAAATGTGACCGCGAGACGCTATCATTGGTTTTCTGAGAATATCAATGATTTAGTTTGCGAGCCACATTCTGGGATAGCCACACAAGTAAAATCAAACTCGACGCTTAATTTGGCCGCAAAGACCAGCAAAAAAACAAGAGAAGTGAGCCGTGATCTAGTTTCGACAAGTTATGAGACGCTTGCTCGCGACATTCAAATTTTAAGAAAACACTCAAGCGAACTTTCCAAAATGATTGCTGTTAAATCAGGCAAAGATGTAGTAACTCTGCTGAGCCTTTCGGATGCCGAGTTTTCCCATCATCCTGTTAAACTGGAGAATTTTTTTGAAAGCCGCTATTTGAAAAAGATCTTAGCAAAACTTTGTGAGATTAAGCCTGCAAGTTATGAAAACCTTTTGGCGACTGCGGGTGTTGGTCCGAAAACCGTTAGGGCATTATCGTTGGTTTCCGAGGTGATTTATGGAGCAAAACCTTCTTATGAGGATCCGGCGCGCTACAGTTTTGCGCATGGGGGAAAGGACTCGATACCTTATCCGGTTGACAGACCAACTTATGATCAAACTATAGAGATTTTAAAAGTGGCCGTTGCCAAATCTAAAATTAATGCCGTTGAAAAAGACAAAGCTTTGAGAAGATTGACATCTTTAAATCCTGATGTGTCAAGCTAGCACACACCGGGGGTGTGTTAAGTTGACACATGCTTCATTTAAAATAAAAGTCTGGGGAGAGTACAAAGAAAACGATAATGGCCAAGATGTTTACAAATGCTAAAAAAATTATTAGAGTAAAATTGTTTTGTTTTTGAGCGTAAGTTCTGGGATTATAAAGACTGGCAGTGATTTCGTCCATGGAGGTAATTTTATAACCCATGTTTGGCCTCTTTTTCCTAATTAAGTCTAAATCGTTATATAATTAGCTGTCAAATATTTGAAAAAAGGAGATATTTTGATTCAAAGAGAAAATTTTACCTTGATTTTGTTAAGTCTTATTTTGACGATTATTTTTAATTTATTTAAATAGTAAATTTAAAAACTTTAAATATGCCGCCCGATTCAAAAAGCGAGGTACCACAAGGATACATGTGGAGAGAATGCACCGATATTGGTGCGAGATTTTTAATGCCGGAAAGCTGGTTTTTTAAAGAAGAGTTTGCGCCGGGGACGTTTGCATATTTTATTACTCGTGAAGTGATACCCAATGCGCCGAGTCAGGAAATAAGATTTAGTGGAGGTATTACTTTCCGAACTACGGGGTCGGAAAGTTTTTACAGTACGGGATTGGTGATTCATGCCTTACCAAATTTTTCTCAAAGGAGAGGAATTAAGCCGTCTAAAATTTCCAAGGACTCGATTGAGCAACCAACAGAGCCGCTAATTTCCGTTGGACGATATAAATTTCGGCAAGACGGCCCCTTAGCGATTTATCGAGGATTTTTTAGGGATGATGGAATGGTCTTTCTTGGCAAAGAGCATGGACCTAAACATTATTATATTGAGATGGTTGGCAATGATCGGACAGGAACGCTTTACACTATGATATTTGAGACTCCGTCTGAGAGGTGGCAAGATGACGAGGAAATTGCTCGAAGAATGATAGATAATAGAGTTTTGAATAAATTATTTTAATAGAAATGGATTTAGCGTCTAAGAAATGTGTGCCGTGTGAGGTTGGGACACCGCCGATGGCTAAAACCAAGGCGGAGAGTTATCTATCTGAGGTCAAAGGTTGGGAGTTGGTAGATGATAGTGGAAAATTGAAAAT
Organism: Candidatus Curtissbacteria bacterium; assembly: GCA_016183325.1. Lineage (GTDB taxonomy): Bacteria > Patescibacteriota > Microgenomatia > Curtissbacterales > GWA2-41-24 > JACPEV01. The sequence goes on from JACPEV010000001.1 coordinate 15,014, forward strand.
TAAAAAGAAGTTTCAATTTAGTAATTATATGGCAGGAGTGGATTTTGTGAATCAAGTTGCCAAAATTGCTGAGGCTGAAGGACACCATCCTGATTTATACCTTGGTTATCAGAGAGTAACTGTTAACCTTATGACCCATGCAATTGGAGGGCTTTCGGAAAATGATTTTGTGATGGCTGCCAAGATTGATCAGATCAAATAATCACTGTTTGTCCAAGGTTTGTGCCTACAAACTAGGGAATATTGACAAGGGTTGACAAATGGCAGCTTGTTCCTAACAATGGAATTGTGGAGTAAAAGTTCTAATGGAGGCGGAAGATAAGGAAAAGCCAGAGGATACATTAAAATCAATTTCCGAGAGGTTGAAAAATTGGGGTTTCATTCTACCAAACTCTGAAGACTTCACGCCTACTAAAGCGGGTCTCTCTATTTTCTTTTTTGCAATTCTTGTAGTAATTTCTCTAATTATTTTTATACCTTTTACCATCGATACTTTCTTTGGTAAAAAGTATCCTAAGGAGCCTTCTCTTGCGGCAGATCCATACGCAAGTTTAGAGCAATTACATGTTAATGTTGCTAATCCATCCGCCTCCGATTCGAATCCAGGAACTGAGGCTTCGCCGCTGTCAACTATTGTTGAGGGGTTGGATAGGGCCTATGCTGCCAGGCGCGACACGGGAGTGGGTACCAGAGTTTGGATTCACCCGGGCACCTACCGCGAGGGCAATAGCCTTGTGGCAGGATTTTTTGAGTCCGGAACACAACCAATAGTCTTACAAGCCACAGAAAAAAACAGGGTCATAATCTCGGGATCCGATGTCTGGGGCGGATGGAGTTTTGATGGTGGCAGCAATGCGTATATTCATTCTTGGCCTTATAGTTGGGGAGTAACACCCAATCCCTGGCCGGGGGATATTGATATAGAGCCGATTGTGCTTAGGCGTGAAATGATCTTTGTCAACGGTACTGCCCTTGCTCAAAAGCTTTCGGCCGCAGAGCTTGCTTCCGGTTCTTTCTATGTCGATGAATCAGCTGATCGGGTTTATCTTCGGCCACCGAGTGGAGTGGATATGGGCTCGGCGACAGTCGAAGTAGCGGTCAGGCCGGTACTCTTTAGAGCGCAGGGCCTGCACAATTTAATCCTGATTGGTCTGACGTTTCAACATGCCGCAAGTGAGATTCAAGTTGCAGCAGTGCATATCGTTGATCAAAATAATGTGACGATTGAGGATGTGACTGTGCAGTGGAACAATTGGACAGGATTTTCATTTAGCGGCAACAATCTTCAGGTTCGCAGGGCAGTGGCCAAGAATAATGGCGGAGACGGTATGGGCTCCTATCAAGCACACACTCTTTTAATTGAAGATAGTGAAACCTCTTACAATGATTGGCGGGGAGCCTTGGGTGGATTCATCTCCTGGGATCCCGGCAACAAGTTTTTAGAGAACCGCGATTTAACCATCCGCCGTCATAAATCGTTCAACAACTTCGCGCGCGGTCTTTGGCTTGACGGTGATAATGTTAACGTGATATTGGAAGATATTGTTTTGGAGGGTAATGGTTATGACGGCATATTTATCGAGGCAAATCCGGGCCCAATCACCCTCCGCAACTGTCAAATTCGCAACAATAGAGGTGCCGGTATTCAAACCTCAACCACCCACAATCTGACAGTACAGGGTTGCACAATTGAGGGAAACCGCCCAGCCCCCCCGTTTGAAATTCAAACACCATCCCAAATTCTTATTACTGGAGGTCTTGATCGGGAAGTAATAGACCATATCACCAACGTGCCTTATATTTTGAATAACGAAAACTGGACTTGGGTTGATAATACGATTGTCGGAAGCGTAGACGCACCGCTCGTCTACAAAAATACACTGCCAGAAAGTTATTGGAACAGGATAATGACCACCTCGACGTTTGATAGAAATCGCTACTGGAGCCCAGCAGGTGATAGAGTATTTGACACACCTTTTGGCATACTTAATTTTGATGAATGGAAGAGCCGAACGGGTAAAGACGGTTCATCATCGTTTGCTCCTCCAAATGCTACTCCCGCTCCAACACCTGTAAGTACACCTACGCCCGTTCCTACTCCCGTTCCCACCCCCACCCCTTCCGCAACTGCTCCCATGTTTGATGCTGTCTCGTCTAAAACATCAGGCGCGTCTCAAGTATCATCGGCCTCATGGCAACACACAGTGGGTACTTCGCCAAATAGACTACTTGTGGTTGGCGTGTCAGCCGGTGAAAGCGATAGTTATGCGGTTAATACTATTACTTATGGTGGATCTTCTCTCGTGCGCCATGGTAGAGTTACATCCGGCCAAAATGTCAATGATGCCTATGTAGAGATCTGGTATCTAGTTAATCCTTCCTCCGGCACAAATACCATAAGTGTCAAGCTAAAGAGAACCACTGCTTTGGTTGCCGGCGCAACATCCTTTGCCAACGTCAACCAAGCAACTCCCTTGGGCAGTTTTGTTTCGGCTAAAGGCACCAGCACCAGTCCCTCGGTCACCGTTTCTGCTTCCGGAAATGAAATAATCTTGGCAACTCTTTCCGCTAATAATAAACCGTCTGCCACTGTCGCTTCAGGTCAAACCCAACAGTGGAATCATCAAGGCGGAGACAGATATAAATCGACAACCGGGGCGGGATCAACAACGGCAGGATCAGCTACTATGTCTTTCTCGCTTGCCAGCTCCCAGAAATGGGCAATGGGAGCAGTGGGAATAAAGCCCGCAGCAGCATTAGTTGTGCCAACTCCGTCGCCCATTGCCAGTCCAACACCTGTCCCAACATCCACTCCGACTCCTGCCCCTTCGGCTCCGGTATTGGATAGCACTTCCTCAGTTACCTCCGGCGACAGTCAGTGGTCTTCTGCCTTTTGGTCTCATACAGTAGGAGGCGGTGCCAAGAGACTACTTGTGGTTGGCGTATCAGCCGGCGAAAGCGATGATTATGCGGTTGATAATATTACTTATGGTGGAGCTTCTCTTACGCGCCATGGTAGAGTTACATCCGGCCAAAGTGTCAATGATGCCAAAGTAGAGATTTGGTATCTTTTAAACCCTCCTTCTGGCACAAACAGCATAAGTCTCGAGCTGACGAGGACCACTGCTTTGGTTGCCGGCGCAACATCCTTTGCCAACGTCAACCAATCAACACCTCTGGGAAGTTTTGTTTCGGCAACAGGCAACAGTTCGTCTCCTTCAGTCAGTCTGGGTGCTGCTAGTAATGAGGTGGTACTGGCGACTCTTTCTGCTGACAATAATCCATCCGCTACTCTCGGCTCAGGTCAATCCCAACTGTGGAATTATCAATCTGGAGATATTTATAAATCAACTACCGGGGCGGGATCAACAAAAGCAGGAGCTGCTACTATGTCTTTCTCATTATCCACTTCTCAAAACTGGGCAATCGGGGCAGTGGCCATCAGACCTTAAAAAATTCAACTACTTAATGCGTGTTGCGTAATTCTCTCATAACTGTACAACATTTTTATTTCGAGCTTGCGAGAAATAAGCTCTCTTATTGTTCGAGCGAAGTCCTGAGCTTGTCGAAGGACGAAGTCGAGAACTTACCATAATACTATGATGTTCTAATCAGCCTTCTTTAAGGTAACTTCTCGACTCCCCCGCACCATACGGTGCAGGGTCGCTCGAAGAATATCAGCACTACGTCTGATGTTCTTCTCGCCCTGAGCCGATTCGGTCTGAGCCTCACGGTCGAAGACTTGCCGAACGGGCTCGAAGAATAAATTATCAGGAACGTGGACAGTTCGTGCTATTGGGCCAATTGCAAAGTCGTTTTTCCTATGGTAAACTAGGCAGAATACCACAATGGAAAGAGACAAAAGACCAGATATCCACCTGTTTCCCATCGAGATAACAACACAAGAAGATGGCCTTTATCGGGTCTTCTGCCCTGAGATGCAGGGGTGCTGGGTGGACTCCCCGACACTGGAGGAGGCGCTGCGGGATATCCAGGAGGTCATCAAACTTTCGGTGCGTTCTCGCGTCAAGCATCAGGAGCCCTGGCCACAGCGAGAGACAACTCTACCAATCAGAGTGGATCTTCCAGTCGAAATTGAAATGAATTAATACTTAATACTATAAGGAAGTTTGACGGAAAATATAGTTTTGTTGCCTTTGGTCACTGAAATTTCGGCACCAATTTGCTCAAGGAAGGTTTTGGCCAGATATCCTTCCAGCCCTCCGGCTTCTTTTAAAAGTTCATGATTTTCCAATTTGCCAAAGAAGGGCTTGAGAAGTTCTTCTGGTTCTTTTGCGATTCCAAAAAAATTGATAAAAATGGCCAGATTGTCACTTCTGATTTCAGAATCAACAGTCAGCTCTGTATTTTTTTGACTGGTAATAATTGATAAGAAAATTAGATAAAACAAACCTTTTCTAAGAAGCTGGAGATTGGTAATGGTAGAAAATGGTTTGATAGAATTTTTAATCTCGATTTTCTTTTCATTAATTAAGCGCATGGCAGGACCTTTTTTGTCCTCGCTTAAAAATTTAAGCTCCACTTGATGGTTTTTGGCAATTTGGGCATTCTCCGAGAGGATTTCGGCAACAACATTTTTCAGATCGACAATTGATTGGGCTTGATCATAAATTCCGTTTAGAAATTGATAAAGTGTTTTAATGTTGTCCGTTTCTCTTTTAAGGTTTTCAGCGGGTTGGCTCTCCCTATGTTTGGTGAAGGCGAGATCAAGGACTTTTTGGATTTCTGGCTGTTTGGTAATGTCGCTAAAAACAAACAAGATTTCTTTGACCTTACCTTCGTAATCGACGTTTGAGGAGAGCGTAAAAGTTATATTCAAGATAGTGTCATTGACAACGTGCATAGTCATAAAGTCCTTTTGGTAAGTTGCCTGAATTTTTAGGAGATTTTTAAGCGGTAAGTCTTTTTTGCCAATTTCATTTTTATTTTGGTCAAAGAATCTAAAAACTAAAAAAAAATTTTTATTTAAAACATTGGTTTTATCGTATTTAATAAGTCTTTGAGCAATTGGATTAATGTGGGTGATTTTAAAGTTGGTATCAAGAGTAATGACGCCTTCGCCGATCGTTCCTAAAAGCGTGACTTGTTCGCCTTTTGTCAGAAAAAGTTGTTTTAGTAAAATGTCGGCTAGCTTGCCGGTAAGACGATAACGACGGGCGATGTTAATTGAAAGCGGAATAATTGCCACCAGAGAGAATATGTAAACCAAAAGTTGCGCAAAGTCAAACTTTATGATTCCTTGCTCGGCAAAGAGCCAGGACTGAAGAGAAATGATGACCAGTGATGATAGGAGTAAAGTCATGGCAGAAGTTAAAGTGGCCAAAAACGACAAGGCAAGAGTGGCGAGATGGACAAGAATGAAAAATGGACTTAGGAATCCGCCAGTTGAGACGACAAGTAATATGACAAAGAGAGTAGTCGCGCCAAGGAAAATATTTTGGAAGAGCTGGAATTTGATTAAGTTTCCGATGTTAGATTTTCTGAGGATTATTAAAAATGCTACTGTTAAAAAAATCAGGATTTGAAGAATTACTCTCGGATTTTTAAAGAATTGGTAAATCCAAAGTGAGAAAATTGCCGATATTGCGATTGAGACTATGGGTAGTTTGTTTTTGAGGTTCATATACCTTTTATCATATACTATACGGACGAGTACAGTTAATTTGATGACCCATGTGCAATTGATGGGATTTAGGAAAATGACTTGGTGATGGCAGCTAAGATTAATCAGCTAGTTTAAGTTTTTCTCCTTTTAAAATTGCCCAGATTAGAAAAGCCAATAATAAGATAGATGAAGTGAGAGTGATAGCAAGACCATTTTTAAAACTTTTTGGGTCGTAGGTAAATTTTACCAGATGTTCACCGGAACCTAAAATCACTGCTCTTTGGTCGACATTGGCAGCTAAAATTTCCACGCTTTGGCCATCGACTGTAGCCTTCCAGGCGGGATGGAAGGAGTCAGCAAGAACTAGAATACCATTTCCATTGAGCTTGGTTTTAATCTCGACATCTTGATTAGTGTATTTAGTTATAGCGGCGCTGGATATTGTTGCTTGAAAATTTATATTGGGGATTTTCTCCAAGACAGCAGTTTTTCGGGGGTCGAAATTTGAGGAGGCGATGATATGTTTTAGTTGATCAAAAGTTTGGGCTATATCCCAATTTGTGACAATAAAAGCTCTGTTTAAAACCGTTTTGTTTCGAAAAATGAAATATGGAGGTTGTGTCTGTGATTTGAAAACAAGTTCCAGGCCACGACCCTTTATATGGTAGGGCGAGATAATGTATTTAACGTTTTGTAGATCCAGTAAATTTCTTGATGCTGATTTGAATTCAAATCCGTCAGCTGATTTGGAAATGTTCTGCTCTTTTACGGTGCTTAAAATTTGATTTCTTTTAGATTGAATGATGGCATAAAGGCTGACATGGTCAATATCGTGGACTTCATTCCAGTTTGGATCCAGTGCCTCAAGGTAAGTCAAATAATTTTCTGCGCCTGTAAGCCAACCTATTTTGAGAAATTGATGGTTCCATATTTCCTGATTGCCTCCAGTGTCAATTCTAAAAAGAGATTGGTCTTTCTTGAGAAACTGGGCAGTTTGGGGAGTTGCCAGCCATTTTGCAGCTTGGCCCCGAAGATTATAGCGTGCTGAAAAAAGAAACAGATCGATAGTTGAGACTATTAATATAGATAATAAAAGAAGATTGAGATTCCCAGATTTAATTTTGCCTTCAAGTTTATTTTGAAAAGTTTGAAACCCATATGCTGCCAGTATACTTAGGGTGAAAGTAAAGAACATGATCCAGCGTGCGGGTACTCTAAAGAGAGATAGGGGTGGGAATTGATAAAGCAAAAAAGTCGGAGAGTTTTTACCAAGCATCAAAAGAAAAGTAACAATAAGGATTACTAAAAACAAATTTATGTTTTTATATTTTTTTCTTCCCCAGATAATTGCTATAGTCGCTAGCAAGAGTGGCAAAATGCCAAGATATCCCGTGTTTTCCCAGAAGATACCCCAGTTTTCATTAAAGTGAGGGTAAGTTCCGATTCTTGGGTCTCCGAAGATATATGGGGAGACAAAAGCGGCGAGGTGTTTGATGGGGTACGGGAAACTTTTGATTTCTTCCTGAGTCACTCCTTTTTCGCGCGTTGAGATTTTGGTAAATTCCCAGCTGGGCAAAAGTTGGACGGCCCCTATTAAAAAACCAGCAAAGATTGCTAATGCGAGAGTTGATGCGAAAACCCATTTATTCTTAAAGCTTTGCAAATAAAAAATTTTAATTGCCGTATAAATCGTGATGATGATTAAAGAATATAGAATTGCCTGGTAAAATCCCGTTAAAATTTGTAAACCGAGGGTGAGCGAGAACAGTGGTAGAAGGTAAAGCTTTCTTTTTTGAATATAGAGCTCTATTAAATATATTTCCAGCGGGAAAAAAGAGAGTGTCTGAATTACCGAGAAGTGGACAATTTGGGTAGCGAAGATACCCGAGAAGGTAAAGACAACTGAGCCAAAGAGAGATGATATTTGCGAGAGCCCGAGAGTCCGGCAGAAAAGATAAGTAAAAATAGCAGTGGTTGCGAAAATTGTTGCAAAACCAATGTTGAAGGCAAGTGGCATCGGGAGAAAATAAAAAAGAGCCAAGTTGACGGGGTTAAAGAAGCCGGAAGTGACTGAGGATTGCGGGAATCCGGTACCGACTGAGGGATCCCAGAGAGGTAACTCGTGGCTTTTTAGAGATTGTGATAAAAAAAGTTTGGTGGGATATTCGATATTGAGAATGTCGCTTTGGCCAAAGTCAGGAGTCGTGAAAACTTCTTCTGCTGTCAGGATTTTGTTAAAAAAGATTACAATCAAAAAGAGTAGAATTATGAGAGGGTAAAATTTTAAAAAGACGCGCATGGAATTAAGTTTAACTCTCGCCTTTTATTTTAACTAGTATTGATTTTTTTCTTCTGTCTGATGGTTTGGAAATATTGGATATTGATTGCTATTGCGAACAGCGAGGATCACGGCTTTTAGCCGTGGGTGAAGCACTTAGGCAAACCGCGCGAAGCGCGAGGTGAGCAAGAGAGGACCACGGGCTATGCCCGTGGGAATCTATTTTTTTGATACTGACTGGCGCAATATTGGCGACGAAACACTTCACCATTCCTTCTGCCAGGCGGTGCCATGCGATGGAGGCAGACTTTGACCAAAACAAAGTGCTTCCTCAACGGTACTTCTTGGAGTTTCTTATTTCGGCACTTCTTCCGAAAAGCTGGAGGCATGGAGGAAGGAACATAGAGGTTTGATGAGACTTGGGATTGGTATATTGTTATTGTGTCTTGGTTTTTATATGCTTTATTCGCTAAACACAATTTTTTAGATGGAAGTATTCTCTAAACTACTAGGACTTCCTTTTTGGGAAAAATTGGTCGATTTGCATGGACTACTGGCGATGGTTTCTCTGGTGCTGTTTGGTGCCGGGATAATTCTCTACTTTGTAGTTTTAAAAAGCGGCAATTTTATTAAATGGCTAAAAACCGTACTCCTTTTTCTATTTGCCGATTTGGTTTTACTGGACATTGCAGGTTTAAGTGTTTATATTCCTTACCGGGCGCCTGGGGGTCCTAGATCATATTTAATTTCGCAAGAGGAAACAGCCTGGCTCCACGGCATAATTTTTGAACACAAGGAATTTCTGGCCTTTGCTCCACCCTTGATTATTTTGACAGCTTTTTTAGTTGTGCGAGTTCTTGGGAAAAATTTTAATGATCAGAGTGTTTCCTATCTTCGGCGTTCAGTGATATTTTCTTTATTAGTTTCTTTGGTTTTTGTTTTGGTGGTGGCAGCAGAAGCAGTTTTAGTAACTAAGGCGGCGCCGGTAGGGTGAAATAAAATGGAAGAAAACGACCAGGCAAGTATGTCGTCTGCTAACAGTTATCTGATTTCAGCAAGCTTAAGTCTGCACTTTTTTTGGATTTTAAATATCTTTAAAGAAGCCTTTCCACAAATAAAAAATTTTTTAACATTTTATCAACCGGTCGGTCCATTGCTTGGTTTATATATTTTATCTTCTTTGGTTTTTGTGCTTTTGTTGATCGTTTTTAAATTGGTCAAAATTGGCGATCAGAAAAAAGCTTTCTGGTTTTTTGTTTTGAGCTGTGTTATTTTTTTCTTTCTGGTTTTTCCACCAATCTTTGGGCCAATTGTGGATCTAATTAAAGGCTAAATAAGGTAAAATAAATTCTATGAAAAACAAGGTATTTTAACCACGAGACACCTTCAAATCAAACCACGAGACACCTTCAAATCAAACCACGAGACACCTTCAACGTGAACTACGTTGACACATTCTCTTTTTTCTGTTAATTTCTGGTTATGCCATCAAACAGAAAAATAGTTTTTGCAAATGGTGAGTATTACCATCTTTTTAATAGAGGGGTTGAGAGAAGGCCTGTATTTACAAACAGACGCGAGTTCTCAAGAGCCGTTGACCTTATCAATTTTTACCACTTCCACAAACCCCCTCTGAGATATTCGAAGTATTTGGCACTTAACGAAGACCAAAAACCAATTTTTTTGTCAAACCTGACTGAAATAGCGGTAATTATTGTTGCTTTTTGTCTCATGGGAAATCACTTCCACTTTTTAGTGAAACAAGTCAAAGAAAGTGGAGTCTCAAAATTTATGGCTAATTTCATGAACAGTTATACAAAATATTTTAATACGAAATATCAGAGAGTAGGACCCTTATTCCAAGGAGCTTTTAAGGCAGTCCACATTGAATCTGATGAGCAGTTACTTCACCTTTCCAGGTATATTCATCTGAATCCGGTTATGGGTTTTAAAATAAAAGCAGATGATTTAAAAGATTATGAATGGTCTTCTTATCCTAGCTATACTGGAAGCACAGATGTAAGCTTTGTCGATAGCGACATTATTATGGATTTCTTTAAAAGGCCTGATAAGTATCAAAAATTTGTTTTAGATCAAGCAGATTATGCAAAAAAATTAAAGGCAATTGAACATTTGGTTATCGATTGAAAGAGGACGTGCCAAGCTAAGTCACATTGAAGGTGGATGAACAAGGTGGATGAACTTTGAAGGTGGATGAACGGTGGATGAACCATTAGATTTTTCGCCAGCAATAAAAGAATGGAAAAGGTAAAACTCACTCATAGAGAGAAACAAACTCTTGATAGTTACAACAAGTATGGCAAACAGTGGGCAGAAAGTCATCTGGATTTTGACTTTTGGAGCTCTGAACTTAAAAGATTTAAAAAATATTTACAAAGCGGTAAGATTTTAGAGATTGGTTCTGGAGGTGGCAGAGACGCAAAAGAGCTTATTAAAGCGGGTTACGAATATACAGGAACTGATATTTCGAAGGGTTTACTTGAGGCAGCGAAAAAGTACAATCCAGGCGCAAAATTTCTTTTGGAAAGTGTTTATGATTTGGAGTTCCCAAAAGATTATTTTGATGGTTTTTGGGCGTGTGCGGTTTTACTTCATATTCCCAAGAACCGCATAGACAAGGCATTAAAGCGAATTCATAGGATTACAAAATCCCATGGGATTGGTTTCGTTTCTGTCAAAAAGGGTCGGGGTGAAATGGTTACCATCGAACCACCTCCCGACGGCAAAAGATTTTTCGCATATTATTCTTTAAAAGAGTTTGAGGAAACGTTGCGCAAGAACAATTTTGAAATATTGTACTCGAAAGAACGAAAGAAAACTGCAAAAACGACGTGGTTAATTTATTTTGTAAGACCGATTAAGTAATTTATGGAGCAAAAATTTCCAGAACCAACTGTCGGAGCTTTAATTGTTAACACGAAAGGTGAAATTTTACTCGTTAAATCTCCAAAATGGTTTGACAAGTATACTATTCCTGGTGGCCACGCTGAGCTTGGCGAAGATCTAGAAACGGCACTTATTAGAGAAGTCAAAGAAGAAGTTGGTTTAGGTGTAAAGGTTAAAAAACTTTTAAACTGGCAAGAAGCAATTTACTCTAAAGAATTTTACAAGCCGAAACATTTTATATTTTTCGACTACTATTGCACCACAAATAACTCAGAAGTTAAGATGGATGGCAGAGAGATTATTGATTTTATTTGGATAAAACCTGAAAAGGCAATTAAACTGAAAGTCGATAGCTTTACTCGGAAGACCATCGGGGAATATTTAAAGTTACTTAAACATTAAAAGATTATGTGGGATACGATTTCTCAAATTGCAATTTTTATATTCGGGGTAAGCTCAATAGTTATACTGGACCCAATAATTTAGACAGTGTCCTTAGACTAAATTACAATTAGTTTATGGATCAAAAAATACGCAGGGCCCACCCGGCGGCATTTAAAGCCAAGGTCGCGCTTGAAGCAATCAAAGAAACAAAAACCATCGCGGAACTTTCCAGTATATATTAGGTGACCACCTTCCATTTGGCTTGGCTTGACATATCCTAGCTATATTGGAAGCACAGATGTAAGCTTTGTCGATAGCGACATTATTATGGATTTCTTTAAAAGGCCTGATAAGTATCAAAAATTTGTTTTAGATCAAGCAGATTATGCAAAAAAATTAAAGGCAATTGAACATTTGGTTATCGATTGAAGGTGGATGAACTTTGAAGTGAATTTTGATACAGAAAAGGAAAAGGCAAGCCATTCTCGGAAAGCCTTTTTAGAGAAGTTTGCTGATACAAAAACATTAATTATTGGCACACATTTCTCGACTCCAACAGCAGGTTATCTACACAGAGATGGTAAAAGTTTCAAACTTATTTTCTAATCTGGAAATTACCCATAAAAAAGAGCTTGCACTGAGCGAAATCGAAGTGTAAGATTTGCTAGGATATTGACAATTATGATAAATTTGTCATAAAATATGTCCAGAGTTCTTTATTTATCTGAAGTTGCAAAATACATTGAAAATTTAAATCCTGAAGACCACGCTCGTCTTACCAGAACTCGTCAGTTATTTGAGGAACGCGGATTTATTGTAGGGCAGAAATATGTTAAGAAGATTGCAAGAGGTAGTTTGTGGGAGTTAAGAGCAGGTAAGATCAGGTTGTTTCTATGTATTCGTGGGAATACTGCGGTGGGTGTTCATATTTTACAAAAGAAGTCGCAAAAGCTGCCATTAAAAGATGTAAAACTGGCAGAGAGGAGATGTAAACAATTATGAAGAAGGTAAAACTTATCAGCGCTGAGGCTTTACACAAAAAATGGATGAAAGATCCAGAATATAGACGTGAGTATGAAAGGCTTGCGCCTGAATTTGAGATTGCGAGGCAAATTATTGATGCAAGAGTAAAAAGAAAAATTACTCAAGAGGAGCTGGCCAAAAGAATGGGAACAGGGCAGGCAGTCATATCCAGACTTGAGACTGCCAATGCTAAACCGTCACTTTCCTTAATCCAGCGATTAGCTGATGCCCTAAACCTTAAAGTAGAGCTTCGCTTTACTCAAAAATAGTATAATCGAAATCCAATCCTAATCTGGAAATTACCCACAAAAAAGTGGTTCGACTGGTTCGACTTGGCTCACCACAGGTGCGCTCACCACTATAGCCAAAAATTGCTAATTTTATAAGCTTCTTAGCTCGTTCGAGACTGAGTCTCTCAGACGTTCGTCCCGAGGATTCAATCCGAGGGAGACGAATGTCCTCAAAAATGCTAAAATCAGCATAAGATGAGTAAGAAGATGGTTATTCTGCTAATTTCGGGATTACTGATCTATTTTTTTCTAATAAGTGATTGTGTAATAAATCGTGCAACAGAGGGAATAAAGATAGACTGGCGTGAAATTAAAGATTGTGCTTATTAATTATCGATATCGTTGCTTGCACTGAGTGACCTGTCCTGAGTTTGACCGAAAGAAGTCGAAGGGTAAAATTTGCTTTGAAATGATAGCTCTTGTATTTAATCTCCCTTTTACATTAATCGGAATCATCTCTGCTATCTTTTCTTTACCTTATCAGATTAGAATAGTTAAAAATCCTTTATCTTTAGTAATTAAAGTTAGAAAATTTTGGTGGGTTTTTGGTTATATGAAAAATGCCAGGGCTATGACAATAGGTTATATTGTTTTACTTGGTCCAAGACTTTTAAGAAATGATTTGGAACATGAATTTATTCATGTTAAACAATTTCAAAAATATCCTCTAATTTTCCCGCTGTTATATTTTTATGAACTTCTAAAAAATGGGCCTAGGAAAAACAGATTTGAAGATGAAGCATACACCTTATCAAGAAGTATCTATGAAGGCTCAAAATAAGGATGAATTACTAGAAAAGACTCTTTCAATTATCAGGAAAAGTCCTGGGATTAGACCTTCTGAACTAAACAGATTATTAAATATTCCTCACAGTTGGAATCTTAGGAAAACACTTATAAAAAGGGGGTTAATTAGAAAAGAAAAAGATGGCTCAGCAGTCCGTTATTATATAGCTTCTTAGCACTGGAAGTGTCCTTTCAGGGCCTCAAATCCGATTTAATCGGATTCAAAAATAGTAAATAATCCGCAGGTGTCAATATAATTCCACCTCATTCGAGTCTGAGCCTGAGGGCTCATCCCTCAGAGTCGAAGACCCAAGGGTGTCCATTGAAAACATAATCCTATTCTGGAAATTACCCACAAGAAAGTGGTTCGACTGTGCTCACCATTATAACCTTGTCCTGAGCCCGTTTACCCTGAGTTGAATCGAATGGGCCGCAGGAGTAAAATTTGCCTGGAAAATCTTCTTACAAGCTTGGTATACTGATATTAATGTCCGTTAAAATTCCACAACTGCTTCTGTCAATTGGAGTTTGCTTGGGGGCGGGTTTCATTGGTTCATTTTTTACAGTTTCCGCAATTCCCACCTGGTATGCAACGCTAAATAAACCCATCTTTTCTCCTCCTAATTTGGTTTTTGCCCCTGTATGGACAACGCTTTATATTTTAATGGGAATATCATTGTATCTGGTGATAAGTGACAAGAGAAAAGTGACAAGTAAAAAAGCAGTTTTAATTTTTGCTATACAACTTGTATTAAATATCTTATGGTCTGTTATATTCTTTGGGCTTAAAAATCCAACCTTAGCGTTTATTGAGATAGTAGCTTTATGGGTAACAATTTTTTTGACCATTAAATACTTTTATCCAATTTCAAAATTAGCAGCGTATTTGTTAATTCCATATATCCTTTGGGTTAGCTTTGCTTCCATTCTAAACTTAGCCATTGTATTAATTAATCCCTAGGTGTCAAGCTAATCCACCCCCCCAGGTGTCCAAATGTCCCAGGTGTCCAAAAGCAATTTACTTAAATTGCACTGAAAGGGAAGTGTCAAGAACACTGGCCAATCTTTTTAGAAATGACAAAGAAGGGGTAGTTTGTCCGCTTTCCACTCTGGAAATAACAGATTGTTTGGTTTTAAGTTTTTTAGCAAGTTGGGCTTGTGTTAATCTTTTTTCGATTCTTGCCCGAATTAATGCGTAGGCTATTTCGCGCTCAAGCCGGGTTTCTTCCCAAATTTTCTTAAATTCTGGGTTTTTGAGAAGCATTTTTTTATGTTTTTCCCAAGTCATCATAATATAAACAAGTTTGTTGCTATCGCAATAAACATTATATCACAATATTGTGATATTTCAAGTACCAATTTTTAGACGAGATCTGTAATCGTCTAGTCTGTTAATGGCGGTTTTTATTTCTCTTTTGTCTGTCTTTTGTTTCTTTTTCAAAAATGCATGGAGCAGTAAAAATCTCCGGTTAACAACCGCCACATAGAAGATTCTAATGTTGTCGCCGCCAACAACGCGAAGTTCCCATAGTGGAGTACTTGTTACTTTCTTTGAGTGTGGAGGACCAATCAAAGTGCCAAAATCTTGAAGCAGTTCTAGGGCTTCTGCTATTTTATTCTGTGTCCTAACATCCAAATTTTGGATAAATTCAAAGACAGGGGAGTTACCTTGAGAGGTTTCATAATAGATAATTCTCCATTTTTGATCCATGAACTTTAGTTTAGCATAACAAGGAAGACAACCTTAGAGTTTTTGGAGGTGGGGATTTAGGGTTTGCAGAGGGTGCTTTTGGTGCCGTTAAATAATTTCTTCTGCTGTTTTGAAGCCGTTTCTTTTATAAACGCTGTCAAAGCTAAAGATAGCATTAAGTTGTTTCCCATATCTTTCCAAAAGAGCCATATTATAACAGTCAAAATAAGACGTTCCTTTCTTATTTTGTTTGAAAAACCATTGATCTGCTAAATCTGGTGTATCGTCTTCTAGAGATAGAACTGGTAAGCTGGTTTTCCTGGCCTCTTGCAAAAACTTTTTTGCCTCTTTGTGCGAAAGTCTATAGCTTAAAACAGTAACTGTCTCCGCAGTTGTGTAAGGGGATAAAAAGAATTGAACGCCATTTTCTTTTAAGCTTTTATAAATACTAATAGCTTTTTGACGATTTGAATCAGTCTTTTTAGTTAATGCAACTAAAGCATCTGTATCGAGTAGAATATTTAACATTATCTCTTTTTAGGTGCGCCATAGAGATAATGATCAATATTGGCAGATAAATTCTTTGGGCCACCTTTTAAGTTTAATTTAATTAAGGAATCTAAAGAGTTACCTCTTCGTTTTTTTTCTGCGACATGAAGCCCATCAGATATAAAGCCACGATATAAATTAGCCAAACTTTGTTTCTTGCTTCTGGCAACACTTTTAGCTCTTTCATGCAGAGTTTCTGGAATATATATTTGGGTCCTAATCATATATTTGTAGTATACAGCTGATGTATATATTTTGTCAATAGAGTTTTTGGAGGTAGGGGATTTGGGATTCTCTGATATAATTTCAAAATATATGGCACAGGTCTCATATGGGATAGTGGGATTGCCAAATGTTGTCCTTCACTCCGTTCAGGGTAAAGTTCGTCGACGCTTTTTAATGCGCTTTTGAAGAAGTCACACAGGAGCAAATTATGATGAAAAACAGTGTTATGCTTATATTGTGGTTATGGCTATTATTACTTCTAAAAATGGAATCTCGATTCGACTAACTGAAGAGCGATGGAAACATATTGTTTTGCTTCATCCGAACCTAGCCGATAAGCAGACTCAAGTTCTTGATGCGGTTAAAGATCCCGACTATATTTTTAGGGGCAAAGCCGATGAATTGTTGGCAGTCTCCAAACTTTCAGCAAGGGTATACCTTGTGGTAGTATATAAAGAGGTAAAACGAATGGTTTTATCATTACCGCATATGACACCACAGATGTACGATGGTTATTTAAAAAGAAGTTAATATGGAGCAAGGATTCATAAATAATGTTTTGCCAAAACTTGGACTGCGTTATCTCAGAGAGATGAGCAAGCCACCTTTGTGGTTTTCGTATGATAGAGAAGGAGATGCTGTGCATGTAATTTTTGAAGATGCAAAAAAATCCGATAAAGCTGCTTTAGATAGGGACGATGTCATTGTTACTAAAAGAGGTAAAAGAATAATCAATATGACAATTCTTAACGCCAGCCGTTTTATTCACTAGTTTCTCCACTGCGTTTTTTTCCACTTCCGAAGTGGATTGAATTGACACATCGGGATTTATATATTTCTTCGAAAAGAATTATTGTTGATAGAGATGAGTTTGGGAGGCCAGTCCATTTGAGGTCGCTACATATGAGTGTTTAACCGAACTTATCTTGGGACTTGAATTATGTGGTCGGTTAGTGTTAGAGTAATAGTACTAAAATCTCCTGCGACACCGCAAGGTCTTCGCAGGATTTTTTTGTGTTAGAGATTGTATAATCGTTGCAATGAAAAAGCAGCGTTGCATTATTCTGATTGATGGGAGTAACTTTTATTTTAAGTTAAAAGACTTGAGACTTCAGCGCTTGCTGGAATTCGATTTTTCTAGCTTCTCAAAATATTTGGCTCGAAATTGCGAGATTAAAGATTCAATTTATTATATCGGGGCAGTTCGGACTGATGGTACTGAAAAAACCTTCAAGTTGTTCAAAGCTCAGCGAAAGCTATTAATGCACCTAAAAAGGAATAAATTCAAATATTCTTTAGGTTATCTTCTCAAATCAGACGGTAAATTCCGCGAGAAAGGTGTAGACGTTAATATCGCAGTTGATATTTTAGTGGCAGCTTACGAGAATTTGTGCGATACAGTAATTTTAGTTTCTTCTGATACTGATTTACTACCAGCAGTTAAAAAAGCTAAAGAAAAGAATAAAAAAATCGAATATGTCGGTTTTTCTCACCAACCGAGTGTTGCTATGGTTGCCAATTGTTCCACCTCAAGATTACTAACTAAGTACGATTTGATGCCTTTTACTTTGGGGAATAAGAGGAGGGGAAAGTGAATCTTTCTGTAGGGATGGCCATTACACTATCCCAACTTTAGTATTTATGTTTAGACTCAAACCACCAAAGCCTAATAAGGCAAGGTTGATTTTGCAAAGAGATGAGTTCGGTAGGATCATTCACTCTAAAGCTCCTCAAATTAATATTTAAATTCCAATTTCAAAGTGCCGGGGGACCTATAGCGCCAAAGGCAGCCAGCCTCAAAATTGGCCGGGGTAATATAATAATACGTCCAAAAATATGTGTTTTTGGACACAACTCTGCCATAAATTATGCTAATATTTCACCAATGAATCATTCACAATATTTAAAAGACATAGATGTGTTCGAACAGTTAACAAAGAATGAATTAAGAAATATCCATGACGCGAGAGTCTGTAAGAATTTGGCAAAAGGTGAAATCGTTTCTGAACCGGGACAATGTGACAATAAAGTCTACGTTGTAGAGCAGGGCCAAATAAGGTTGTACTATTTGGCCCAGGATGGAAGAGAACAGACTCTTGATATTCTTCCTCGTGGCGCTTTTTTTGGTGATATTGCCCTTGATTCAAATATCGAGGCATATTGTGCATTTGCGGCTGCAGAACAAACTGGCACGACTGTTTGCATTTTAAAAAAGGATGATTTCTTTAAACTTGTGTCCACTAGACCAAAGCTGGCATTAAAAATTATTTCTGATCTTGCACAAAGGCTTTCCTATGCCCAGGAAAAAATCTCCAAACTTACTCTTGCCGACGCTAAAGCAAGACTTATATCAGAATTATTCAGACTTGGGAAGAATTTCGGAACAGAAGATGAAAAATCAATTCAGCTCAAAAGGAGATTTACCCATGAACAGTTGGCAAACCTTATCGGGACAACTCGCGAAACAGTAACCAAAACAATTAAAGCAATCAATGACGATTGTCCAGGATGTATCGCCCAGGATAAAAATCACTACCTGGTTATTAACAAACATATGGTATTAGAGGTAATAAGCGGAGCTTTTCCTTGAATAAAATCTTTGTGACCTAACACACATCCTTCCTCCTATGTTTGGGCGTAAAATTCGTTTGATGAAAAATGTTAAGATCTATACAACATCGACATGCTATTGGTGCCAGGCAGTAAAGGAATTTTTTAAAGGGAAAGGTATTAAATTCAAAGAGGTAAATGTTTCCGCAAGTCCTATTGCACAATTTGAAATGATTAAGAAATCAAAGCAGACGGGAGTTCCTGTAATAGATATTAATGGGCAAATTATTGTAGGCTTTAATCGCTCGGCGATTGAGGCGGCTTTAAAAGGGGAAAAATTAACCAAAATCTAATGAATTCAAAAGCAATTATTGGTATTGGCATTGTAATTGTTTTGGTAGTTTTAGGATTCTTTGTTTTCCGAGATAGTCGATCGGTTAGTCAATCAACTGGTGAATCAACATCTCCCCGCCCAGTTAGTGAACAAGCTCCTGACTTTTCTCTTGAATCCTTTGAGGGTGAAATCGTAAGTCTTGCCAATCAACAGGGCAAGGCAGTTTTTGTCGATTTCTGGGCAGCTTGGTGCCCGTTTTGCGTGGAGGAGATGACTGAGATTGAAAAGATCTCCCAAGAATTCAAAGAAGAGCTAGTTGTTCTAGGCATCCATCGCTCCGAAACCGAAGATATCGAAACTGGAAGTAAATTCGCCAAAGAGAGAGGTGTCACATACCCTCTCTTAAAAGATACTGATGGCAGTGTTTATAAGGCTTATACAGGTGGCCGTAACTTTATGCCCACTGCTGCCTTTATAAATAAGGAGGGAAAGGTTATCAAATTCTTATATGGTCCTAAGACGCAAGACCAGATGAGACAATATGCTCGCGAAGCTCTTGGCCAGACCAATTAATTTGATTTTAATAGTGGCGCTAATAGCTTTAGCTATTTTTGTGATAGCAAGGCTGGGATTATTCGGTCAAAGAGCCAGTGAAGTCACATCAGACATTACAAGTAAAGCCATAGGCGGTGGATTTGAATTCACAGAAGATCAAAAAATGAAGGCCAAAATTCCTTTTTCCGAACTTAGATCCGGCGGTCCGCCGAAAGACGGAATTCCCTCAATAGACAATCCCAAATTTATATCGTTGTCCGAAGCGGATAAATTTCTAGAAGAGGACGATCCGGTTCTCGGACTCGATTACAAAGGCATAGCTCGAGCCTACCCTCACCGAATTATGAACTGGCACGAGATTGTCAATGATACGGTTGCCGGCGACCCAATTCTGGTGACTTATTGCCCTTTATGTTTTACCGGCATTGCCTTTGAGCGAAAAATTGACGGGCGCCAAACGACCTTTGGTGTCTCCGGTAAGCTCTACAAATCAAACTTGGTAATGTACGATCGAGCAACCGAAACTCTCTGGAATCAGTTAGGAGGAGAAGCAATAATAGGCGAGCATCTTGGTAAAAAACTCAAACAAGTTCCGCTTGAGACTATCACTTGGGATGACTGGAAGAAAAAGCATCCAAATACAGAAGTCTTATCAACTGACACTGGATTCAGTCGAAATTACGGCCAAAATCCATATGTTGGTTATGAAACCGACAGGGATACTTTTGGGACAGTATTTGAAGATGATAGGCTGCATCCAAAAGCCAAAATTTGGGGGATCGAAATTGATGAGAAATTCAAGGCCTACTCTGATGAAGCTCTAAGTGGAGTTGGAGATTTAAATGACAGCTTCGCTGGTAAAAATCTTAAAATTTCAAGGGGTCAAGACGGGGCAGTGACAATTACTGATGAATCTGGTAAAGATTTAGTTCCCACCATATCCTTCTGGTTTGCGTGGTTTGCCTTTCATCCCGAAACAGAACTTTACAAATGAACCAGTTTGCTTCACGAGATCAAGTCTCCAGCCTGGACAGGATAGCAATAGAAGACTTCGGTATTGATATCCTGCAGATGATGGAAATTGCCGGAAGTAGTTTTGCTCGTATTGTCAAAAATTTTTTAAAAGATTTAAACCACAAGCATATTCTAGTTCTTAGTGGAGCAGGCAATAACGGCGGAGATGGTTTGGCGGCGGCAAGATACTTGGCAAATTGGGGGTCAGAAGTTAAGGTAATCTTGGCCAAAACCGATTTGAAGCCGGCAGCGAAACACCAGCTAGCAATTCTTGAAAAAATGGGCATCGAAAGTACGGTGTCTCCTGTTAAACTGTTAAAAGCCGACCTTGTGGTCGATGCGCTTTTAGGTTACAACCAAATTGGCACCCCGAAGCCACCATATGACGATCTGATAACTCAGGCAAACGGTATGCATACCCCGATTTTTGCTTTTGATAATCCATCCGGCTTGGATATCGATAGCGGCAATCCTTCCTATCCGACAATAAGAGCACACACAACAATCACGCTTGCCGCTATCAAAAAAGGCCTTGTTGCAGAAGTTGCCAAAGAATATGTAGGAAATATTGAATTAGTCGATTTAGGGATTCCAAGAATAGCCTACGAAAAGACGAGTCTTGACTACCCCTTTGATGGTAGCAATTTGTTAAACTGAAGTAGAGATGCCACTATCATTAGTTGGATTTTTCCTGGTAACTCTAGGCGAAATAATGATCGGTTATACGGTTATCAAAGTTCATGGCAGAGTTGCCAAAGAACACAAAATTGACAACCCTGTAATTTCTGAAATGTCCAGGGAGAGAAAAATTGCAATATCGGGGATCGTTTTAATTATACTTGGCTTTATACTTCAGCTACCGGAGAAATTTCTTTAAGAGCTAAATTTTTTCTCCCCCGCTTCAATTCTAACTGGTAATTTGTTCTCTTCAGGCGTAATTGGACAACCCCAATTGTCATTGTAGGAACTGTAAGGGTTGTAGGCGTAATTAAAATCGATTACTAATTTTATCTTTCCTTGTCCTGAGCTTGTCGAAGGATCAATTTGCAACATTCGGCCATTTTCGTAAGTTTCTTTTCCGGTTGTTTGATCTTTAAATAAAAGATAATATTGATACTGTTCTTGCTCGGGATCTTCAAAAACAATCGATTCAACTTCGCGGCCGTCAACCTTGAACTTTATTTTTCCCGCCCTCAGGTAAATCTGTTCGTCGCCATCAGTCGTTCTGATAATAACTTTTTGGCCAACGCCTTCAATATTTTTATCAAGCGGCAGTTCAAAATAAAGTTTTGGGTTTGGTGGAAAATAGACGAGACCCTTAAAATTCTTTTTCTGTTCCTCGGTCAGTGGGGACGCAACATCCTGTTTCCAGTGTTTATCTTTGTCTTTTCTGAATTTAATTAATTTGGATGCATCCATATCAAGCGAATTATAGTTTAAACAAGCATAACATTATGTGCTCCAAGTCACAGTCTAAAAGTTTACTAATGATTATTATATGAGGCATGAAAGAATTATTTACAAACCCTGCTGATATTTTTAAAAAACCTCTCGAGAGGATATTAAATCCTGTTAAATTTCCGCAGGATTTGACTGAAATTCTAAACTTTTCAACTGACCGTAATGATTGCGATGACAAAGAAAAGGGAGGTGATTGCAAAGATGATGGGGCACGACAAACACCATAATTGTGCAATGTGCCAAATGGCAAAATCCATCAGTATGATGGAAAAATGTACCGACAAAAACTGCACAGATCCGAGTCATACCGAAGAGAACAAAGGAGAAGAAGAGAAACATAGCTTTTCGGTTGATCAAAAATAGTATATTCAAATTTAATCAAAGGAGGTGAATAATATATGGAAGATTACTCATGCCCTGGATGCGGAGGTGATAAATAGTTTAATCATATTCATGGTTAAATAGGTAAGGCTTCCCTCATCAAAATTGGTGAGGGAAGCGGATGAAATGTTAGTGTTGTGGCGAAGCAGATGTTCACTGTGAGTATAAAGAAGGCGAAAAATGAAAAAATTTGATCTTATTGTTGTTGGTGCAGGTAGCGGGCTGGATATTGTCGCTGAGGCGGACGAAAAAGGATTAAAAACTGCGTTGGTTGAAGAAGGACCTCTTGGAGGAACTTGCCATAATCGTGGTTGTGTCCCTTCCAAAATGCTCATTCACCATGCAGATGTTGCTGAAACTATTAGAAATAGCCAGAAGTTTTTTATAAAAAGCAAAATAGAAGCTATTGATTTTCCTGCAATTGTAAAAGGTGTCAACGGTCAAATAGATCGAGAGGCCGAAGAGATGGCCAAAGCACTGGCATCAAGCAAAAATGTTACTTGGTACAGACAACGCTCAAAATTTATCGGCCCTAAAACCATGCAGAGCGCAAATGAAACTTTTTCAGCAGACAAAGTTATTATTGTCGGCGGCACTAGGACTCATATTTTACCTATTCCTGGTCTTGATAAGGTCAAATATATTACCAGCACCGAAGCTTTAAGGCTCACCAAACAGCCAAAGCATCTGGTTATTGTTGGCGGCGGCTATATCGCTTGTGAGATTGCCCACTTCTATGGAGCCCTGGGAACAAAAATAACAATCCTTGTAAGGCGCGACAAGCTTTTAAGGGAAGAAGATGAAGAAATTTCTACTTGGTTCACCAAGGAATTTTCCCAAAAATATAATGTTTTATTCAATACTGAAATCGAAAGTGTCAGTCAAAACGGTAAAGAAATTACTGCCATTTTAAAAGGCGGTAAACAAAAACTTATATTCGATCAGCTGCTTTTAGCAACCGGCCGGATTCCAAATACAGATATTCTGAATGTCAAAGAAGGTGGAATCGAAACGGATGACAAAGGCTATATAAAAGTAAACGAGTATTTGGAAACAAACGTCCCTGGGATTTGGGCGTTAGGCGATATAGTCGGCATTTTACCATTTAAACATACGGCAAATCATCAGGCCGGTTATATTATCAACAATTTGTTTTACGGCAAGAAAGAGCCTGTTTCCTATCATGCTATTGCCCATGCTGTTTTTTCTTCACCACAGGTAGCGGGAGTAGGCAAAACAGAACAAGACCTTAAACTCGAAGGCGCACCTTACAAGGTAGGAAGAGCAGAGTACAGTGAAGTGGCCATGGGTGATGCCCTTAAGGAAAACGGACTGGTTAAAGTCATAACTGACGAGAAAAAGCAGGAAATATTCGGCTGCCATATTGTTGGTCCTGACGCTTCGACATTAATTCATGAGGTTGTTGTCGCGATGAAAACAACCGGCAAAACCAGTGCCATTAAAAAGTCGGTTTTTGTTCATCCCGCTTTATCGGAGGTTGTACGCAATGCTTTTTATGCAATTGAGTAATACCATGAATAAATGGATTTTTTGAGGAGGTGATTTGATATATGTCTTTAAAGAGCGTAAGCTCGCAAGCTTCGCTTATAAAATTTTATGGACAAGAATGTGGCTTTTGTCATCAAATGGAACCGTTAGATGAAAGGTTAGAAAAAGAACTTAGAGTAAAACTGGAGAGATTAGAAGTGTGGCACAATGAGGAAAATGCCAATAAAATGTTTAGCCTTCAAACTGGCTGTCAAGGAGTCCCAATGTATTACAACGAGGATTCAAAAGCAGTCCTTTGCGGAGCAGTTGATTACGATGTGTTAAAAGGGTGGGCTAAAGGTGAAGATCCTAATCAACCTGAACATTCACACGAAGGAGATCAACATAATCAGTTACACAAGGATCATCAATAGTGAAAGCTAGCACTGATTTTACAAGAAATAACTTAGACAGGGCCAATTCTCCTTACCTGAAGCAGCATCAGGGCAACCCTATTCATTGGCAAGAGTGGAATAAAGAGGTTTTAGATTACGCCCAAAAGGAAAACAGGCTTATTTTTGTCTCTGTGGGCTATGCGACTTGTCATTGGTGCCATGTCATGGCGAAGGAGGCCTTTTCTGACTTTGGAGTGGCCGATTTTCTAAATAAACACTTTGTCTCAATTAAAATAGACCGGGAACAGCGCCCGGATATAGATGAGCATTTTATGAATTTTTTGACCGAAACCCAAGGAAATGGGGGTTGGCCGATGAATGTTGTATTAACACCCGACCAAAAACCTTTTTTTGCCGGAACTTACTTTCCACTTGAGCCAACCTTTGGCCGCCCGGGTTTTAAACAGGTGCTGGAAAAAGTTTATGATTGGTACACAAAAAACTCTCAAGATGTAAAGCCTTATACTTCCAACAAGGACTTTGATACCGAGGTGGAAGTAAAAAATGAGAAGGTATTACTAAATGCAATTACGAGTAGGTTTGACCGCGAATATGGAGGGTGGGGTGACGGCGCAAAATTTCCAGCCTACAACACTTTAATATTTTTACTGAATTACTTTGCCGAATATCCTTCAGATGATACTAAGAATATGATTACCCAAACTTTGGACAACATGGCTAAGGGAGGTTTGTATGATCATCTGCAAGGAGGATTTTTTAGATATTGCGTTGACAGACAATGGAGAATACCTCACTTCGAGAAGATGCTCTATGATCAGGCTATGTTACTTTGGGTTTACTCCTTGGGCTATAAGATTTTCGGAGAAAGTTTATACAAAGAGGTAGTTCAAGGAATAATTTCCAGTTTGGACACAGTTTTTGCAAGCAATGATTTATATTACTCGGCAACTGATGCTGATACTAATCACAAAGAAGGAGAAACCTATCTTTGGAGCCAAGATGAACTTAAGGAGATTTTATCTGAAACAGAACGGAAACTCCTGGAAATAAGAAATAAGAAGGTTCAACCTGATAAAGACAGGAAAATTATTACCAGCTGGAATGCCCTTTTAGGAATTGCTTTTTTAATTGCCGGCAGATACCTTAAAAATGATTCCTATAAAAAGCGGGGGTTATACTTACACCAACAATTGATAACGGCTCATTGGAATGACGAGACACTTGCCCACAGTTCCTATGAAGATCACCTGCAAAAGCAGCCTTTTTTAGAAGATTACGCCTCAACTTTACTGCTTTTGACCTTTGCATATGAGGAAGATTTTACTAATGTAGAATTAATCAAAAAATTGCGTTCTAAATTAATGGGGTATTACAAGGAAGGAAAATGGATGGAAAGTATTGAAGCTTTGGATTTTAAGCCAGTATCAGCTTCTTTTTTTGATCATCCGACCCCATCCGGTATTTCTCTGGCAGAGGAAGCTTTAAGGAGATCAGCCTTAATTTTAGGAGAAGTTGACGAGAGAAATTTGAAATATAAAACGCCTTTATCCAGTGATTTTTATAACCTGGTGGTTTTTTATAAGTTGGGAAATTTTCATGAGATTCATTCTAAGGAGGGTTTAATTTACTTAAAGCTACCAATCAACAGTATCCAACTTAAAGGGCAAGAGTATCAGGATTGCTACAAGATGGAGTGCCGGCGATTCGAGAATCAAAAAACTTTACTTGATACATTCAATAAAAAGAGTATTTTTTAATTGAATAAATAATCAATGAGACCAAATAATTTAAAAACGAGAATATTTTTAGACGGAGGAATTCCCGAGGAAACTAAAGAAGTAATAAAGCTGCTTGGGTTTTTAGATGGACAGACCACTAATCCAACATTAATTACCAAACACCCCTCCTTCTTGGCTTGTCAGGAAAAAGGGGAAAAATGTACGGAATCAGATAGCTGGAAGTATTACAAAGAAATAGTCAGTGAAATATCCCCACTTGTTAAAGATGGGCCTGTATCAATTGAAGTCTATGCAGACGAGACAACAAAAGCAGAAGAGATGATATCTAAAGGTCAAGAGCTTTTCCAATGGATACCTAATGCTCATATAAAATTACCTATTACAACCGAGGGGCTTAAAGCAGCCGAGATACTTGTCGGCAAAGGAATCCGAGTAAACATGACGCTTTGTTTCTCTCAGGAACAAGCAGCTGCAGTATTTGCGGCTACAAAAGGGGCAAAAAAGGGAGATGTGTTTGTTTCGCCGTTTGTCGGAAGACTTGATGACAGAGGTGAAAATGGAATGAGTCTAATTGAAAATATTATAAAAATGTACAAAGAAGGCGATGGTCATATTGAAGTTCTGGTGGCAAGAGTTTAATATTTCACATGATCTGACAGATAAGGGAATTGAACGTTTTCCAAAGGATTGGAATGCTTTGATTACCAGGTAAAACAAAATATGAACGACAAAAATATACAAATACTTAATACTTTTACACTGGATAATATTCCAGATTTAGATGTAGCAGTATTAGGCGCTCTTGAGCTTTTTCAAAAAGAGCCACTTCCCAAGATTAAATTAGATGTTTACAAGCGTCCGTTAGTGGTAGGGTCCGGAAATGCTGAAGCAACCGGTCGAATTATTTTTCAAGACGTGGACGCTATTTTTGCCTCTGAAAGCGACTTCGAAGCAAAGCTAAAGTCAATAGAGAATATTGATGGCGTTGTGCTAGTTTCAGCATCCGGAGGAAAACATGCGCCCATAATTGCAAAAGCAGCCAAAGAATATAACAAGCATGTTACTTTAATAACAAACACTCCGAACTCTCCTGCAAACCGCGAACTTGATCATAAACATGATTATGATGAATATATCTTCCCAAAAAATCGGGAACCATACACTTATAACACAGCAACATATATGGGTATGATTCTAAGCTACACAGGAGAAGACCCGGTAAAGATTTATGAGTTTATCCAAAATCAAATTAACAAGTTGACGTTTACCAATTTATCCAAATATGACAAATTTTATCTTATTGTGCCTCCGCAATTTTCAGGTATTATCAGGATGCTTCAGGTTAAATTTATTGAACTTTTTGGACGCAATATTGCCCGGGATGTTGAAACATCAGAGTACGTACCCCATGCAACAACTGTCGCACCATCGGACGAGTTATTTATAAGCTTTGGCTATGACAATAATACGTGGGGCGAACAAGGAAAAAGACTTAACATACCGCTGCCGGAAAAAGCAAATTATGGAGCTATGATGGCGGTTGGTTATTACACAATCGCCCAAATTCAAAAACAACATAAACCCTATTTTAAAGAAAGCATTGCTTCATATACAAAACAGGTGTCAAAAATTTTTGGAAATAAGATTAATCCTATTGTTGAATAGTACTATGTTTTTAGTATTTGATATTGGTGGAACAAATATGAGACTGGCTGTTTCTCGTGACGGGAAGAGCCTTGAAGAGCCTAAAATTCTTAAGACACCTAAAGATTTTGATGAAGGTATGTTGCTTTTTAAAAAAACTGTACTAAACCTTTCCGATGGAGAAAAAATTAAAGCTGCAGCAGGCGGTATTGCAGGACCGCTTGATGGTAAGAAAGAAATGTTAGTAAATTCTCCAAACTTACCCGGATGGATTAAAAAACCGCTTAAGAAAACTATCGAAAAATTCTTTGGTGCACCAATTTTTATAGAAAATGATGCTGCTATAGTCGGGTTGGGAGAAGCGCTGGTTGGAGCAGGCATTGGGTATGCCATCGTAGCTTACATAACGGTTAGTACCGGTGTTGGCGGAGCGCGAATTGTTGATGGAAAAATTGACAGAAACAAAATGGGTTTTGAGCCGGGTCACCAGATCATTGAGATCAACGGGCCTTTATGTCCGAGGTGTGGCATCCCCGGTCATTTAGAGGGGTACGTTTCAGGTACCGCGTTATGGAATAAATACGGGAAACCCCCGCAAGATATTACTGATAAAAAAATCTGGGATGAGGTTGCCTATTATTTAACTTTTGGAGTACACAATTCATTACTTCATTGGTCACCTGACGTTATCGTCCTCGGAGGTTCAATGATGAAAAGCATATCACTTGAGAAGGTTACAGAGAACCTTGATAAAATTTTGACCATTTTCCCGAAGGCACCTTTAGTCAAGCGCGCAGAACTTGGCGATAAAGGCGGACTGTATGGTGCTTTAGCGATGGCAAAACAACATTATGAATAATAAACGTAAAATCCAACTCAACTGGTCAAGGGAAGCAGTTGTTTATCAAATTTATCCGCGGAGTTTTAAAGACAGCAACAATGATGGCATTGGGGATTTGCAAGGGATAATCGATAAGCTTGATTATCTAAACGACGGGACAGAAAAATCTCTTGGAATTGGCGCGATTTGGCTTTCTCCAATTTACAAATCTCCCATGGTTGATTTTGGCTACGATATTTCTGATTACATGGATATAGATTCCCAATACGGTAGCCTCGAAACCTTTAATAAACTAATCAAAGAAGCACATAAACGAAACATAAAAGTTATTATGGATTTTGTTGCAAACCATACATCTAGTAAACACCCTTGGTTTATGGATTCCAGGTCATCAAAAACAAACCCAAAAAGAGACTGGTATATCTGGAAAGATCCAAAACCGGACGGTTCACCGCCGAATAATTGGCTTAGCGTCTTTGGCGGGTCTGCTTGGACACTGGATAAAACAACAAATCAGTATTATCTCCACAGTTTTTTACCGGAGCAGCCGGATCTAAATTGGCGAAATAATGAAGTAAAGAAAGCAATGGAAAAGGTATTGGAATTTTGGATTCATAGAGGCGCTGACGGTTTCCGATCTGATGCCGCCTACCATTTAATAAAAGACGATCAGTTGCGGGATGACCCGCCCAACCCAACCTATAAAGGAGTTAAAAACTCTTACAAAGGTTTAATCCATACGTACAGTCAAGGCCGGCCGGAAGCTTTGGAGACCATGAATACATTTTGTTCCATTTTGGGACTGCATAAAGATAAGTACATGGTTAGCGAAGCTTATCTGGATATTCCTGAGATGAGCAAGCTTTACAAAGCCTGCTCCAACAATTTGCACGCACCATTTAACTTTAATCTCATATCATTGCCATGGGATGCTAAATTAATCAGAAAACACATTGATGATTTTGAGGCATCTCTTAGCAAAATCGATTGGCCCAACTACGTTTTGGGTAATCATGACAAACCGCGGGTAGTTACCAGAGTTGGTGAAAAACGGGCAAGACTATTAGCGATGCTCCTTTTTACCTTAAGGGGTATGCCATTCGTTTATTATGGTGATGAAATTGGTATGAAAAATGAAGATATACCGCTTGGTAAACAAAAAGATTTAGTCGGTAATCGTCTAACGGCAAACCGCGATGGAGAAAGGACACCCATGCAATGGGACGAATCGGTCCATGCCGGTTTTTCTATTGTTAAACCATGGTTGCCCGTGGGTGAAAAATACAAAGATGTAAATGTCAAGAAAGAATTAAGCGACCCAATATCTATGCTTCGTTTGTATCGCCAGCTTATTCACTATCGCGCAAATAGTTATGTTCTTCTCCGCGGCTCTTATCGCTCCTTAGATTTAGGCGATAATCATGTATTTGCTTATTTGCGTGAACTTGGCGATGAAAAAGTTCTTGTTATATTAAATTTCTCCAAAGACGAAGAATCCGTCTCTTTTCCTTATCAAAAGGCAAACGTGATATATACTACAAATAGAGAAAAAGAGAATAAAATTGTTAATCTTAAGAAAATAACGTTGGCCCCGTATCAGGGGTATGTGTTGGAAGTGAAAGGATAAAAATTCGCGAGTTTAAGATATGGAATTAATTTTTGTTTATAACGCCGACTCCTCACCTTTTGTTCAGGTTAAGGATTTAATACACAAATCCGTATCCCCCAAAACTTACGGCTGTAGATTGTGTTCTCTAACCTTTGGCACATTTTACCAGAAACAACAGTGGAGTGAATTTATTAAAACACTCGGAATAGAGGCAAAATTCTTACATAAGGATAAATTTATCAGCACTTATCCTACCCAAAAATCAAATATGTTACCGGCAGTTTTTATAAAAAAAGAAAAGGATCTCACACTTTTTATTTCTAAGGAAGAGATTGAAAAGCAATACACTCTTGATGATTTAATAAACCTTGTGGCGTCTAAGAAGGCGCAGATTTTAAGGGAAAGTTAATTTTCAGAAGATCTTTCAAGGATTTGACTGTCAAATCAAAAATTCCCATTTGGCAAATTGGTGAATAATGTCCTTGGCACACATGAATAGTTTTAATTTTATCTTTGTATAAATCTCGAATTTCTTTCAAAACTTCCGGTTTATCCTCGATAAAATAATAAACATCAGACGGGTATTTTTTAAGAAATTCACTCAGGTGTGAAACTTTGTCGAAAATAGGGATTTCGACATTACCATCAACTAGATTCCAGATACCACTACTTTTGATTTTGATCTCCTGATAGTGTCTATCACCTTCAGTGATTACAACAACTTGCCCAAAAGTCCCAAGATATTTGATAACCGTTCCTGCCTTACTAAAAAGACTGTCTTTGAATTTGAAATTGTGGAATAAATAATGAAGTTTGTCTTTCAACTCCGGTTTATTTTCCTCTTTAGCAATTTGATCGATTGTCGAAGAAAAATCCACGTAGCCTTTTTCTTCTCTTAGCTTTTGGTTGATCGCCAAAAACCTGTTTATAAACTTGCGGCCATACTCTTTGCTAATGGTCGACTGAATTTGAACTTTAACCTTGTCATTATCGATAAGGGTATTGTCAAAATCGACAAAGAAGGTAATCTTAGGCTTCACATTTGTTTGTGGGTAACAATTAGATTTTTCTCTTGAAGATGATCGATTTCATTTTTTAACTCTTCATTCGATGGTTCAACTAAAACGTGACTATCGGGAAAAACAATAGTAGGAATGCTTTGAGAGCCCTTGTTGATCTCAACTACCTTCTTGGCAGCTTCTGTATCTTTTTCAATATCTATATACTCATAGTCAACACCAAGCTCATCAAGTAGTTGTTTTGACCTGTGACAGTCTCCGCACCAATTTGCACCGTAGAAAATAATTTTTCTAGCCATATTACCTCTTATCTTAATTATAGAGTAACAGCATGGATGTGTCCCAGATCACCTTAATTGAAAGTTATTGATGTAAAATAAAAAGGTGATCAATTTTGGAAACATTTAGCTTACCGATAGCATTTTTGGCAGGGTTGGTCTCATTTCTGGCACCATGTGTTGTGCCGCTTTTACCTGCCTACATTTCTTATATTTCTGGAGTTTCAGTCAAAGAACTTCAGGAAGGTGACATTGCCAAATACCGCATAAAAATATTTGTCTCGTCACTCATTTACATCTTTGGCTTTTCACTTGTTTTTATCGCTCTTGGCGCCTCCGCATCCGTTGCAGGAAATTTATTTGCCCAAAACCGGGAGCTTGTGCAAAGAGTTGGTGGAATTCTAGTGATTATTCTAGGGGCTTGGATGGCTGGCATTTTGCCAATTGCATATCTTAATCGTGAACGCTCGTTTCAATTGCCGGAAGGATTAAGACATCTACCAATTGTAACGCCATTTCTTATGGGTATAACTTTTGCTGCAGCCTGGACACCATGTGTGGGGGCCGTATTAGGATCGATTTTACTCTTGGCAGCCACCCAACAGACTTTGGGAGCAGGAATACTACTTTTGGCAGTTTACGCTCTCGGTCTTGCTATCCCGTTTCTTTTAGTATCTCTTTTTATCGGATCCATTGGCAAATTCTTAACAAAATCAGGACCTATACTCGTTAAAATCCAAAAAGCGGGAGGGTTCTTGCTGATTATTTTAGGGATACTCTTGGTAACAAATAAATTTATTATTTTAACGGGTTTCTTCTTCAAACTTTTTTATGCTTTCGGATTTAAACCACTACTATAATGTAAATAAAGGAGAGCCTGCCTCAGACCGACAATGTATGCCTAAATGCTCTGGCTGCAATCAAGCAGAAGCTCTGTGCTCATGTTAAAGTCCAAGGGCCGGTTTTTCTTTAGGAATGTCACCCCCTGTTTAATTTCTTGATATAATTTCAAAATATATGAGTCAGGTTTCGTGTGGAACTTGCAGGACGGAAACACA
>JACPEV010000009.1 GCA_016183325.1 Candidatus Curtissbacteria bacterium
AACATCAAGTTTGTTCTGCTCAGCTTCCGTAAGGGGCATATCCGCATAGATGACTATGCATGATAGCCAATTATTCTTTCTTTGCTAAGGGTGACATTTCTAATCTGTTACCCCATGACATTTCTAATCTTGTGTAAGATTGTTGCTTTCCCTCTTGCATTTGGCCGTCACAATGGTATAAACTATTTCGAATCCGAATTCATCCGAATGGATTTACTCCGAATGGATCCGAATAATCGGGGCTGCCTGAATAATAAATCATTCGGGTTAATTCGGATTAATTTGGACTAAAAAATTCGGATGCATTTAAGATATAATTATGGCCGAAAAATTTCAAAGAACAAAACCGCACGTTAATATCGGAACCATTGGTCACGTTGACCACGGTAAAACCACGCTCACCTCAGCTATTACAACAATCTTGGCCAAAAAAGGCATGGCTCAGGCCAAATCCTTCGACCAAATCGATAATGCCCCCGAAGAGAAGCAGCGCGGTATCACCATCAACATTACCCACGTAGAATACGAAACAGAAAAACGCCACTATGCCCACATCGATGCCCCCGGACATGCAGATTACATCAAAAACATGATCACAGGCGCCGCTCAAATGGACGGCGCTATTCTTGTAGTCTCTGCGCCAGATGGCCCAATGCCTCAAACTCGAGAACATGTTCTTCTTGCTCGCCAGGTTAACGTTCCGGCAATCGTAGTTTTCCTAAACAAAGTTGATATGGTTCAAGATTCTGAACTTCTAGATCTAGTTGAACTTGAGGTTCGTGAGCTTTTGGACAAATACGAATACGACGGCAAAAACGCCACCATCATCCGTGGCTCTGCCAAAAAAGCCCTTGAGGGCGATGCCGAATCCGTCAAAGCTATTGAGGATTTGATGGCAGCTGTAGACGAAAAGATCCCAACCCCAACTCGAGAGCTGGATAAACCCTTCCTGATGCCTGTTGAAGACGTTTTTTCCATCAAAGGTCGAGGGACTGTAGTTACCGGTAGGGTCGAACGTGGTGTCGTTAAAGTTAATGAAGAGGTTGAAATTGTTGGTATAAGACCCACTAAAAAAACGGTCGTCACAGGTGTTGAAATGTTTAGAAAAGAACTTGATCAAGGCCAAGCCGGCGACAACATCGGTGTCCTTTTGCGGGGAGTTGAAAAAGATGATGTCGAGCGTGGTCAGGTCTTAGCCAAACCTGGAACAGCTACTCCTCACACCGAATTTGAAGCAGAAGTCTATATCTTGACCAAAGAAGAAGGCGGCCGCCACACCCCATTTTTTACTGGCTATCGTCCTCAATTCTACATTAGGACAACCGATGTTACGGGTGAAGCCACTCTCCCCGAAGGAACCGAAATGGTTATGCCCGGTGATAACATCAAAATGAAGGTAAAACTTATCGTTCCGGTTGCCATGGAAGAGGGCCTTAGATTTGCTATCCGCGAAGGCGGCCATACTGTCGGGGCCGGCGTGGTAAGCAAAATCATTGCCTAACGGCAGCTAATCCCCCCCCGCCTCGCTCGACGCGAGTCGAGGCGGGCAAGATTTGATCAAGGGGGATTTTTTTTGATATAATAACAAAGTTCTTGGAGGTCCGACCTCCGAAAACAGAGACACGACTAAGTTTTTAGAGGTCGGACCTCTAAAAAAAATTAGTTCGAGCGTAGTTTACACTGAGCGAAACCCTGTACCGGACGGTACGGGGCGAAGTCTTAGGGGTCGAGAACAACTATATATGAAATCAACAAGTTTAAGCTTCAAGCCTAACCGCTTAAGATAAAAAACTTCTCGACTCACTCTGCCGACTGGCTGATTCGCTCGACCGTTTGCTAAACTGTCATTCTGGGGAGTTCTGCTACTGGCAGAACGACACCGGAATCGATTCTGGACAAGCCCTTCGATTACACTCAGGACAATTCAAGGGCAATGAGCAAAGTCGAATTGCCAGAATGACAAAAATAAAAAAGGAGCACTTGCCAGAAAGGAGTGACATAGATGTTACAACAAGAAAGAGTCAGAAATCTTAGAGAGAACCTTGATCTTGCAAATATAGAAAATACAAGATTAAGAGAACAACTGAGATTAGCAGAAGAAATTGGTCAAGTTGAGCGTCGAGGTCTATCAATACCGGAATCTGATGCTATAGTGAATTGGATTCAAGAAAACGAAGCAAGGCGAGTAAGAGTCGAAGGCATACTCGATAAGACTTACGTTTATGAGCTGCCCGACAACCAAAAAATAGCATTACATCAAACCGACGGAACACATTATTTTAGCGGGATTACTGCTACAGAAAAGAGTGTTCAAAGTTTAGAAGAACTTGGAGTTCTCGAAAAGAAAGCTACAAGAAGTTGAACAAAAAACTAATAGCTAGTCGCCAATAGCCAATAGCTAATTAAATAGCACATTAATAAACGGTTATCAGGTAATCGGGTAATCAGGATATTGGGAAAAATCCCGACAACCAGAAAACCTGATAGCCCGAAAACCTAAATTATGCCAAAAGGTAGAATTCGAGTCAGACTTAAAGCCTATGACGCACGAGTAATCGATGCGGCTTGTCGGGATATCATCAATACCGCACTTGGTACAGGCGCCAAAATCTCAGGCCCAATACCTTTGCCGACAAATATTCAAAGACTTACCGTTTTGACAAGCCCCCACACCGATAAAGACGCTCGTGAGCAATTTGAAATGCGAGTTCACAAAAGATTAATCGATATTATTGAACCGACAAACAAAACCATTGACTCGCTGACTCATTTAGATTTACCAGCTGGAGTCGATATAGAACTTAAGATGTAAATCCGAAATCCGAAGTACGAAATCATTGTATGAAGAAATTAGTTACTGGAAATTAGAAAATTGTAATGGAAAGTAGAAAATAGAAAATGGATAATAAATTATAACTATTTTCCAATCTCAATCTGCCATTTCCAATTTCCAGTTTCTAGAAACTATTTTCTAGAATACAGAATTGTTTCGAATTTCGATATTCGAATTTCGAATTTTCAATAAATCTGGAGGTTGCAAAGCAAAATTTAATAACTAAATAGACCATTAACGATTAACAATAAACGATACACGTTAATTGGTGGGACGCCTGAAAACATCTAAGGAGCCCCGCCTTTTTGGTACGAAAACATAAGTTTATTAAGTAGTTTTAATAACGAGCATGATAAATACATTGTTAGGTATCAAAAAAGAAATGTCGGCAAGATTCGATCGGTTTGGTCGACGACTGCCGGTGACAGAAATTTATGCCGAGCCCAACATAGTCGTTGTTCAAAAGGATGGGAGAATCTTAATTGGAGCTGGGCAAAAAAAGAGAGCCAGAAAAACCGAGAATGCCTTTGTTCAGGCAGCCGGTTTTGCGCCAAGGCTGGTTAAAGAAGTAAAAGTTGATCAACAAGAAATCAAGCCGGGAACTAAAGTCGATGTATCCATATTTGGACCGGGAGACGAAGTCAAAATAACCGGAGTAACCAAGGGAAAGGGATTTACAGGCGTTGTCAAAAGATGGGGTTTTGCCGGAGGTCCGAAGACTCACGGACAAAGCGATCGTCATCGTGCACCAGGTTCAATCGGCCAAACCACCACACCTGGCAGGGTTTATAAAGGCAAAAAGATGGCTGGCCATATGGGTGTAGCCAAATTAACAATTACGGGGCTTGAAGTCATAGAAGTGGATGCCAAAAGCAATCTACTTATTGTAAAAGGTTCGGTTCCTGGTGCCAGAAACGGTTATTTGGTAATCGAAAAAACGGGAAAAGTAAAGGGGTACACTCCGCCCCCTGAACCAAAAGAGGAGCCGGAAGAAGAAGTTAGATCAGAAAAGACTGCAACCGCTGAAAACGCTGAAAAGAACACTGAGAACACTGAAAATCCAGGAGGATACCCCCGGAGTGAAGTCGAGGCGTTTCCTGGAAAACACCCCGGGGGTGAGTAAAGACCGCAATGTCAAACAAAAAGCAAAAAAGATCCAAAATCGCTAAGACCCGTATCAAAACCGGATCTAAAACCATAGATAAAAAAAAGATCACAGAAGGCACTGAAAATAAATTGAAGGCACAGAAAAGAACGGCTAAAAAATCAGCGCCCTCAAATATCTCAGTACCTTCAGTGATCACAAAACAATCAGGACCCTCAAAACTTGCAATCAAATCAGTATCCGCTAAAGTCTTTAATATGCAGGGTAGGGGCCTAGGTGTCGTTGCCCTCCCTAAAGCAATTTTTGGACATTTGCCAAATCAAAATTTACTTGCTCAAGCCATCAGGGTCTATGTGGCCAACAGTCATCCGCACACGGCTCACACTAAAACTCGAGCGGAAGTCGCCGGCGGAGGCACCAAACCTTGGCGCCAAAAAGGCACTGGCAGGGCTCGAGCCGGATCAATCCGTTCACCGCTTTGGGTTGGTGGAGGCACGACTTTTGGTCCAAGGACAAAAGATACCAAGCTTTCACTGCCTAAAAAAATGAAGCATAAAGCATTAATTGACGCGCTATCTGCAAAAGCTAAAGCTGGCGACATCAAAGTGATTTCAAATATTGAAAAAGTAGAGCCAAAAACCAAAAAGATTGCCACACTCTTGAAAAAGTTAGATGTTGGTAAAAATACTCTTCTTATTGTTTCCGAAAGAACCAAGAACGTTCATTTAGCCACACGTAACATCCCAAATATTAAAGTAGACATACCTTCAAACCTAAACGCCTACGAAGTTACTAAAAATAATGACTTGTTAATCTCAAAGGAATCCCTACCCAAATTTAAATGAAACCAACTGACCTAATTAAAACATCAATCCTTTCCGAAAAAGCTTACAAGCAGATGGAAAATGGTATCTATACATTCTTGGTTGATAAGAGGTCAACCAAGAATCAAATAGTCAAAGCCGTCGAAAATCAATTCGCCGTTAATGTCATTCGGGTTAACGTATCTAAAAAATCTTTCAAGATGAAAAGAATTGGCAGGACTCGAAAACAAGCAAAAGTAGGCGGCGGCAAAAAAGCCATTGTCTATCTTAAAGCAGGCCAAAATATCGCAATTCTAAGTCCATCTAAAAAAGAAACTAAAAGCATTAAAAAGGAGAAATAAATGTTTAAAATTTCCAAACCCACAACTCCAGGACAAAGATTTAAATCGACTTTATCCTTCGACGAGATAACAAAAACCAAACCGGAAAAATCCTTAATCGCAAGGCTTAACAAGACAGCTGGTAGGTCGCTGGGAATTGTTACAGTCAGAGGAAAGGGGGGAGGTGCCAAACGAAATTTAAGATTTATAGATTTTAAAAGAGATAAAAGAGATGTCGTGGCAAAAGTAGCGGCGATTGAATACGATCCAAACAGATCTGCCAATATTGCTCTCCTTCACTATGTTGATGGAGAAAAAAGATACATCCTATCCCCGGTTGGTCTTGCTGTTGGGCAGGAAGTTATCGCCAGCGAAAAAGCGCCAATTAAGACCGGTGATGCCCTGCCGCTTGGCAAAATGCCAGTTGGCACTGTCATTCATAATATTGAGCTTACGCCAGGTAGCGGTGGTCAAATTGTCAGATCTGCCGGCGTCGGTGCAATCGTTGCCGCCAGAGAAGGAGAATATGTCCACGTTAAACTTCCTTCAAAAGAGATTCGCAAGATTAGTGCTGCAAGTTTTGCCACAGTAGGTCAAGTTGGCAACGTTGATTGGAAAAATATCAAAATCGGAAAAGCAGGAAGATCAAGACATATGGGTAAAAGGCCTAAAGTTCGAGGAGTTGCCATGGATCCAAGATCACATCCCCACGGTGGTGGAGAAGGCAGATCCGGCACGGGTATGCATCCCAAAACCAGAACAGGCAAACCTGCCATGGGCAAAAAAACCCGAAATCCCAACAAACCATCAAGTAGATTTATTCTTGAGAGGAGAAAGAAATGATTTTTACTGTCATTCTGGGGAGTGAAACGACTCCAGAATCAAAATACGAAAAAAGATTCTGGTCAAGCCAGAATGACAATAAACTAAAGGAGAAAAAATGACAGCAGAGCATTTTAAGGACACTATTAATTACGACACTGTGAGGCTCAAAAATATAGACGCTGTGTATGAAAATAGTGCAGCTATTGCTCCGGAACGGACGATTTTAATTGCGACTGGGATTGATGGAGAAACAGATTATCAGTTTGAGAGATTAGCAAGGACTCACGAGGAGGCACAAGAATATATTCAGAGTCAAAACGAGTCAGGCACAAGAATCATAGGTAGACCGGCCGACCCGTTAGCTGCTGAAGTTTGGAAGACAATTAGGTATTACGACTTTGGTGTCGGAATTTGGAAGCAAATAGAAACATTAGAAAGGATGGATCAATGAGTAGATCGAGTAAGAAAGGTCCTTATGTAGATGCAAAGTTACTCAAAAAGGTCTTGAGCCAGAAGGAGTCTGGCAAGAAGGAGCCGATTAAAACTTGGGCAAGAGCCAGCCAAATTCCTCCGGAATTTGTCAACCACACATTCTCGGTGCATAACGGTCGCGTATTTATAAACGTTTTTGTGTCAGAAGGTATGGTCGGCCACAGACTTGGCGAATTTGCTCCGACCCGAGTTTTTAGAGGTCACGGAAAGATTACAGAGAAAGCAAGAGCAAAGAAGTGATTAATCAATTAGTTATGAGAAGTATAGAACTAAACTACTCATTACTAAACTGCTCATAACAAAATGATAGTTACCGCTACAGCTAAAAATGTCAGATTATCGCCCGAAAAGGCTCGTCTCGTCGTGGCGCAAATAAAAAAAATGAAGCCTTCCTATGCGATTGCAATTTTAGATCATGTTCACAAATCTTCATCACCAATTCTAAAAAAGGTGATCAAATCTGCCATTGCCAATGCTAAGAATAATTTCAATTTGGATGAGAAAACACTTACCTTTAAAGAAATTTTAGTTGGAAAAGGCCCGGTTTTTAAAAGATATAGAGCCGTCGCCAGAGGTAGAGCCCATTCTATTTTAAAGCGAACAAGCAATATAAAAGTGGTTTTAGAAGGAGAAAAAACAAAAGAGGTATCAAAAGTATCACAGGTACCAGAAGTATCACAGGACAAATCAAATATACGAGAACGTATTTTTGATAAATCGAAAAGTAAAGATCAAAAATCAAAATGACAAACCTATATTTATTGTTAGACTCATCACTCATCACTTACTCGCCTCGCTTCGCTCGCGAAGCGGGTCACTCATCACTACCGACCGAAGGGAGGTCTTGTGGGCCAAAAAGTTAATCCTATTGGTTTTAGATTAGGCAATGTTTATACATGGAGCTCTCGTTGGTTTGCCAAAAAAGGAAACTTCAGCCAGTATCTTCTGGAAGATCAAAAAATTAGAAAGTTTATTATGGATCATTTAAAAGCTGCTGGTGTCTCAAAAGTCGAAATTGAGCGTTCTTTCGATAAAAGAACTATTATCATTCATGTTTCAAGGCCAGGAGTTGCCATCGGTCGAGGCGGTACTGGCCACGAGCAACTAAAGCTTAGTCTTGTAAAAATATTTAAAATCTCAGACCCTAATAAACTGGAAATAAAGTTCGAAGAAATTAAAAGTCCGGATCTAGATGCTTACCTAGTTGCCACAAACGTCGCAGACCAACTCGCAAAAAGACTCCCTTTCAGAAGAGTCATGAATCAAGCTCTTGAAAGAGTAAAAAGGTCAGGCGCAAAAGGTGTCAGGATTTCTACGGCTGGAAGATTAGGAGGTTCTGAAATTGCCAGGCGCGAAACTTTAAAGGATGGATCAATTCCACTGCACACCCTAAGAGCTCAGATCGATTTTGCCAAAGTCGATGCCAAAGTTCCAAGAGCCGGCATCATCGGTGTTAAGGTCTGGATTAATAAGGGAGAATCATGATAAATCAAAAATCAAATATACCAAAGCGTATTTTCGATAAATCGAAAAGCAAAAATCAAAATGACATGTAAAAATTTAAAAACTATAAAATCCAAAATTGTAGCTTGCTTTGCAAGTACAATTTTGTCCATTAAGGGAAAGGGAATATTAAGGGAAAACCGCTAGGTTTGCCCTTAAAGTTATATGTTAGCTCCCAAAAGAGCAAAATATAGAAAACAATTTAGAGATAAAAGAAGGGGTATTGCTACTCGTCGCACAACTTTGGCTTTTGGAGCATATGGGCTTAAAAGTCTGGAAAGTGCATGGATAACCGCAAGGCAAATAGAAGCGGCCAGGCGAGCAATGACTCATTACACCAAAAGAGGCGGACGCATCTGGATAAGAATTTTTCCGGATAAACCCGTTACTAAAAAACCGGCAGAAACAAGAATGGGTTCCGGTAAAGGTGATGTCAATGAGTATGTTTCTGTAGTCAAACCTGGAATGGTGCTTTTTGAAATGGGTGCAATTGACAGCCAAACTGCCCAGGAAGCTTTAAAACTTGCCGCTTTTAAGTTACCGATCAAAACAAAAATAATAACCAGAATATAAATTATTTGAAATTATGAAAAAGAAAGAAAAAGAAGAACTAAAAGCTAAAAATACAAGTCAACTGAAAGAAATTCTAAAAGAAAAAGAAAAGGGGCTTATTGTTGATCAAATAGAGTTGAAA
This sequence comes from Candidatus Curtissbacteria bacterium, assembly GCA_016183325.1. Taxonomy (GTDB): domain Bacteria; phylum Patescibacteriota; class Microgenomatia; order Curtissbacterales; family GWA2-41-24; genus JACPEV01. The sequence goes on from JACPEV010000009.1 coordinate 8,597, forward strand.
ATGGGCAAAATTAAGAATGTTCATATTGTTCATAATAAGAAAAAGGATATTGCGACAGTTAAAACAATGCTAAAAGCCGCAATCTTTAAAGAACAACAAGAAAAATAAATATCTATGCCACAAATAAGGGTGGGAAAAGTTATTGGAACCAAAATGCAAAAAACAATAATTGTTGAAATTATGGGAGTGACAAAACACCCACTTTATAAAAAACAAATTAAAAGGACTACCAGACTCAAAGTTCATGACGAATTGGGTGTTAAGGTAGGCCAAAAAGTAAAAATTCAAGAAACGAGACCAATTTCAAAAGATGTCCACTTTAAAACACTGGAGGTTGTGTCATAAATGCTTGCCAGAAGATCACATTTAACAGTTGCAGACAATAGTGGCGCCAAAAGCTTAGTCGTAATAGGTTCAGAAAAGGGCTCTGGTAAAAGATTTATTCGACTTGGTGAAATTGCAACTTGTGTAGTCAAAGGAGCAGCTCCATTAGGTCAGGTAAAAGATCATCAGATTGTTAAGGCGACAATTGTCAGGACTAAAAAAGAAACTCGGCGAGCCGATGGGTCATATATCAGATTTTCAGACAATGCCGCAGTTGTTTGTGATGATAATGGTATTCCGGCAGGAACCAGGATTTTCGGTCCGGTTGCCCAGGAGCTTAAACAAAAAGGTTTTACAAAAATTATTTCAATGGCTAAGGAGGTTTACTGAATGTTTAAGTTTAAAATTGGAGACGAGGTAGTTGTGACGGCCGGTCGTGATAAAGGCAAAAGCGGCAAAGTCGAAAAAGTTCTTCTTTTTGAAAATAAATTAATTATTGCCGGAGTCAATATTTATAAAAGACATCGCAAGGTCACAAGAACCCAAGCCGCGGGAATTTACGAGATCGCCAGACCCATATCTCTTGCCAAGGTTGCCCTCGTTTGTCCCAAATGCGGCAAAACGACCAGAGTAGGTTTTAAATCCGAAGGGAATAAGAAAAATAGGATCTGCAAAAAATGCAAAGGAGTAATATGACAAACATAATCTCGAAATATCAAGATGAGGTTTTAACCAAGTTAAAACAAGAATTCAATCTTAAAAATGACCTTTCTGTTCCAAGACTTGCAAAAATTGTCATAAATTCGGGCGTAGCGGAGGGAATTACCAATAAAGAAGTCGTTGGCAAAGTTCAAGAACAACTAGAAAAAATTTCTGGCCAAAGACCTAAAATCACTCATGCCAAAAAAGCCATTTCTACTTTTAAATTAAAGAAAAACGACCCTATTGGTGTAATGGTAACTCTTCGAGGTACAAGAGCGTGGCATTTTCTCGAAAAGTTGATTAATATTGTCGTTCCAAGGATGCGTGATTTTCGAGGACTCGCTCAGGAAAACTTTGATAAGTTTGGTAACTATAGTTTGGGAATATCAGAACAAATCATTTTTCCAGAAATCGACTATAGCAAAATTGATAAGATTAGAGGTTTAGTAATTACGATCGTTTTCAAAAATAGTGACAAGCAAAAATCTCAAAGAGTCATGGAACTTTTAGGCGTACCTTTTAAAAAAGGAGATAATTAGATATAAAAATTTCTGCCCAGTAATCTAAGAAAATGGCCAAAAAATCAAAAATTGTAAAAAATGATAAAAAACAAAAATATGAAGTCCGTCACAGAAATCGATGCCGACTCTGCGGTCGACCAAGAGGTTATTTGCGTAAATTTGGGATTTGTCGATTGTGTTTCCGAGATTTAGCTCATCGTGGAGAAATTCCGGGAGTTAAAAAAGCATCATGGTAATTAAAAAGATTACACAGATCTATAGCGGATTACCACAGATTATCCGCGCAAATCCGCCATCAATCCGCGGTAATCATACAAAGGAGTCAAATGGATCCAGTTGCTGACATGCTGACTATTATCAAAAATGGATATATGGCTAAAAAACCAGAAGTTTTTGTGACATATTCCAAGTTTAAACTTGCCATAGCAAGTATTTTGGAAAAAGAAGAATTTATTGGCAAGGTAGAAAAACAAGATGCCAAAATTAAAATTAGCCTCTTGTATCAAAATCAAAAACCCAAAGTTACACAGATCAAGAGAATTTCTAAATTGGGTCTTAGGATTTATACCAGAAGCAAAAACATAAAAAATATTAAAGGTGGAAAAGGTTTAGTCATTGTCTCAACATCCCAAGGCGTCATGAATGCAAAAGAAGCAAAATCAAAAAATCTGGGAGGAGAGATCATCTGCCAATTATGGTAGAAAAGACGTATGTCCAAAATCGGTAATCAACCTATTTTAATTCCTAAAGATGTAAAAGTGATCGTCAATGATTCACAGGTGAGTGTTAGCGGTCCCAAAGGTGATTTAACTTTTCACCTTCATAATCAGGTTTCAGTAAAAGTAGAAGATGACAAAATGAAAATTATTAGAATATCTGAAAGTAAATTCGCAAAATCTCTTCACGGTTTAACCAGAAGTCTTATTGCCAATATGGTGAAGGGAGTAACTGAAGGTCACCAAAAAACTTTAGAATTAGTTGGTGTTGGTTATAGAGCCGCCAAACAAGGTGAAAATTTAACTCTAAGCGTGGGTTATTCGCATCCTGTTGTTATAGAACACATCCCAGGAATTCAAATTGAAACAAAAGAAAATAAAATCACTGTTTCGGGAATTGATAAAGCTCTTGTTGGTGAAGTGGCTGCCAAAATTAGAAGAGTTAGACCGCCCGAGCCTTATAAAGGTAAAGGGATTAAATATGTTGAAGAAATTATTAAGCGTAAGGCTGGTAAAACTGTTAAAACTGCCCAGGGTGCAATATGAAAAACGTCAAACTATCTCATAGAAAAATAAGACACCAAAGACTGAGAAAAAAAATTACAGGGAACTCTCAAGTTCCCAGACTTGTAGTCTTTCGTTCTAATAAACATATTTACGCTCAAATTATCGATGATACCCAAGGGAAAACTTTAATTGCCACCACCGATCTTTCAAAGCCAAAAAAAGTGGGAAAAATCACCAAAATTGAGAAATCGTTTCAAGCAGGAGAAAATTTAGCTAAAGCTGCCATCAAAAAAAATATTAAAAAAGTTGTTTTTGACAGGGCCGGTTATCACTTTCATGGTAGAGTTAAATCTCTGGCCGAAGGGGCCCGAAAAGGAGGACTGCTTTTTTAAATGTACCAGCAAAATTTTCAATCATCACAAATTAAAGAATTTGAAGAAAAAGTCGTTCAGGTTAATCGTATTTCAAAAAAAACCACCGGGGGCAATAAATTTGGTTTTTCAACTATTGTAGTTGTCGGAGACAAAAAAGGAAGAGTTGGTGTTGGTTTAGGTAAAGCTCCCGATGTTGCTTCAGCCATTAGAAAAGGCGCCAGTTACGCCAAAAAGCATTTGATTACAGTTCCTATCGTCAAGGGCACTATCCCCTACGATATTTTAATCAAAAGAGGTGCCGCCAGAGTACTTTTAAAACCAGCAAGAGAAGGATCTGGAATTATTGCTGGTGGCGCTGTTCGGGCAGTTGTCGAAGCAGCTGGTATCAGAAACATTTCAAGTAAAGTCCTGGGAACCAAAAATCAAGCTTCAAATGTATATGCCACTCTAGAAGCATTAAGAAGTCTTAAAACATGAAACTTAACACTTTACCAAAAATAGTTGAAAGATCATCAAAAAGAGTCGGACGGGGTCCCGGATCAGGTAGAGGAAAAACTTCTGGTCGCGGTACCAAGGGCCAAAATGCCAGAAACAAACTGCCGATCACCCATGCACACTTTGAGGGAGGTCAAAGACCCCTGTTTAAAAGACTTCCTTATAAAAGAGGTAAAGGTAATCCCAAAATTTCTAAAAAGCCAATTATTGTCAATTTAGAAGTACTCAATCTTCTACCCAAAACTATTTCCAATATTGATCTCGATACTCTTGCCAAATTTGGCATTGTTAAAGCCCAGGACGCCAAAAGTTACGGAGTCAAGATTTTAGGCGATGGCAATTTACAAAGACCCATGGTTATAAATCTTCCAACTTCCAAAAGTGCTGCTCAAAAAATCGCCAAATCCGGCGGCAAGGTAATTAAGTCATGAACAGTTATCTACAAATATTACTCAAAGTTTTTAAAGTTAAAGACTTAAGAAGGAAAATTCTTTTCAGTGCTCTTATCTTTCTAGTTTTTAGAATTTTTGCTCATGTGCCTGTTCCAGGTGTGGATCTCGAATCTTTAAGAAGGTTATTTCAAGAAAGCCAACTTTTGTCTCTACTGGATCTCTTTTCGGGCGGTACTCTCGCAAACTTTTCAGTTATGTCACTGGGACTTAACCCCTATATTAATGCCAGCATTATTATGCAACTGCTGCAATTAGTTTTTCCCAAACTGGAGGAGTTAGCCAAAGAAGGAGAATCCGGTCGCGAAAAAATCAATCAATATACTCGTTACTTAACTGTACCTTTAACTGTTATCCAAGCTTTTGGAATGTACATATTACTTCAAAATTCCCAAATTATTAATCAAGTTACTCCCATAACTCTTATTTCCATTGTTATGTCTATGACAGCGGGCACTATACTCCTGATGTGGTTAGGTGAACTTATTTCCGAAAAAGGCATCGGTAATGGCATTTCCATGGTAATCTTTGCGGGTATAGTCGGCAGGCTCCCCGTAGGGCTGGCCCAGACAGTTTCAATTCTAGACCCTTCGCAAATTAGAAATATTCTAATTTTTATCGCTATGGCCCTGATTGTAATTGTTTCAATTGTCACTGTTACAGAAGCAAGACGTCCAATTCAGATTCAATACGCCAGACGGGGGGAAAACCCAACCGGCCCTACAAGCTATATTCCATTGCGAGTTAATCAGGCCGGAGTAATTCCTATCATTTTTGCAGTTTCGCTAATCCTTCTTCCCACAACTTTTGCTAGATTTTTTGAAACTTCTCCAAATGTTGCCATTGCCAATATTGCCCAAAATGTTCAAAGAATCTTTAATCCTGAAGGAATTTTGTACAACTTAAATTACTTTTTGTTAGTAGTTGCCTTTACTTACTTTTACACCACAGTCGCTTTTAATACCAAACAATTATCCGAGATGCTCATGAAACAAGGGGGTTTTATTTCAGGTATAAGACCGGGATCACCGACTAAATCTTTTCTGGATTATGTCTCTCTTAGAGTGACCTTATTTGGCGCAATTTTTTTGGGATTAATTGCCATACTGCCCTCTATTGGCCAAAGCCTAACCGGAGTAACCACTCTTTTAATTGGCGGTACAGGTCTTTTGATCGTGGTTTCAGTCGTACTTGAGACGACTAAACAAATTGAATCTCACCTAGTTATGAAAGACTACGATACCTTTTTGAGAAAAAGATAAATTATGAAGTTAATATTTTTAGGCAGTCAAGGTTCCGGCAAGTCTACACAGGCAAAAATGCTTGCCCAGAAACTGGGCATACCCGCCATCGAAATGGGCCAGCTTTTACGAGAAAAGGCCAAGAAAAATGATATAGAAGCAGGAGAAATTAGGCAAGCTATTCAGACGGGTAATCTCGTCCCAGACGTCATTACTGTAAGAACTTTACAGGAAAGAATTTCACGCCCCGATTGCCAAAGCGGCTATGTTCTGGATGGTTACCCTAGAAACTATGCTCAGCTCGAAGGCTTAGATGACGACATAGATGTTGTTTTCGATATCAAAGTCTCCGATCAAGAAGGGATTAAAAGACTAATCGATCGTTCTCGACATGACGACAGTCTAGAAGTTATTACCAGAAGGTTAGCCATTTTTCATAAAGAAACTGAACCGTTACTAGCTTACTTTAGAAATAAAGGGATTCTTGAAGAGGTAGATGGCGCAAGAAGTATCGAAGAAATTCACCAGGATGTTGTTAAAAGAATCGAAAAATATAAAACAAAGGACCATGCAAACAGTAAAATCTAAAAAGGAGATTGAACTGATGAAAATTTCTGGAAAAATCTGCGCAGAAGCTTTAAAAAAGGTAATCGAGAATATTAAAGTAGGAGTTAGCGGTAAATATTTAGATGAAATTGCCGCCTACGAAATTAAAAAAAGAAAAGCCAGCCCGTCTTTTGTAACTGTGGGCGATTATAAGTGGACAATTTGCACAACTATTAATAATCAAGTAGTTCATGGGATACCAAGCGACAGAATTTTAAAAAACGCTGATATTTTGGGAATTGATATCGGAGCGATCTATAAAGGTTATCACAGTGATATGGCCATCTCGCTTGGCGTGGGTCAAATTACAGAAAGTGCCAAGCGATTTTTAGAGGTAGGGCAACAGACTTTAAAAGCCGCCATCAAACAAGCCAGAGTCGGTCAAAAAATTGGCGATATTTCCCAGACTATCCAGCATGGTGTTGAGGCCGTCGGCTATTCAGTCGTTAAAAGCCTAACGGGTCACGGAATCGGCCGTCAGCTTCATGAAGATCCAATGGTCCCATGTTTTGGCAAAAAAAATACCGGTCAAAAAATCCTAGAAAATATGGTATTGGCAATCGAGGTCATTTACGCACAAGGTTCGGGAGAGGTTAAATTGGAAAAAGATGGATGGACCATCTCCACAGTTGATGGGTCACTCGGAGGACTATTTGAACAGACCGTCGCTGTCACTAAAAACGGCCCTATAGTCTTGACGCCCTACCTATGAGCCTGTTACAATATTCGAATGTTTACGAATGAGAATAATCCGAATAAATCCGAATATTCAGTTACGAGTTTGAAATTGTACCCCATTGTCACATTAGGATAAATTCGGACTATTACTATTCGGATATATTAGAATATGTTAAAACCCGGCGTAATTGAAGTTGAAGGTGAAGTCACAGAGGCCCTGCCAAATACAATGTTTCGAGTGGCCGTAGCACCCGGTCAGCTCCCAAGTATTGAAGAGCAAAAAATTGTTCTATGTCACCTCTCTGGTAAAATGCGCATTAACTATGTCCGCATATTGCCCGGAGACAAAGTCAGAGTTGAAATGACACCTTACGATTTAACCAAAGGAAGGATAACCTTTAGATATAGATGATATGAAAGTACAAGCTTCAATAAAGAAACGTTGCATAAACTGCAAAATTATAAAAAGAAAGGGGAGACTGTACGTTATTTGTACCAATCCCCGTCATAAACAACGACAAGGATGATAGTTAATTTAAAAATCAAATATACCAAAGCGTATTTTCGATAAATCGAAAAGCAAAAATCAAAATGACAAGCAAAAACTTTCCATTTTCCATTTTCAATTTTCCATTAACTGCGACTGAAAGGAGCTATTGTGGCTAGAATCGCAGGAGTAGATTTGCCAAACGAAAAAAGAATTGAAGCCGCCTTGCCCTATATTTTTGGTATTGGCCCGACGCTGGCCAAAAAAATAATCGTTGATGCCAATATCGATCCTAATAAAAGAACTAAAAATTTATCAGAAGAAGAACTCGGCAAACTTCAGAGGAAAGTTGAAGAATACAGGGTAGAAGGGGATTTAAGACGCGAAATTCAGGGAAATATTAAAAGATTGCAAGAAATTGGGTCTTATAGAGGCATAAGACACGCCAAAAACCTGCCCGCCCGCGGCCAAAGAACAAGGACAAATGCCAGAACCAAAAGAGGCAAAAGAATAACTATCGGTACCATTAGAAAAGACGTTGTTCAAAAGACAGAAACTACACCAGCCAGAGAGCCAGCAGGGGAGAAAAAGTAGATGGCAAAAAATACCAAAAAGCCTAAGAAAAATACTGAAGAAAAGGTAATCTCAGGTCGTGGACGGGCCTATGTTACCGCAACTTTTAACAACACACTTGTAACCATAACTGACACAATTGGCAACACTCTCGTATGGGGATCAGCTGGCGCCGCCGGATTTAAGGGTGCCAGAAAATCGACCCCTTACGCCGCTACAACTGCTGTCGAGCAAGTAGCCAGACGTGCAAAACAAAAAGGTATAGAAAGTATAGAGGTCTACATAAAAGGTCCAGGACCGGGAAGGGACGGAGCAATTCGTGCGTTTAAGTCAGCAGGAATCGATATTGCAATGATTGCCGACGTCACGCCAATTCCTCACAATGGTCCGAGAGCCAGTAAAAGGAGACGCGTATAATGGCACGTTATACAGGACCAAAACATAAACTCTGTCGAGCAGAAGGTGTTGCACTTTGTGGATCACCTAAATGTCCTGTCATTAGAAAAAACGCTGGACCACCGGGACAACATGGTCAAAAGGGTCGAAGAAAACCTTCAGAATATAGAGTCCAACTTAGAGAAAAGCAAAAGGTTAAAAGGATGTACGGAGTTTTAGAAAGACAATTTAAAAAATATTACACAAATGCTGCTGCAAGTTCGAAAGCCACGGGCGAAGCCCTTCTGGCAATTTTAGAAACTAGACTTGATAATGTTATCTATAAATTAAATTTAGCCAAAAGCCTTTCACAAGCAAGACAATTAGTTTCTCATGGCCATGTATTTGTCAATAATAAAAAAGTGACTATTCCTTCTTATAATGTTAAAATTGGCGATATTATTTCGCTGTCGGCAAAAGCTTCAAACTTTGATTTCATCCAAAAATTACAAGAAGAGACAAAAAACGAAAAATTACCTGTTTGGCTGGCTAAAAAAGCAACTGTAGGCAAAATTGTAAGTTCGCCAAAACGTGAAGATTTAACTACCGATGTCAACGAGAAACTAATCGTGGAATACTATTCTAGATAATATGGAAAAAAATAAGGAAGAGGAATACTAAGGGGAAACCGAAAGTGTCCCCTTAGATTTAAAGGAGGTGAAATAAATGCTCGATTTATCACAAGTTGAAGTCGAAACAGAAAAAGAAACTGCTGATTTTGGTAGATTTGTAATCAAGCCACTAGATCAAGGCTATGGCCATACCATTGGCAATACTTTACGACGGGTTCTTTTGACATCAATTCCGGGGGCAGCTATTACTCAAGTTAAAATTGCTCAAGTTCGACACCAGTTCTCATCTGTCCCAGGTATGTCCGAAGATGTAGTTGAGTTGATTTTGAATCTCAAAAAAATTAGATTAAAAATTTCAAGCGACAAACCAGTTAAATTGCTCTTAGATCAAAAAGGCCCAAAAATTGTTTTAGCAAAAGACATAGAGAAAGCAGCAGGGGTTGAAATCGTCAATGATGATCTTGTTTTAGCTCACCTTTCGGACGCGAAATCTAAATTAAGCGCCCGACTAGTTGCCGAAAATGGCACTGGTTACTCGCTGGCAGATGAAAGAAAAACTGGCGAAATAGGTGTTATTCCAATTGATGCAAATTTTTCATCGGTTGTTCGAGTTAACTACAAAGTAGAAGCGACACGCGTCGGTAGATTGACGAGTTATGACAAATTAACGATTGAAATCACTACTGATAAAACGATTAAATCATCAGAAGCCCTAAAAAAAGCGGCTAAAATTTTAGTCGATCATTTTATGACAGTCTATCAACCGCAAACTGGTGGTGTTAAAAAGACTAAAGTTGACCAAAGTCCGCCAAGCGAGGATGTCCTTAAAACTTCTCTGGAAGAATTAGATTTACCGGTACGCCTTACTAACAGTCTCAAATCTGGGAAAATTGAAACTATCGGGGATTTTTTACAAAAAGACAGAAAAGACCTTCTAAAGATGAAGAATATGGGACCAAAATCAGTAAGCCTAGTTGAAGAGAAGCTTTTAGAAAAGGGGATTAAAATAAAGTGAAACACAAAGTATCAGGCCAAAAACTAGGGCGCGACACCAGCGGTAGAAAAGCCTTGTTAAGAAATTTGGCAAGTGAACTTGTTGCAAAAGGCGCAATTATTACAACCTTAGCAAAGGCTAAATTTGCGCGCCCTTACATAGAAAAACTTGTAACTTCAGCAAAGATTAATCGGCTCACGAAACACAGAAGTCTCGAATCGCGACTTACACACCAAGCATTTATTAGACTCCAAAGTGAAATTGGCCCCGGTTTTAGAAGTAGGGCTGGAGGTTACACCAGAATTATAAAATTAGGCATCAGAAAAGGTGACGCTGCTCCGCTTGCAAGACTGGAGTTTCTGCAATGGGAAAAGACCCCAACCGCTAAAGTGCAAAAGTCACCAAGAAAAACCATCAATCGGCGTAAATCCGCTATAAACTTGTCCCGAGCGCCACTAGTGAGCGAAGTCGAACTGAAGTCGAGGAATCAGCGCTCATCTGCGAAATTATGAAAAACGTTAAACCAAAAGATATAAAGCGAAATTGGCATTTACTTGATGCCAAAAATAAGATTTTAGGCAGACTTGCCTCAGAAATCTCTCTAATTTTAATGGGTAAAAACAAAAGTTATTACACACCATATTTAGACACAGGAGACTATGTAGTTGTCATCAATGCAAAAGAAATTGTATTTTCTGGAAAAAAAGAAAGACAAAAACAATATTGGCATCATAGCCAATATCCAGGAGGGATGCATGTAAAATCAGTTTCAGTCCTGAGAAATAAAAAACCAGAAGAGCTAATAAGACACGCAGTTGGCGGTATGATTCCAAAAACCAAACTTGGCAAAGATATGATGAAAAAACTTTTTATTTTTTCAAATAGTAATCATCCATATCAAGACAAATTTGCAACCACTGAAAAACCAGATGAACACCCCGGGGGTGAGTCAGGATCAAAGATGCATGCTAAATCGGGACCACCCCCAGCGGTTGCAATAAAATGAAACCAGAATCCAAAAACTCTTCGAGTCTGAGCCTCGGAGTCGAAGACCTCAGAGCCGGAGGCCAGAAATCAAAAACCAGCTATATCAGTGCTCATGGGAACAGGAAACAGGCAGTTGCCAGGATTAGGTTGTTTAAAGGAAAAGGCGAGACCGTTGTCAATGAAAAACCTATCGAAACATATTTCCCACAAGAAGTTGATAAAATTGTCTGGCAAAAACCCTTTTTAGTAACTAAATCGCAAGGCCAATACTATGCCACCATTAAAGTTAGTGGCTCTGGCAAAAGGAGTCAACTAGATGCCATTGCCCTTGGTATTTCAAGAGCTCTTGTCATGCAGGAAGAAAGTTTTCGCCCAATTCTTAGAAAAGCTGGTCTTCTAACTCGCGATTCCAGAAAAAAAGAACGCCGCAAATACGGAAGAGCACAGAAGGCACGTAAAGGGAAACAAAGCCCCAAACGATAATCTTCCGGCAATTCTCCTGATAATATTATTTAATTATTAATCGTGTGCAAGTATAATTATCTATGTTGAAAGAGCCCATCCTAAAAGTTGAAAATTTGGTCAAACTTTTTGGCACGTTTCAAGCTCTCGATAGTATTTCTTTTTCCATTCCAAGAGGAAAAATCATCGGACTTCTGGGACCAAACGGCGCGGGTAAAACCACTACAATTAATATACTTCTTGGAATTACATTGCAAAACAGCGGTTCTATTAAATATTTTGGCAAAAATTTTTCCGAAAATAGACAATTTTGCCTGCAAAAAATAAATTTCACGTCTTCGTTTAATACTCTTCAAAGCAGGATTTCTGTCCGGGAAAATTTAATAGTTTTTGCTCATTTATACGAAGTTACAAATCCCGAAAAGAAAATAAAGGAACTCACAAGCTATTTTGAAATCGAAGATTTAATCAATCAAAAATTCAATGATTTATCAGCAGGTCAAAAAACGCGAGTTAACATAACCAAAGCACTCATCAACGATCCGGAAATTATCTTGATGGACGAACCAACAGCTTCACTCGACCCGGATATTGCAGATAAAACCTTGTCCCTCATCGAAGATTTAAAAAAAGATAAAAAACTCTCCATACTTTACACAAGTCATAACATGAGCGAGGTTACCAGAATTTGTGATCAAGTAATTTTTCTCGACAGAGGTAAAATTGTTGCTCAAGACACACCGTTAGGACTAACGAAACGTATCCAAAAATCCCAATTAAGATTAACTTTCGATGGCAATAAAAATAAACTTGAGAAATATTTAAATTCCCAAAAACTTCATTTTTCATTCGCAAAAAATAATGTCGTCGTCGTAAATACTCCAGAAAAACAAATTCCAAAAATAATATTTGGAATCGCAAACGAAGGAATCTGGATTACCGATATAGAAATTAAAAAACCTACACTGGAAGATTTCTTTTTGCAAATGGCCAGAGGTAAAAATGTCGACTGATCGCATAAAAGCTATTCTTCTATCGGAGTTTTTTATAACAAAAAGATCCCTTGAGGTAATTATGGATCTATTCTTCTTCTCGCTGATGGCCACAATCGTTTTCGGTTTCGTCTCGGTTTTCTTAGCAAGTTCCATCGACTCTACTGCTGCTCATTACCTTTTTCTCGGCATAATACTTATGGAAGTTATTCGCGTTACCCAATACTCGATTTCGGTTTCAGCCCTTTGGGAAGTTTGGTCGAGAAATCTCAGCAATGTATTCATCACCCCTTTATCGCTCAAAGAATACCTTTTCGCTCTTTTTTTGTCCGGTGCTGCTAAATCACTTTTAACATTTACAGCAATCTCATTAATATCAACGCTCATTTTTAAGTTCAATATCTTCTCAGCATGTTTTCATAATCTTGCATTATATTTTGTAAATCTAACTATTTTTTCTTGGTCGATAGGCTTGTTCATTTTAGGTTTTATTTTCCGTTTTGGAACCAGAATTCAAGCTCTTGCCTGGGGATTGATTTTTTTAGTTCAGCCCTTAACCGCCGCGTTTTTTCCAGTCAATATTTTACCGAGTCCACTACAAGTAATTGCTTACTCACTTCCGCCAACTTACATCTTCGAAGCTGCTCGGGGAAATTTGGAAAATCCTTCAGTTAATTGGAATTTAATAGGAATGGCAGCAGCACTTAATATTTTCTATTTTGCCCTCGCCCTTTGGTTTTTCAACATTATGTTTAAAAAATCAAAACAAACCGGCCAATTCGCAAAACTAGAAGGGTAGCAAATCGACAATATTGGACGCTTATCCTGAGAAAATCGAAGGGAACTTCGAACAATTTTGTCTCAAATTACAGTTAGTGTCAAAGATTTTGATTTTCTTTCGAGAAGCTGCCTAAAAGATTAATAACAGTTTTCTATATCCTTTTATCTATTAAAAATAATTTTGTCTTTTTTATACTTCTGTTATTTTACCCCTTTGTCTCAATATTTGTAGATATTCATTATTAGAAAGATCACATCTTTTGTAATCATTTAATCGTGTAATGCTTAAACCTAGTTGTTTTGCTATGAGTGGTATATCTTTATCCTTTATTCCTGAATGGGAGCGTTTGGTTTTAAGTATGTATTTATTTCGATAAAAAATGTGATAAAAATAATGGTCGTTAGTATCTTCTTCTACTGTAAAAACTTCTTTTAGTTTAGTAATTATCTGATTAAAATCATGGATTCTCATTACCTTACGTTTTCAAGATAGTCTCTTAAAAATTCCCAATACTTCACAGCAGAAGGTCCAAGACGATTTTCACCCACATCTTTTAACTTTTTATACAATAAAGCAATTTGCAACTTAATATTAGCGAGTGCTTTTTCCAAATCTTTGTCTCTTGCCCATAATTCAAGCTCATTTTGTTCAACATAATAATCTTCTCCGTCGAAATTTACGTTGAAATATATGGGTTTATGTAAAAGTAAGTTGGAGTCCAGACTATAGATAGAATTAATACCTGCGATTGCTATGTCTGGGGCAATAAATTTAGGCGTACTATTAGATAAAGTTCCGACGCTGTAAATCCACTGACTGAACTCGTCGGATTTTTTAGTATAATTTATGTCCATGGTTATTTATCCTCCTTTTTTTCCAGCTGGCTCCTAAGAGCTTCTAGAAATGCTTTTGCGATTTCTAAAGGTAAAACTATCTCTGACAACACTGGAATTCTTGTTTCTTTCTCTTTTTTTATTTTTTCTAATTCCCCTGGGTTAGCTGGTGGTTTTAGATCACAAAATTTTATAGATACATCTAAACCAGTTTTTGTTACCTCAACGTAGTTTGAATAAATACGCTGACTTCCGTCTGGGCGGTAAGCGATAATTTTTAATGGTACAGGCTGTTCATTTTTATTGGCCATATCTCCCTTTTAGTCTGACCGAAAGATACCACAGTTGCAACAACTACTTCAAGAAGGGATCATTTTAACAACTCACATCCACTTCCGATGTGAACCAGCTTTGCACATCGGCAATTAATTACGAATCCAAAGTCGACAATACTGCACGAACTTCGAATTTAAATAATTGGTCGACCGAATTTTATTAAATTTTCTTTCTTTTCTCTTCGCCATTTTTTGATTTGAGCTTCCCTTTGTCTTGCTTTTTTCAGTGTAGGATATTCTTTATATACGAGTCCAAAAGTCGGAGAGGCGGGACTCGAACCCGCGACCCCCAGACCCCCAGCCTGGTGTGCTAGCCTCAGCCAAAGGCTGATCGTCCTCTGGACAAAACTGTCAGCCAAAGGCTGATCGTCCTCTGGACGAAACTGGAAACAACAAATCTTGCTAAATATGTCGGGGTACTCGGTTCCGCCCCGAGGACCTCACGCACCCCATGCGTGCGCTCTGCCTATCTGAGCTATACCCCGAACAGAATGAGGGGTATATCAGACGTAGTGCTGATTTACCCCGTCTTGGTAAAGAGGATTATATTTTATCACTAAACGTTTGACAATAAAATCTGCCCCATTTCATAATTAAAATAATAACTCATGTTACGCAAACTTCCTTGTCATTCCCATGAAAATGGGAATCTATATGCATAAAGAGTCGGGATTCCCGCTCTGGAATTAATAAATTCCGAGTCGTAGACTTACGCGGGAATGACAATGCGTAAGGTGAGATAATAACTATGACGATACGAATCATCGTAGTTAAAGTTCGGCTGACCTTACCCCACTTTGGTAACAGATGATGATAGTCTTCAGATAAAAAGGGCAAAGTTCGGTACTTGTATTTTTAGCTAATCTATAGTAAAACTAGTCTGAATTCACACTGCCCAGATCTTGTCAATGACAGTCTCCGATGCCAAAAAGCAAGCCATTTTAACTGCCATTTCCCAAATCGAAAAAGCCTACGGAAAGGGTTCCATCATGAAGATGGGCGAACATATTGGCAAATTAGATGTCGAAGTTTTGAGTACCGGTGTCTTACCGGTTGATTTGGCTCTGGGAGTTGGCGGTCTGCCAAGGGGCCGAATTATTGAAATATTCGGACCGGAAGCATCCGGTAAAACCACTTTAACACTCTCGCTAATTGCTCAAGCGCAAAAAAACGGAGGTACCGCAGCTTTAATCGATGCCGAACACGCCCTCGACCCTCTTTGGGCTCAAAAGGTTGGCGTAAACCTTGATGATCTTTTGATTTCTCAGCCGGATACTGGTGAACAGGCACTGGAAATCGCCGAAACCTTAATTCGCTCGGGTGCGGTAGATGCTATAGTAGTTGATTCTGTTGCGGCCCTAGTTCCCAGGGCAGAAATTGAAGGCGAGATGGGTGATTCCATGATGGGTGTTCAGGCAAGGTTAATGTCTCAAGCTCTAAGAAAATTAACAGGGGCAATTTCCAAATCCAAAACAGTTGCCATCTTCACCAATCAACTAAGAGAAAAAATAGGAGTTATGTTTGGTAATCCTGAAACTACTCCGGGTGGCCGTGCTCTTAAGTTTTACTCATCTGTCCGGCTCGACACCAGGAAGATCGAGAACATAAAAGAAGGAGATCGCGTAATCGGGTCACGTCATCGTGTCAAGGTCGTCAAGAATAAAGTCGCACCCCCATTTAGAATAGCTGAATTTGATATCACAGGCGAGGAAGGAATCTCCAGAGAAGGTGGTCTTCTGGACGTTGCATTAGAACTTGGTTTAGTTACAAAATCTGGAGCGTTCTTCAGGTGGAACTCAAAACTCATTGGCCAGGGGAGAGAAAGCGCAAAGGCTTATTTTACAGAACACAAAAAAGAGGCTCAAAGTCTTGAAAAAGAAATCTGGGCCAAGGTTAAAAAAGGTCTTCCCCAAAAACCTGTTGTGACAAATTCAGAATCCGAAGACGAGGGAATCCTGGAAGAGATAGTTGCTGCCTAAAGTGCCGCAAATTACTGCAATCGAACCTCAGAAATCGTCTAAAAGACGAAAAAGCCGCTTCAACATTTACCTCGACGGTAATTTCGCCTTCGCCGTTGATGAAAACACTCTCGTCAAAAATAACCTTCGGATTAATCAGCAAATCACGCAAGAGCAAGTCGAAAAGTTACTAAAAGAGACTGTTCTTTCCAAATTCCAAGATTTAGCTCTCAGGTTTTTATCATACCGCCAAAGGAGCGAGAAAGAAGTCAGAGATTATCTCACGAACAAAATCGCCAAAAAGGAAAATATTAAATATCAGGAAGCTAAAGAAAGCCCCTTAATAGAAAAAATCATCTCCAAGTTAAGAAGATACAATTATCTCAATGATCGCCAGTTTGCCAAATGGTGGATTGCCGCGAGAAAATTTCGTCCAAAAGGATTAAATTTAATCAAGCTTGAACTTATCAAAAAAGGTATTGACAAGGATATAATAGAAGAAGTTCTAAGTGGCTCAGGCAGTCAACTCGAACTGGCCCAAATTGCCCTCACAAAAAAAATCAAAAAATTCCAAAAATTACCACCTATCGAGTTGAAAAAGAGAGTCTATCAGTACTTATCAAATCGAGGTTTTGATTACGACACTATTAGGCAGGTGTTTGCACATTTAGTCAAAAAGTTGTAGAATTTAGTGTAGGAAAACTGAAGATTAAGAAGTAAGTTTTTAAAGATGACATATTTAGTCACAACCGAGTCTGGCTCGGTCGCAACTTTCTTCAAAAACTTGATTCAAGCCTAATTTAGGCTTTTTCTTCTTGCGGTTTTCCAAATACAAATGGCTATAATGGACGTTTTTAAAGACCAGTCAAATAAAAGACGGGGTCAAAGGAACCAAAGTTCAAATCAAGACTTTTCAAACAGGTCAAAGAAAGTCGTGGTTTCCGTGGGCAGACAAAATCCAAGACCCCAGCCACCGCAAGATTATCAATCTTCACGGGAAATTATCCAGGATGCCCGTGATGAAGCGTTCAGGATTAAAAAAGCCGTCGAGGAGGAAGCTGCCAAAATCCGCCAAGAATCTTTGGAACTGGAAAAGAGAATTGCTCAAAAAGAAGAAACAATTTACTCAAAACTTTCACAACTTGAGAACAGTGAAAAAGAAATAGAGAGATATAAACAAGCCCTCACAAAAAAAGAACAAGAAATTGAAACACTTCGGGATAATCTCATTAAGGAATTAGAGAAAGTTGGTTCTCTGACGCGAGAGGAAGCGAAAAAACTGATTTTAGAAAATCTGGAAAGTCATCTCAAGGATGATGTTGCCAAAAAAATAAAAGAGGCAGAAGAGGAAATCAAAGCAACAAGTCAACAAAAAGCTAAAGACATCATCGCCAACGCCATGATTGCAGGAGCAACAGATTGGGTTGCCGAGTACACTGTTTCAACAGTTAAGTTGGAATCGGATGAAATGAAAGGCCGCATAATTGGAAAAGAGGGCCGTAATATTCGAGCGTTTGAGTTGGCAACCGGTGTTGATGTTGAACTCGATAGCGAAATCCCCAACGAAGTTAGGCTTTCTTCTTTTGATCCTATAAGACGCGAAGTTGCCAGGATTGCCCTTGAGATGCTGGTCAAAGATGCCCGTATTCAACCAACCAGAATCGAACAGCTGGTTCAAAAAGCAAAACAGATGGTTCAGAGTGATATGTCCGAAGCCGGTCGTCGGGCTGCCCAGAGCTTGGGACTCTACAATTTACCCCAGGAAGCCTTAGATACTTTAGGTCGCCTTAAATTCCGCTATTCTTATGGCCAAAATCAACTGATCGCTGCAGTCGAAACAGGTAGTATCGCCAAAAAACTTGCAGAGGAGTTAGGGGCTAAAATGATAGTTTGTGCTACAGGTGGCCTATTCCATGATATCGGCAAGACTCAAGTTGACAAAGAAGGTACGCATGTTGAGTTGGGAGTTGAACTTGCCAAAAAATGGAATTTCCCGAAAGCAATTATCGACTGTATCGCTCAGCACCACGAAGACGAACCATTCACCAGCATCGAATCGATTGTTGTACACTTATCAGATGCGGTTTCCGGCGCAAGACCAGGTGCTCGCCATGAACCGGTGGAAGAGTATATTAAAAGACTGGGAAACATTGAAAAAGTCGCCACAAGTTTTTCCGGTGTTGAAAAAGCATACGCAATTCAAGCGGGGAGAGAAATTAGGGTAATTGTCAAGCCTGACATCATTGATGATTCTAGCATTGTTAAGCTTGCTCACGATATTAGAGAAAAATTGGAAAAAGAATTAACTTATCCCGGCCAAATTATGGTCACGGTTATTCGCGAAACCCGGGCAGTCGATATTGCCAAATGAATCGCATTTGACAAAATCAATCTTTAGATTATAATAACAATCAATAATTCTTATTCGGATACATTGGGATTATTAATAATTCGGATAAATTCGTATTTAAATGACCAAAAACGAACTCATCGAAAAAGTAGCCAAAAAAGTGGGTCTCACTAAAAAGGCCGCATTTGAAGCTGTTAACGCAGTGTTTGGCAATATCAAAGAAGGACTCGCCAAAGGTGACAAAATTGTCATTTCCGGGTTCGGAACATTCAAAGTGAGATCCAGAGCAACACGAACAGGAAGGAATCCGCAAACCGGCTCATCAATCAAAATTGCCGGCCACAAACTCCCAGGCTTCACCGCCGGCAAAACCCTTAAGAGATTAATCAAGTAAACTATTTGAGGAATTTTAGGCCGCCTTTTTACCAAGGCGTTCTTGACGAAGCGCAAAGGCTAAAGCTGAATGTTCTGGAGTCAATTTTGTAACTGCCGGTTTATCCGAAAGTCCCGTTGACGATGGTGAACCTGTTCTGATTGAGGTGACCTGCGGTGTCAGTATATCATCCTCCGGGACATCTACGATCCGACCGTCAGTTGCCTCAATTTCTTGCCTAATTGCCCTAATCTGTCCTGCAATATAAGCATCAGAACTTGGTGGTTCTGTTGTCTGACCACCAAGGATTCTCTCTTTGTTATTTACGTCGTGTTCAGGCATATTTCAGTTCTCTTTTTATATGCCGCACTATACAACTTTTGGGTCCCAAAGTCAACGAAAAATTTTATGCTAGAATTAAACAACATGGCCGTTATTGAGGTTAAAAATTTAACAAAAATTTTTACCGTTTATCAAAAAGAACCAGGAATCTTGGGAACTTTCAAATCACTTTTTGGGCGCAAATACGAAGAGATCAAGGCAGTTGACAACATCTCTTTTTCGATCGAAGAAGGCGAACTGGTCGGTTTTATTGGTCCCAACGGCGCCGGCAAAACCACTACTCTCAAATGTCTCTCAGGCCTTCTTTATCCGACAGGCGGTGTTATCAACGTTTTGGGTTTCCAACCTTGGCGAAGAAAAGCTGATTTTCTCAAAAAAATCGCCTTTGTCATGGGACAGAAAAACCAGCTTTGGTGGGATCTGCCCCCAATGGAAACTTTTGTTCTCAATAAAGAGATTTATGGACTGTCTGACGAAAAGTTTAAAAAAGTTCTGGGCGATCTGGTAGACCTTCTTGACCTTTCTGACTTACTGAAAGTTCCGGTCAAAAAACTTTCGCTTGGTCAGCGCATGAAATGCGAACTGATTGCATCACTGCTTCATTCCCCTCAAGTGCTCTATCTTGACGAACCCACAATAGGTTTAGATGTAGTTATGCAGAAAAAACTTCGCGATTTCATACGTGATTATAACCACAAGTATAAGGCAACCATAATGTTAACCAGCCATTATATGGCAGATGTCGAAGCGCTTGCCAGGCGAGTGATCATCATCAATCGCGGCAGGATCCTATTTGACGGCGATCTTACATCTCTTATCAAAAAACATGCACCTTATAAGCTCATAACTTTGGTTCTCAAAGAGCAAGTTGCCCGTCAGAAGTTTGAGAAACTAGGAAAAATTAAGAAATTTTCCTATCCAGAAGTTGTCCTCAAGGTCGAAAGTCATCTGTCCAATAAAATCGCAGCTAAAATCTTAGAGAATTTTCCAGTCGATGATTTAAATATTGAAGATGCCGACATCGAAGAAGTTATTAGAGAAATCTTCCAATCTCAAAATGAATAAATATTTTCAAGTTGCCAAAAATACTTGGGATGAAACAGTCAGTTACCGACTGAATTTTGTGATGTGGCGCATTCGAGTTGTTTTACAAATAATCACCCTCTACTTTTTATGGCTTTCAATTTTACCAAAAGATACGACTTTTCTTGGTTACAATCAGTCTCTTATGCTTACCTATATTCTTGGGACATCGCTTTTGGCAGCTTTTGTTCTTTCTTCAAGAAGCTACAGCGTCGGTGACGAAATCAATCAAGGCAATCTCTCCAACTTTCTAATTAAACCCATTAATTATTTTCTTTATCATTTCGCCAGGGACGTCGGTGACAAATCCATGAACATTGTTTTTTCAATTTTCGAACTTACAATTTTATTTCTTCTGCTGCGCCCACCCATTTTTATCCAAACCGATCCATTCTTTCTATTTTTGTTTCTGATATCAGCCATTTTGGCCTTACTTTTATATTTTTTCTTTAATTTTTTACTTGGTCTTGTCGGTTTCTGGAGCCCAGAAGTTTGGGCGCCAAGATTTATTTTCTTTATTGTTATTACCTTTTTTGCCGGGGGTCTTTTTCCACTAGATATTCTTCCAAAATCAGTATTTACTGTTTTTCAACTTTTGCCATTTCCTTATCTTCTATACTTTCCACTCAAAATTTATTTAGGACAACTGCCACTTTTTGAAATTTTTAAAGGCCTGACAGTTTCGTTTATCTGGTTAATTTTAATGTATTTGTTAGTTAAATTTATCTGGAATGTAGGTCTTAAACTTTACACCGCTCAAGGACGATAAGAGGCGACACTACTGTCATCCTGAGCGAAGCGAAGGATCTCATGTTAAAAAAATATTTCAAAATCTGGCTTTTGATGACAACTTGCGTTTCACAAATCGCTTTCCTTTCACGCTTTGGTGCAGTCTTGTTTATTATTGGCAAATTCCTACGCTTCGGATTCTTTTTACTTTTTCTAATTATTCTAGAGACGCAAACCAAGGGCATCGAAGGTTATAATCTTTGGCAAGTGATATTTTTCTTTGCAACCTTCAATCTCATCGACACCCTACCTCAGCTATTCTTTCGTGAAGTTTATCGCTTTAGATCTTATGTTGTCTCGGGTCAATTTGATTTCTTTTTGACCAAACCGCTCTCACCACTTTTTAGATCACTTCTTGGGGGAAGCGATATTTTAGATCTTTCGATGATTTTTATTGCAGTCGGTTTTATTGCACTCTCTGCCACTCGACTTGAGGGTATTACTGGTCTATCCATAATTTCTTATCTACTTTTGATTGCCAACGCTTTAGTAATTGCCATGGCACTGCACATTCTGGTTATCTCAGTTGGTGTTTTAACGACCGAAGTTGACAACACCATTATGCTTTATCGGGATATCACCCAAATGGGCCGCATTCCTGTGGATGTTTACCGCGAACCGCTAAGCTTCCTAATCACCTTTGTTATACCTGTCGGAGTTATGGCGACCTTCCCGGCCAAAGCTTTAATGGGACTGTTGACCTTGCAGTTTATGATGATTTCTTTTTTAATCAGCGGAATTTTACTGGCAGCAAGCCTTGCTTTTTGGAAGTTTTCCCTCAAAAACTACTCGTCGATATCTACTTAATTAAGCCCTCAAATTTAGGTAACTGTTCACCGTTACTGACACAACGCATATTGTTCGAGGCTGAAAGCCGAGAACTAAACTTCTCGCTCACGCTCGAAGAGTAATAACGTGTCAGCGATTGTGAACTCTTACAAATTTAGTTATGGATAGAATCCGTGTTAAGATTATTGATATGGGACATAGAGATAGTTTCTTTAAGCATCAGATAGTCAGTTTTTCTTATGCTATCGAAGGAATCATTTATAGCTTTAAAAAAGGTACTCATTTTAAAATCCAGACTCTGGCCGCAGTTGCGGCCGTAATTGCCGCAGTCATTTATAAAATTAGCTATATTGAATGGTTGACTATCATCCTTATCTCGTCAGCCATTCTGGCTGCCGAAGCGATCAACACGGGCATTGAAGAAACTGGCGATGTTTTGCATCCCGAACATCATCCTCGCGTCAAATTGGCCAAACACTGCGCCGCCGGCGGTGTCCTCATCCTATCCATCGCAGCAGTCATTATCGGAGCAATTATTTTCCTCCCAAAAATCTTCGTCTAAAACCCCACACCAAAAACACGCAATTGCGTAAAAATGGTACGGATCGAAATTGTTATTTTGTGATAAAATTTCTTATCAATTTAACAATGTAACAATTTAGCAATGAAAAATACTTTTTTCATCAAAACCTTTGGTTGTCAGCAAAATTTAGCCGATTCCCAGCGGATTGCAAGCTACTATCTTGCTCGCGGTTACCGTCAGACCAACACTATGGAGTCGGCAAGTGAAATTGTTATCAACACGTGCATGATTCGTCAAACCGCAGAGGACAAAGTTACGGGTCTTGTTAAAAATATCTTAAAACAATCAGCTCTCCGAGCCAGAGGCTCTCTGAGCCGGAGGCCCAAAATTGTCATCACGGGCTGCATGGTGGGCATGGCTGTTCGCGACGAAACTGGCAAGTATTTAAAAGCCCTAAGAAAAAGAATGCCTGAAGTCGACGAGTTTTTACCCCTTGAGGAAGTTGGTTTCGATTATCCTGCCCTAAGAAATGATGTTACACATAGCTGGGTCCCGATCTCAAACGGTTGCAACAATTTCTGCACCTTTTGTGTCGTGCCCTTCACACGTGGTCGGGAAGTATCCCGTCCATTTGAGGACATAATCTCAGAAATCAAAGAATTAGCCAGCATTGGCTGCAGGGAAGTTACCTTACTCGGTCAAAACGTCAATTCCTATGGAGCCGACTTAGTAAAAAACTCAAAAGGCTACAAATTGCCAAATGGTAGGCTAGTCAAACCGGTAATGGTCAAACACTTGGGTCGTTATCGTATTCCGACGTTGTTTCCATATCTTTTGGAAGAAGTTTGCAAAATCAAAGGCATTAAGATCGTTAAGTTTATTTCCTCAAACCCTTGGGATTTTTCAGACGAACTAATTGATGTAATCACCAAAAATAAAAAAATCGACAGAAATTTACACTTAGCAGTTCAGTCAGGAGATGACGGAGTTCTTAAAAGAATGAATAGATGGTACACGAGAGAAGAATATATTAATCTGGTTAAAAAAATTAAATCAAAAATCAAAGGTGCTCAAATATCAACAGATATTATTGTTGGCTTTCCAGGCGAGACGGAAGACCAATTTAAAAATATTATCAAACTCGCCAAAGAAGCAAACTTTGCCTATGCTTATGTCTCCAAATATTCCCAACGTCCCAATACTGCTGCAACCAAAGCTTTTCCGGATGATATTCCCCATACTGAAAAAGAACGTCGCTTCCACATTGTTGATCAGCTCATCAACCACAAGGGCAATCCCCGCTCAGCAGTTCACTGAATTCGAATGTATCCGAATGTAATTACTCCGAATGAATCCTAATATTCGGATAAATTAGGATTATTTAAATTCGGATGTATTCGGATCATCTCCACGTCGGAAGCCACATATATTTATCTATCGCAGCTACTTCAATCGGCCAACCAGAGGAAATTGGATAAAAATAGAAGAAAACAACAGCCACCAGAATTAAAAATATCAACACCAAATATTTCGCTCTACTTTTGTAAATTTGAAAAAGTGCCACTCCTAAAGCTATCGCCAAAAATGGAAGAGATGGAAGATAGTGGTGTAAAAAAAGTATCCTTGGGGTAAAAACGAATGGTAGCCAAAAGATAAAGTATCCCAGAAGTATCAGTAAATATTTCTTTTCTCTTTCCGCAATCAACCGCCCTACAATATAAGAAATAGCCACTAATCCTGCCCAAAAAATTAAAGGATTTCCAAGCGCATAAATATAACCGGCTTTTTCTCCCGCTTCGCCGCGAGGCGAGCGAGGCGAGCCGTATTGCTCGTAAGAAAAATACACGGGGCGTATATCAAGCGCCCAAGGGCAAAAAGTTTTTGGGCCACTGAGCCCTTTGGGAGCACAAAAAATCGGTGTCGTTGCGTACGAATGCTCAAGATCTCCTCGACTTTGATACCACCAAATTTGTTGGTGCAAGTTATAAAATTGTTTAAAAGTGTAACCTTGAAGCCAAAATTGGCTGTAAGACAGAAGGTAAATCACTCCCGGGATAATAAATAAACTCAAAATTTTAGGGCTCACTAGCTTCTGCTTGAAATCATCCCAGAAGATATAAATAAAAAGAGCCAATATTGCCCAGAAACCTGTCCATTTAGTTGCAATCGAAAAACCTAAAAATAGACTCGTTAAAAATAAGAGAACTGATCTTTTCTTAACACCTCCGAGGTGGCTGAAGGACTCCTCGGAGGTGGACCTTACATAAAGAGCAGCAAAAATAAACGACATTAATACAAAAAATGTCACAAAAACGTCATTCATCGTAATGCGGCTCATGACAAATGTTAAATTTTCAAACGCTATAACAGTGGCAGCAAAAATCGCAACCACCGGCCCAAATAACAAATTAGCAAGAACAAAAGTTGCGCCAATTATGCCTGTGCCAAAAATAGCACTTGGCAACCTCCACCCAAATGGCACGTCACCGAAAATCTTGATCGACCCCGCCTGAATCAACTTTGCCAGCGGTGGATGCAGCCAATCATAAGCGGTTCCCTCTTTAGGTGCTGGAGAAAAAGGATCATAAGGCGCCGGATTATTGTCAGCGTAAGCTTTCGCCGTCACCGCATGATAAACTTCGTCAAAGTAGTAGTGACTGGGCTCTGTCAATCGGAATAAACGGATCGCCAAGGAAAAAACTGTCAAAAATATAAGAAGAACAAAAATTATTCTATTCATCTTAAATTTAAAAATTTGGTCTCAATCTCAATATTAATAAAATCATTAAAACAATTAAAGAAGCAATACTGATACTATTACCAATATTTCGAATAGGAGTATTTTTAAAAATCAATTTTATGTTATGGGTCCCTTTTTCGATGTAAAAATTGATCAACCCATGTTTATCTTTAGATAAGGGGGTTTCTTTATTGTCGATATATAGCTTCCAACCAGGGAAATAAAAAGTATTAGCTCGAATTTGTGCAGTTTGAAAACTAGTGATGTTTGCTGAATATAAAAGGTTATCTTTTCGTATGTTAGTAATGCTGCTTGATAAACTATCATCTTCAAAAAATGGATGAGTCCATGCAGGGCCACGATTTTCAATAAGTTTAAGTAGCTGATAGTAAGATTGTCTAGGCGGCCCAAATTCAGTTTCTGGGAATAGTCCAGAATTAGTCTTAATCATAGTTATATAATCTACGTCTGTAAAAGAAAAACGTGTTGTTATTACTTTTGAATACGGCCAATATAAAAATAAAGATAACACAATTATTACAAACGAAAACATTAATTGAAACTTCTTAATTATGACCACAATTATTGAAACTAGAGCGGCAACTGCAAATGTGGCAATTTCGAGAAACCTCCAAGGGAAGATAATAAATTTCAAGAAAGAAAAGACTTCATAAATTGAAGAGGAGGCCTTCGTTATAAAATAAATAGAGGCCATGAAAATAATTAATAAGAAAATCCCCAGGGAGATTAAATGATTCGTGGGCTTACTTCTGATTTTAGATTTATTTATAACTAATAAAAAAATGAACACAATTGGTATTACTATATGAACAAGACCTAACTGAAAAGACATAGAATTTTCTTGATTTGATGGAACAGCAAAATGATATTGCCACTTCGAATAAATAATTGATTTCAGTGAAGGATAACCATTATCGAAATGATAAGCATTAGAAATATTTGTAAATTTGTTTTCTAAAATTGCCGGTATCCAGAAAAAAGCAGCCAAACCAAGTCCAAGTACAAAAACATAAATACTATTTATAAAAAACTTTAAATTAGCCTTAAGTCTTAGTTGCAAATAAAACGCGTAAATAAAATATAAACCAGCCCCGATTAAAGACATGATATTATGGTTAAGAATAAACAGCATCCAAACTACACTGGTCCATAATGGAAATGTCTTTTGTTTCGAATTATAAGCACAAGTTATCAAATAAAATAAGATTGGGAAAAAAAGAAAAGAAGTCGTCTCGCCAAGAGCCCCTCTTATAAAAATATCGGTAAATTGGTAGGGGGCCCATAAATATAATGTACTTCCAACTAAGGCAGCGAGGTCATTCTTCAAAAGTTTTTTAAGAAATAATAAAGAGAATATTCCTGAGAGTATATATCCAATACCAAATACCCCCTTAATGCTTGATTGATATGAAAAACCTAAAGAATGAAGAAGACTCCCTACATAATAGGGAAGGTTATAATTTAAAATAAATACAGGTGATCCATAACCAGCCATCCATGTTGGAAGCCACCTTACAGGAAACTGCCCATCTCTAAGTGCTTCATTAAAATGGGCAAGCCGCATAATATGGGTAAATCCATCATGAGTATCAAAAAAACCAGGAAGAAAAAGTTCACGGATACCAATCAATGAAACTATTACTATTATTAAAAGTGGAACTAATATTCCTTGTGTGTTTTTCACAATAGAATTGATATAAATTTTCTCTAAATCAGTTTATCAGGATGGCTTATCTAGATCAAAAAACAGTTGTTATACTCTTAAAAAAAATGGTTAAAGTTGCTGTTAACTTCGATGGTTTAGCCCAACCATTTAATTTATAATGGATTTAATGCTATTAACTATTTTAGTGATTATAATTACGGTTTTTTTTGGATATGCTATTTTAAGTCTTTTCGCAACGCAATTGAGATTCAACGAAAAAATAGCTTCTAGTTTTATAATTGGAATCTCGTTATATTCATTATTAACCTTTTTGATTGCGAATGTCTTTAAGTTAAGTTTTTTAACTATTTTTTTCTCTACAACAATTGTTGTCTTATTTGCGGTAGTAATTTTGGTAAAAAGAAAATCCTATTATTTCAAAGATTTTTTAACATCTCATGAGCAAATAAAAAATTTTTTGAAAAACAAGTATTTACTATTCACTTTTATTTTTTTCACCATTCTTTTTTCTAAAATTTTTTACCAAACTTTCGTTCCTGAAAAAGCCGGCTTTTATGCAGGTTCACTAGGATTTTGGGGTGATGGCGCTTTGCATCTCACATTGATTAACTCCTTTTTTAAAGGAGATAATTTTTGGCCCCAACAACCACTTTTTGCAGGTGTTAAATTAAGCTATCCGTTTTTACCGGACTTCACCAGTAGTATTTTCCTAAAGTTGGGAAGTTCAGTGCGCACTGCTATAGCACTTCCTTCTGTACTATTACTTTCCGCATCAATCTTGCTTCTCTACTCGATTTTCCATCAAATAACTAAATCTAAGCTTGCCGCTTCTCTAGCAATCTTCATAATATTTTTCCTTGGCGGTTTAGGTTTTATCTACTTCTTCGAGGATTTGGTCAGGACCAATTTCGCATTTTCTACATTTGCATATCCTCCAAGAGAATACACATCGATGGGAAACGAGAAAGGTATCCACTACATTAATCTAATTACATCTCCTATAGTTTCTCAAAGAGCCTTTTTATTTGGTTTTCCTCTGATTTTGGTAATTTATATGGTCTTAAGAGAGGCTTTGGAAAAGTTAGACGTAAAACAATTTATTTTCGCTGGTCTATTAGTAGGTGTTCTGCCATTTATACACAGTCACACTCTTCTGACCTTGGGAATTGCGTTGCCTGTATTTGCTTTAGTTAACCTAATTAATAGGCCAAAGTCCGAAATAAAAAAGCTCTTTTTATTGTGGACCATTTTTGGAATAATCGCTGCTGCTCTAATTGTCCCACAACTTTTATTGTTTTTTCCCCGGGACATCTCGGTTAACACTCTGCGGTTTCAATTTGGCTGGATGGCTCATGTTAAAAATGACAATATTTTTTGGTTTTGGATCAAAAATACTGGCCTTTTAATACCTTTAATTATATTGTCTCCAATAGTTTTAGGAAAACAGAAATTTATCAAACTCTTTAAGTTTTATTTGCCATTTTTGGGAATTTTCATTGTTGCAAATTTTATTATATTCCAACCCTTAGAATACGATAACAGTAAAGTTTTTAACTATTGGTATATTTTTTCCGCACCGCTTGCTGCAACAGTAATTATAAACTTTTTAAAGAGGAATTCACTGTTTAAAATTATTGGGGTGGTTCTTTTTATCGTCCTTATCTTATCAGGTTTTTTAGATGTTTGGCGCTTGAATAATTATCAAGAGAACAGAATTCTAATGTTTGATAATGAAAGTATTAAACTTGCTGATTTTGTTTCTATTCATACTGAACCAAGATCAATTTTTGTTACGGCCATTCAACACAATCATTCTGTCTTAGCTCTTGCAGGAAGAAGGGTTTTAGTTGGTTACACTGGATGGTTGTGGACTTACAGTATTAACTATGGTCCACGTGAGCAAGATGTCAGAATGATCTATCAAGGGGGCAATCTATCCCAAAACTTACTTAATAAATATAGCGTTAATTATCTTGTTATCGGGCCAGTAGAGAGTTCGCAGTTTCAAATAAATGAACAATTTTTCGAGCAAAATTTCGCCCGTATTTACTCAACGCCTGCGTATCGAGTTTATAAAATATCATGAGAATTAAAACTTTATCTTTTTAATGCGTACAACTTTATTCACCATTTTGCTGTTGTTGATTACAATTTTAGGTTTAATTCTACGATTTTTAGATTATGACAAATTCCCTCCATTTGATGCCACTAAGGATGAATTCTTTTATTCTTGGGCAGGGATGTCTTTAATTCAAACGGGTACTCCAAAATCTTGGTCAATATTTAACGCATATCCAGATGGAGAACTTGTTTATAAATGGGGTACATGGTATAGGTTAGTTTCTCCTTGGTTAGATAAACCTCCGTTATATTCTTTAATTACTGGTTCATGGGTTTTATTAAATGGTGCAAGAGATCTATTCGATGTACGTCTATCCATCTTGAGAGTTATCCTTATTTTTTAAAGTTTTTTCACTATTTTCTTAACCGGTATATTAGCTAAAAAAATTTTCTCGCCAACAGTCGGAATTCTTGCCTCATTGCTATATGCATTCACTCCGACCATAGTAATATCTAATCGTCTTTCACTTACTGAAAACTTACTAACACCGCTCTCTCTTCTTACTCTTTGGTTTTTCTCCCAAAATCAACAGGGGATATGGTCAAAAATCAAACCTTGGGTCGTCGGATTGACTTGCGGCTTGGCTCTCATCTCCAAAAATATCGCCATCACCTTGCCAGCTGTCTTAATCTGGTTGCTTTTCGAGAAAAAACAATGGCGTAATTTATTAATCATTGCTGCATTTTCTTTATTCTTTGCCTTAATCCATCCCCTTATCGGTCTTTATTACAATTGGGATCTTTATCTTGCAGTCTTGGCCGATTATGGAAAGGCCCACAGTCTGGGATTACCCAAGCTAGTTACTACTCTCTTCAGATTCCCCGTCATTGGCCATAAAGAAGCCATTTTCCTAGATGGATCCATACTCGCAGGCTATATTCTTTTTTTTCAGTTCGCCGTTTTGGCTAAAAGGCAAATTAGAAGATATGAATCTTAAACTACTGTTAGCTTTTCCCTTTGCTACTCTGGTTCTCCTTTCAGAATTAGAAGGCGGAAAGACCTTTTTCGGTTGGCACCTATTTCCTCTATTTCCGTTTCTCTCGATACTTCTGGCCAAAGCCTTTTACGATCTCTGGCAAAATCCCAATTTATTAAAATCATTGTTTTTCTATCTAATTCTCGGCTCATCAACGGTCCGCTTTTTTCTACTCTTGACACTCCAATCTCAAAAATCATGGCAATGGATTTTAGGGACGTTGTTGGTAATTTTAATTGTTGGATTTTTCCCGAAAACTGCCTATCGACGAATTGTCTTACTGGCTTACTTTATGGTGTTTTTCGTTGTCAATGTTTTAGTAGTCATCAATCTAAACCAAATTTATCCCAGCTATCCGCAACCCTTAGAGTAAGAGAACTAAGTATTTCTGATTCTGGTAGACTTTTTTGAACTGTTGTGGAGCTTCGAAGTTATATTTATCGACGGGAATTACTATGTATTTAACAGGTACCTCCAAATTACCAATCTGCGAAAAATTACCAGCTAAAATTTGATTAACTTCTTGTTCCCGCTTACCATAATCAATTCCATGAACCCAAAGATGTCCGGGATAACCGATGTAAACTAAACGTCCAGCCAATCCAGAAATTGGGTTGACAGGAGTTGGTTCAACTATAAACACGTCACGAGTATTGGTGTTTGATTTTGCCCAATTGGCAAGATCAATATCCCAATTGTCATAAAGTACGTATCTATTTTTTAATTGCAATTCTAAAGATAAAGATCCGCTGGCGATAGAGATCAGGATAATTACTCCGGCAGTGACCTTTGCGACTAGTCCCTTTTGGGCAAGTTTTGCAAGCAAAAATCCAGTCAAAATCACAAAAAACAAGAAAGACCACGATAAAAGCTTTATATTATCCCAATCCCAAGGCTGAAAAATCACCAAATTGGCGATTATAAAAACCACAAAAGCAGGAATAAAGAATATTTTTTGATCACGCTTTACAAACCAAAACCCCAGTATTGCCAAAGGAATTGTCAAAAACGTATTTTTAAGCCAAAAGACTAGAATATTTTCATCCCCATTTTGCCAACCCAGACTTGTATGCAAGAATTGACTAACTTGATGATTTGTAAAAAACAAAAATAAAAAGGGGACCATCGTCGCAACAGCCACCAAACCCATTGAAGAAAAATCAACAAATGCTTTTTTGAAATTTTGTCGCATTGACCAGACAGCAAAGATTGCACTAACAATTGAGAAGAAAATAAAAGAGTGTGTATGCCAGAAAGGCAAAGATCCCAAAATCAGACCGTTAATCAACAAAAGCTTTCTATCCTTTGGCCCGAAATATTCCATGAAATTTGAAAACATCAAAAGCCCTAAGAAAAGCCCCGGCAAAAAACTTCTCTCAGACAATACAAGTCCTGTCAAGATATTGCGAAAGTATAAATTATATTGGGCATTATCAGTATAATCTTTTGTCAAAAATTGCCAAAAGCCTCCACCTTGAGTACCCCATTCATTTAAAAAGAAAATTACGCCAACACCCCAACCCAAAAATAAAATCAAAAGTGAGATCACAAAACCTATATCCGAAGTAAATTTTCTACAAATCTGATAGAAGAGAACCAAAAATCCTATCAAAAACAAAATCTGTGGTAAGGAAAATGCTAAATTGAAATTTAAACCGGCGATTTTTAGTGTTGACGAAAGTAAATCATTGGCAAATGGATAAACTAAAATGCGGCCTGCAAAAAGAGGATTCTGGATTGGAAACTCACCGGTTGTCAGTCGTGAAGTATAGGCGGCATGCAGAGCCGAGTCTCCATACATCCCACCGCCACCAGTTTTTAATCCAACGCTTGTTGCAGCCAGGGTTTGGGTCAGCCAAATATAAGCCAATAACATCGTTGTAACTGCGGTGACTGCCAAAAATACTGGCGAAATTTCGCCAAAATCGTTCTTCGGTTTAAACTTCACAAAAATTGTCAATGCCAAGATTCCTGCCACAATCAGTGCTACAATAACCCCATTGAATAAACCTAGAAAAAAAGAAAAAAGCAGCGCAAGCTCGCCAAAAACAAAAAGACCTAAAGCCGGTGCCACCAATAACCTGTATGGCCAGCCAAAATTTTTAGGCAAAATAGGGACAAATCCTATCCCCAAGGCCGCAATAGCCAAAAGCAAAAGCATGATATTAGTATATTTAGTATATAGAGTACAATACTTGCAGTCATGGGCTCAATTTTTTTGCTTCTCTCCTCATTTATCTCTGGCCTGGCAACTTTAGAATTAACCCAGATTGTTTTGCCTTGGCCAGTGCGTGCTGTTTTTGCCACCGTTTTAGGTCTTATTATTAATACTTTAGCCATCTTTTTAGTTTCTCTATTTGTAAAATTTAATCTGATCAGTGTCCTGGTAACAATCTTTTTAATTTCTTTGCCTTCATTAATTTATTTAATTAAAAAATCTTCGTTTCAAAATATTATTGAAGATAATCTGGATATTAAAAAGAATTGGCAGATAATTTTAGGATTTTCGATCATTACAATTTTTTTAATTTTAATTTTTAGCAAATCTATTTTCGTCAATTCCAGTGGCATCATCGCAGGCAACCGTCTCGTTTGGACCGATTGGCCAGTCCACATAGCCATCATTACATCGTTTGTGAAAGGTGATAATTTCCCGCCCCAGAACCCATTATATGCAGGCCAACTTATCTCCTATCCTTTCCTCTCAAATTTTCTCTCAAGTGTCTTGCAGATTTTAGGCGCTAGCCTAAAAACCTCTCTGGTTCTTCCGGGCATACTTCTTGGACTGTCGGCAATAACAACCGTCTATTTTTTGGGGATTCTCTTAACAGCCCAAAAACAGATGGCCATCACAGGACTTTTGATCGGCGTTTTTTGGGGAGGATTGGGATTTTTATATTACGCTGTCGACCTGCTTTCATCACCCAATTTTATTGAAACACTCAAGTTTCCTCCAATAGAGTACACTTTTTATCATCTCAAAAATTTATGGTTTTTCTCATTTTTGTACTCTGAACTTTTACCTCAAAGGGCTTTCCTCTTTGGCCTGCCAATGTTTTTTATGGCACTGATACTCTTGATTCTTGGATTATCCCACCATAAAAAGACCTATTTACTAGTCGCTGGTTATTTGGTTGGCATCATGCCCTTTTTCCATATGCATTCTTATCTTAGCTTCTTACTTTTCAGTGTTATTTTTATTCCGCTTGCGCAAGTTACCAGTTTAAAAAAAAATGGCCAAACTTCGACCAAAAGACAACTAATCTATGTCATTATTTATTTTGCCCTGCCCATCATTGGTCTTGGTTTAATTCAACTCCCGTTTTTGCTTTCAATTAATTTAAATCAAACTTTTGGTTTTAACTGGGGCTGGATGAAAGAGCAAGAAAACTTTTTTTTATTTTGGTTTAAAAATACCGGATTCTTCTGGCCTCTATGGCTCTTTGCAATTTTCAAAACCAAATTAAATCAACTTGTCAAAAATGTGGCCATTGCCTCAGCAATTTTATTTATACTACCTAATATTTTTCGCTTTGCTCCCTGGCCCTATGACAATCTAAAAATTATGACTTATTGGTATTTAATCGGCGCTTTTTTAGTTGCCATTGCCCTAGTAGAAATCTACAAAAAAGGTCTTTCGGGGAAAATTTTGGCCATCGCTCTTTTTATTTCTCTGACTGCATCAGGAGCAATCGAGGTTTTTCGAATTTTCAATACCCCAAAAACTCAAATTCCTCTTTGGTCCTCAAAGGACATCGAACTTTCAAACTCTATCATTAAAAATACCGAAGCAGAGTCAGTAATCTTAACCGCCGCCGTCCACGATCATCCCGTAACTGCCCTTGCTGGCAGAAAAATCATCATTGGTTTTCCCGGCAACGCCTGGTCATGGGGACTTGCCGATTGGTCACAAAGAGAAGCAGATGTTAGAACCATCCTCAAGGGTGATGCCATTTATGCTCCTTATCTTCTTGCCAAATATAAAGTCAACTATGTCCTGATCAGTCCTCGAGAAAGATATTTTGAACCGGGTTTAAATGAACAGTACTTTCAAGAGAAATTTACCTTTGTCATTGGCGATTCTGATTACAAATTGTTTAAAGTCCCATGAAAAGAGTGCTTGTAATTTATGGCCCTACCGCAACCGGCAAGACTGATCTGGCTATTTCTTTAGCCAAAAAATTTAATGGAGAAATAATTTCTGCAGATTCTAGACAAGTCTATAGAGGTTTGGATATTGGCACAGGCAAAGTATCAATTCAAAAGTTAAGCGATCCAGCAATTCAGAAGTTCGAAAGCTTCTGGGTTGTAGATGGTGTCAGAATTCACGGTTTCGATCTGGTAGGATCACCCGTTCACGAACCCGGCTTGCAGAATTATTCCAAGCCGGGTTCGGAAGCTTTGGTTCGATTTTCCGCCGCTGATTTCTTAAAATTTGCATCTACTACGATGATTCGAATCATTGAACAAAACAAATTACCTATTGTAGTAGGCGGGACGGGATTTTATATTAAGACTTTAACTAGCGGTGTTGATACAATCGGAATTCCGGCAAATCCCGTACTACGTCGACAACTTGCTGATTTGTCAGTTGGCGAGCTTTATCAAAAATTCGAATCGATCGATCCAAATCGCGCCAGATCAATGAACAGATCGGATCGTGCTAACCCTCGCCGGCTGATTCGTGCCATTGAAATCGCAATTCATAAGTCGTTCACCTCCGAGGAGTCCCCTTCGACTACTTCGACTACGCTCAGTACAAGTTCACTCAGGGCAAGCGAGCCCACCTCGGAGGTGAACACGAGCTACCAACTACCCGCTACCAGCTACTTACTCCTCGGTCTAACCGCCCCCAACAATTTCCTCTACCAGCGAGCCGATTGGTGGCTCGATCAGCAGCTTGCCCATGGCATGATCGAAGAAGTCCAAAAATTACTCGATCACAAAATTAACCCAATTTGGCTTGATAGCTTAGGACTTGAATATCGCTGGCTTTCTCGATACTTACTGAGGAAGATAAGTTTTAAAGAAGCTGTCGCCAGACTTAAAGGCGACACTCACAGTTTTATCAGACGCCAAAAAACCTGGTTTAGAAAGTTTAAAAACATCCAACTTTTTGATATCTCAAAAGACAATTGGCAAAAAGAGTTAGAAAAGAAACTTCAGCTTTGGTATCATTAAGCTGATGGCCGAAGACCAATCGCCTACCAGAATCGAAATTTCCTATAAAACTATTGTTTTTACCGTCGCCGTTCTTATCGGTCTATGGTTTTTGATCCAAATCCGCGATATTATCATTCTTATTTTTCTTTCGATTATCTTGCTTTCCGCTCTTTTAAAGCCAGTTGATTGGCTGAACGCAAAAGGTATTCCGAGAGTTCTATCAGCAATATTAGTTTACATCGTTTTAATTGCTCTTTTATCATTCACTATCGGTATTATCTTCCCCCCACTTATTGACCAGACTTCAGAATTCGTATCAAAACTCCCTACAATTGCGCTTGCCATCAATGATTTTCTAATTTTCAACAAGATCCCCGTGGAAGATATTTCTCGGGTTCTCGTTAATCAAATAAACGTAATCACCGGCAATGTTCTTGCCATATCATCTGCCATATTCGGAAGCATATTTTTACTTTTAACACTTTTTGTATTCACCTTTTACCTACTTTTGGAATGGAAAAATTTCGTAAGACTTATTGCGTCTCCTTTTTCTGGCAAACAAGAAAAAGTCGTTTCAAGTATCATTACCAAGGTTGAAAACGGTCTAGGAAGATGGTTGAGAGGTCAACTCTCCCTGTCTTTGATTATAGGGATCCTCACTTACATTGGTCTGAGAATTTTAGGTATTCCATACGCTCTCCCACTTGCGCTGATTGCTGGAATTTTAGAAATTATCCCGATTATCGGTCCGATTATCTCCGCGATACCAGCAGTCTTAGTCGGATTGACTATTTCACCATTCTTAGCCCTTGCTGCGGCTGCACTTTTTTTTATAATTCAACAACTGGAAAATAATCTGATTGTTCCGATGGTTATGTCAAAAGTTGTCGGTATTCAACCACCGGTTGTCATTATTGCTCTTTTAATAGGTTCCAAACTTGCTGGGGTTGGAGGAGCCTTTTTGGCAGTCCCAATAATCGTCACAGTTAAAATAGTCGTAAATGAAATTTTGGGCCAGGATCAAAAACTAGAAGACGATCTTAAAGAAGATTAGAAACAGCTTCTCGCCAATTTTGAAAAATTACCCATTTCTGGTAAAATATATGTTGCTTTTGGGAAGAAGAACGATCGCCCCGTACCATACGGTACGGGGAGGAAAGTCCAGACAGCAGGAAGCAAAGGATCCCGCGTAAGCGGGGACTAGAAATAGCTGGTGTCTTGGCTCTTTACCCGCATGCGGAGCCAAGAACAGGTCTTGAGTTTACAAGACTTGAGAGCAACAGAGACGAGCGGGAGTGAAACGGGCAATCCTACTTGCTGCAACCCAGATTTGAACCGATCTAGCCATAGGCTGGTCAGTCTTTGGCTAATGACCATGCTTCCGGGAGGTTCAGAGTAGGGGCATCCTGTTAAAAACCAGGACGAAGTGGCTAATTCGTCATTTCGAGATAGATGATCGTAAAAACCAAGTCTGACTTGGTAAAACAGAATCTGGCTTACATCTTCCCAAAAGCATTTTTAAAGAATTTGACTAATTTTGTCAAAGGTGTAATCATATTTGTATGGCCAAGAAATCTGCTCTCAAGGCCGCAAAAAGTAATCCTCTTTCCCAATTCTTAATTGCCGCAACAGTTGTTATAGTTCTTATAGCTTCATACGAAGCCGCCACCCAAAATGATTTCACGAAAATTGCTCCAACTCAACTTTTCTTGATTGCCGGCGTTTTAGGTGTCTTGGGTCTTTATCTTAAAGACGAAAAGTAAAACCTAATTTGACGGAATTGACACTTTAACCATAATCAAGTATATTAACTTCAGCTATACGTATATGAGTGGCCCAGAAGGCAGCAACCAAACCCAATTCGAAATTGGCCCAACTCCAGTTCTACCCCGAAAAATATCTTCGGTCCCAAGAGGATTCGTGTTTGTCAATACCTTTTTATCTCCTGATATGGAAACTCCACGTCCACCACCCGATGCTGTTGAAGCAATAGAAAAACGTTTAAGTTAACTCTTGCGCGTGGTAAAAATTCCGATTGCTATTATGATTGGAGCCGGTTCAAAGTTGCCTGCTCTCATCAAAGCGGCCAAAAGCCCCCAAAGCAGATTTTATATTAGCTTAGTAGTCAGCCACAGGAGTTTTTCTCCTGGAATCAAATACGCTCTTTTCAAAAAGATTCCGGCAA
Organism: Candidatus Curtissbacteria bacterium; assembly: GCA_016183325.1. Taxonomy (GTDB): domain Bacteria; phylum Patescibacteriota; class Microgenomatia; order Curtissbacterales; family GWA2-41-24; genus JACPEV01. The sequence goes on from JACPEV010000009.1 coordinate 45,741, forward strand.
TCTATTTTAAACTTCCAGATTATAGAAAAAGATTGTTTAATGGCTCAAAAAAAGCCAGAGCCGATTATATGAAGCGCCTCGGCTGGTTTATCTCCCAGCGAGAATATTTTCCCAAATTACTCGTCTTTGCCGGTTGGGATTTAGTCATGGATAAAAATTTCTTTAGTTTTTTCAAAGCGAAATTCGGCAATGGCTATGCTGCAATCAATCTTCATCCCGCCCTCCTGCCGCAAGAAAATGAAGGCGCCAAGATTAAACTTCCAGACGGTTCTTTCACCCCGATAATCAAAGGCGAACAACAAGAAGTTTTAAAAACAGTCATTGCCAAAAAACTTACTTATTTTGGCCCAACCGTTCATTTCATGGTTCCGGTACAGTTCGACACCGGCGAGGTTATAAAAAGGGCATTTATTAAAATCGCAAGTGGCCAATCCCCCGAATCTTTGCGCAAAAAACTGATGCCGCAAGAAGACAGAATTTTAACAGAATCGATAAACGAAGTCATATCTAAATATTTGTAAATCATAAACTATGAACACTAAAGCGACTGTTTTAATTGTAGACGGAGGAGGACGCGGCTCAGTTCTTGTTTATAAATATGCAAGAAGTCCACATGTTGGCAAAATCATAGCAGTTCCCGGCAACGATCTTATGGTAGAACTTACCCCAAAACCCGTGCAGATTTTTAAGGATATCAAAACTACCGATTTAAAAGAAATAATAAGAATTTGTCAACAGCACCACGTAGATTTAATTGATATCGCCCAGGATGATGCAATCGCCCAAGGTCTTACTGATGTTTTAAAAAAAGAAAATTTTAAAGTGCTTGGGCCCACCCGAGCGGCTGGCCAAATCGAGTGGGATAAAGCTTGGGCGCGAAATTTTATGGTAGATTTTAATATCCCCTCACCCAAATTTAAAGTTTGTTTCACAGAACAGGAAGGAATTGATTTTATAAAATCTCAAAAAGAAAGCCAGTGGTTTATTAAAGCATCAGGCTTAGTTGCTGGCAAAGGTGCCCTTTATGCCAGGAATAATCAAGAAGCCCAAGAAAATATCACCAAGATGAAAACTTTTGGCATAAAAGGCCAAACTTATTTGATAGAAAAATGCCTTTACGGAGAAGAATTCTCCTCATTTGCCTTAGTCGATGGCCAAGACTTCCAAATTTTAGGTCACGCACAAGATCACAAAACGGTTTTTAACAATAATCTGGGTCCAAATACTGGTGGCATGGGTTGCTCCTCACCACCAATGGCCATAACTAATAAAATAGCAGAACAAATAAAAATTATTTTTAAAAAAACATTAAAAGGACTAGCACTATTAAAAAGGCCATATCGGGGAATTCTCTATTTGGGTGGCATTATAGATAAAAACGGCAAAGTTTATGTTATTGAATTTAATGCCAGGTGGGGGGATCCTGAAGCTCAAGTAGTTCTGCCTCAAATTAAAAACGATTTTTACGAAATTGCCAAAGCGACCATTGAAAAGAAATTTTCCAAAATAAAATTAAAAAGAGATAAACTTTATCGGATAGCTGTCACGGCCGCGGCATCGGGTTACCCAATTGACTCCAGTCAAGCGCAAAATAAGCAAATTTTTGGTTTAGAAAAAATTTTCAAAAATAAAGATATTCAGATTTTCGGCGCCGGGATAAGGAAAATCAAGAAAAAATATTATGTAGCGGGCGGACGCCTTTTAACCATAGTCGCCAAAGCGCCCAATGTTGCACTGGCACGTCAAAAAGCCTACAATGCTCTTTCTCTTATTTTTATTGAAAGCAATAACCTTCACTATAGAACAGACATTGGTTATCGTGATTTAGAAAGACTTTACGAGGGATCGTAAATTATGATTCACCAAATAAGTATTACCGCAAAAAGCAAGAAAGATCCTCTAGGGCAGGATTTACTCGCCGAGATTAAAAGAACACTGGGGATTAACAATATTAAAAACATAAGAACAGCCAAAATTTACAGACTTCAAGGTGTAAGCTTAAAAAAAGCCCAAGAATTTACCCAAAAAGTTTTATTCGAGCCGATTGATCAAGTAATGTCTTTTGACAAACCATTATTCAATGATGCTGGTCAAAAAATTGAGGTCGCCTACAAACTTGGGGTTATGAATCCTGAAGTTGGATCGCTACTTAAGTCGGCAATTGACCTTGGTATCAATCTGGAAGCGGCGGACGCTTCTCGTCAGTACGCTTTTTATGGAGGTCTGACAAAGGAACAACTTGCAGAGATTGCCGTCAGACTTTTAGTTAACAAAACTGTTGAGCAAATCATCGAAAAACCTCCGAAAAATCTTATTATCACTGGCAAGGTCCAAAAAACAGAAAAAATTCTGATCAGAAATATGAACGATAGTCAACTAGTAAAGCTTTCAAAAGACAAGCTATTTCTCAACTTAGAAGAAATGAAAGTAATACAAAATTATTTTAAAAAAATAAAAAGGGATCCTACCGATTGTGAAATTGAAGTTCTTGCCCAAACATGGAGCGAACATTGTGTGCATAAAACTTTCAAAGCCAAACTCATTGTCGATGGCAAAGTCAAAAAACCGTTAATTGAGAGGATTAAGGCAACTATCAAAAACAACCCCAAAATTGTAGTCTCCGCTTTTGTCGACAATGCCGGTGTCATCGATTTTTATGACGGTTTTGCCATAAACGGCAAAGTCGAAACTCACAATTCTCCATCAGCAATCGAACCTTATGGTGGGGCAATGACCGGTTCCGGAGGTGTTTTTCGCGACATCCTTGGGACTGGGCAAGGAGCAAAAGTTGTCGCATCAACCGACATTTTTTGTTTTGCGCCTCCCAATACGTCTTCAAAATTAATTCCCCCGGGCTGTCTTCCTCCGGACTATCTTTTAAGAAAGGTTGTTGCCGGCGTTCGAGATTACGGGAATAGAGTTGGCATTCCCACCAACAACGGGTCAGTCCATTTTCATCAAGATTTTCGTGCCAAGCCCACAGTTGCCGCAGGCGCTTACGGCATTGTTCCCAAAAAACAAGCAAAAAAACAATGGCCCAAAAAGGGTGATCTTATTTTGACTATTGGAGGCCGAACTGGTCGTGATGGTATCCATGGCGCTACTTTTTCTTCAGGCGAAATGACCGACCGCACAATTTCAGTTTCCGGCTCGGCAGTTCAGATCGGCAACGCTATTGAAGAAAAAAGAATGATCGATGCCATCCTGACACTTCGTCAAAATGGTTTAGTCAGAACATTAACCGACTGCGGCGCCGGCGGTTACTCATCGGCAGTTGGCGAAATGGGCCAAAAAATTGGCGCCCGAGTTTATCTTGAAAAAGTTCTTCTCAAATATACTGGTCTTGCTCCTTGGGAAATATTTCTTTCCGAATCGCAAGAGCGCATGGTACTTTGTGTTTCGCCCCGTCAGATTAAAAAAGTTAAAGAAATTTGCCAACTTTACAACGTCGAAGTAACCGCAATCGGCAAGTTTGACGGTTCAAAAAGGCTTAAGGTTCTTTATAAAGATCAAGTAGTTTGCGATCTTGCGATGAAATTTTTACATGAAGGTCTTCCTCAAAGAAAAATGATAGGAACGACCGCAAAAAAACAAATCAAAGAAAAATTACCGGCAAAAAATATCGACCTTGAAAATATCTGGCAAAAGATCATGTCTCATGGCAATGTTTGCTCAAAAGAGCCAATAGTAAGAATGTATGATCATACAGTCCAAGGCACAAGCTCCCTGCCACCTCTTTGCGGGGTCAATCAGGATGCTCCAAATGACGGAGCAGTTATTCGCCCTATTTTAAAAAAACCATATGGCCTGGTTATAACTCACGGATTGAATCCCTCCCTGAATAAAATCGATCCTTATAAAGGCAGTATTTGGGCGATACTTGAAGCGGTATCAAACTATGTTGCAGTCGGTGGCAATTTAAAGGACGCTGCCTTAATAGACAATTTTATCTGGTCATTTCCAGACGAAAAAAGTCTTGCCGATTTGGACAAATCGGTTGATGCTTGTATCAAAATGGCCAAAATTTTAAAAATGCCTTTCGTTTCCGGCAAAGACAGTCTTTCATCAACGTACAGATTTAGAGATGGCCGAATTTTAAAAATTCCACCTGTTCTTTTAATTTCCGTTTTTGGAAAAATTCCTGATGTCAACAAAACCGTCAGCTCTGACTTTAAGAAAATTGGATCTACAATAGTTTTAGTTGGCAAACCGGATATCAATAACCTTGGTGGCACAGTTTACTTTGATCTAACAGACTCAACGAGTCCCAATGTTTCAAGTCCTGATCTTCAACCTACAACAAAAGTTCTTTCGACAATCACTTCAGTGATTCGAAACGGTGAAGTAATGTCTGTCCATGATATTTCTGAAGGAGGACTTGCAGGATCACTCGCCGAAATGTGCTTTGGGGGTGATTGTGGAGCTAAGATCGATTTAGCTAACATTAAAAATTATCAAAAAATTCGCTATAGCAAAAAAATGGAAAATAGTGTCAATGTAACCGACACCCCCGGGGTGGGCAAAACAAGACCGGACTTTATTTTATTTAATGAAACCCCAGGAACCTTTTTGGTAGAAGTGGCAAATCCCCAACTTGCTCAAAAACTTTTTGCCAAAGTCCCTCACTATATTCTTGGACAGACCATAGCAGATCAATCAATTATCGTCGCGCAGGGATCTAAAAAAATTGTCAGAATTGATGTCGGTAAACTTAAACAATCGTGGCAAAAGCCAATGAAAGAAATATTTCATTATGAAGCCTAAAGTTTGTATTTTAAGAACCGACGGTACCAATTGCGATGAAGAGCTCTTTTATGCCTTTGAGAAATTTGGCGCCGCTCCCCAGTATGTCCACGTCAATCAGCTAAGAGCTAAAAGCAAAAAGCTAAAGGCATTCCAGATTCTGGCCCTTCCCGGCGGTTTTTCTTATGGAGATGATGTCGCCTCCGGCAAAATTCTGGCTGTTGAGTTGATTTCATACCTCAAAGATCAACTTCAGGAATTTATCAGCAAAAATGGACTTGTGATCGGCATTTGTAATGGTTTTCAAACACTCGTGCGAACTGGCCTTTTGCCATTTGGCCATTTAGGCAAGATGGAGGCAACTCTTGCCCAAAACGAAAGCGGTCATTTTGAATGTCGCTGGATCAGATTAAAAATCGAAAAAAGCCGCTGCCCCTTTTTAAATCTCTATCTCAAACCGGGTTTGCCTACGTATTCCAAACCCGGTTTGGATAATGGTTTGGAAAATGGCGTCTTTGAATTGGCCGTTAATCATGGTGAAGGTCGCTTTTTCGCCAACAATGAAACAATTGCAACAATGGAACAATCAAATCTCGTTGTGTTTCGCTACGTTGATGGAAAAGGTAAACCAACTGGGCATTATCCCGAGAATCCCAATGGTTCAATCAACGCTATCGCTGGAGTCTGTGATCCAACCGGTAGAATCTTAGGCTTGATGCCCCATCCCGAAAAATTCGTCGACATTACTCAATACCCAAACTGGCGCCGGGGAAAAGTGACCGAACCCCATGGAGCCTTTATCTTTAAACAACTGATAAGATTTGCCACTGTCTGATACTATGATTTAAATCATTAGAACAAACATGAATAAGAAAATCACTTATTCCCAAGTTGGCGATGATTACGACACCAAAGATCCCATCAAAAAAATGGCCCAATTTTTCGCCCGCCAAACCATTATTAAAGATAAATCAGGATTTGTAGAACTGTCCAGCACTCGTGGAGAGTCGGCATTCGTTTGGCAGCAAGATGGTGTTTTTATGGCTTCCGTTGTTGAAGGCCTTGGTACCAAAAATCTCGTTGCCGACGACATGCGAAAAATCACAGGTAAAACTTACTACGATGTCATCGGTCATGATACCGTCGCCACCATCATCAATGATTTGATTACCGTCGGTGCCAAACCTCGCGTTATCCATGCTTATTGGGCAATTGAGGATAACAGTTGGCTCCAAGATCACCAGCGTATGACGGATTTTATTACCGGTTGGCGAGATGCTTGCAAAATTTCAATGGCCACATGGGGAGGAGGAGAAACACCAACATTAAAAGGGGTTATAGAAAAAGACACAGTGGATCTTGGGGGATCAGCTATTGGAGTAATAGAAGACAAAAAAAGATTGATTACAGATAAAAAACTAAAAGCGGGGGATAGAATAGTATTTCTTAAAAGTAACGGTATCAATTGCAACGGCCTATCTCTTGCCCGCGCCGTTGCCAAAAAGTTTCCGAAAGGTTACGCCACAAAAATGTCCGATGGTCAGGTGTACGGAGAGGCACTTCTTACCAAAACCAATATCTACGCCAAACTAATTCAAGATTTACTAAATGCCGGCATTGATATCCATTATATTTCCAACATCACAGGTCACGGACTTAGAAAAATTATGAGGGCAAGAAGCAATTTTACTTATGTAATCGAGAAACTTTTTGAGCCCCAAGAAGTTTTCCTTTTTACCCAAAAACATGCCAACTTAACGGACGACGAAATATATCAAACACTCAACATGGGTCAGGATTATGCAATATTTCTTTCCCCAAAAGATATTAAAAAAGCACAGGAAATTATCGCTAAAAATAAATCCCAAAGTCTCGACGCAGGTTATGTTAAAGTCGGTCCCCGCCAAGTCAAAATCCTTCAAAAAAACATCACCTACAAATCAGAAACCTTAGATTTACGATAATGTGCTAAAGTACACCTATGAAGAGCAAGCTGGCTAAAAAACAAAGAGAAAAAATCATGAAACAATTTGGGGGTAGGATGCCCACCAAAGAAGAGATTTTCGAAAAGATCAAAGCCTCACAAGAGAGAATGATGCAAGCATTAGCGGGAGCTGCAAGAACCGCTCCCGACGATCCCGAGACAAGAAAACAGCTTTTAGAAGTTATCGAAAGAGCCTCAAAACTCAGGGGCAAAATCTATGAGCAAGTTTTAAAAGAAAAACCACCAAAAATCCGCGAAAACCCCGACGAATCAAACTAAATTTTATTCAGACTTCTATACCTAATCAAGGATAGCTTATTGTAAATCTGAAACTTATGAACCATCACACTCGATGACATATCACAGAGCGTGATGTTATAATCCGATCTGCAGAACATTATGAAAGTAGATCCAAAACGAAAAGAAGTTTTAACAATGTTAGGTCTTGGTGTATTTCTTTCCGTAAGCATTATCTTCCCGGGACTACCGTTAATAACTAAAAAAATTCTCGACATCGCGCAAGAAGAAGAAATAAGGAAAAAGCAAAAAGATTGGGATAAATTCAACTTATGGCGCCTTCGGCAGTTAATAAAAAGGATGCAGGATTCAAAATATATTGAAATCAAAGAAGAAAATGGAATTCCAATTATCAAAATAACACAAAAAGGTAAAAACAAGCTCTTGAGTTATGATTTGGAAAAGTTAAAGCTCAATGAAACTAAATGGGATGGTAGATGGAGACTGATTATATATGACGTTCAAAAATCAAAAAGGGCAAACAGTGAAACATTCAGAAGAGCATTGTTGAGGTTGAACTTACTAAAATTACAAAAAAGCGTCTACTTGACACCATTTAAATGCGAGGACGAAATTGAATATCTCAGATTACTTTTTGATATAGGTAAAGAAGTACAAATTTTGACTGTAGGAAGCTTGGAAAACGAATCTGCCTACAGACGCTACTTCGGAATCTAACACCATCACACTCCGTGATATGTCACAATACGTGATGGTATTGTGATTGACGTTTTTCGGCAATGACGCCCTAGAAGTCACAAGGAAAGTAAATTAAACCTTAGTTGTTATTTACCAAACACTTTTCAAACCTTATTTTCTCATCAGCCGTCAATACAGAAGTATTTTCGGCAACAATCAAATTCTTAATGGAAGTATCTGAGAGCGCATTTTTGACACAGGCAATATTAACTCTTCCCACTCTCGGAATATTTGCTTCAGTCGGCTGCTGTTTTTCAGCCTGTTGTTGTTCTTGTGCTTGTGGTTGTTGAACTTGTCCATCTTTGATTTGTCCAGTTCCAGCCCCATTTGCACCTAAAACTTTGTTAAAAGTGCCGTTTCTAAAGTTTTGAATAACAAAGATGGAAAGTGATCCTCCTAAAAAGATCCAAATTGCCATCGATAAAACCATCATCAAAACAAATATTCTCCTGAAAAATGGAAGCAGATTTAGTCTAAAAGAAGTTTTAGATATCGCCTTTAATCTTTTTTGAAATTTTTTTAACAATTTCTCTGCCTTCATAAAACTCGGGCAGAAGAAAATCTAGGAGTTGCAACACTCTATCAGAAACTATTTCATTCGTCAAATATGCTTGTTTTCCTGATATTTTCAAGAATATTAGGATAAAATTTATTATGGACAATTAGCCTGAAAGTCACACAGATGATTTAAAGAAAAAGTGCCAAGCTAAGTCAAATGGAATGTGAACTGTTGATAAAAATCTATCCTTTCATTTTCAACACTATCCGTCTTTCTGTGCATCACATGGACAATCTCGAGATCATTCGGGTTTATTATCAAATCAGCTTCCTCTTTAGCCTCCCGGCAGATTGCAACGGTTGCCGATTCATCACCATTTAGATGTCCGGAAACCAAAGTATAATTGCCGTCCTCCCATCCCGTATTAAAACGTCTGAGCAAAAGTATCTTATTATTCCGGGCTAAGATTAAAAATACTGCAGGAATTAATTTAAATCTACTAGGCATATAAATGCGGTCGTAATACTTTATAAAGGGAATAAGGCATCACTGCCATTTATTAGTTCTTTATAAATATTATCGTTCAGGTCAACCTAAAAAGGAGCACAACCACAGTTCTTATTTATTCAGAATTATATCTTAATCGCTTTGCCAACAAAATCATCAGGATCTTTACCGGAAATAAAATTTGTGACAAGTTTATCTATTTCCTCATTCGATAATTGAGATTCAATTCCTAAAATACCTGGTTTTCCTATTTTCACCAATTTCTTAAAATCTTTAAGATTAACCGTCAGGACGAATCTGTTTTCCTCTATTGCTTTCTGGTAAATTTCTTTGTCCTCAGCTTGAATTGGTAAGTGGCAATCATGAACAGAATGAGAAACGTTTGCCTTTTTTGAAAGTTTTGGAAATTGCCCAGGTTTTGCAAAAGCCGAATCTAATAGAATTCTGAATTTTCTTGGGTGCCTTTTGGGGGTTTTATTTCTGCGCAAGTTGCTTTTGGTAATAAGTAAAGATCGTCAGCAAATCTTTTTTAGTTAGATCGAGATATGGGTAGTCTTCCTTGAAGTCTTTTATTTTGTATCCCTGAACATAAAGCGCCACAATACGCGCAATAGGAATCCTTGTCCCCTTAATTACCGGTTGTCCTCCTAAAATTCTTGGATTAGTCTGAATAATGTCTGGCATAGTAATATTATACACGCAACTTGCAACCATCTGCTGGCCGACTTTTTCGGATTTTTCTAAAGCTGATAATTTTTGTCTTCTGAGGCAGCCGTTATCAGTTCTCTGGTTTTGGCTACCCGGCTCAGTGGGCAATTGTCAAAAATAAAAGAGAAATATATCAGATTGTTCTGAAAACAAAGCTGATATAATTAACCCATGGCAAATTCGCAAAAACCAAACGTCGAAGAGCTCAAGAACAAGCTCACGCCCGAGCAATATAACATTTGTTTCTTAAAAGGCACGGAGCCTCCGTTTAGCGGAAAGTACACTGACAACTTTGACAAAGGCATATATCACTGCGTCGTTTGCGACACGCCGCTTTTCTACTCGACTGCCAAATTCCACTCCGATTCCGGCTGGCCAAGCTTTGATCGACCCATCGACAAAAAAAACATTAAATACGAAAAAGACTCAAGTCTTGGCATGGAAAGGACCGAAATTATCTGCAAAACTTGTGGCGCACATTTGGGCCATGTTTTTGACGATGGCCCAACCGCAACGAAAAAAAGATATTGCATCAATTCCCTGGCACTGGACTTTAGAGAAGAAAATTTATTAGCTAGAGGGTGAAGGGCTTGCGGCTTTTTCCAAGATACAAGGCTCAAGCTTTGCTTTTTCCTCGTCAGTCAAAGAATTCGTGCTACCCTCTTGAACCATTTTTTGTATCGAATCGGAACTCAAAGCGCTTTGAACACAATCAACTTTTACCTTGCCAATTCCCGACAAATTTACCTCAGATGGCACTTGTTGTGAGACCGCTTGTTGTTGGGGACCAGTTGAGTTGAAAATTTCTTGATATGCGCCCTGGCGCAAATTTGCATAGATAGAAAGCAAAACGAAAATGCCAACGACGATCCAGATTAAATGAAATATCAATGACAAAAATCTATCGACTGCCCAAAGTAACGGTTTTTTATGCGGCGCTGGTTCTGACACAATTTCTTTAACTGTATTTCTTGCCATATTCCTGAAAGCCTAAACTATTAAAGAATTAAAATCAAGTCCCAAATTTCCAGAAATTTACAAAATATAGGGGATGAATTTTTTGGTTTTATTTTTATAATCCGCATATTCCGGATGCTTGGCGATCAACATTACCTCTTCCATGTCTGCCTTTAGATTTAAAACATAAATCAAAAATAACCAGATCAAAAACGATTCTAATCTCAACTGAGAAAGCACCAATCCCAGCCCCATCACAACCATCCCCGTATACATTGGATGACGCACGTATCTATACAAACCCTTTTGTTGGAAAGTTCGGCCTTCTCTCGGTTCCGGGTAAGGAGAATATGACTTAATACCGATATTAAAAAATCCGGCCACTAAAATCCCGGCTCCCAAACCAAAAATCAAAGACAGTACTAGATCTTTGGCAATATTGCCTAAATCTCCCAGAAAGAAAAGCAACCCCAAAAATATTACCTGAAGATAGATAATCCAACGATTATCGTGCATTTGTCTCCTAGAAAAACAATATCACAGGAATTTGCCCATAACAAGTAACTGTTCACCGTTACTGACACAACGCATATTGTTCGAGGCTGAAAGCCGAGAACTAAACTTCTCGCTCACGCTCGAAGAGTAATAACGTGTCAGCGATTGTGAACTCTTACCATAACAACTCAAACTTTGCAATTTGGCGAAAATGTGTTTAAAATACGTCAATGGCGGGCCGTTTAAGCTACAAAATAGCAACATTAGGTTCGCACTCCGCGCTCCAAATCTTAAAAGGCGCCAAGGATGAGGGGTTCCAAACTCTCCTTGTCGCGACTCCAGGCCGTCTTTCTCTCTATAAACGCTTCAAATTTATAGACAAAATTATTCAGATCTCCTCTTATTCAGATTTCCCAAAAATCGAAAAACAACTCATTGCCGAAAACGCGGTCATTGTTCCACACGGCTCATTTGTTGCATATTTAGGCATCGATGAAAATAAAAAAATAAATGTTCCCTATTTTGGTAATAAAGCTGTTTTGGATTGGGAATCGGACAGACTTAAACAACGCTATTGGTTAGAAAGTGCCAATGTCCCCGTTCCCCGAAGATTTACTCACCCCAGCGATATAGATGTTCCTGTCTTGGTTAAGTCTTACGGCGCTGCCGGTGGCCATGGTTATTTTTTCGCCAAAAATAAAGGAGAGTTTAAACAAAAAATCAAAAGTTTTAAAGCCAAAAATTACATCATTCAGGAATATGTCATTGGTGTTTCAGCTTACATCCATTACTTTTACTCTCCACTAACACAAAAACTTGAAATTCTCTCAATCGATAGGCGTTATGAAACCAATGTCGACTCTCTCGGCAGGATTCCTTCTCACAATCAGCAAGGGCTTGGCATTGAACCTTCTTTTGTAGTTGTCGGCAATAGCCCGCTGGTTCTGCGCGAATCACTTTTGGTTGATGCTTTTGAAATGGGTGAGCGTACGATTGCTGCCTCCAAAAAATTAATGAAAGGTGGACTTTGGGGACCGTTTTGTCTTGAGGCCATAATTACCCCAGCTCAAGAATTTTTCGTCATCGAAATTTCCTGCCGCATTGTTGCCGGCACAAACTTATTCATCAACGGTTCACCATACTCCTCACTATACTGGGACAAAGAAGTTTCCACCGGTCGAAGAATCGCTATGGAAATTAAAGATGCGATAAAGAAACGGTTACTGAGTAAAATTTTAAATTAGCGGTAAGTTCTCACTGGCGTTCGAACAATAACCTGCTAGTTATTCTTCGAAAGAGAGAAGTTACACAACAAATCTATGGCCAGTAAAAGTTTGAAAAATTGGCAGGGCATAGCTTGTGTCATCGGTTTAGATTTTGGTGATTCAGGTAAAGGTCGGCTTATTGACGATCTTGCCCAAAATGCCCATATTGTTGCCAGATTTAACGGTGGGTCAAACGCCGGCCATACCGTAAGAAATCAATTTGGCGCGTTCGCCCTGCACATGATTCCTTCAGGAATCTTTAACCAGAAAGCGACTTGCATCATTGGCAGGGGAGTCGCAGTCGATCTTGAATCTCTCATTGACGATGAATTTCAACAGTTGAAAAAAGTGGGCGTTTCCTGGAAAAATTTAATCATTGACGATCAGGCAACTTTAACTATGCCCTGGCATAAGCTAAAGGATGGAATTCGCGAAAATTACCGAAAAACAAAAATCGGAACGGTTGGTAAGGGCATTGGACCAACTTATGCCGATAGAGTCGAAAGATCAGGATTGCGAGTTTACGATTTGATTGCCAAAGATTTCAGAGAAAAACTGGCAGATGAGTTATCGTTTCAAAATAAATTTTTTAACTTAAAATTAAAATTTGAAAATATATTTAGTCAGTACGCAAAATATGCCACCATCATCAAATCCCATGTAGCAACTACTATTCCCGTCATTAAGAAAGCTAAAAAAGATGGCAAAAATATTTTATTTGAAGGAGCCCAAGGGTACTTTTTAGACATTGATTCGGGTACTTATCCGTATGTTACATCATCTAGTACCGGGGTTTTAGGCATTTGGCGATCTTTTGATATTCACCCCTTCGACATCAATCAAGTCGTAGGAATTACCAAAGCTTATTTGACAAGAGTAGGAGCAGGCCCGATGCCCACAAAAATCAACTCTCACGAGAAAGAAACCATCATCGAAAAAGGCACGGAATTTGGAACAACCTCCGGCAGGGTAAGGGATCCGGGCTGGTTGGATTTGGTATTAATAAAGCATGCAGTCGCCGCCAATAAAGTAAACAGTCTTGCCCTAACGAAACTAGATATTTTATCCGGCTTTAAGAATATAAAAATTTGCATCGGCTACAAAATTGCAAGTCAAGTTGCCAATTATGTATCAGGCGATGCAACTTCACTTGAAAAGTGCCAGCCCCAATATGAAGTGCTTCCAGGATGGCGCCAAGATATTTCAAAAGCTAGAAATTTTAAAGACCTTCCAAAAAATGCCAAGAACTATATAAAATTTATTGAAAAATTTACGCAAGTACCGGTCAATATTATTGGAGTCGGGCCAGAAAGGGAGCAAGCAATTTATGTCTAAAATGTACAAAACGCAAAATTATTCTTCGAGCGAATCCGCCAACTGGCGGAGAAGTCGAGAAACTACCTCTGAAAATATAATAAATTTTAAGGTAAGTTCTCGACCTGCCCCGTACCGTATGGTAACGGGGCAAGCTCGAACAATAACGGTAGCTGTTTTGGGGAGCCACTCTGCTCTAGATGTCTGCCGAGGTGCCAAGGACGAGGGTTTAAAGACTTTAGTCATCGCAGAATATGGGCGCGACAAAACTTACGCAGAGTATTTTAAAACTAGAAGTCCTTCGACAAGCTCAGGACGATCTTCGATCGGTTGCGTTGATGAAGTTTTGTATGTTGATAAATTTAAAGATATTCTTTTGCCAAAAATTCAGAAGATCTTAAAATCAAAAAATAGCATTTTCATCCCCCATCGTTCCTTTGAAGTCTATATCAACGATTATGACGCCATCGAAAACGACTTTAAAATTCCCATATTTGGAAATCGTAAACTTCTGAGAATAGAAGAAAGGTCCGAAAAACCAAATCAATATGACCTTTTGAAACAAACCGGTATTAAGTACCCAAAAACATTTAAAGATCCAAAAGATATTGATACTATTGTTATTGTTAAAGTAAACGAAAAAGAAAGAAAGTACGAAAGAGCCTTTTTCCTTGCAAGCACTCGCAAGCAGTATCAGTCCGAGTCAGAAAGGTTAATTAAAGCAGGAGTTATTACTAAAAAAGATCTGAATGCCGCAATAATTGAAGAATTTATTTTAGGAGTCCAAGTTAATTTCAACTTCTTCTATTCTCCAATTAGTCGTCGACTCGAATTAGTTGGAACAGATACCAGAAGACAAACTGATATAGAAGGAATTTTAAGATTGCCTGTTGACAGACAAAAGGAAATTCTTGAAATGAAGACTAGAGCTGGAAATAAAAAAATCAATCCTCAGTGGGAAGAAGCGGGGCACATTGCTGTCACTACTTTGGAATCCTTACTTGAGCCTGCTTTCGAAATCGGAGAAAAGTTTATCAAAGCGGCCCGACAGATGGTTCCACCCGGCGTCATCGGTCCATTCAGTCTGCAATCAGTCATCACTCCCGGCCCGCCTAAAAAGGAAATTGTTGTTTTTGATGTTTCTCCAAGAGTGCCCGGCTCCCCAGGTATATCAAGCACTCCCTACAGCGCTTATTTGTGGGGTCAATCCGTCAGCATGGGTCGTCGAGTTGCCATGGAAATTAAAAATGCAATCTTTAGAAAAAAACTGAATAAAATATTGACTTAAAATATCACATTTTTCGCCATGGCGGTTTTTATGATGAAATTATATTTAAATTTATGAATCAAAAGATCAATTTTGGAACTTACCAATCACCATTTTCCTGGCGTTATGGTTCAGATGAGATGCGATCACTATTCTCCGAGGTAAATCGCCGCAAAACTTGGCGCAAAGTCTGGGTAGCTCTCGCCCGCGCCCAATCAAAATTTGGTCTAGTTACAGGCCGCCAACTCCAAGATCTTATCAAAAACCAGAACAATATAGACATTCAAAAGGCACACGAGATAGAAGCAAGAATCAAGCACGATCTAATGGCAGAAATTAAAACCTATGCCGCTCAATCTGGTGCAGCCGGAGCCAAGATTCATCTCGGCGCCACCTCTGCCGATATTGAAGATAATGCCGATGTTATTAATTTCCGAATATCGCTGGCAATTATAGAAAAAAAATTAAAAGATTTACTTCGCGAATTTTCCCAAAAAATTGACGAAAATAAAAACCTTGTTTGCATGGCCTATACTCATTTGCAGCCAGCCGAACCGACCACTCTGGGATACCGTTTTTGTCTTTATGCTCAAGATCTGCTTTTAGATCTGAAATTATTGTCGTATATCAGAAGTCAAATGAAAGGTAAAGGCATCAAAGGCGCGGTTGGAACATCTGCAAGTTACGTTTCTCTACTGGGTCAAAAAGCCAAAGACATGGAAAGAATGGTCCTCAAAGAATTGCAAATAGAAGCTTTTGATGTTACCGGCCAGGTTTACCCAAGAAAAATCGACTACCTAATTTTAACGGCTCTTGCCAGCATTGCACAAAGTCTTTATAAATTTGCTTTTGACCTTCGAATCATGCAATCCCCGGGTTTTGGCGAGCTCCAAGAACCATTTGGGGCTAGTCAAGTCGGTTCTTCTGCCATGCCGCATAAAAGAAATCCCCAAACTTCAGAGCGAATTTGTTCAATTAGCCGTTTCGTCAATTCATTAACTCATGTTGCTTGGGAGAACGCCGCCAACTCGCTACTTGAAAGGACCTTAGATGATTCAGCCAGTCGCAGAATTATTATTCCACAGGCATTTTTGGCAACTGATGAAATTCTGGCTCATATGATTTTAATTGTTAGAGATCTAAAAATTAACAAAAGAAACGTTCAAAGAAACTTGGAAATCTATGGACCTTTCGCTGGCAGCGAAAATATTATGATGCAATCAGTTAAAAACGGAGCCGATCGGCAAGAAATCCACGAAGCAATTCGACAAGTTTCCATGAAAGCTTGGGAAAAAGTAGGAGAAGGACACGCTAACCCCTTGGTAGACTTGCTTAAACGCAATAAAATGATAACTAAATTTGTTAATCCCGACCAAATTGCCCAACTTATTAATCCTGCCAAACATATTGGATTTGCTAAAGATAAGTGCCTCTCATTTCTTAAGGAACTAAATAAACAATTACTATGAAAAAACTTGTCGGTATTTTAATGGGTTCTGATACAGATCTAGAGGTCGTCTCCGAAGCAGCTAAAATTTTGGATGAGTTACAGATATCGTACGAAATATCCGTGCTCTCAACCCACCGAGCCCCAGAAGAAACGGCAAAGTATGCTAAACTTGCCAAGGGAAAAGGTCTTAAAGTATTAATTGCAGCAGCAGGCGGAGCAGCCGCGCTACCCGGATCTGTAGCTTCTCAAACTACTCTTCCTGTAATCGGTATCCCCATAAAAGCCAAATCTCTGGATGGTATTGATTCCCTTCTTTCTATTTCTCAAATGCCCCCCGGCGTCCCAGTTGCTACAGTTGGTGTAAATGCGGCTAAAAATGCCGGCATCTTAGCTGCCCAGATTTTGGCACTTTCCGATACTAAAATCGCCGGAAAAGTCGAAGATTATAAAGAAAAGTTGAGACACGAAGTACTTTCGAAAAATTCCAAGATTCAAAAACTCGGCTGGGATAAATATCTGAAAGATAAAACTGCAACCACTGAAGGTACTGAAAATAGAACATGAGATCACTGAGGCTAATAAAACATTCAGTGTTTCCAGTGGTTGCTTAAGTTCAGTGTTATCAGTGGTTACAATGATAGACAAAAAAACTATTTTAGAAAATATTCCCGAAGCAATAGACAAAATCGCTTATCCAAAACTCGGCAGGCGAAACAGCGGAAAAGTCCGCGATTGGTACATTAGAAATAACCTTCGCATCCTGATTACCACAGATCGCGTTTCTGCTTTCGATAAAGTTGTAGGAACAGTTCCTTTCCGTGGCGCTGTCTTAAATAAGCTTTCCCAATTTTGGTTTGAAAAAACCAGAGATATTGTTGCCAATCATATGATTGGTATAACCGACCCGAATGTCATGCTCGTTTCCGAATGCCAAGCATTGCCAGTGGAAGTAATTGTTAGGGGACATATCACGGGTGTTACGCAAACCTCAATCTGGAAAATGTATTCGGAAGGTCAAAGAATTATCTATGGCATTAAATTTCCAGAAGGTCTTGTTAAAAATCAAAAGCTAAAAAAACCTGTTATTACTCCAACAACAAGAGCGACTGGTCCTGGCGGACATGATGAACCAATTACCGCAGCCGAAATCATCAAGAAAAAACTTGTACCTCCAAATATTTGGAGACAGATCGAAAAAGTTGCCCGCGATCTTTTCGAAAGAGGAACCAAGATTTGTCAAAAAGGCGGCTTTATTTTAGCGGATACTAAGTATGAATTTGGTCTCTCCAAAAATGGCAAACTTACTTTGATAGACGAAATTCATACTCCTGATAGCAGCCGGCTTTGGCTGAAAAAAACCTACAGAGAAAGATTCAAAAAAGGCCAAGAAGTTGAAAACTACGATAAGGAAATTATGCGCATTTGGTTTAAAGAACGAGGATATAGTGGAAAGGGTAAAGCGCCGGAAATACCCGACAGTCTCAAGGTCCAAATTGCCACCCGCTATATGGAGGTTTATGAAAAGATAACTGGAGAAAAATTTATAATTGATTTGAAAGTTCCACCAAAAGAAAGAATTTTAGAAAATCTTTCGATGCTCATATAAATGATTATAGTCGTTAACTTTGGTGGTCAATTTGCTCACCTGATCGCAAGAAGAATCAGAAATTTGGGTGTCAAAAGTGAATTAGTTCCACCTGATATTTCTCCAAAAAATCTTATTAAACTTTCTCCGCAGGCAGTTATTTTTTCTGGCAGTCCTTCTTCTGTTTACGAAAATAACGCTCCCAAAATAAGTCCCCAAATTTACAATTTAAATTTACCAATTCTAGGAATCTGTTACGGTCAGCAATTAATAGCCCATCAACTTGGAGGCAAAGTTTCATCACATGATGCTAAACAATTCGGAAAAGAAATATTAAAAATAAAAAAGTCATCGCTCTTTTCAGGTCTTTCCTCACCTCAAACAGTTTGGTTTTCCCATGGAGATCAGGTGGATAAACTATCACCAGGTTTTGAAACAATTGCCTCTACAACAAATGCCAAAATTGCCGCCATGCAAAATTCAGCAAAAAATATTTACGGCATCCAATTTCATGCCGAAGTTGTCCATACTCCAAATGGCCAAAAAATCCTTGAAAATTTTCTTTTTAAAATAGCCAAGGCCAAAAAAGATTGGAAGCTAGACTTTGTCAAAGAAAATTTAATCAAAAATCTCAAAAAAGAAATATCCAATCAAAAAGTCTTAATGGCGATTTCTGGAGGAGTTGATTCTCTTGTTGCGGCATCGATTTTAACAGAAGCGATTGGTAAAAATTTACTGCTTGTATTTATCGATACAGGACTATTAAGAAAATACGATATCCCTGATCTGAAGGCTACAGTAAAAACACAAAAATTTAATAATTTAAAAATTGTAGACGCGCAAGAAAGGTTTCTTAGTGCATTAAAGGGAATTACCGATCCAGAAAAAAAACGCCAGGTTATCGCCAGGATCTATTTTGAAGTTCTCACAGAAGAAGCTAAAAAGTTAGGGAATCTTAATTTTCTTGCCCAAGGCACCATCTATCCCGATAGAATCGAATCGGGAAAGCCCTCAAAACATGCCGATAAAATCAAAAGCCATCACAACGTCACATTGCCGCAAGGTTTAAAACTAAAAATAATAGAACCACTCGCCGAATTTTATAAAGATGAAGTTAGAAAAATCGGCAAACTTTTAAATATCCCAAGCGGATTTCTAGATCGCCATCCCTTTCCCGGCCCTGGTCTGGCAATTAGAATTTTGGGAGAAGTAACAGAGGAGAGATTGAAAATATTAAGGGAAGCAGATGAGATTTTTATCAGCGAATTAAAAAGATATGAACAAGGTGCATATAATAAGGAAGTTTCACTTCGGTCAACTTCCTTGCGGTCCTCCCGAGTCGGACTCGGTGCGGGCCTAAAGGTAGGACAAGCGTTTGCCGCTCTTTTCCCGGTAAAGTCAGTGGGAGTAATGGGCGATAGCAGAACTTATTCTTATATAATTTCTCTAAGAGCCGTCGACACAGTCGATTTCATGACCGCAGACTGGTCTAAGTTACCAAACGAATTGTTAGAAAAAGTATCTACGAGAATCGTCAATGAAGTTCGAGGAGTCAACCGCGTCGTTTATGACATCACCCAAAAACCCCCGGCAACCATAGAGTATGAGTAAGTCTTGACAATAAGTAACTTATAAGTTACCATATGAAAAAGAATATATTTTTAGATAAAAATGCCGAAAAGGAACTAAGAGAATTTGATGAGGAAGTACAGTTGGAGTTTGAAGCGTATTTTAAAATATTGGAAATAGAGGGTAAACTGGATTTTCCCTCAGCTAGAAAAGTTACTAAAGATATATTCGAAATTAGAATCAAGTTAAAAGGAGAATATCGCGGGTTTTATGCTTACATCGGAAAGTTGGGTATTATAATTCTGCACTTTTTTAGAAAGAAAACACAAAAAACACCGGTAAAAGATCTAGAAGTTGCGCAAAGGAGACTGAAACAATATGAACCGTAAGATGAATCAAGTTAATCAAGCTGTCAAAAGAGGGGATTTAGTCGGTTATGCCGATCTTTTTGCCAGTTATTCTAAAAAACGTCAGCAGGAAATCTTGAAGCGTGCAAGATACTTAAAGGCGGCAATGGAGTTTAAGAAGTTAAGAAAACAGCTCAAAATCTCTCAGCAAGAATTAGCGCGTAAAATGAGGGTCAAAAGGGAATTTATAACAAGAATTGAAAGCGGGGAGCAGAATATCACATTTAAGACTTTAAATAGGATTGCTGAGGCAACAGGCAAGGAATTTGAATTTCATTTCAAATAAAACCCCCGGCCACAATCGAGTATGAATGATGTTCATATTAAGGTCCGACCTTCAAAGAACAATGCAGTTACTAAAAAGGTCGGACCTTTAAAACTATGAAATTATCAGATTTAACCGTTGTAACCACCAATGAAAATAAACTCGCCGAGATTAATCAAATCCTTGGCACAAACCATCAAGTTTCCAAAATCGATATTCCCGAGATTCAGTCACTGGATCTTGATGAAGTCATCACTCAAA
>JACPEV010000010.1 GCA_016183325.1 Candidatus Curtissbacteria bacterium
CTATCTCCTTTAAGTGAGTCTCTAATTCTCGCCCGCTCCATCCGCGGGGGTTTTCAATATAACTCATTTAATTCAAATTTTTGTTTGAGATAAAATCGAGTCTGGTATATCAAAATTACTCCAGACTTTTTGCACATCATCCAAATCCTCAAGCCTCTCCATCAAATCCATTATTTTCTTTGCAGTGTCACTATTAGTGATTCCTACAATGGTTGCAGGTTTTTTGGAAATTTCGGCATTTGTCGGGGTTAATCCCCTGTTAATTAAATTTTTTTTGACTGATTCCAAATCAGCAGGTTTAGTATATACCTCAACCAGATCGCCAGCATCCACCACATCCTGGGCTCCTGACTCTGCCGCCACATCAAAAATCTCCTCAAAACTTTTGCCATTTTTAACAACTACAATCATCCCTTCATCGCTAAACATCCAGGAAACGGTTCCCGGTGAAACAAAGCTACCGCCGGAGCGCTCAATTACATTTTTGACCTCGGCAGTCGTGCGGTTTTTATTATCGGTAGTTGCTTCGACGATCAGTGCGACCTTACCCGGACCATATCCTTCATATGTAGCAGATTCAAGCTGACCACCTTCGCCCCCTTTACCCAAACCTCGATCAATCGCCCGCTGGATATTTTCCTTGGGCATATTGACTCCTCTTGCCTGCTCGATCGCCAGTCTCAGTTTGAAGTTGGCAGCCGGATCGCCACCGCCACCTTCACGGACGGCAATGGTTATGGCGTTGCCCATCTTGGTAAAAACCTGCCCACGCTTGGCATCCGCCGCCCCCTTTTGCCTCTTAATTGTCGACCATTTGCTATGGCCACTCATACTAGCCTCCAATGGTCAACTATATCAGGAAACTTCCATAAATCATTGAAGGAACTATCATAAATATGCTTGGCTGATATGGTGCTCCATTTACTGTGTCCTGACATCTTAGCCTCCCTTTGTGATCACCAATATCCTAAAAAGTTTCCCCTGCGTCCACTCCCCACACAAAATGAGACATGTCTCATTTTGTGATGCATTCTGAACATCTCCATACATCTCATAAACCAAAATATCTTCTATAAGCTTGTTCATTTTCCAGTTGGCCGACTTTTAAAATTAAAGTCTCACGACCCACGCCAAACATTTGCCTGAGATATTCAATCTCATTCTCGCACTTAAAAGGAGTCAGGTAAACACTTTTTTGTAACTTTAAAAGATTGAGCTTTCTTATAGCCTTTCGAAACAGTTCACTTTGCAATTTCTTTTTACTGGAGACATCATAAATGATTAGTCTCCATTTACCATCCCAATGGTTTTCATCCAATTTCATCTCCTCAATATTATATTTCAAAAGTTTTATCTTTCCCCTTTCGGTGATTTTGACAACGGGCACGTCCTTCTCTTCGACAATTTCTACATATTTGGATTCTTGCATTCTTTTGATTAACTGCCTTAGTCTCCACAAATTGAACTTTTCCCATTCTTGACGGTCCTTTTGGCGTTTTTCATCTTCGTAAATTTTAAATATTTGTCTGGCAACTATTGGCAAACCCGGCAATACTAAACTTGCGACCAGAAAAGTCCCAGCCCCTAAAAGTATCAGGGCATCTTTAATCTTAGGGTCAATCTTTTCGACTTTCTTCTCCTTCACCAATGCCAGTACACCATATCACAAAATGAGACATGTCTCAAAATGTGATGTTTTTGGTGCAGTTTGTTTCTCAATATTTTCAAGCTCTGTTAATATGGAAGATTTTTATCAGGCACAATTCGCCTGTCTTAGTCTGTCTCCCGTCAGCGCAAAAAAAATTAAAAGTTGCCTTTTAATCTCTGGCTCCACTTACCGTACATTGACATAGCAAAATAAATAGCTCCACCAAATCTTAAAAAAACCGACTTTCACTGCCCAATAAACCAAGGTTTTAGCTGATCCAGAGAAGCAAGGGCCGAGGATCTTCTATAATATCTCTCGAATAATCGCACAGGGGACTGTAATTCTTCCTGGGTTGGTTTTGGACTTGTGTGCTCCACAACCCAAGTTTCTAAATATCTTAATTCTCCAGTCACCGGATCTTCGACAGTTGCAAGCTCAAAACGCGCTGGCACATTTGTCCTTTTATCGAAACTTGGCTGATACCGGGCAGCTTTTCGTGCTGTTTCAAGCTCTTGCTTAATCCACTCAATCTCCTCAGAAGAAGCACCAGTCTCCAGCGCCTCTCGATACAGTTCAACTGTAACCAGATAATCTTTAGCTCCTCTCAAAGATGTCTTATGGACTTCAACTCTTCGTGGAGTAAATCCCCTAATCCTGAACACATCTCTTGTCAGTTGCATATCTGTTTGAACTCTCGGCAAACTTTCACCAAATCTCCTTCCGGTACCACCACGAGGTATCCTCCTGCCCCCTTTCCTCTTTTCTCCTTTCTCCCCACCATCTCCACTTTCTCGATCTCTCTTCTCCTGAACCGTTAAATCATGAAAGACAAGAACAGCTATATGATTAAGCATCGTATAAAGCCCAGGAATTTGTTCCTTAAGTGGGGCCTTCAGTCTCAGACTACCATCCTGATCCAATGTTCCAATAACAGTTATATGACTATCTCTTAGCCCAAATTTCAAGCTGATTGCCCACTCCGGCAGTGAACCAGAAGTAATCAAAGAAAGCGTTTTGATCCCTAAAAGTTCTGGCACGCTTCCGTCTGAAAATTCAATCACGTTTACCCCTTGTTGCATCGGTAAAAAATGCATGCCTTCCTGAAAAATCGCCTGCCAAGCTGTTCGAGTAACTTCTTTTATCTCTTCCGCATGTCCATTCAGTTTCTCCAAAAACTCTGCGCCACAATTTCTTTCAAAAGTCTCCCGCAACGCTCCCATATGCTCTTGAGAAAAAGTGTAACCCTCAATCGTCGCATTCAACGCCTCTAAACTCTTCTGCATCTTCCCAGAAAGGCCAAGCAGTTCAAATCTTTGCTTAATTTGGGGCAATAAATGATCGACAAAGTAACCTCTCCCAATCTCTTCGGCATAAATAAAAGCCGTATCTTCATGTCGTTCTAAGTAATCTGCAACTGCCATTCTAGACAAAGGATGGCGACCAATCATCTGGTCAAAATTAACTTCATCAAATTCGGAATCATATTCGTGTGGATGAGACACCATTACTAAAGCATAGGACAACATTGGGGCTCTTACACTCTCTGGGACATTTTCTAATATTTTTTTAATTTGAATATCTGTTTTCTCATTCTTACTAAATATTAATTGGTAAAAAAACCTTTCTTGCCACGCGGCAATATTTCTCAACAGATTTTGATTTTTATATTGAATCGGTCCCGCTACATCCAAGAAAAATACTGGATCGAAAAAAAGATGGCCAACAACAGCGCTATCATCGAAAAAGGACTGTTTTTCTTCAAGTACTTTTGAAAGATAATCAGTAATTCTATCTAGATGATCATCAGACGACGGATACGGCATCGCTTCTATATCCTCAATTGACAATCCTCCCCTTCGCAGGTTATAAAACCTCTCACGAGGAAGACTTTGCCACTCCGGCTCTCTCCTAAGAACATCTACGAATTCATCTCTTAAAATTTCTTCTTTCTCACCAGATCTAGAAAATGGTAACGCTCCATCAATATCCCTTGTCCACTCATTAAGAAGTTGCAATTCTTTTTGTCTTTGCAAACGCTCATCTTCGGTTTGATTAGGTTGAGAAAATGGTAAAAAGTTAACTCTCATTTCATTGATTCCTTGCCTAGAAACATCTCCTAAGTATCCAGCCATACCAACTAGACTATGATAGTTATTGGATAAAAATCTTCTAAGGTACTCATTATTTTGCAGGATTTCATTGTTTTGAAGAATTTTTTCAACCGATCCTAGAACCTGAGGGGAAATCCTACATACTTTGCCGTTCTTGGCTATTACATCTTCAAGAGTGTTGTAAACCATGACTCTCATAAAGTTAAAAGCATTTTCTAATTTTTTAGGATCACGCCCCATAGCTAAAAACCCTTGAAGCTTCTCAAATGCGATAATCGTCGGATCAAAAAATTCGTGCTCTTCTAAATCTCTTATCAATTGTCTTTGTGCTCGCCTTGCCCTATCCGACCGGCCATGAACGGCTTGGTCAGTAAGCTGACCGATCCGCACGTAAAACGTTCTATCTTGGTCCTGTTGTCTTGCTTTGGTAACTTCTGGATTTTCCTGAGTCATATTGCTTGTATTATAACGTGGTTGAAAAGTATAAACATCGTATTTTACCAACTTATTATAAGTTATTCAAATTTTGCCAAAAATTGCCATCGTTCAACAAATTTACCCATTTCACACCCATATTGTTTCATTTTTTCCACCCATTGACTTAAAAACTGCTCTATCCTAATGTGTTTTCATGGACGATTCTCTAACTCTGAACTGGAAATCTACAGACAAAATTGAACTTCTCGCTCATCTAGCCATCGCCACAGCTATGGAAAACAACTGGCATGAAGCTCTCAAAATCAACCAAAAGATCCTCTCAAGCGAGAAAGATAACGTAGAAGCCCTAAATCGCCTCGCCCGCGCCTACACCTGCATTGGAGAAACCCACAAGGCCGAAAAAACTTACAAGAAAGTATTAGGAATCGACCCGCATAATATTATTGCCAAAAAAAATCTCGACAAGGTCATCAAATCTAATGGTAATGGACACACAAGCGGCAAAACTCAGCAAGCCAACCTTTCACAAATCTTTATTTATGAACCCGGTAAAACCAAACTTATCAACCTTTTAAACTTGGCCCCGCCTCAAGTTCTGGCAACTCTTAATTGCGGCGACGAGCTGACACTAAACCCCAAGAGACATGCAGTTACCATAGCAACTGGGGACGGCAATTACCTCGGAGCTCTACCCGACGATCTCGCACATCGACTCCTCACATTTATTGCCGAAGGAAATAAATATGAAGTTTACGTTAAATGCGCAACTACAAAAATATTAACTGTTTTAATAAAAGAAACTTACCGGTCCGATAAATTTTTAAATCAGCCATCTTTCCAGGCCAACTTCAATCCTTCTGGGGAAAATCTCAATTAAATCTTAATTATTTTCCTCAAAAATATCTCGAGGCACTATTTCACCACTTATCTGTCTTGAATCTTTTTGCCTGGGACTACCAGTCTCAGGGGCACCAGGTGCCTCTTCCTGCTTATCCCACGGAAATTGCCTTGCAGCCTGAGGTTGCGTATACCCTGCCTGCGGCTCTATTTGACTTTCTTCTATCTTAGGAAGTTGACCAGAAGAGGGAGAAGTGATTACTTGATTTTCTGTAAGTTTTGGCAGCTTAGTTGAAACAGAATTGACACTTGCTTGCTGTTCCACACCAGTTTGCTGGGCAGTTGCACCGTAATTGTTATTTGTTGGGTCCAGCTCTAAGCTCGTTGGTGAAACTTCTTGATTTGCAGCTTCATTTGAAACTTTTTTTTGTTCCCGAATCAAAGAAACCAGTGCAATAATAAAGGAAACGATTAAGATGATAACTCCGATTGTAATATAGATCATTCGAAATATTTATTGGCAAAATCCTGGCCGATTGCGATAATAATTTTACCAGAATCGTCGCCTCTTGCCTCTTTTGGCAACGCCTTTATATCACAATTAAAAATTTTTGCCAATAAACTGGTGGCAAAATTCTTCTTTGCAAAAATTACAGTTTCACCCACTTGATTACTTCCAAAAATGTCCTTAACTGAAAACCCCATGCTTGCCATAAAGTCCACTGCCAAATCGCCAGCCTCACCAGAACCGGACCCGTTTTGAATCTCAACTTCAAACTCTGCCAAAGAGGGATTCTCCAAATAGTCCTTTATTTTACGATTCAAAGATACGCTATCGACACCTAAAACTTGCACACCTTTGGCAAGAACTATCTCCTCATGAAAGTTTGACATATCTACCAATTGCATCTGATTTACACCAACACCTTTTAATTGCCACCATAGTCTAGTCATGTCAATTCGAGAAATATTTGTATCCAATAATTCGCGCTTTGTAAAATAGAGCATCGGAGACACAAAAGATTTAAAATCTCCGAATAATTTTTCTACATTAGTTTCAGAAATCGTTTGATTATTTTTAAAGATTACAAAATTATCAATTTTCGCCCTAAAGTTAAGAGACATAATCCGCAAAAGTTCTTCACCACCATACTTGTCTTTTATTTCGCCAATCTTCATTATGGGTTTATCTTGCTTACCGGTCACAAAAAATAAATTTGGATCAACAGTTAGAAAAACTACTCTTTTGGGATCACTTTGATAAATAAATAATGAAGGAGGAGATGTGGAAAAAGTAGCGACAAAGGAAGACTCACCATCCCAACGTCCTTCTCCAAAATATTTTTTTAAGGAAATTGATTTAGTCAAACCATTTATAATAGCAAACACAAGTACAATTACTATAAAAATCGAAAGTATATTTCGCCATTTACTTCGAATTTCTTGTCTCTTCCAAAGAGGATACTTTATCATAACTAGATTCCAAATATCATTACGAACCTAGCTACTCATCGCTCCCTTACACTTTTATTTGAATTATATTGCTTGCCCTGAGCGAAGTCGAAGGGTCAATTGTCAGTTGTCAATTGTTAAATGTTACTTTTCCCTCTTCCCCTTCCCAATTATCTCCACCTTAGGCGGAGTATAAATATGCACAATCTTCCCAGCCTGCCGCTCCAAAATCTCCTTCTTCTTTTTCTTCTTATCACCCTTGTAGAAACCACCGTATACTCCCATACTAATTAATTCTAACAACCAGAGCTAGGTTTTGACAACATAAAACATGAAAGTTAAGCAACAAACATATTTTGGGAGGTTAGATTATCTTACAATTCTATTCATTATCTCTAATTGAAATCCCGTTTTTTCAGGGTCAGTTCCAGTTATAGCAACAAAGTATGTTTGGTCGGTCCTTTTTCTTTCGAAAACCACTACTCTGGTATCGATCCCGTCGGTTGGCTCATTTCTCAAAAACCATCTCTGTTCTGTATAATCTGAAGGGCCATGTTCGCGAACTACCAGCTCTGGAACTGCCACTCCATTAGCCATCGTATATTCTCTTAAGAGGATAAATGATACTCCAGCGTCATTGTTATCTCTGGGCGGAACATTAATAAAATCACCACTTTTTACAAAAAAAGGCCTACCGCTACCCTCGTAATCAACATTAGTCTCACGGGGAGGATACCTTACTTTCCAGCCACTGGTCGAACCCATCGATGGGTTAACTCCTAAAGTATGATCTCTTTCGAATGCTTCTTTAGCTTCTCTTACCCGTCTTTCAACAGCCGCAAAAGAATCATCGTCTTGAGCAACATAGGTAGTTACTGCTAGCGCTGCTAGCCCTAATAAAAATCGCCAAGCCCCTGCTAAAACGCTCCTCCTTGATTTCTTGGGCGCAGCTCTCCTCCTATCCAAAGACTGCACCGCAGCCTCCTCACGTCTTCTAACAACTCTAATCTGTCCCTCAAGCGCTGAAACAATCGAGGGCAGTGACGATCCCTTAGCAATGTGCGGCTCTAAAAACTTAATAATTACATTAATATCCCTGTGACTCAAACCAAGATCCGGTTCCTCTACAGAACTAGTTGCTACAGGACTACCGCCATCATCGCCAGAAGATCCACAAGGTCGTTCTCCAGCCATATCGGGGAATTATATTATCAGTATAAAAGAAAAACAATTTTCTAGAATATCTTGTGAGCCAAAAGCTCTTTCTTCTTTTTCTTTTTGTCGCCTTTATAAAAACCTCCGTATACACCCATAGGTATGATCAACTCCCTCGCTTTGCAAACAACAATTCAGTTCGAGCATGTAATTTTATATCAGAGGAGCGCCCTGATCCGGCTTTGCCGGAGAACGGGCGACCTGCTGATATAAAACCCACCAAACACTCCCATAAAATTCCCTCTTATCTAATTTTACTATTGGTAATCAATGGTAGACAAGCCTCAAAGAGTCAAGGTATAATTCTCTGACATTACCCCACTTTCATCTGTCATCCTGAATTCATTTCAGGATCCAGATGCTGAAACCTTACAGGTCGGAGTCTTTAGACTCCAGACAAGTTCAGCATGACAATTTAGCCACAAACTGGGGTAATGTTAGATAATTCTCTTCCATGAATTTAAAAGAATTAGAATCAAGGAGAGAATTCCTAGGGCTTACGATTCGTACGATAACTTATGGGACTTTGCTGTATGCGTGCTCTTCCAACGAAGAAGAATTTTTGTATGACCCTATTACCCCTGACAATCTCAATCTTGTAGAAAACTCTATAAAAGGCCAATTGCCAAGGTTTCCCGTAATTTCTTTTAAACAAGCGTTCACTGAAACTCCAAATACAGTAATTAATACACCCAAATTTCAAGAAATACAAGAAAAATATAGAATAGCTGGAGTCGCCATTGGTGCAATCCACCCACAAAACAATTTGACGACTATGTTATATTTCACTGAAGATATAAGCATTGGTTCGTTTTTTGCGCCATCTAAAAATAAAACAACACTCCCCCCTGTCTTTATGTTTTTGGAAGACGAATCGAAAATCTTGGAAGTAACTTCCCGCCATGAGTGGAAAGGATCAAGCGAATCATCTGTTAGAGCATTGTTTAGTGAATTTAATGTAAATCCAGAAAGTTTAATTAACAGAAAATTTGTCCTTCAATTAAATTCTCGACTGTTAAGAATTGATGGAAGAGATATGCCTGCTCTAACTATCCCTTTCAGATTTGTAATTCAACCCGCCGAAAAAGGAAATGTCGAAAAAGGAAATGCAAAGCATTTGTCTTCCTCAATATCTTTCATAAGCGCTTAAAAAATCTTCTCCCCCATTAACTCTTCAAAATGCTTGCTTTTCGCCTTCTTAATAGCTGCCAAATTATCCCAATGGTCTCCTAAAATTTTGGCCACATGCTTGCCGCCAATCGTTTCCGGCACCACCACGTAATCCGCTCCGCCTTCATACAAACGAATAGCATCGTGAAGCCAGTAAGAAGCTGTCATAATTGGTCCGGCGTAATTTTTTTCTCTGGCAAATTTAATTATCTGAATATTATCGTCAAGAACAGGCACCGTTATTACGATGAGCTTTGCTTTACCAAGTTCCAACTCTTCCAAAACTTCCGGGTCTGTTACATCTCCGTATACAGCATTATATCCACTGGCGGTCAGCGTTTTAACAATCTCCGGATTAAAATCAACCACTAAAATTTTTTTTGCGCCCACCTTCTTTTTCAAAAAAGTCAAGATGTCCCAACCCATTTGCTCACATCCAACCAAAACTACATGATCTTCCAACTGCTCCTTTTTGGCAACATAAGGTTCATGCGGTTTCTCGGGCGCGATTTTTAAAAGAGGTTTCTCGACAAACCTGTAAATTTTGTCACCGTATAAAATAAGATAAGAAGAAAGAGTAATAGTCACAATTCCAACTGCAGATACCAACGCTACCATCTGGGAATTTACGTGTCCCAAAGAAAGTCCCACCGCCATCAAAATGAGCGAGAATTCCGATATTTGCGCAACCGTCACAGAAGCTAAAAAAGAATTTCTATTCCTGAAACCCAGACTTTTCATAATCGCAATAACAATAAGCGGGTTCCCCACCAAAATAAACACTGAAAGAATAATAATTTGCGCAACTGGGACTTCTGCTACTCCTTGCGACATCGAAACGCCAAGCAGAATAAAAAATATGATAATAAAAAAATCTCTAAGTGGTCTGACTCTTGCAGAAATCTGTATATTATAAGGTGAAGAAGCAATAGCGAGCCCCGCCAAAAAAGCGCCGATTGTCAATGAAAACCCAAAAAAGACTCCAATCAGCGAAAACAGAAACGCCCAGGAAATCGCCGAAACAAACAGCAGCTCTACAGATGACGAAGCAAGTCTAAAAAGAAATCTTAAAAAGAATTTTGAAGCGGCCAGCGCCGCGCCAAGCAGTATTGCACCCTTTGCAAAGATTAACAAAACTTCAAATATTGAAAGATTGCTGCCTCCGCTAAAACCGGAAAGAATCATCAGCGCAATTATCGCCACGAAATCCTGCACCAATAAAAATCCAATCGCAATTTTTCCGTAAAGAGATTGTAAATCGTGTTTCTCCGTTAACAGCTTAATAATTATTACAGTTGAAGAAAAAGTTATAGCAACAGCAATATATAAGGAAGGGATTGCTGCAAATCCCATGGCCGACAAAATAATAAAACCAACGAATGCCGTAAAAATTATCTGACCCAACCCGGTGTACAAAGCCGCTTTCCCGACATACTTCAAGTCTCGTATATTAAGATCTGTTCCAACCAAAAAAAGTAAAAAGGCAATACCTAAGTTGGAAAGCAGCTCGAAAATCTCCTGATTGATATCCCCGAATTTGAAAAAGGAGATAACAAGTCCTGCAAAAATGTAAGCAAGAATTAGAGGCTGTTTAAAAAAACGGGCGGCGATCCCGAAAACCGAAGCAAGTCCAAGAGCCAAAGTTAATTCCAAAAAGGCAGGAGGCATATAAAATCAATTTCCAATATCCAATATCCAATATCAAATGTCAAATATATTGCTTGCCCTCCGAAGCTTTAGCGAAGGAGGGTCAAGAAGCTCAAGGCCTGTTTCAAATCATTTGGCAAGTCGGATGAAAATTGCACTTTCTTACGGGATTTCGGATGGCTAAACACAAGCTTGCTTGCGTGCAAAAACAACCTCGGGCACCACATCAAATCAAACTTCAAAAGTTTACCGGGCGCGTAAATCAGATCCGAAACAACCGGATGCCCGATGCTTTTAAGATGCACTCTAATCTGATGAGTTCTTCCAGTCTTTGGAAATACATTAAGTAATGTGTAATCAACCGCATGATGCTTAAGATAACTAACCCGCGATTTTGTAAACTGTCCAACCATTTTTTCTAAACTGGAAACTGGAAACTGGAAACTGGAAACTTTTTTATAGTCCGTCTTCGATTCTTTGCCTCTGTCACTAGTGATAGTAATACGCCTTCCATCAACTCCCCATCCGCTAACACGCACATTGTGATATCTCTCTTTGATCACTCCAAACTTCCCAAACTTGCCAATCCTGCCAATTTTTGCCTCAATACTCCCCTCTCTCTCCTTAACTTTCCCATGAACAAGCGCAATATATTCTTTTTTAACTTGCCTTTCGCGAAATTCTTTTTGCAAAAAATCAAAAGCTTTTTGCGTTTTTGCCACAAGCAGTAGTCCCGAGGTCTCCCGATCCAACCGATGCACAATCCCATGTCTGGAATTTTGAAAATTGAAAATTGAAAATTGAAAATTCTCGGCAAGCCAGTCCTGCACCGTCTCTTCTTTTATCGTCCCTGCCCGATTAACCACCACCCCCGCCGGCTTATCAACGACCAAAATCTGCTCATCTTCAAAAACAATTCTAGCTGTTTTTAACATCTAGCAATGCCTCCTGATATTATATATGTTTTAAGCCAAACAACAGAATTCGCAATTGCGCACAAATTGAATTTGACAAACACCTTATAGTATGATAGGCTGCGTCTATGAGTGACAGACAAATAGTCTTGGACAGTGGAAGGGATCGGCCTACGTGGTGGACTGAAAATAACGAGTCTAATCCCACGCTAATTGCAGCCCAAATCTTAGCCCAAAAAGGGCATGATGTTAGGATTGATCAGGAAGCAATCGATCAAAAAGGCAGACCGTTGCCAGGCCGTATTGTAATTAATGGTTCGGATGAAGGTAAAAACCTTTTAAATCAGCTCATCAATACACCTGAATTAAATGCTCTAGCAGGAGCTGTCTTTCATCTCTGGGAACCGGCAACTAACCAATGCAGTCAATGGGAGGAGCAAACTAGGAGAAAAGTTCTTGCTTTGTACTGGCAAAATAAAGCATTGTTTGAAAAAAAACAGTCAGAAGAAGCACAGTCGATTGATTCCGGAGAATATAGAAAGGGCTTGGCGCAAGAGAATCAAAGAAAAGCCGAAAGTATCTTGGGTGAACTTGAGCCGTTAACGGCAGATCAAATCCGCTCTCTCGTAGAACAAGCCGCCAACAACTTCTTACGGCAATCTTCAATAACTTCATAGTCGAACGGCTTTGACTATTTCTTTGGCAACTGCTAAAAACCCAGCGCAAAATGCGCAATTGCTAAATTTGTGAGAAACAAGATTAGTATACAAATCCCAATCGTCATCGCTACATCAGACACCCCGGCCTTAGACACCCCCAGTGTAAATTTAGATTGACACATCTCAACCCACTAAAAGATCAAACTCAATCTAAAAATATTCACTTTAATGATTTAAATCATTAAAGTTTTTAGCTTTAGATTTAGACAAAATTGAAAATATCAAAATTCCAACTCCAATAATAATCGCCGCATCTGCCAGATTAAACGCCGGCCACCAACCCAAATTAATGTAGTCAATCACACATCCTCGAATCAATCTATCACCGATATTAGACAAGCTCCCTCCAATAATCAAGGAATAACCTATTGTTCGAGCTTGTCGAGAACAAAAAGCTTTGCTTATTGTTCGAACGAAGTGAGAACTTATCATTGTCATCCCGTACTTGATACGGGATCCAGCCTTCACCGGTGTTCTGGATTCCCGCTCTGAATTAATAATTCGAGTCGTAGACTTTCGCGAGAATGACAACGTGGAAGTAAAAACTTCTCGCCCTAAAGGGCTCGAAGAATAAGAAGGCTCTCTCGCGAACATATAAACAATCACCGACAAAACCGCGAATGAAATTAACAGATTAGGAAATCCCGAAATGAAACCAAATGCGACACCAGTATTACAAGCCGAAGGAATGCCTGAACCCAAAACAAAAGCCTTGGTTACTTGATCAAGAATAATTATGGAGACAATAACTGCAGAGGATATAAAGATCTTAGATTTTATCATGTCATTCTCGACTTGTCTGCTTCCAGCGACCCGCAGGGATCGAGAATCCAGTTCTAGATTCCCGCTCTGGAATTGAAAAATTCCAGAGCGGGAATGACATAGTGAGATAGGAGTTTATTATTTTTGTCAATTGTCAAATGTCAGTTGTCAAGGCTGCTGAAACTAACATTACCCCAGTTTGTGGCTAAATTGTCATGCTGAACTTGTCTGGAGTCTAAAGACTCCGACCTGTAAGGTTTCAGCATCTGGATCCTGAAATGAATTCAGGATGACAGATGAAAGTGGGGTAATGTCAGTTTGCTTATCGTTTCTTTTTCTCAATTTCGCGCTCGTCACGCAGACAATATATTGCTGTGGGTTTAGCCATTAGCCTTGCTAAATCAATTTGCTTGCCGCATTTCTCGCAAACCCCATACGTCTTCTTCTTTATTTTGGTAAGAGCTCTCTCAACCTCCTTAAGCTCATCACGAAGCTTATTCTCCAAAACTACCACCTGCTCGTGACCAAAAAGGGCGGAAGCATCTGTCCCCGGCTCCACAATCAGTGATCTGTCAGTTTGGGCAAAAGGGTCATCACGCTTCAGTCTTCCAATCTTTGAAAGCAGCGCGTCCCTCTTTTGCTCAATCTGTATTCTGATTTTATTAATATCAATCATCATTTATAGCCCCTTATCGCTTTAACCATGCCCAACGTCCCTAAATAAATCTCCCGCGCTATTAGTCTAACAAAAAATAGCAGGACTTTGCCAAAGTAAAATGGGAAAAGGATAATATCGCGAGCAAACTTGTCAGCTTCTCCAACATTGGTCAAAACCCGTCTTGCTCCAAAAACAACCAAAAGCAAAAATCCCAGAATATTTTTAAAATCTCGTTTGACTGAGCGCTTAGCCAAAATATACCAAAAAGCCAAACACAAAATTAAAAATCCAACAGGTCTTAAAAGACGAAAATCAAAAATGTCAGGACGATAAAAAATCAAGCTGACGGCGGCAGTCGAAACTACGGCAAAACAGGCGAAAAAACCTTTATGCCTCTTATGCACCTCAAGTCTTTTAAGAACGCAAAAAACAGCAAAATACCCGATTGCCTCAAAACCTCCCCGCATTAAATTGCCAAGCGAATAAATAAAAAGGCCAAAAACCGCCGGTGCCGCCGCCAAATCAAAAACCGAAAAGAAAATCTTCTTTTTTCTCAAAAAAAGAAAGCCAGAAAAAAAAGCCCCAAACAAGGCTCCCCAGGCATCGAATCCTCCGTAAACATTAAAGAATATTAGCCTCGGCAGCGACCACCCATAGGACGCAAAATTGAAGACAAAATCAAATAGTCTTGCAAAAACAAGAGCGCCGATTGCCCAAATTATCAAAATATCAAACAAAAGTTCCGTCTCAATATACTCGTATTCCCCGGCCCTCCAGAACAAAAAGGCGAAAGAAAATATCGCCAGCAAAAATAAAAACGGGCCAACTAAACCCGCCCAGGGAATCGGTAAGCCAAAAAGCATAACAATATGCTATCATATAGATGTAACAACCAGCCACATATCACCCTAGGCTGGTCTCTTTATGACAGCCACAGCTCACGCATTAATTGGAGCTTCACTTGCAGTCAAAATCACTAACCCATATTTGGGGATTCCCTTGGCCATCGCTTCCCACTATCTGGCCGATCTTATTCCTCACTGGGATGCAGGCACCAATCACCGGAAGAAATCACTAACTCGCATCAAGATCGAAGCCACCCTTGACGTCCTTTTAGGTTTTGCTCTGGTCTTTTTAATTTTCAGAAACCTGGCCGATCCTGTCTATCTCTTTGCCATGGTCATTTCCGCCCAACTTCCAGATTGGCTGGAAGCTCCTGCCTGGATTTTCGGCTTTAAGGTACCACCATTTTCTTGGCTTGATACCCTCGGACATAAACTTCAATCGCGCCTACAACTCCCCTGGGGTCTGGTTACTCAAATTGTAATTGTGGGACTACTACTGCTTCTGACCGTTGATTTTGACCAAGCCCGCTCTCTTGCCGCACTCATCCCGGCCTCATAACTCCCCCCTCAAAGCATCATTTTAGCCCGGTAGAGTTTTCTCTCAAATGGATCAAGGGCAAGCCCCAGTGCCTCAAGCGTCAAAACGCCTAAAAGAGCGCTGTCTTTTTCCTTACCCAAAACCACGGGTGTCGCAGCTTCCCTGCCAGAAAACTTCACGAATGCGCTTGCAATGTTTCTTTTAACCTTCCTTCCGTCGGCTAAAATAAATTCCTGTTGATAGCTTGGTTTAAGACCCAACTTTTTAACCATCTTTTGGGGAATAACTGTATAGGCAGCGCCACTGTCCACTAAAAATTCCCCTTCAACTACTTTTGATGGATCGTGAAGATTTTTAATCTTAAGAGTAACTGTAGTTATTCCCATAATAAAGCGATTTTATACCCAAAATACCCTATTTTGCAATTACGTTTCTACCCGCCGGTTTCTACCTAACCAACCCCCGGGGTTGGTCGGCTTGAAACCTAAGGATCTATGGTTTTATGGCAAGTAAGCTAATGGATTAACCGGCCTTCCATTTTTATGAATTTCAAAATACAGATTCGGGCCAATTGAATTTCTATCCGCCAACACCCGGAGTTGACTAGCTTCAAGAGGAAGGATCAAACCTTCTTGATAATTGATCGGCAAAAAATTGATTTCGTTTGAAAGTGTAATATGTTTCGGCACCATGATAAAGACCATAAGGTAAATCCGCTAAAAAATCAACTACATCTCCATTTTCTCGAAAATAATCTTTAACTATAGAATCAGCACTCAATGCCTCTCCAGTCGTTTGTGGCATCTTTGCTTCGACAACAGCTGTATTTACAGTATCTTCAGTTATTTGAGGTAAATAATAACCCTGATCTTCCACATCCCGAAGCAACTCCCTCATTAAAAATGCACCGAACATTAATTCTGCTGTCGGCCTGTTTTCAACCCGCGCCATTCTCACAATTAACTGAGCAAAAGAAGGTTCCACATCCGCAAAAGAAATGGTAGCTGCTAGAACCTAACATTACCCCAGTTTGTGGCTAAATTGTCATGCTGAACTTGTCTGGAGTCTAAAGACTCCGACCTGTAAGGTTTCAGCATCTGGATCCTGAAATGAATTCAGGATGACAGATGAAACTGGGGTAATGTCAGGCTAGAACCTCTTGACGAGGAACTGTTCTTCCAATATATTTGTTTCGTACTTCATCTATGCGTTGTCTACTGACTCGCGGAAATCTAGTTAAAGACTCTTTGGTTTCCTCTTCACTCATTTCGCTCTCTCAACATAATCTCCGGTTCTGGTATCAACTCTTATCACTTCTCCGTTTTCGATAAAAAGCGGGACTTTGACCATCAAGCCGTTTTCAAGCTGGGCATCTTTATAGCTTGCTCCCACCGTATTCCCGCGAGAAGAGCCGCCCGTCTGAACCACTTTATACTCAAGAATTTTCGGTATTTCAATATACATTGGCTTGTCATCAATTGCAAAAAGAACAAGATCCAAGCCATCTTTTAAATACGGCGCAAGCTCTCCGACTAACCGCTCGTCGACTGTAAACTGCTCGAAGCTTACTGTATCCATAAGGTGATAACCTTGACCGTCCCGATAAAGAAATTGCACTTTTTTGCGCTCTAAATTTACTTCCTTTACTTTGGCTCCGGTAATAAATGATTTCTCAATAGTAGATCCAGTGTTTAGACTCTTCACTTTGACTTTGACTGTCCCGCTCCCTCTGCCCATCTTAATATGCTCGTACGAAAGCACCAGGAAATATTCCCCGCGGTCCTCAAACACAGTACCGGCACGCAACTCTGTGACTGAAATCATGATTTAAAATTAAGAGAAATTAGTTATTAGAAATTGGAAAATGGTAATAGAAATTAGATATTGGAAATTTGATAGAAGCTAATCACCATTTTCTACTTTCCATAACTACTTTCTACTTTCCAGCAACCACTTTCTTTGAAGATATCCTGCTCACCCTAATCAACCCCGATGCCGGCACAACCTGAATTCCCCTCTTCTCAAGCTCATCCAAAAACAGATTGGCGCCAATCGAATCCGAAACCATATGCCCGGCGATAATCAAATTAATATGATGCTTCTTAGCCTCTTCTCGATGTTCCTCGCTAGTATGCATGCTAATGATTGTGCCAACACCAGCCTGAGACAATCTCTCGTAAATTTCCTTGGCGCCTTCCGTGCCACCGGTAAACTCGGAAACTACCACCTTCCCCGCCCGATTCTTCTCACTGCCTGTAAAAAGCGCAGGGCCTGCTTTAAACTTAATCGCTTGTTGATATTCCGGGATTTTTCTTAAAATATCCAAAACGTCGCCGACAGTGTCGTGTTCTTTCTTCTCAAAAATCTCACTCATAAACTTCCAGCCCATATTATCCCAAACTGTATGAATACACATGAAAGGAATCCCTAAGAGTCTGGCCGCATCAACGCTTCGGTAATGATTAATTGGACCAAGTTTCCTTTTAACTTCCGAAATTCTCTCGGACAAAAGCCCTTCCGCCACATTTATCGGAACACCATAACTTGCCATCAAATCAACCTGAAGGTCCATAACCTCGTGAAGCGACGCGAGTGCCGCGCCCGCCGGATGATGGGCAATCAAAAGATCTATGCCTTCACCCTTTTCATTCATCCGATCCGCCAAAACTACTTCACCTGTATCAAAATCAATCCCGGCCATAACTTTGTTAACCGGCGTAGTCGGATCTCCGAATAAAATTCTAGTGTCAGAATAGGGATTTTTTAAATTCTCGATGTCAAAATCTTCTTTTCTTTTCTCGGGCAATTCCTCGTAAATCTTTTTCTGTCTGGCCAAAAATTTCTCCACTCCGGCCTTGCCACGCGGGTCCGCGCTAGTCCCAAGTTTTATCGCAAGTTCAAAAATTTCACCAACTGTCATCTCTAAAATGATATATCATTAGAAATGATATAATACTGAAGCTAATTAAGCAATAACTTAGGCTTTGGCTGGGTGCTGGAACTGGTAGACAGTTGCGTCTCAAAAACGCATGGAGGTAAACTCCGTGAGGGTTCGACTCCCTCCCCAGCCACAAACCAAGGCGAGTTTATCCTGAGCGACAGTGAGTCAAGTCGAACTGGAGTCGAAGGAATCCCCTCCCTTAGCACCAGGATTTCGAAAAAAAATATGGCGAAAGAAAAAAGGCGATTATTGTTAAATGGACTGCCTCCCTGGACCCAAAAACCGGAACTCTGGAAGTTGGGGGGAAAGAATATAGGGGTAACTATAATCTTATTGTAAAAGCTAAACCTATTACTTTAGAACTTCCTAACGACTAACATACTTTTCAGGCAAAAAGGAAGGTATTATTAAAATGAAAGTGAATTACAACAAAAAAGATGATATTTTAATGATTGAATTCAATGACAAGCCCATTGACTATGCAGAACAGTCAAAAGATGTTATTGCCCACTTTTCGCCCAAGAATGAACTTGTGCTTTTGGAAATATTAGATGCTTCAAAGTTTCTAAAGGAAACATCTCACGCATTTCCTCGCGAGGTTAGACAACAAATACTTGCTTCTTAAAAGTTATTTTATTTTCGACTTCGCGAATACCGTGGACTCTTAGTCCACGGATGAAGCGAAGAGAAAACATACTTTTGAGTCCGGCAAGGCCGGACGAATACCGAGGGACTTCGACGATGAGCTCAGTCGAATCGCTATTAGCCCTCGGAAGTTTATTTTCAAAGTAAAAAGTTCGAACATCGTCTACGTGACGGCACAAAAATCTCGTGAGGACTGAAAGTCCTGATCCGGCTTTGCCGGAGAAGGATTCCCGCCCATAAATGATAGGCGAGGCTCGCCTCATAAATGAGGCGGCGACTCCCTCCCTCGGCACGACCCATAGTTTGACAAAATTAACTTTCCCATTTATAATACTACTTTAATATGTCACAAATTGAAGGTGAAAATCGCCCATCTATTTTGGAGAGACTAATTCAAAAAGCTCCAGATAGAAATGTCGTTTTTACAGCTTTTGATGAACTCAGAGAACCCGAAGAATTTTACAGTTTTTTGGCGAATACACCCAATGGTTATTAGCTAATGCACCGGATAACGAAGAAGTTCAAAGAAATCCCGTTCAGGCCGCAGGCATAAATATTGGCTAGCCTACTATGGTCGAGAAACTGCTGATAGATGGACTAGCGTTATCGAATCTCTAACTCACCCCTTTTTGGGGGATGCAGCTTACGGGCCTCGCAAGGATCCACAAGTAGACTAAATCAAGCCGCTTCGGCAACCGCAACTTCTTCCGACACCACCGCTCTTCTTCTCTGCTTCTCGACTCAAAGCAACTTTTAACGATCATTTACGATACGTGATCTCCGTTTAACTCAGTCCTTTAATTCCTACCTTGCACTTCACAACCATTTGTATTAATGTATTAATACACTAATACAAATGAGCCAAGTTTCCAAAAGAGTTTTATCACCTGATATACAAAGTAGACTATTTCAAAACTTCTGGGAACTATTCGCACAAATAAAGAAAACGCATGAAGTTCAAATATTCTTAGATGATCTTCTCTCTCCCACTGAAAAAATAATGCTCGCTAAAAGAATGGCAATAGCAATCCTGTTGGCAAGAGGCTATAAACATAGAGATGTCTCTTCTCTTTTGAAAGTTTCTACTACCACCGTCAATAAAATCGCAAGCTATGTTAATCAAAAAACTCCTGGCTTCCAATTATTGATTCAGAAATATGCTCACAAAGAATCTTTAAGTGAATTTGTTAAAGAATTAGAGAGATTTTTCTATCGAATGTCTTCTCCAGGAAAAGTTTTTATCGAAGAAGGTGCAATTAAAGGCAAACTCGGCCACAAACGACAAATTTATTAATTTTGTATTAATGTTTTAAAACACTGTAACAATATCCAGAACACAAACCATTTTACCCAGCAAAAAGAGTAATAAATAAAATTGCGGAACTACAATTAAGCCGTCTCAACAGCAGCAACTTCTTCAGGAATTGCTTGTTTTCTCCTCTGCTTCTCAACCCCGTAAAACTTAACGCGATCTGCGCGAAACATTAAATCAATTTCACCTGTCGGGCCATTTCTGTGCTTTTGAATATCCAGTTTCACCTGCTCGGCATTTTCAGGATCCGGCCGCCATAAAAACATCACCACATCGGCATCTTGCTCAATGGCACCAGACTCTCGAAGATCCGCCAGTTGCGGCTTTTTTGTGCCTCTTTGCTCAACTGCCCGCGAAAGTTGTGAGCAAGCCAAAACCGGAATTTTAAGCTCCCTGGCCAAGTTTTTAAGACTTTGCGAAATTTCCGAAACTTCCTGAACCCGATTTTCCAGGCGCCTAGAGACCACAAGCTGCAAATAATCGACAATCAAAAGTGAGAGTCCATGTTCTACCTGCAGTCTTCTAGCTTTAGTCCTCATCTCCATAATACTGGCAGCCGGCGTATCGTCGATAAAAAGCGGCGCATCCGCCAAAACTCCCATTGCTTCCTGCAACCGGTCAAAGTCCTCGTCGTCAAGTTTGCCGGTCTTTAACCTCCACGAATCGATCTCAGACTGAGACACAAGCAGTCTATCCACCAATTCTTCTTTACTCATCTCCAAAGAAAAAACTCCCACCGGCAAACCTTCACGAACTGCGACATGAGCTGCAATATTTAAAGCCAAGGAAGTCTTCCCCTGGCCCGGACGCGATGCCAAAATCAAAAGGTTTGAGTCCTGCATGCCTGCAAGCTTTCCGTCCAAATCCCAAAAACCAGTTGGCACGCCCCGCAAGCCCCCAGCCTTTTTATGAAGTTCGTCTAGTCTGTCAAAACTCTCGGCCAATGCATCGCGCAAAGGCAAAAAATTTTGTCTTAGCTGCTGTTGTGAAAGCGCAAAAACCGCCTGTTCTGTTTCGTCCAAAATAGATCTAACATCCCCGGTTTCGTCAAAAGCTTTCTCCAGCATTTTAGTGCTGGTTGAAATAAGTTGTCTTTTAATAAAGTGATCTCTCACCATTTGGGCATACTGGGAGATATTGCTGGCAGTCGGAACCTGAGAAGCCAACTCCGATAGATATCCGGTGCCGCCAACCTTGTCAAAAAGCCCTCTCTTCTTAAGTTGGGCCGTCAGAGTTATTAAATCAATCGGTTCTCTCGCCTCATATAGAGCTAGAATCGCCTCATAGAGATCACTGTGTGCATTTTTATAAAAATGTTCTGGTTTTAAAAACTGGGCAACAGAAACAACTGCATCTCTATCAATTAAGATTGCTCCAATAATCGATTTCTCTGCTTCTAAATCTTGTGGAGGAATACGGTTCGGTAGTTTAGGCATAAGTGTATAAATCCGAATATCGAATATCGAAATACGAAACAATTCTGTATTCTAGAAAATAGTTTCTAGAAACTGGAAATTGGAAATGGAAAATTGAGATTGGAAAATAGTTATAATTTATTATCCATTTTCTATTTTCTACTTTCCATTACAATTTTCTAATTTCCAGTAACTAATTTCTTTATGCACTAATTTCGTGCTTCGGATTTCGAATTTTAGTCTATTGCTTCTGCAGCAGCACTACTTCCGGTTCACTTGGCAATCTTTCGAAAGAGATAGAAAGTTTCGCCTGCGGCTCCAGTTTTTCCTTACCCATCGCCGAAAGAAAAACGGAAACAGGATCAAGGTCAAATTTCAGCCCGTCTATTTTATAATGCATCGGCACGATTATTTTCGGCTCAATCTGGGCAATTATATCCCCTGCTTCTTTTCCGGAAATAGTATAGACCGATCCAACGGGTATCAAAAGTACGTCACAGTTTGAAAGCTGCTCGACCTGTTCTTGGGTTAACTTTTTTTGTCCAAAATCGCCAAGATGAACAACATTCACCCCGTCAATTGCCATATTGTAAATCGTATTCTTACCGCGCTTTGCCCCTTCTTCGTCATCATGAAAACTGGCTATTCCAACAATATTAACGCCGGACTTTTCGTATTCACCCGGACCAGAAATTACAAAAGGGTTGCCAGAATCAGAAGTTACTGCCTCAGCAAAATTATGATCTTGATGACTATGGGAAATGCAAACAATATCCGCCTCAGCTTTAAACTTTGGCAAACCGGTAAAGTTGGGGTCATAAGGATCAAAAACCACAGCGGTATTTTTCCCCTTTACTCTGAAACAAGCTTGACCCCACCACCAAATATCTACCATAGCGCCAAATAATATATCACAATATGAGTTTTCAAAAAAAGAGGGAATTGCTCCAAATCAACTTTGTATGATAACCTCTTTAAAAGATGATCAGAGCAAGATATCTAATAGTCGTCGCAGTCATCGGATTTTTATCTTTTAGCATCTATTGGCTTTGGCAAAGACAACCACGATCACTAGTTCAAACACAAAAACAGACAACTGCTTCAGCAACTTTGAAAAAATCCCAGGATGAAAAGCTTCGCTTAGTTAGTCCAGAAGACAACACATTCGTCGAATCAGGAACGCTGCTTGCCGTCGGTAAAACCGCCCCAAGTTCATATCTGGTCATCTTGGGAGAAAAACCGGAAGTTATCGAAACGGACGAAGATGGCAATTTTAAAAAAGAATT
Source organism: Candidatus Curtissbacteria bacterium (assembly GCA_016183325.1). Lineage (GTDB taxonomy): Bacteria > Patescibacteriota > Microgenomatia > Curtissbacterales > GWA2-41-24 > JACPEV01. The sequence goes on from JACPEV010000010.1 coordinate 22,554, forward strand.
TAGGGTTGTACTCGGCCTGAATCTTCTTAAAGTATTAGTTATCTCAGATGAAAATGTTCCCGAGAAATGGCTAACGGTCTTCAGTAGTGATGCCAATAAAAACTTCAGAAATGTTTTCGCAGGTCAGGTTAAATCAATCTTCGAAAACATCTTGACAATTGAAAACATCGTTAAAGATAAACAAATTATCAGATTAGCAAAAACAGTAGAAATGATATTGCCTTCCAGTGAGAACAAAAAAGAAGAAAAGGTTGAATCAACCACTTCGGCGATCGATAAAATCAGAATCGATGACTACGTCATAGCCTTGGGCGAAAAAGACGGCCAGTCATTAATTGCCCATGAACTAGAGATAATAAGAGACCAAATTCCGAAAAATAACGAAGAGTTTTCAATCTTTCAGATCACCTCTTCCGTCAATCAAAATACATTTTCGGCGCAAGAACAAAAGAGCCAGATTCTGTCTGAATTTGCCTTAAACAACGCTTCCAGGTTTTCATCACCACAAGGTCCAAGGGACGAAAAGAATTTTACGCCAGGCGATAAAGCCATTATAGTTTATCACCGAAAGCAAGATGCAAAAATACTTGATTTACTTTACTTGCTTCCCAAAAATGTCCCCTCTCAAAAACCTTAAAATTTATTTAATCTTCTTGGCGACTGCTTTCATCTTTCACTTTGGCCACCTACTTAACAGCGATGAAGGTACTGTTTTAAATAGCGCCTGGAAAATGTACAAAGGTGACGTCCTCTATATGGAAAAAATTAATAATTGATAAGACCTGTTTCTCGTTATTTAAAGAGATTGCTGGAGATGTAATGCCCCTTCGACCCATTCGCCCACCCTTAATTTTTCTTGACACAAAGTGACAAAGGCTCCATAATTGCATTGTTATGAAAAGATTAAAACCAATTAATATTACCCCCCTTACAGAAAAGTATGGCCCAGGTTATGTTGCCCGGGACAAAAAAAGCGGAAAGGTTATTGCTCATGCCTCACGGGTAGATATTCTTATGAAAAAGATTGAAGGAAGACAAAAAGAGTTGGTAATTAGCTGGATACCAAAACACGGTGCCCGGTATGTCTTTACTATTTCCTTTCGTATATAGCGAGATTGAATCTCTAGGCAAGCTCTTTTATCCATTTATTCGTACAAGCCTCAAGACCATTTATGGTTGGCAAGAATTTGACTTTTTGGTTGACACTGGAGCTGATGTAACAACTCTGCCAAAAACAATTATTCCAATACTTGGTCTCAATGAAAAATCTTTAAAAAGAACAAAAACTCAAGGGGTTGGCGGAATCTGGATAGAGACTTTCGAAACAAAACTCCCAATTCGTTTAGGAAATGACGAATTCCCAATCCATATTTCTATCGCTAATACAAAAGAAGAAAGCCTACCTTTTCTGCTGGGTAGGAAAGATATTTTTGAAAAAAGATATAGTCTTGAAATTAATAGTAAAATGAAAGTAACCATACTTAACAAGAATTAATACCGTGTTTCCGATACCGGATCGGAATAGCTATGACGATCCGGTTAAGTATTTAAGCCAACACATTATCTTAATATGCAAAAAACGCAACTTGACTTTAGTAAGATAAAGTGATAGAGTGAAATCACTTTAGTTAGATAAATTATGCATTACAAACCAACTATAGGCGAGAAAGCCCTTTTTAGAGTAATCTTGAAATTAAAAACCGCGACAGAATGTCGCAATTTTTTGCGAGATCTATTAACTTTAGCCGAACTTAAAGAATTCGCCAATCGTTGGCAAGTTGCACAAATGTTAAATAAAAAAGTAGATTACAAAACAATCAGAAAAGAAACAAACATGAGTAGCACTACAATTGCCAGAGTTGGGAAATGGCTAGCAGGCGGCATGGGCGGCTATCGCCTAATGCTCAAACGTCTAGGACAAAACTCAGCTGATTCTCATCATAACCGAGAAACTCGCTTGGCGGTGTGATGACTTTAATGATTTAAATCATTAAAGTAAAAATTAAAAACTATCACCCGCCAGAAATCGGCGGGTTTTTTAATGGGCTAAAAGTCCTGAGCGCAGTCGAAGGAGAAAAATATGACTAACGAAACATTGAAAGAACTGCCATTTGAAACTCAACAGTCGACATTGCAAGAAAGAGTTAGCAAAGAATTCCCTACATTATCCGGGGATAGATTTTTGTTGGTCGACACGCAAACTACTCGACTTGCTATTGATGACATTTCTTATCGATCGCGAACCCCAGTCAAAGATGACATAGAAACATTGGCACTTTCTTGCAAAGGTTGGACTGATATATACGATGCTAGAACTTTAATCCCCACTTTAGCACAAAAAATGAGAAAGCTTTTAGATATTATTAACGCTCGAAGAACTCTTATCGTCTTTCCAGGAAATGGAGCAAGAGTAGTTAAAGATTTGTTACCTCAAGATTTATTAGATGATGTTAATAATCTAGAACTGCCAACTCAACGAAGAGTCGAAGCAAGTGGAGCTGTTGCTGAAGTTACAGTATCCGATATGACTAGAGCAAGAAAAATGGCTGCAGAAATAAAAATGCAAAACTTAATCGTTCTGGATGACGCAATTGTAACAGGAACAACCCTTACAGCAATAAGAGAAATATTCCCTGCAAGAACTGTCATGGCTTTCGCGGGATCTTTGTTCACCCTTTCCCCTCTTCAGCGAAAAAATAAACCAACTAACATCGAAGGTATCAAGTCTATTTTTACTTCTATTATTTATCAAGGCACAACTGGTATTCCGCCGCTAAACAGCTTATCAACAATTATTGGTAATTCGGAAAGGTCAGCCGCCATCCGTGCAAAATACATTGGGGATTATGTTGAAGATAAAGAAACGTTTCTAGAAACTATAAAACGATTACAAACTAAGGAAATTTTATGAAAAAATTACAGACTCATATCCCATGCTCACCAGAGGACATCGCAAAAATAGTCTTGCTGACAGGCGACCCAAGTCGGTCACAACTTATTGGTAATAAATATCTTAAGAAATCGAAACTCGTTGCTTCCTATAGAGAATTTATGACTTACACAGGTTACTATAAAGATGTCAAAATAACATCTACATCAACCGGAATTGGCAGCCCTTCGACAGCAACGGCCGTCGAAGAATTGATAAATCTCGGTGCAAAAATTATTATCCGGGTTGGAACGTGTGGAGGTGCTTTGAAAAAAGAAATTAAAGCTGGATCTATCATCATTCCAACGGCAGCAATCAGAGAGGAAGGAACTACTAAAGAATACCTACCACCAGAATTTCCGGCGATTGCCGATTTTTCGGTAGTCAATGCCCTGATCAAAAACGCGAATGAGTTAGGATATCAATACTATGTTGGAATTAATCGAACACACGATGCATTCTACGGTCAATCACAAAATCTAAGAAAGTGGGGCTCAATTTACTTAAATAATCGAATGAAAAACTGGCTATTTCCATTAATCAGTTCGGAAATGGAATGCGCTCCCCTCTTTTTAATAGGAACCTTACGGGGAATAAAAACCGGTGCAGTCCTTGCAGTAAATGCGAATCCTGAACCTTTAAAAGCAATTATGGAAGGCAAGTTTAATTTTGATATACCTGCTTCTAAGATCCAAACGAAAGAAGCCAAAGCCAGCGTCGATAGAGCTATTAGAACTGCACTTGAAGCAGCTGTGACAATAAAAGATGAACTATAGTATCATTTATCTATATGCATCAGGCGCCGCCGACACCAAAAAAGAGAGTCGCCATTTTTATTGATGCGGCTAATATTTTATATTCCCAACAAACATTAGGATGGGAAATAGATTACAAAAAATTCTTGAGCTTTTTCAAAAAGGATTTTCAGCTTGCAATCGCCAACTTTTATTCTGGAAAAATATCAAAGAATACAAGACAGAATAAATTCTTTAGAAAAATGGGGTCCCTGGGTTATAAAGTTATTACTAAAGAGGTAAAATGGATTAGAGATAAAAATGGTAAGGTACTCAAAGGAAAAGGCAATCTAGACATAGAACTTGCTATAGATTTAACTCAATCTATCGAATTATATGATACGTTGATTTTAGCTTCAGGCGATTCGGACTTTAAACCTGCTGTATCTTTTGCCAAACAAAAAGGGAAAACAGTGTTCGTGGTTTCAAGCAGAGGACACATTTCAAAAGAACTCATTAAAGCTGCTGATCAATACATTCCTATGGAGAAATTAAAAAGACATATAAAAAGGAGTAGATAAAAAAATCACCCCCGATTACTCGGGGGGAGGTATATTGGACAATATGCTACTATATTTTGAAATGATTGTCAAGATAAAAAAGCTCTCTTTCGGGAACGCTCACAACAATCTTTCGACTGCAAAAAATAATATACTAAAAAAAGGAGAAGAGTCAAGTGATTAAAGCGCCGCCAACACCCAAGGGTTTCCGTGACATCAATCCCGAACTTGCCCAAAAAAGGCGACTGGCAATAAATAAAATTATTGAAGTCTTAGAGCAGTTCGAATTTGATCCCATCGAAACTCCAATAATAGAATTTGCATCAACATTAAAAGGAAAATATGGCGAAGAAGAAAAATTAATTTACGAGTTTAAGGATCGCGGCGGCCGGCAACTTGCTCTCAGATACGATCTAACCGTCCCTCTTGCCCGTTATGTTGCCACATATAATCCCAAACTCCCATTTCGTCGTTATCAAATCGGCCAGGTCTTCCGCGGCGAAAATCCCCAACACGGCCGCTATCGAGAATTCACCCAACTGGACTTTGATACTGTCGGCTCCAGTGACGTAAAAGAGGATGCACGAATCATTGCGTGTGCTATCAGGGCAGTGAAAGCTGCTGGTCTCGCCAATCCTATCATGGCTATTAATGATCGAAAGAATTTTGAAGATATTCCACAAGATGTAGTTAGATCACTTGATAAACTACATAAAATTGGACGAGCTGAGGTTGAGAACGAAATAGAACAAAGGGGCTACTCTAAACAAGACGTTGGAAAATATATTGAGGAAATGCTCAATGCCCAAAAAACAGATAAACTAAAAGAAATTTTTCTTAATTTACATGAATATGGGTTGAGTGAATCGCATGATTTTTTCTTTGAATCCAGTCTCGCACGAGGACTTGATTATTATACCGGAGCAATTTTTGAACTCAAACCTAGTAACGATCCCGTTTCGTTATCAATCGGCGCCGGTGGCAGATATGACAATCTTATCGGCATGTTCGTTCACCCCGGCAAAGACGGGGCCAAAAAATCGACTCCCGCAGTAGGTTTTTCGTTTGGACTCGATCGACTAATAGAAACTATCTAAGCTGCACTCCATGATAAAACTAAACTCCGCTTTCTTATACGTTTCCATAGCCTCTATTGCCTGGGGTGCAACTGCCCCGATTATGAAACTTACTCTGGAAGAAATTCCCGTTTTTTCCTTAGCTTTTTTAAGAATGGCAATCGCCTCTTTCATTTTAGGTTTTTTAATTTCCAAAAAATTAAAAATTAAAAAAGAACACCTGTCAAATTTTTTCTGGGCAGCGATAACCGGAGTTACACTCAATTTAACTTTTTTCTTCATTGGGTTAAAACTCACTCAGGCAATCCTGGCAGCCTTTTTGGTTGCGTCTGTTCCGATTTTTACATTAATTGCTGCCCACATTTATCTAAAAGAAAAACTTTCTCTTCGATTGATTTTTGCTTCTCTAATTGCATTTGCGGGTGTTTCGACTCTAATTGGAAAATCAGATGGACCAATGAATCTTACTCAAGTTTTAGGAAATATTTTCTTGCTTTTGGCGACGCTTTCTTGGGTTGCCCATGAAATTGTCGGCAAAAAACTGCTTAAAATTTACGACGGCGGCGTGGTCGCATTTTATTCAATGGCCATTGGGGCTGCTACTTTCCTCCCCTTATTCCTATGGGAATTTTGGCAAAACCCCACATGGCCGCAAAATGTTAGCTTACAGGCAACCTCAGGACTCCTTTACGGAATTTTCTTTTCTTCACTTATAGCCTACTGGGCTTGGCAAAAAGGCCTCTCGCTTTTGCCTGCCGGCAAGGCTGCCTTCTTTTTCTACCTAGATCCGATCTCCGGCTCAATTGTCTCCATAATTCTTTTAGGAGAAAAGTTGACTCCCGCTTTAATTTTTGGAGGAATATTAATAGCTACAGGTGTCTTCTTGGCGGAACAAAAACGTCAATCCCACCCCCTTCACAAAAAACTTGCCTAGGATTTTTAAAAGGTCCGACCTTTAAAAAAAACTTCTAAAAAGGCCGAAGCTGTATAAGGTCGGACCTTAGCCATATCACAAGAAATTCGCCTGAAAATTATTTGACAATTAATAAGTGTTAGTTATAATGGAAATTGCATGAACAATGAAAAAGAGCCTATTCAGGAGAAATCAGAAATACGTAAGGATACAATTTTAGGACCAGGTGGATTTTTAGTAGGTGTTATAATAACTAGCGCCGCAGTTATCGCTTCATTTTCTGATTCAGAACTAGCTCAAAATGCGCCGTTGGTAGCAACATTTGGATCTGCTCTTACTGGTCTAGGAGCCCTTCACACGAAATGGGCCATGAAATACCACAATCTATCTCTTCGCCGGCCAACAGATTGGTGGTAATTGGCAAATTCCGCACATTCTTGCTATAATTCCCCTACCATGAAAAGCGGCATTCATCCACAATATTTCGACGATTGCAAGGTAACTTGTGCCTGTGGTAATGCTTTTATAACCGGTGCAACTGTACCTGAAATCCACGTTGAGGTGTGCTCTAATTGTCATCCATTCTTTACGGGAGAAATGAAATATGTGGATACGTTAGGTAAAGTCGAGAAGTTTGAAAAATCAAGAGCCCACGCCAAAGAACTTGCCAAGACAAAACAAAAAGTTGAAAAAGAAAAAGTCCAGCGGGTCCGTCCTGGCTCCCTCAAAGAAATGCTTGATCTGGCTAAAAAACAAGCCAGTTCTTAGATATTCCACTAATTGTTAATTCACCCTTGTCTTACGAATCTGTATAATGTATAAAATCAGCTCTTAAATTGACCTAATTTACCTAATTGATCTAATTTTTAATTAACCTAACACTTAGAAATTTGAAGTATTAAAAAATTATTTAGAAATTAGAATAATTAGAAATTAGAAATTTAACATGAAAGATTACCTAAAGCAACACATCGAAGAACTCGATAAAAAAATCCAGGAAGCGCGCAACCTTGTGTCAGTAGATCCTTCCATGGCTCAGCTTGCTCGGGAAGAGATCAGGAAGCTCGAGGAGGAAAAATCCGCACTCGAGTCCGCCAATTCCTCCACCTCCGAGGTGAAAATTCCCTACACCTCGGAGGTGTCCCTTGGCGAAAAACCAACGTCTGCAAGCGTTATTCTTGAGATCCGAGCAGCCGCCGGAGGCGATGAAGCCGGACTCTTTGCCGCCGATCTTTACCGCATGTACACCAAATACGCACAAAATCAGGGTTGGAAAATAGAGGAATTAGATCGCAATGAAGGAGGCATCGGCAACATTAAAGAAGTTATTGCCAAAATCAGCGGAGAGGACGTCTACCTGAAATTAAAAAACGAATCGGGCGTCCACCGAGTTCAGCGAGTTCCACAAACCGAAAGTTCCGGCCGCATCCACACCTCAACCGTAACTGTGGCTGTTCTACCAGAAGTCGCTCCCGCGCAAGTTATCGTAAACTCGCAAGACGTCAAATTCGAAGCTTTTAGATCCGGCGGCCATGGTGGCCAAAATGTCAACAAAGTTTCCACTGCCGTGCGTCTAAAACATAAGCCCTCAGGCATTATCGTTAAAGCTCAAACAGAAAGATCACAATCCCAAAATCGAGAGATAGCCATGGAGATACTTAGAGCCAGGCTCTACCAACTGGAAGAAGAAAAAAAGCGCTCGGCAATAACCAATCAACGATCAACAATTATTGGTTCAGGCGACAGATCCGAAAAAATCCGCACCTACAACTTTCCGCAAGATAGAGTTACCGACCACAGAATCAAACAATCGTGGGGCAAAATAGTTTCAATAATGGATGGCAATTTAGACAAAATAATTAACTCTCTACAATCTGCAAAAATCTGAAAATCTATGTATTTTTTGTTATAATGGGGTCCCCTATTTGCTAGCATTGGGATAACAAATATGGCATCACCAGAGCAATTCTATCAGCAAGAAAATAAGGGCAGCTTTGTAAAAAAAATTAATCGGATGGACAATAGTTGGAGCAGTAGGTCTTGTATTAATTGTAGCAGCTATCGACATCGGTGCTAATGGTTTTGGAATTCCCACCACTCCTGAAGTTCCCCTTGCCAAAGCCGCCTGATCTATTGAGAAATCAGCAATTACTCTTTCCAATATACCACTCCCTTCTCTGTCCTTTGTCTCAATGTCCCTTTGTTAATTGTTAATTGTCAATTGTTAAATGTCAATTGTATCTACTCTCCTGTCGCCTCACCCAAAGTTACCGTCAAATCTAAAGTCTGCCCGCCCCTAAAAACTCTAACTTTAACAACATCCCCAACTTTTTTCTCGCGTATCAACTTCGAAAGGCTAGTCTCATCGGTTAATTTTTGTCCGTCAAATTGGGTGATAATATCCCCGACTTCAATGCCAGCTTTGTCAGCGGCTGACCCACCAACCACCTCGCGCACCAGTTCGCCTTCCGGCACTTCATTTAAAAGTGCTGTTTCCCGAGATATGTGAGAATACCGTATTCCTAAAAAAGGCCTCACAATCTTACCACCAGAGCTTGAAAAATCCTCTATTAACTGTTTAGCAATATTGACTTTTATTGCAAAACCAATGTTTTCGGCGCTTGCCACAGCCGTATTTATGCCAATGACCTGCCCCGCAATGTTAACCAGTGGTCCTCCTGAGTTTCCCGGATTAATTGCCGCGTCCGTCTGAATCAAATCGTCCAATCTTTCCGCAACACCTGTCAACGGGTCAATCGGCACCACGCCACGTCCGAGTCCGGATACAATCCCAACAGTCACGGTATTCGCAAATTGCCCCAAGGCATTTCCGATGGCAACCACGCTCTGACCAACCTTAAGATGTTCTGAATCGCCAAGCTCAACCGCCTTAAGCACTTGTCCTGAGCTTGTCGAAGGATCCACCTGCAAAAGCGCCAAATCATTAAAAGGATCACGGTGGATTTTTTTTACCTCATATTTTTTTTCTCCTCCATCATTACTTCTAATAATGGCAATATACTTCTCTGCCTCTTGAGAAACGACATGTTTGTTAGTCACAATCAAGCCGTCGCTTCTGACAACAAAACCTGTACCGATACCTGATTGTTGTCTCTGCCCCTGCCTTGGAATACCAAAGAATGGATCCAGTAGAAGCTGCCTACTTTCAACTGCAATTGAAACCACAGAGGGTGAAACTTTCTCAACGACATCTATTACAGCCGATTCTTCCTCAACAACCTTCTGGATTTGCGCTTGAGTTTTGGGCTCAATTGAAGACTGAGGAATCTTACCAATTAACCTTGCCACCGCCACCACACTAATAACCCAAAGTGCGGCAACTGCAGCGAGTTTGGTAAATTGATTAATCCGTTCGCTCATAACACTATCTCTAATGCTTTGTCCATCTGGGGATCAGCTTTACTATCAGAACCCGAAGAATTTATTATAACATCTGGAACAATACCAACGTTATCAATTGAATTGCCGCCTGGCGTCAACCATTTGGCAATTGTCACATGCAGTCCAGACCCGCCTGCAAAATCTACTACGTCCTGGACTGTCCCTTTCCCAAATGTTCGCTCACCGATAATCTTCCCACGGCGCGCATCCTTAATTGCTCCCGCAAAAATTTCGCTGGCCGAGGCTGAGCCCTTGTTCACCAAAACCACTATTGGCATCTTCAAAAGCTTTCCTTCATGATCCGCCCCGAGCGGCGAGACAGATCCATCTGCGAACTCTTGCCTTACTATCGTACCACGCACAAACTCAGATGCCAGATGAACAGAAGACGACAACAATCCGCCAGGGTTATTACGCATATCAACCACGACACCCTTTGCGCCATTTTCAATGACATCAGAAACTGCCCTGTCCCACTCGCTGTCGCTCTTATCGCCAAATCGAGAAACTTTGATAATAGCTACTTTGCCGCCTCGAATATCTTTAAACTCCACTTCCACGCTTTTAACATCAATTTTGGCTCTCTGAATCTCCACGTCATAACTCCTGTCTGCTCCCTCATGATGCAAAACCAGCTTGACACTACTCCCGGCTGGCCCTCTAATCAACTCCACAGCCTCAGGTAGTGTCAAATCAAAAGTATCGCGATTGCCAATTTTCAAAATCAAATCGCCGGGCAACAGCCCCGCGCTTTTGGCAGGCGTTCCAGACAAAGGCGCAATCACCACTAACTTCTTTTCTTTGTTAAAACCAATCTGAATCCCTATCCCCTCATAACTTCCAGCAAGCTCGCTTTTAATTGCCTGATTTTGCTTTGGATCCAAAAACGCTGTATAGGGATCGCCAATTGACCTGACCATCCCCGAAATTGCCCCATATAACAATTTTTGAGAATCGATTGCGCTCTTATCCAAATATTTCGCAGGCAAAGTTTCCATAACCTGCCAGAAGAGCGAAAAATCTATATTCAGCTCTTGTGGCGGCAATTTGTTAGAGACGCTAATACGTGGAACAAAATTCTTCCTGCTAATCTCAAATTTCTTCTCACCAAAAGAAAATCCTATGGCAAAAAAAATAACAGCTATGATCCCAAACTGGATGAAGAAATTAAAAAGTGGGTGCTTATCTCCTGATTCTGGCATAACCCAATATTAGCTGACTACGTATGGCAAAAGGGCCATAAATCTTGCCCGCTTAATGGTGCGAGTAACCTGTTTTTGATGTTTCGCACAAATTCCCGTGCGCACTCGACCAAGAATTTTGCCCCGCTCTGAGACAAACCTCTTAAGAAGAACCACATCTTTGTAGTCAACAGTTGTGTCACTGGCACAAAGACTGCAATTTCTAGCTTTGGCAAGCTTGCGTCTGAACTTAGGCATAATTTATAAACCTCCTCAGATATCTATAAAAAACGACTAATGTCCTAGTTATGAGCGTTAGTCGTTAGCTCGCCTCGCTTCGCGCCCGCCTCGACTCGCGTCTGGCGAGGTGGGCCTGCGTCGACGATAGTCGCGGGCGAAACGGGTCGTTAATCGTTAAGCTTTAAGCAACTAAAACGGTAAGTCATCAAGGTCTACTTTTTGCTCCTCGCCGCGCTCGTCAGATGACTCTTGTTTTTCCCCTTTATCGGAAACTTGTTTGACAACATCCTTTGGCGATTTCTTTGCTGGTTTTTCAGAAGGTACTTCCTCTGTTTTCTCCTCTGTCTTTGGTTCGGGAGTCACCGGAGCATACTGCGACTCCCTACCGCCGCCGCCCTCCTCAAAACTCTTTCTTGAATCCAAAATCCTCATATCATCAATCACAATCTCGGTAGTCTGACGAGTTTGTCCATCCGGTGTCTCCCAAGACCTGGTCTGCAGTCTTCCCTCAACATAAACTTTTCTCCCTTTAGTTAAAAGTTGAGAACACAGCTCAGCCAACTTATTCCATGAGACAATTCTGATAAACTCAGTCTCTTCCTTTTTTGTTCCGTCGGATGAAGTGTAAGTTCTGTTTGTAGCAACACCAAAAGTGCAGACAGCCGCACCAGATGGTGTATATCTAAGTTCTGGATCTCGAGTGAGATTACCGATGAGAAGAACCTTGTTCAACGATGCTCTTGATGCCATGTCTTTTAGTCAATTGCTTACCCTGAGCGTAGTCGTACTTCGATTCCACTCAGTACGACCCTGAGTGTCAATCGAATGGGTCGAAGGGTCAAATGTCAATTGTTCTTTACTTCCCTTTCTTTCCTTTTGCTGTCTTTTTACTTTTTACCACTTTTTTACTCTTTTTCGCTAGCACCTTAGTCTTGACACTCACTTTTGGAGTTTTTTCTTCAACCTTTGACTCTTTTGACTCGTTTGTTACCTTTTTTACTTTCTTTGATATCTTAGTCTTAACAATAAGATACCTCAATATTGCCTCCCGCTCAAGACGCAAAGCGCTGCTGATTTTGCCAACAGCCTCACCACTGGCTTGGAAATTAAAAACAAAGTACTCTCCTGCATCCTGTTTAGCAATAAGAAACGCCAATCTTTTCTCCCCCAATTTTGTCAGTTTCAAATCAGACGCTTGTGCCTCCTTAAGCATCTTTTCCACGCGAGAAACCGCCATCTCAGAATCCTGATTAACACTCGCAACAACCATCAGCTCATAATTCATAAAACTTCCTTAAACCAAGAATAATACAAGTTTTTGAATTATATCAGAGGAGCGCCCTGATCCGGCTTTGCCGGAGAGCGGGCGACCTGCTGATATAAAGCTTTGGCAAATCATATCAAACTGAAAACTTAAATTCAACAACATAACCATCCCTAATTTCCTCATTCTTTCCAATCGTTCTCACTAATCCCTTATTTTTTGCCGCCTGCCAACCGCCTGCTTCGACTAATTTATCCCATTCAATTACATCAGCCGCGATAAACCCTCTCTCAAAATCAGTGTGAATCATACCAGCCGCCGCAAGCGCGGTGGAACCGCGTCGAAGGGTCCATGCCCTTACCTCTTTTGCTCCTGCAGTCAAAAAGGAAATCAACCCCAAAACTTCATAAGCTTTTTTAATTAATCGTTCCAAACCAGTTTCAGAAAGTCCAAATTCCGCCAAGTATGCATTTCTGTCTTCCTCCGATAAATCCGCCAGCTCCTCCTCTAACTTTGCACAAATAACGACCTTATCGCGTGATAATTCTCTTAAATAATCCTGATTACTAAGTCTATCCTCTGAAACATTGTAGACTTCAAGAATTGGTTTGTTAGTCAAAAGCGGCAAAGTGCTTTTCCATTTTTCAAGCCTCTCAGTCACTTCCACTGATTGCGCAAACGCACCTTTTCCCAAATTTGCTTTCATTTGTTCCAAAACGGCTTTCTTAAACGGTGCATCGGCATCACCTTTTTCCTTATCAATTCCTGCCAATAACTTATCGACTACTTCAAGATCAGAAAGCGCTAGCTCTGCCTCAACAACTTCTTTGTCCGCTTGCGGATCAACACTACCGGACCGAATAACACCCTCATCGTTAAAATCCCTTAAAACATGCACAATCGCATCAACTTCACGAATATGTGCTAAAAACTTATTCCCCAAACCCTCGCCTGTCGCCGCTCCCTTCACAAGTCCTGCAATATCCACAAACCGAACTACTGCCGGTATTACCGGAGGTCGTGAGGCCCTGAGCGAAGTCGAAGGGTTTGACTTTGCAGCAGACAAAACTTCTTTCTCCACCAAATCAGCTAATCGTTCCAGACGAAAGTCTGGAACACTCACTACACCCACATTCGGCTCAACCGTCGCAAACGGATAGTTCGCCGACAAAGCTACCCTTTTCTTCAACAGCGCATTAAATAAAGTAGATTTTCCTACGTTCGGAAGTCCAACAATTCCTACGGATAAGTTCATGGATAATAGTTTATCAAAAAGAAGATATTAATACTTCATCCACATGCCACATCCGCCAAAAAAGGCACCACATGGTTTTAAAAAGTGCTCATGTGGTTCCACATACGGGTTGCTAGAACAACCTTTTCACCACATGCACCACATACCACATGGCATGTGGTCCACATATGTGGTTCATGTGGACCACATAAGAACCGAGGATTCTGATAAGATAAAAGTAGAATGCCATTTACATCTGCCAAGGCCAAAGATATGGCAAGTTCCCGCGAGCGCGATCGGCACGGCCATTTCGTAAAAGAAAAAGATGTTAAAGTCAAGGTGTCGGTTACCGGGCAAGATCTGCCAATTATTCCGGAATTTGAAAAACCGCTTGTTTCCCTCACCGTCACCAATCCTTTTAAAAAAATCTTATACTGGCTGGACCAGATAAGAAGACATCAAACCACGACTGTGGCCATAAAGCTCTCCATCCCCCTTATCGCATTGCCGGCGATCATAATCGGTGTTTTTAGCTTAGGCCGCCTTTATGGCATTAATTTTCAAAAGGCCCAATCATCACCAGCCCCAACCCAAATTTCCCCATCGCCTCAACCGCCAGTAACACTCTCTCGCGCTGGTATCTTAAAAATTGCCAAAAGTGCAACACAAACTCGCTATTTGCTTTCCCTAAAAAACGGAGACCTGATCAATTTGCAAATTCCCCCAACAATCGATCTTTCAAAATATGCTAACAAGCAAGTTCTTGTTACCGGTCTTTACGACAAAACTACTGGAATCTTAAATGTCACCGACATTGCCCAAATAGAAATTTTCAATACAACTGTCATTCTCCAACCTACCCAATCCGCTACTCCATCCGCATCAACCCAATAACCCTCCTCTCCCCGATATCCCCTAATCTCCCCAATCACCCTAATTTCCCCAATTTCCCTCATCTCCCCAATCTCCCCTATCACCCCCAATCTCCCCTACTTCCAAAAACTCCAAAAGAGGGTGTGTCAACGTAGTTCACATTGAAGGTGGTTAGTTGCTGAAGATGGTTAGTTGCTGGTTAGTTGCTTGACATTGAAGATGGTTAGTTGCTGGATTTAATTAAATAAAAATCATGGAAAGGTAAGAAAGTTATAAATTTCCTTCAAACGCCTGCTTAGCCTTCCGTAACCTAATGCGAAGGTGTAAGACCGTAGAGTTTATAAACTAATTGGTCAATTTACTAATTCCCTCTTCATACATTTGGAGAAAGTTGACTCGAAGGGTTGCTCAAGAACATTCCTCGCAATTGAATAACTTTCTTCAGTATTCCTCCAGGAATTATTTCTTATTATTTTCTTCTGCTTGATCCGGGTCAGGAAGTTCCAATGTTTTTACTGTTGGTAGTGCAGTACCCATGATAGCCTGCAATTCTCCATAAAATGCAGATAAATTATTTATCATCTTTTTGTGTTGCAATTCCCGCTTTTTCCAAGATTTAACAAGCGCCCTCTGTTCTTGCAGAAGGTCGTTTTGCAATTCGATTATTCCTTCTACTTGCGCTTCAACTCGATGTGTAGACGTTTCGCTCGTTAAATAATTAAATATCAGTTCTTTCGTTTGGTCTTTATCTTTTGAAAGTAGTTTGTAACTTGCAACTTCGAGCAATCTGGTTCGGAGAGCATGCGCTAGAGGAATAGAACAATTTCCGGCTGTTACCCAAACATTATCTATAAATTTGAAAGTTTCAACGTTTTTAGGAAGTGTAATCGAATTTATTACTGCTATACTCGCACCGGCATTTCTCTGATCTTCCCTTAATTTCGGCAACCATGAATCACTCCACACCTTTGTCCTTTTTGTCTCCCATAAGATGGATCCCACTTTCATTCCGTTTCTAGCTTTAACTATTTGTAATATATCGCCACCTTCAGAACCTTTTTTAATAGGTCTTATTTCGTCTTCGGGAAATTCATTTCTGAGATTTTCTTCTAGCTCCAATTCCAAAACTTCACCTTGTAATTGCTGAGAAGATTGAGAAGCTTTTCTTCTTGCTTCGTCTAATGCTTTTTCAGTATCCGCAAGTTTTTTCTTTAATTCATTTTTTTCAAGTTGAGATTTTTCTTGCTCATCCTTTGAAATTTTGTATTTAGCAACCTCTAGTTCTTCGTTAAGTTTTTTCGCATTCTCCACCTCCGTTCTTTCAAATTTATCTTTAAGTTCTCTAAGGGTTTTATTGAGTTCCAATAATTGCTCTCTAAGATCTTTATTTTGCTGTTTAAGTTCCTCGTTTTCGTTCTTAGAGTCTTTGAGTTTAAATTCTATTTCCTCTCTAACTTTTTCCGTCGCCTTTGCTTCTGCGGCTTTCTGTATTTTTGAAATTTCCTCTTCTTTTATCTCTGTCAGAGTGTGCTTCAAAGCCTCTGACATTTCGAAAGTTTTTTTACAATGGGGACAAGTAATAGTGTTACTCATTAAGATTTTGCATTAAAATATACCCAAAGGAAACCCAAAATGTCAAATCCAATTTCTCTCAACTTCTGGATAAAGTTTAAAGTAATCCAATCTGTCCATTATCTTCCAATTTTGGCCTAAGGGACTCTGGCCCCTTTTTACCTATTAATGATTCTAACTTTAGTTTTTTCAGTTTTAATTTTTTCCAGTTATTTCTTATTGAATCGAAATAAAGAAGTTTCCAGCTATCATCCTTAAATCTCTCCGAGAACAATGGAGATTTTTGCTTACTATTAAATTGTTCTTCTCTTTCCTCTGGCATAACTAAAAATTTTGGCACTGAAGCATCTATATTAGAACCTCTCATCAAACCACTTGTCATTGAGGTTGAGAATTCAATTTCAAATGCAGAAATTATCTTGTCATTATTGATCCATAAGAGATCGATTTGTCCGACCGTGTCTAAATTCTGGGCATTCATTACCTTAGTAATGTCTGCCGTTACTATTTCTGAAAGTTTTTTATGCCCAGCTAAACCATCCGCAAATTCTGATTGTTCCTTTTTACCGACCCAAATTTTGTAACCTAGTGCCTTACCGATCTCAGCGAGTAATGCTAGAACCTCGTTATGTTGACTTTTTCTAGCGTGATAATCCGGTTTAAGCATCCAAAAATTTGGTTTTACTGGTCTTGCGTATTGCTCTAAGGCCGCCTTTATACTGCTAGAATCTGAGGTTAAAGAATTGGGAAATTTGGTGCTAACTGCCTCCCAAACTTCTGTAAAAGTAGCCTTTCCTTTACTCAATAGTTCACGATAAACTGTTTCCTCTACTCGCTCGGAAAGAGGGATATCGTATTTTATATATTTCGACGGTTCTTTGAGCCACCAAAGTTCTCCTTCCGCTCCTCCTATTTTGGCTTTTACTAGTACAAATTCGTTTTCTAAATGTTTTTCTAATACTTTTCTGACGTCCAAACCACTTTCAAGACTTGAAAAATAACCATGTTTCGCTAAAACAGGATCAATAAAGTTAATGATTTGTGTATAAGGAGTTTCCTCAGCCCTTTCTGCTAAAAGTTCAATTGTTGTACTCACGACAATAGTCTCAAATCTTTTTTCATCAATTTCTTGCATCTTTGCAATTTCCTCACCAGCTGTGGGTTTATAAAATCTTAGATAAAAATCACCTTGGGCAGAGCCAAATGGTTGTAGTAATGACTTTGCAGAGGATCTCGCCAATTCTTGGTGGTGTATTTTTTGAAATTCAAAACCAGCAAAAACTCCTGCTCTGATAGTCGCATTCCTGATCTTAAATGTTGGACTATGGAATGTTACTGTTAAATACCCTGTAGGTTTTAAAATATCAAACATTTTTCTGAAACTATCTTTAAGTAGACCGTGGTAAACACCAAAGTCCTTGTGCTGTTTTTCATTATGGATAACCTCATTGGCCAATATTGACTCCAAGTATCCCTGATCTTTTTTGAGCCAGGCAACCCAAAGATACGCTAACTCACCATATTGGATCGATGAGTCGTAGGGAGGATCGGTGAATATATAATCGACACTACCTTTCGGTAGAATTTTTTCCATAAATTCCAATGATGATCCTGTATGAATATAAATATCTGCTTTATCTTCCAAAACTTCCTTCGGACTATCACCAAAACGCACATTTTTAAAGTAATTATTTGATTCTTTTTTTGCATTTACTATTCCTTGGGGTCCATTAACAGCACTTTCAAATAGTTCCCAAACATTCTGCTCCATAAAACGGGTGGCGTACCAATAACTGTGCTCATTCCATACCGAACTAAATGGCCTAGTGGGCCTATCAGGCATCATTTTTGTCGCTAAGTGGACTATGGATGTAAAACCTATTTTAAGAAAATCCTGCAAATCCTTATCTCTCTCTTCCTCAATAGTTTCCATTAGCCACGCTAAGGCTTGAAGGTTTCTTTTGGTAAAAAGTTGATCAAGGGATTCATATTTTTCCTTTTTCATAAACGGAGCTCCGTTTGGGTAATAGAAGGGATTTTTAGGATACCATTCTTTAATTTCTTTTTTATTTAATTCCTCGACAAGTTCAAGATCGTCATTTGTTGGTACCGTGTCTTTTTCTCGACGGTCACCGCACTTCGGGCATTTTTGGTAACGAATTTCTGCGAACTGCCCTTTGTCCCAAATAGCACAAGTAAAAGGGAATTCATTGCCACATTTTCGACAACAAGTTTTGTACAAAGATAAAATTTTATCTCTTACTTTTGCTTCAATTCTCTTAAACGCATTATAAAGCTCGGTTTCGCTTACAGGTTTGATGGTGAGACGAATAATTTCGGCAGCGATTGGCAAAAGATCACATACTATAACTCTTCTTTTGTTTCTCAATGCCTCGGTTGCTGTAACTCCGCTTCCAGCGAAGGGATCAAAAACTACCTCACCTTCTTTAGAATAAGTCTTAATAAATTCGCCTACTACGTTCCAAGTTTTTCGCGACCAGAACTTATGCCAAATATACATCGGTGTGTGCGGTTCGGGCGGGATTTGTCTGTTTAAGTGATTTATTTCAGATTTTTTAATTGTAGGCACTTTTGTATCAAACTCTGACATTTATTCCCTCTCCAGTGATTTTACAATTCTTCTAGCAACCTCAAAAACTGCTGCGAGTTGCGTAGCTTTAACTTCCTTCAAACCCTTAATTGCCATAAGCTCTTTAATTGTTTTACCCATCATTCCCGAAAGTGAGTGGTATTTATTTATGATTTCATCTGAAATTTCTTTAGCGGATTTACCTCTACTTCCTGATCCTAAAATTATGGCTAAAAGCTCACTGTCATTTAACGAACTTGGTCCCAATCGTCTAAGTTTTCCTCCGGGATGTCGCCAAGTTACCTGTTCACTGTCTTTGCCGATTATCTGTTCCACTTTTTCTTTTTTCCCCTCTATTCTATCCAATCTTTTCATATAGTTAATACTGGGTTTTAATTTTTATAAATTTCTCAATATTTTCTTCTTTGATATCTTCTATCACCGTGTTTACTGATTATAATTGTCTTTGCTATTTTTGTATCGGCTTCGTTTAACGAGCTTGCTGAAAACCTATCTTTTCTTGTCATTCCGAACTTGTCTGATTTTATCGACCCGAATGGGTTTCGGAATCTAAAGATCCTGAAATAAATTCAGGATGACATATCAGAGATGACAAAAAGACAGTTTATTACAACATATTTATGCGGGTGTGGGTTTCTTGTCCATGACCCGCTTTTTTATTCATTTATTTCTCATTAAACTCCCAAACAGAAAAATAATTAGGTTTGTGATAAGTCTTGTTTTGTGCAAGGCTCTTCACCTCTAGTTTTTCTCTTAACCTTTCAACTACAACTTCTTGTTTCGAAGCAAGTTTCTCTGAAATCAACCCAGCCTGCTTTTTATAATCGAACATTACACACCCTAGTAAAGTATCAACAACTTGTAGCAACAAAGACGAATGGGATTCTAATCGATTAACACCGAATATTTTATTAGCTATATTCTGTTTCTTTAGCCTGAAACTAATAGCATCTGCGAGTGATCTTTCGAACGACTTTTTGATATCCGATGGACGGGTTAAATCGTCTGCAAACACACAAAGCTGGCAGGGAGAAATATTTTTTATGTTGTTTGAAATAAGCATTGCAGCTTGTTGAATGTAAACTTCCCATGGGTTAAGTACTGGTTCCCATTTACCTTTGGACTTTTTCTTTTGTCGATCAATAACTAGAGGCCATTTCAAAACCCCTTAGTTTATGTTAATCTGGTAGTCTATGGCTGCCCTAACTGAAAAACAGTGGGCGGTACTTTCATCTCTGTTGCCAAAACAGAACTTTGAAAAAGGAGGTAGGCCCAGGGCTAGTGACCGTAAAACCCTCAACGGGATTCTCTGGGTACTTAGGACTGGAGCACAGTGGAATGAGCTTCCAAGAAGGTATGGTGCATATCCAACTGCTTGGAGAAGACTGAAACGCTGGGAAGAAGATGGCACATGGGAGAAGATATGGAAAAGACTCCTGGTTCTTCTTTCCCATGAAGATAAACTTAAACTGGAAATAGGTATGGTTGATGGCACATTTGCTCCAGCCAAAAAAGGGGGGATTTGGTTGGTCCGACGAAGAAAGGCAAAGGAACTAAAATAATGTTGGCAACAGACGGCTGTGGAGTACCGCTTACCGGAATACTTTCTTCTGCCTCAACTTCTGAATACAACCTCATCTTTCCCACCCTTGATACGCTTTCTGTAGAAGTAAGGCCCACTCATCCGAGAAAGAAGTTTGACAAACTCATTGCAGACCGTGGCTATGATGCCAAATGGGTCAGGGACGAACTGCGAAGAAGAGGTACTACTGCCTACATTCCCAAAAGACGCAAAAGAGGCGAAGTTGAAGGACCAACATACAACCAGAGAATCAAGCCATATTACCAAACACGCTGGATTGTTGAGAGAACTTTTGCCTGGTTTAACAACTTTAGAAGGCTAGTTACCCGCTGGGAGAAATATGTTTCAACCTACCAGGGATTCTTTCACCTAGCCTGTATTATGATCTGTTTGGGTAAGGTTTTGAAATAGGCTCTAGAGCACAAAATCTAACGTTGGGAAAAGAAAGGCATTTATCTATTAATGCCCTATAAATAGTATTATTTGTTGAGTTTACGTAAGTAAATTTAAGCTCGAACCTTTTACTGCTTTTAGCAATTTCTGATATCTGTTTGAAATCGTCCTGTTTTTCAAGTTCGCTGATCCTTGCGAGTTTGTTCTTTCTTGCGAGTTCATAAGCCTTTCCATAAAATGGCTTTATCGCATCGTAAAAATCACCAACCTCATCGTCGATCAGAAGTAACCCCAAGCCAAAAAATCTTTCTTGAGTTGAATTACCACTTTCGTCGATAAATGCAAAATAATTTTTCATATTAAGTCTTTATAAATTTCTCAATATCTTCTTCCCGATACCGCCTATCACCTCGTTTACCAATCCTAATCGCCTTTAATCTTCTGCTTCTATCCCATCTACGCAAAGTCACCTTTCCAGCTCACCTTTTTCCAGCTCACCTTCAATTTCCAGCTCACCTTCAATTTCCAGCTCACCTTCAATGTGGCCTAGCTTGGCACATCCTCTTTTAATCAATTATCAGGTACGGGACAAATTGTGTGTTTCCGTCCTGCAAGTTCCACACGAAACCTGACTCATATATTTTGAAATTATATCAAGAAATTAAACAGGGGGTGACATTCCTAAAGAAAAACCGGCCCTTGGACTTTAACATGAGCACAGAGCTTCTGCTTGATTG
>JACPEV010000011.1 GCA_016183325.1 Candidatus Curtissbacteria bacterium
GGAACTATGAGACTTGCTTTAGTGGCATCAATATCGACGCAAAAACACCAAATGACTTTTTTAACTTTAAAACTGCTTAATTTGCTTAATCTGACAAGCATTTAGACTAGTTTAGCAGATGCTGTTCTAGTCTAGAGCCTATGTAATTTTGCCCCAAATGTCAAGAAAAACATCTATAAATCAGCTCCTTCGAGCATTCCTTTATAGCGCTGTTTTCGATACTTTATTTTCAAACAATTCCTACAGCCAACTAGGAGGCTGACTGGATCTCTATAAATCGTTCCGACTCTATTATTGCAAATAGGGCAGGAAAACCAATAGCGTTTTCCATTAAAGCGGGTATTTGAGGTCAATAGGTTCAATTTCAAGCCCATGACTTCGATTTGAGACTGTAATATCTGGCGTTTTACTTCCTTGTTTGCACGCCGAACAATGTCGTCAATCTGTATTTTTTGACTATACTCAGCTATATTATTTTTTCCTAAATCATATGGCTCTATCATTTATTATTTGACTGGACTATTTGATTTTGTCCCACAATTGCAGTTTGCGTTTTTATGTTTACCTCAAGCGCTGGTTGCTTTATCATTTTCAATGTTTGTAGTGCCGTGAGATAATGGCGATTCGCTCGATCCAATTCTTTACTCAAAACCGCAAAATACTTTACTGTGTTGTCAGTTACACTTCCCAAGGCTAAAAAGGCATTCATTCTATCTTGTATAATGAGCGTACGCACAAAGTTTATTGCAACCAATTCTGCGGTCGCTTTTTCGCTGGGTGTTTCACATTGGTATTCTTTTTGTAGTTTTCGACTAAAATCAATGCAAAATGTCCTATATGCCTCAGGAATCGCAGTTGCCATAAGTATTCCTTTATCAAACTCAAAAATTGTAAACGCTTTGTAAGAAGTAGATTCAGGGGTCATTTTTTGACTGTGGTTTTTATGACTATCAAGTTCTTCTTGAGCCTGCTTCAGAATTGAAATAGGATCATCTGCGATTGCACACCGGTCGATAAATTCTTTTATGTCAAGCTTTTTAACTATGGATTTCGGTTTCTCTGGCGAGATATTTTTTGTTAAGGCTTTTGTATCAGTATTCATAAGTTGCTCGCTCATTCTTTATCTCTTTGGTTAAAAATTGCGTTAATCAAGTCTATTTGTTCATGCTCTTTTAGAAAATAAAGCATTTCGCGCTTTCTGCCTTCGGTGAGAATTGCATCAAGTTTTTGTTTCAAAACCGTAAATAAGCTAATCAGGTCGTCATTTGTGTACTTATCCAGTGGTTTGCTAAAAGCGAAGTTCACCTAATACCTCCTCTAAAGTTTTTGGTGATTCCGGTAAATTATCCTGTTCGTGTGGTATACCATCGGGAGTTTTTGTCCCCCCATAGTTGGTGGACATAAATTCCGCAGGGTCTAGGGTAATAAAGTCTTTAAACTCTGGAATCAGTCGATAACTTGTGGCTATTTGTCCAGTTCCCTTTATTTTTTCAACAATTCCTAAAAAGCTAAGTTCGTCTAATAGTCTTCTGGTGGTTTTCTGTGATTTATCGACTTGCTCTGATAAATACTTGGCGGTAATTTCGCCGTCTGGGGCGTCTTTCAGCGCCCTAACCGCTTGTGCACGGTCAGCTGGCATTGAAGATACAACCACTTCTTTGATAACTTCCATTGCCTCTATACCCACCTCTAGCTTGTTGGATACTAGGGTTAGGTAGGTTGAGAGAGTTAAGAGCTGTTGGACTGCCCGCCAAGGCTGCTCAATCTGGATGTCTAAGGGCTCGTAGTAGGTGATGTTGTCGCCATCTTCATTCTTAAAGGAACTTGCTTGAATTATGACAATTCCTCTTGCTTTTGCCGTAAAACGTGAGGCTAATGTCAAATACTCTCGTACTTCATCACTAACTGGTTTTATCTCTGATATGTCCTTTTCGTTTAGCTGGTCAAGATATGCTGAGACAATACTACGAACTTCTTTTTCAAGAGTTTGCCTGTCCGTATTGCCAAAAATGGCCTTGAAACTCGCCTCCTCGTCATCTTTGCTTAAAGACGGAATTGTGTAGTGCAAAAATCTCGGGCCAATCATATTAAGATAAGTCTGGTGTTTATTGAGTGTTGCGGGAGTAATACAGCCAAGGTGTGAAAATTCCGCATCGTAAGTAATTTGCCCACGCCTTGAGGAAAATTTAGACAATGATTTGTCATAAATCCCTACCATATCCCCAACTATTTTTTTGGACATTTTTTCGTCTAAACTAAAAATAACTGTCCAGTCTTTTATTACAAGGCATTTATTGGCAAGTTGCGGCAAGAGATCATAAACCTTCTGTTTTTCAGTCTGCCTCTCGCCGGAAATAAAAGCGTTTAATGTGAGATTGTCTAGGCTGTAAACAGACTTTGAATTTTTAAATAGTTTAACCAAATCTGTTTTCCCGCTGGATGGAGAACCTACCAAAAGCATCCAAAGCATAACCCTGTTAATACGTGTTCCGGATGTTGCAACTGCTAATGCAAGTTTTAGAGCTGTGCCTGTGTTTGGTAAATAACTTTCAACGGCAGCAACAACATCGTCTATTTTATAGAAACTTGTGGGGGTTTCTGGCCTTCTCATTCGCTTAATCTTTTCTCCGATCAGAATTTCTTGGATGTTTTTTAATGTCTTTGAACGGGGTTTATCTTTTACAGTATCTTGATAGCCTAAAGTTAAAAATGTTAGCTTTTCGTCATCAAGTGTTGATACGAACTCCCTAAAATCACCACTTTTATACTTTGATGTGAAGTGATTTAACTGTGCACTCGATAATTTAACTTCTGATTTTTTTTGTTTTTCCATTATCACTTCCCTCATAAAACTTCTGTATTTGTTTTATAAATCCTTAGTTTCTCGGCGGCGTTCCTGTAACTGTTGGTGTTCAGCTTCACTCATCGGTTTGTAAATCAATTCAACAAGCCGAATGAGTTTTACGCCCTTCTCATACGCTTCCTCTCGGCTGATTTTTTTACCAAAGTGGTATTTGTAAAGTTTCTGAAATTTTGTAATCTGTTCATCTGTTAACATGGTTCTACTTTTTTTGAATAAAAATGGTCGATCAAAATAAAAATCAGCCCCCAATCGGAAGATAAAGGGCTGATTATTCCTTCCGATTGTTTTTTGCCATTAAAAAAACGGCAATGTCTAGAAAGAGTTCAAAATCTCTTATGCTAGATCACTTGCCGTTCCCAATCGGGAGTTTGGACGATCTATATATTAAGTTTAGATAAGAATTTTAGTTTAAGGGAAGTCCCCAAAATGCGCCTACAGCAACTCTTTAGGAGAAACTTTCAGGGCTTTTGCTATTTTTACTAACGTGTCAGTCGATGGGTTGCGTTCACCCCTTTCAATATAGCCAATGTAAGCTCTATTAAGTCCCGCGTCACCGGCAAGATCTTCCTGCGTTATATTTTTCTCCAGCCTAACCCGCCTGATTCTTCTGCCGATTCTTTTTGAAACCGCAGTCACATGAACCATGCCTACAGTTTCAATCAATCTTTACTGACAGTCGACTTACTGGTAGTATATATTCGAGTTAAAAACAGATTTATATGGAACAAGGGCAAGCTTTTAGGGCAGGCGAATTTTTAGGTTCAGTAATTGTATATATATTCTTGGGTCTAATAATCTTTTCTGTAATTAAGATCATTTTTAACAAAATAAGAAAGAAAGATGCCTCCGATAATCTTGAAGATATTAAACATCAGAAACCCTCAAAGCGAAGTAGAATATTAAAAGTTCTAATTATTGCAGTAATTATTGGATTTATTGCAATTCTTTTTATTTCCATCGCATTTTATTTAACAAGCGATGAAACCGATTCTAAAGGTTGGACGTACAGTACTAAGTCAAGTTTTAAAGAAGGTATATTAAGCACTTGTGGGACTAAGGCTACCGAACTATGTTCATGTACAGCTGATTACTTGATTGAGAGATATTCACTAGAAGAACTTTCAAAATTACAGAACCTGACACTTGAATCAGATAAGCCTCCACAGGAATTTCTTGATGCAGCCCATGCTTGTCTTTCAGACTCTTAGTGACATCGAAATTAATAATTTGTTGTAAAAGAGTAGTATTACTTATTATTGAAATAAACTTGTTTAAGAATTATTATTGACGCAGAAAATATGAATATGAAGTTGAATATGAAAATGAGTCGGTTTTTAGGTGTATTTTTTCTGCTTTTTATTTTCCTCTCCCTTTCATTAGCGCCTGTATTTGCTATTAAACCTTTGCCACAAATTGTAGTTGGTGCAAAACTGAAAGAATATAAACCACCAACAAGACCTAATTGCGATATTAATGTCCCCAAGCAATACGCCACCATTCAGGCTGCTATAGATTCCGCAAGTAATGGGGATACAATTTGTGTCGGTAAAGGAACTTACAACGAAGATGTGTCTATTAATAAATCCGTCCAGCTCTCAGGACGTGGTGCTCGTAAAACCATTATAAATGGTCAAGATCCGAATGCGCAGGGTACGGTAAGTATTTTGGTTGACAACGTCACGCTTGAAGGATTTCTTATTAACGGTGTTAGTACAAACCTTACTCAGGTTGCAGTTGCTATCAATGGAAGTGATAGTGGCTCCGTTTCTGAGGCAAACATTCGATACAATCAGGTTGTTGCAGGGAATGGAGGAATTGCATTACGAACAGTCCGGGTGCAAAATAGCATAATACAGAATAACATCTTAGAAGGCAATAACTCTCCTTATGTTGCCGCAGAAGGAGGGTTAGATGGTGTCGGCTCTACTGACAACAGTTTCATAAGCAACACTTTCATAGGAACAGTCAGTCCAAACGACCGTCAAGATACTGGAATAACCCTTGACGCAGCAACTCCTTATAGCCTCGTTAAACAAAATTTATTTAATACAATCGGTGGTTTAATTCTGGTTGCATCTAATAGTACTAGTACAGTTAATGCGAATAATTTCAATAGCAGTATTCTCATAAAAGTCGCCACGACTTGGGGAGCTTCTCTTAATGCTGAGAATAACTGGTGGGGAGATTTAGATCCATCAGATAATGTTCAGGGAGATGTTGACTATACTCCATTTGCAACAAGTCCATTTGCGGAGAATTAATTTATTCTTTGTCGTCCTTGTTAGTCTAAAATCTCATTGTCCAACATAAGTTATGAACCTTAGCTTTTACAGCTTCAGGGTCACTTACCACCTTTTGTTTTTGCAATACGAAACATCATATTCTGATAAAATGTCGATGTTAGAGTCATGATTAAATCTGGTAAAGGATCGAGCTACTTTTTTGTTGGGAAACTCTCTGATAATTCCGTAAATTATCAGGTTCAAGAAGCAAAACTTACTAACAATTTTACTTTAGAAGTTTTTTTAGACGGAATTGCTGTTTGGGGTTATACAAAAAAAGGCTTTGACGACTTGAAGGACGAAATTAAGGAAATACTGAACCTCTTGATTGCCGCAGTGTCTTTTCAAACAAAAAAGCCATTGTCTTACTTTCTTAATAACTGGGTAGAAGCAAAAGAGGTTAAAGCAACAAAAAATATAATTGGGTGGATGATGCCACTATTCAAGCAAATTAATCCTAAAACAAGGAAAAGTCCAATTAATACTCCTTGGAAAAAAGCAGTTTGGTTTTATAATAATCTTTCCAAGGGTAACAATAATCATTCACTTGCACTTAAAGATTTCCATTCTGCGATTTCAGACGCAAGCGATGATGCTTTTTTATTCGCTTATCGAGCAGTAGAGGATATTTGTAGAGCAATTAATGGATGTGACGAAATTGAAGATAAACATTGGCAAAAAATGCATCACGATTTAGGTACGACAAAGAAAATGCTCGACCCTTTAACTAGAGTGGCAACTAAAGTAAGGCACGGGAATAAAAATCACAAATCGGTTATTCAGGCAAGGAGTAATCGTTATAATTTACTTCAAATATCCCACAATGTTATAACACAAGAATTAAAGAGAACTTTTAAGAAATTTCCATAAAGTATGAATTTAGATAACCCACTTCAAGCAACGCAAAGTAGTTTGAATTCAGATGAGGTAAGAATACTTTTTGATCTGTCGAAATCTAATCTGGATAGAGTTAATGTTTGGTTCACTTGGATGCTTGGAATATCAGCGTTAGTAATGACGGTTATTGCGATTCTACTTGCACTAATAGCTGTTCTAACATGGAGACACGTCAAACAAGCTCAAGAAGCATCAAAGATGCTAGATGAAGCCAATAAAAGAAGGAAATTATTTGACGAAGCTGGTAACTTTCTTGCTCAGTCAGCAACTAAAAAAAAGTCAAAACTACAAAAGGAATTTAGAGGATTATCAGCTGATGAAGTTAGAAAAAGAGCTATAAGTCATAGAGGATTTGGTCCTATCTTATTTCAAACCGAAGGCGCAGACGCAGTATATGCGGTCGATGATTATGGATTTTTGCATTGGATTCCAAACCCTCCAACTTTGATGAGAATGGGTTACTCATGGGCAGACGTTAAACAGTTGCCTAAAGCAGAAATAGATCAGATGAAACGTGGGGAGAATGTGCCAGTTTTATCAGAATAGTTTTGGATTTTGAACCCAAAAACTTCTAAATTATAGGTGTTTTAGACACCAGGAAGGATTGCATTTATGCGATTTCGAAGATATACACATAGAAAATTAGCAAAAGCCTTGATGCGTAGAAAACTTGGAAGTCAGATAAGTGCGAGGAATAGAAGCAAAAGAGCTAAACAAAAAACTGTTCAGAGGGAGCTGCAAAATGAAGGTATTTTATTATCCAACGTGGTTAGAGAAACCGCTCCGGTTGACCAATATGCATCTCAAAGAAAGGCTTTGCACGGTAAAGCGGGTACGGCTTTAACAAAAGATGGTTCAGTTGATTGTCCTGCTTGTGGCGTCAGTATGGGGAAACCCCAAAAAAGGGGTTTATTTCACAAACGTTTTGAATATCAATGTCCGAACTGTCATTTAGTTGCTGAAGTAAAAAGTGTTTCAGATGAAGAGGGCTTTGCTAAACTTATCTGATTTTGAACCCAAAAAGTTCTAATACAGTCAACCGGTGCCAGAAAAACAATAGTGAGTGGCGGGGTGGGGTAAATTATGCGAGCGGTCGTAAATCGGGTATGTAAATATACTCTTGTTGTCGCTGGATAATGGTTCTAACGTCGTCCACGATGCCCAGCCAGTAAAGAGAAGAAAAGAGGACGTGCCAAGCTAGTCCACCTAGAAGGTAGTTGTGCTTAGTTGTGCTCCAAGGGGTGTTGGAAACACTTCACTAGCCTTTAATTTTGATAACAATTGCTTAGCAAAATTAAAGTTGTTGTGGGGCATTGATCGAATCTGCATAGCTGGTTCGTTTCTGATCCGGCGAAGCCGGAGAAGAACTCGAGAAGTCAGATCCAAGCCCCGCAGCTTCATTTTAAAGCTAAATATCCATAATTCTTGTTTAGTTAAATCAAAAGTGTGATGATTAAGATGTGACAAAGTTTGTCTTTCTTATCGTAACCCTATTTTGGCTTTTAATATGCTTTCTGCTGTTTGTTTTCCTAATAAATGCCCCATTTGAGTTGTTAATAAATAGACCAGGTCCAATTACTTCTTTAGCTGATCTTCGAGGACCTAGTACATGGTATGAGCTTTTAATTCTAATTTCATTTCCAAGACTAGTTTACTCAACTGTTTTTGCAATAGGTTTATATTTCCTTTATTCCAAAATTATTATTGATAGTTCTGGTTCATCTAAAAATAGCAAGGTTCTTTTCATTTTAATTATTACCTTGCTATTCTTTGTTGCAATCTATCCAAGAAAAACCTTAAATGTTATGTTTCTTAACCCACCTGACACGAAAAAAGTAGTTTTTCATTATGAGCAGGGCCATTTAGGTGGAGGCCTGGGCGTTGAGTGGGAAGAAGACGGGGCACAGGCCATATTTTTTACCGATGCCAACTTAAATCAATTAGCTAAATACTACGAATCTTTGAATCCAGTTGAAGAAGACCTTATACAAATGAAAAAGGACATTTTGCAAACTCAAGACATGTATGAATTTTATGATTTAAAGAATGGCACTACTCTTTCAATCGACATAGGCTATAATTACCCCGCAAAATACTCAATGTATTTTTTTAAAGAATAGACTCTAAAAAGAATTGAGATTTTTGATAGACAAACTCTGGCTATTTAACAATTTCTACCCAATCAGCGGTTCGGAAATCCTCAACCAGTGCCAGCTTTTCCCCCCTTCGATAAGCAAGCTTTTCTTCGAATAAACTCAGGGTCATGACCTCAAAAAACTATATCAAACTGGACAACGGAGATGAGAATTCGAATTTTAGGTTTGCTAAACTGACCATATGGACATTTTATTTTTCGCTTTTGCATTTTTAGCGGAAGTAGCAGGTACTGTTGCAGGATTTGGTTCATCTACAATTGCGTTGCCTATTGCACTGTTTTTTTTCGACTTTAACACAGCTTTGGTTTTGGTAGCCTTCTTGCACGTAGCAGGTAACATTGGGAGAGTTAGTTTTTTTAAAAAAGGTCTAGACTGGCAGCTTCTTACAAAATTTGGAGTTCCAAGCGTGGTTTTCACTCTGATTGGTGCGTTGCTTGTGTCTTACCTACCCCAAAATACCTTAAAAGGCATATTGGGAGTATTTCTTATTGCCTACGCAGGTTATTCTCTTTGGCAGGAAAACTTTCGAATAAAAGCCTCAACTGCAACAGCAATTGTCGGTGGGGGTTTGTCAGGGTTTCTTGCAGGACTTATCGGCACCGGAGGAGCACTGCGAGGAGCTTTCTTAACTGCCTTTGGCTTGCCAAAAGAAAAGTATATTGCCACTGCAGCTGCAATAGCTCTAGCAGTGGACTTTACTAGACTTCCTGTATACTTTGCAGAAGGATTTTTGAGCAACCAGTATTATTGGTATATTCCATTTCTGTTGGTTATCGCCCTTGCAGGGTCATTTACGGGAAAGCAGATTGTGAAGAGGTTTCCATATAAAGTATTTAGGAAGATAGTTTTGATAGCAATACTTTTAATAGGGATAAAGTTTTTGTTTGATTGGCTAGTTTAGGTAAAGTTGCTGTCTATAATAAGTTCCAACATAGTCAACTAGAGCCAGCTTTTTTATGGTATGCCCAGTATACGATGTTAGAACTTTTTCTGTTTGATTGAGTATAATACGACTATGGATGGTAATGAAAAACCGATTGATATACCTCTCGTACCAGACCATTGGCGCTTTAAAAATAAGGTTGAAATGTCACAATTAGGAATTGAAGCGGCGAGAGAAGTATTAAGAGGTGAATTTGATAGCATCGTTGAGAGAAAAGAGGTCTTTGAACAAGTAGGTGGTTTAATAGAGGCACTTCCTCATGTCGAATTTGTAGCAGGACTACCACTCCAGTCACAATATAATAATGAAACACTCGGTTATAGAACTGCAGGTGGTAAAGTTGCAATTGACGCAGATGCAATGGTTTCAGTAGATCATGCATTCCAAACAGCTTATCATGAACTTCTTGAAGAGTTATCAGCTAGATTAGGAACACATTTACGTTCGTTTCATAAATTTCATGACGGTATAATCCAATATTTTGTAAGACAAGCTGCTATAAATCATAAAAGAACATACTTACCAACCGCCTATGAAGATATAGCAGATATCGTTGAAAAATTGAGAGATAAAGGAGTAGCAGAAGAACTATGGAAAAGAGCATTAGTGAATAATAAATCGACCCCACAATTAATAGCTACAACTAATGCTGTAATACACAGAGATATGGGATTTAGGGAAATTGATTGGGCTCTTGATGAGGAAGATATTGAAAAAGCTAAGGATTTAGTAAAGTAATAAATTGTTTAAGTAATAAGTTCCAACATAGTCAACCAGAGCCAGCCCTTCGATTCGTGCAATTTACATTGCACTCACTCAGGGCTGTAGCCAGAGACGGTTTTTTCGCTCGTTCGTCCACTTGACACAGTCGTTTTATGTAAGTACAATGTAATTACAATGATTACTACGCTAGTTTCGATAGGAAATTCCAGAGGAGTGCGCATTCCTAAACCGCTTTTGCAAGAGAGTGGCCTTGGAGATCAGGTTGAACTGCAGGTAAAAAAGGGGGAAATTCGGATAGTCCCTGCTTCAAAGAACAGAATTGTATCTTCGACATTATTGCTTTCGGAGAAAAACCTCGCAACTGACTGGAATAAACCAGAAGAAGACGAAGCATGGGCAAGTTTGCAATAGGTGAAGTTGTTCTAGTCTCATTCCCCTTCTCCAATTTACAAGGTCAAAAAGTAAGACCAGCACTAGTTTTGGTAAAAACTGAACTCGCCGACCTTATTTTGTGTCAGATTACTTCAAAACCCTATAAAAGCAAAATTGCAATCCGAATTGAGCTCAATGATTTCGCAAAAGGTAAATTGCCACAAGCAAGTTATGTTAGACCAGATAAGTTATTCACTGCTGATTCATCCATTATTAGAAAAACAGTAGGTCGATTAACTGAGGCAAAGATTAATGCAATTTTAGAAAGTGTACGCGAGATGTTTAGCTCGTAAACTTCAGCGATTATTTCTATTTACTAAACTTTCTAGTCTGTTTCTGCCCTTACGATGGAGTCTTGATGCTTCTCCTTTAGAAACACCCAGCATTGTTGCTATTTCTTCTAGCGATTTGTTGTCAAAATACCGAGCCTTAAACGCATACCTTTGCCTTTTTGTAAGTCGCCCGAGAAGTTGCTGCGCAGTTGGGGATTCAGCGGGATTGGCAGCAAAAAAGCGACCGAGAGGACTATTTTTCAAAAATATCGTAGGTTTTTCTGTCGGGTCAGACACAATTTTATCCTCCATATTTTCTTTTAAAAGTTTAATCGTTATATCTTGTTGCGATCTTGGCAGTAAATAGCGGTTTTTCCCATTCCTTTCATTCACCAGTATTGGGTGTATTGCCTCTTGAGGTGATTTCTGGTTGTGGTCAGCAATCATTCCAATTACCCATTCGTAGACATGTGGTGTTGCCCTACCAAAGGCTGCTTTTCCTGGGATACCAAGAGCTTCCCTGACGATATTGCTTAAACTTACCATGTGGAGATTTGTAGAAAGTGAAAGAGCTTTAATACTTCTGTTACCGATGTTATACCTTTCGTCAGAATTAAGTCTAATTACAGGATAAGCGGCTGGGGGGCCGAAAGTCTGTTCTTGGCTAATCCCCGTATAAATTTCTAGGGACATAGGCGTGTTTTTCTAATAACGGGGTATTATACCAAAAACCCGAATGGATTGAACTTAGGGAGTTGGCGCTAAAGTTGAGCCCGCTTCCCGTTTTCTTCCTGAATAGTAATATTTCTACTGTCCGGAATTCCGAGTTGATACGTGGTTTGGTCTACCCTAGGGGTGTTTGGGATTTGACCTTTGTGAAGGTTTGAGGGCGACTTCAATAGTTTGAAGATCGATTCTTGATTTGTAAAAGAAGTAACCAACAGCACCAAAGGTTATTATAGGAGATAGCCAAACGGGGATGTTTAGTCCAAAGCTGTCGAGAATCATGATAGTTCCCAAAAACAATATAGAATACATTGCCCCGTTTTTGAGGTATTTATATTTTCTGATTTTTTCAATATTTGAAACGGTCAATTTTCTTAAGACAAATGCACCAAGTCCGTTGCCAATAAGAATTAAGGGAATCGAAAACGTAAAAGCGAAGGCACCGATTACCCCGTCAATTGAGAAAGTAGAGTCAAGCACTTCCAAATAAGCGATTTTTGCAACATCAGACATACCCGGAGAAAGCAGTTGTTTTTCCTGCTGATGGGCGTACTCGCGGAATCCATGAATTATAAAGAAAGCTGTCGAACCGAGCACTGCCGAAAATGCCAGCATGGAGCTTTCTTTTAGAGCAAACCAGACTATTATTGTAAGGAGAATTGAGACGATAGCAAAGAACCAAGCTCCTTGTTTTTGAAAAAAGTGTTCGCCACGAATGCCGAAATTTTTTGGCTCTAGGAAGAGCCAGTTTGCAAAGATAAAGACTAAAAAGACGCCGCCTCCCAAAAGCAGTAATGGTGATGAAGATTCAATTGCTTCTGCGACTTTTGGGTCGTTTGAGAAGGCGGCAGTAAAAATACCTATTGGCCCGAGGCCCGGGTTGACAAGAAAAACGATCAAAAATGGTAAAAGTCCCCTGACTACAAAGACGGCAATTAAAAAGCCCCAGAGCAAGAACCATCTTCTGGCTTTTGCTCCTAGGCCCGAGAGCACTTCTGCATTAATAATGGCGTTATCGATGCTGGTTATAACCTCAAATAGACTTAGGCCAAAAATGGTAAGTAAAACAAAAATTATCTCCATAGGTAATTATTCTAGCAAAATCCTTTTGCCAGTGCTTTTGGCTTGATTTATTCTTAGAAACTTGGTACGGTAGAAACTCAAGTTCATACCATAGATGATTACAACAGCGGTTATTGCCTTTAGGGAGTTTTTGGAAGCTTTTTTGATAGTTGGTGTTTTTTTGGGAATTTCCAAAAGGCTAAATCTTTCCCGGGAGTTGGAAATCGGAATCGCGGCGACATTAGGTTTTGTTATTTCCATTTTACTTGCATCTACCACTTTTATTTTTGGTGATGTCGCGCGTGGGGTACTTACTGAGGAAAGAGCGGAGATTTTGGAAAGTTACCTTTTAATATTTTCGGGATTTTTTATTGCTTATGTTGTGTTTTCTCTTCACAATATAATTCGAATGGGCCGTGGAGGAAAATTAATAAGTGCCCACAGAAAACTGGCAAAAAACGCGTTTGATATTTCTTTGTTTCTCTCAATTGTGATGCTGGTTGTGCGCGAAGGATTTGAGATTGCGCTTTTTACAGCCAGCACGTCGCTTTTTGCGGTTTTTTTGCAAAACTTTTTAGGCTTAATGAGTGGGTTTTTTCTGGCTTCTGTGGTCGGTGCGCTCGCCTATTTTACCTATATAAAGTTTCCGATAGGCAGAGTATTTCGGGCGACAGAGTATATGATAATTCTTCTGGGGGCGGCACTTGTCCAAAACGGAGTGACTGAGCTTTTAGAGCACAGTTTCGGTATTCATATTTCGGATATTTGGCAATTTCCTCTTCAATTTATGCCGAGCAAAGATAGTATCATTGGCCACTTTTTGAGAAATATGGTGGGGATTGACAGTGAGTTCAGTTTGGCAAGACTTGGTATTATGCTTGCCTATATTACTGGTATATATTTAGTCTTCCTTCGAAAGAATAAGCCGGCAGTTTGACGAGAAGCTTTATATGAGCTCTGTGGCAAGGTTAGGTAACCTTTACAATAAGGTTTACAATTACGTTGACTATCCTTCGCTACCTCTTTCGCTAAAGCTTCAAAGGTCAAGAAAGCTTCGGATAGCAAACTAGTGTTTACTGAGCTTGCTGAAAACCTAAGTTAAACTGTCATTCTGGGGAGCGAAGCGACTCCAGAATCTGTTCCTAGAAAGGATTCTGGACAAGCCAGAATGACAAACTGATGGTTTGTACAAATAACCTTTTCTTGATGATTCAAGGCTAAAAGGTTTTCAGCAAGCTTTGTTTACATATATATTGACAAATCACTTTACAATTGTTATAATTAGCTCATGTTTGAGCCTAAGTTTAGCTTCACGTCCAAGATAATTAACAGTTTAGCCTCGATTGAGCGTCTCTATGGCCAGCTTTTGGGTGAGCAGCTGGTACCCTCTTTGGCTCTGAAGCTTTCCGAGGAAAATCAGATTTTGGCAACCCACTATTCAACCAGCATTGAGGGTAATCCCCTTTCGCCCCGTGACGTCACAAACATTATTCTGGGCGATCAAATTCCCACTACCAAATCTGAAAAGGAAGTAAAGAATTACTTTTCTGTTTTAAACAGGATTTTTATTATGGCAAAACAGCGAGAGCAGATTTCCGTGGATTTGACTTTGAAGCTGCACGCGGAACTTATGGCCGATATTGAAAAGGAGGGCCTGGGAAAGCTGCGCGATTCAGGAGTGTTTGTGGGACATAAGACAAAGACTGAGATAGTTGTTAAACATAGTCCCCCGTTTCATGCTGAAGTTCAAATTAAATCAGCTTTAGATAATTTGTATCAGTGGGTTAACAAACCAGATGATTTGCACCCTCTGATCAAAGCGGGAATTCTACATCATCAGTTTGCCTATATTCATCCTTTTTTTGATGGTAATGGAAGACTAGCCAGGGTTTTAACCGCCTACTTTTTGCTGTTGAAAAATTACCAGGTGGCGAAATATTTCATCTTGGATGACTATTATGACATTGACAGGCAGCTTTACTCCGATACGCTACATACTGCTGACTTGGGTGATGAAACCCACTGGCTGGAGTATTTTCTGGAGGGTATAGCTTACTCTTTGCAGGCGGCACAAGCCAGAATTGATGAGTTAAAGCGCAAGGGCCTTGAGGAAGTTACAGGTGAAAAGAGGGTGCTTGTGACGTCGCGTGAAGAGGAGGTCTTGCAGCTCGTGATTGACAAAAAGGCGGTTAAAACGACTGATGTCGGCGACTTATTGAGTGTAACTCGGCAACAAGCCCATGCGCTGTTAGCGTCTTTGGTTAAAAAGGGATTATTAACAAAGTTTGGAAAAACAAAGACGAGTTATTACAAACTTTCTTCGACTCCTAAACCTATAGCATAACCATCACATTTTTCGACATGTCATTAAATGTGATGGTTTTACCAAGAGTTTATCTCTTTGCTTACTTGATAATCTTCTGTTTCAATTCAACCAACACCCGGGGTTGGTTAGGTAGAAACCTAAGGATTTTAGGTCAGGTTGACATTTATTGTGGCTACTATTAGAATTTGGCAATGACGATTGAGCGTGTAGAGGAAGTCCGCGGAAGAGTAAAAAATGTAGAATCGCTCATTCCGGGACGAGAGGAAATGCTAATAGGAAGGGCATGGTGGCTACCCAACGATTAGAGTGAACTATTTGTGCAAGTAAAGTCGGATGACGTTCTTGTAGTGACGCAGCGTACGAGGAGTTTATACGGGGAGTTTGATCCACTTAGTGAGACTACAGTTGAACTCACTAAGCACGAAATAAACAGCCACAGCGTTGAGGGTAAACGTTCATTTGGCAGAAAGATCATTTACAGATGGGTTCCCTCAATCATCCATGTTGAGCCAGAACAAGAGCAAGCGATCCAAGCGCTGATTGAAAAAGGTGTTTATGATCAAGATCTTGCTCAGCAAGTCAGGGATCAGATTATATTCGAAAACCAGCGCAGGCTTAGGGGCTAACACAAAAAAATAGAAGAATTCCTCAATATTAACTTTTTTCTTCAAGAGAACTTGCGGCGAATTTGATGGCCTCTGAAAAGGTTGGATAGGCGTGAATCATTTCAGCAATTACTTTGGCTTTGACTTTTAGTTTGACTGCAAGCACGGAGCTGAGAAGAATTATTTATAAGGCTAATCCCGAAATCGTCGAAGGTTGGAAGTGGAATTCACCAGCTTTTACTTATAGAGGAAAATTAATCTGCTGGTTTTGGGCTTTTTCTAAAAATGCCAAGCTTTTTCTTTTTGAAGGAGTACTTATGAAAGATCTTAAAAAGCTTTTTAATCCTCAGCGTGCTACTAAGCGAAACCGCAATATTGAATTTACGGATGTATCAGAAATATAAGAAGATGTTATATCTGATTATGTTCGTGAGGCGCTAGCTTTCAGCAAAGCCGGGAAGCATGTGAAGATTCCCGTTTCAAAAGATAATATCGTGAGTATTCCGGAATTTATAAAGAGGATTCTTTTAAAGCATGATCTTTTAGAAAAATATAATTCGCAAATTTACACTTATCGAAAAGGTTATGTAAAATGTATTGAAGATGCGAAACGGGAAGAAACTAAAAAGAGACGTATTGACCAAATGATTCGCGAGCTTCGTGAGGGTAAAGCTTATATGGGTATGAGGCGATAAATTTTGTTATCAGATATTAGAAGTCTTTGGTTTTTGTGAAGAAATATCGCTAAATTGATCCACTAGCTGCCATTTTTTTGTTCGGGTGTCGTAATGATATCTTCGAATCGGCTCAGAAAGATGCTTAAAGTGCGCATAACCAAGCATTTTTAGGGCACTTGCTGGTTCTTCCAGGTATTTTTTGGTTCCTGGGGTATGCATCAAACCTTGGATAACCGGGATTTCTTGTTCACGACCAATTTCTCCGGAATACTCCTCAATAACAGTCGATATTGACTTTGCACTGATCGCGTCTCTAAAGTCCACTAAATTCCATCTGAAACCGGGTTGGATTTCTTCTAGGTACTTTCCTTCAATGAATTCTTGCATTTGCCTGTAAGAATCAAATTGAGAAGCCCACGATAAAGATGCTGCCGAATAAGCAAATAATTTGAGGACGGTTCGCCTTTGAGTTTGGCTTTGCAGAATTTTTCGAAAAATATGCTCTGCGTCGGATGCTATAAGAGCCGTAGGCAAGCCGAACTTTATTAAATCGTCAAAAAATCGCGCCTCGTCCGTCTCGGGATTGACGACAATTATGTCTTTGTTTTGTCTCGCTGATATTCCTCCGACAAAAGCGAAGAAAAGGTCTGATAAACTGGAACTGTTTATTCTTCCCGCCTCAAGTGCTCTTTGTTCTTTTTCGCCGAAATATTCCAGTACCGTGAACGGAGCCTTTGAGGTTAAATTCCTAAATTCTTCTTGAAATTCCATGGCTGTCCAAAATGAATGTGCGACTCCTACCAAATTGACCTTTG
The DNA here is from genome assembly GCA_016183325.1 of Candidatus Curtissbacteria bacterium. Classification (GTDB taxonomy): domain Bacteria; phylum Patescibacteriota; class Microgenomatia; order Curtissbacterales; family GWA2-41-24; genus JACPEV01. The sequence goes on from JACPEV010000011.1 coordinate 16,780, forward strand.
TATCGCCGACATCAACAAGATTCTCGTTATAATCCAGTTGGGATTCAGATGCTGATGGTTGTAGAGCTGAATCAACTGCCACTGCTTCTACTGCTGGCCCAAAATTCCAGCCTATTAATGAGAAGAGGCTGGCTTTTGCTCCATCCCTGAATAAGGAAGGTAGTCTACCTAAACTGAAGTTGTTTGATCTTTCCATATAGGTCGGTATTATAAATTAGGTGAAGTAAATATTCAATAAAGATTATAATAATTGTATGTCCAAGACGGTTATTAGGTTTACAAAGGAAGGGTTTGAGAGGTTAAAGGAAGAACTTGCGGAAATTGTGGTCAAACGGCCCCAGGTTTTGGCAAGAATGGTTGCCGCGCGCGAACAGGGTGATCTTTCGGAAAACGCCGGATATCATGCCAGTCGTGATGAACTTGCGAAAATTGACAGAAGGATTCGTGAGCTGAAATATTTAATCAGAACTGGCCAAGTTGTATCCGGGCAATCAGACGGTCAAGTAAGTGTTGGGAGTATTGTAAAGGTGACAAATGGAGATGCAGAATTTGTATATAAGATTGTCGGGCAGCTTGAGGCTGATCCGGTTGCCGGAAAACTTTCAGAAGTTTCGCCAATTGGAAGTGCTTTGATCGGCAGGAAAATTGGAGACGAGGTTGTGATTGATATTCCGAATGGAAAAATTGTTTACAAGGTGCTCGCGGTCAGTTAAATGTTTCTACTGGGAATGTATAGGCAATTTAAAGTATGTTTAGATTAGCCTATTACACAGGGGTTTCTCAGGACCGTCCCCATTTCTGTCCCCCATTTCTCACTACAAACTCGTTTCGAAGCCTAGTCATGACCATATAGTATAAGCATCACATTTTTCGACATGTCAGAATTTGTGATGATTCTGTGGAGGCGCTTTTGGAATAGATTGAGATTGGATAGTTTGAGAAGCTGAGGCTTATTTTTCTTCAAGAGAACTTGCGGCGAATTTGATGGCCTCTGAAAAGGTTGGATAGGCGTGAATCATTTCAGCAATTACTTTGGCTTTGACTTTGAGTTTAACCGCGAGTGCTAGTTCGTGAATCATCTCCCCTGCCCTTGGGGCTACAATTGAAGCGCCGATTATTGTTTCTTTCTTATCGGTGACGATTTTGACAAAGCCGTCGAAATCGTTTGACATGTTGGCGCGGCCAAGCGCAGACATGGCAAAGATGCCAACTTTGATTCTAATCCCTTGCTCTTTGGCGTCACGTGCCGACAGACCAACTGAGGCAACTTCGGGATAAGTAAAGACGCACCGCGGGACTACGTCGTAGCTTGGTCTTGTTTTCTGATAAGAGAAAGCATTCTTGGCAGCAATATAAGATTGATATTCACCTGTATGAGTCAGTAGATATGGTCCGATAACATCACCGGCTGCAAAGATGTGCGAGACTGAAGTTTGCAGATATTTATTGATCTTGAGGCGGCCATTTTCGACAATAATGCCGGCTTTTTCTGGCGCAAAATCCAAAACCGGACGTTTACCTGTTGAGACTAAGATTTCTTGGGTGTTTAGCTCGTGGTGCCTGCCATCTTTTTGATAATAGACGACTTTTCTGGTTGGTTTTTTCTCGACTTTGTCCACCGTGATACCAGTTAAGACATCGATTCCTTGGTTTTCAAACAAAGCTTGTATCAGGTCACTTACTTCTTTATCCTCTTTGGCGATGAGTTTATCGAGACTGTCTGCCAGAGTGACTTTGGTGCCGAAAGTAGCGTAGATTTGGGCGAATTCACAACCAACCGGACCAGCCCCGAGAATAAAAATAGATTTAGGAATTTTTTGCCATGAGCCTGCTTCTTTGAAAGTTATATAGGATGATTCATTTAGACCATTTATTGGTGGGATTGCTACGGTAGAACCAGTGGCTATAAGGAACTTTGCTGCCGAGTAAATTTTCCCGCCGGCTTCTACTTCATGATCGTTTATAAAGCTGGCTTTTTCTTTTATTAGGTGAAGGCCTTCTTTTTTGAATATTTCTTCACCGTGAGTGACCCCGGTTCGGGAAACAACTAGATCTCGCCATTTTTTGATATTTTTGTGATTGAGTGCGGGATCTTTTATGTCGATACCGAACTGTTCGGAGTTTTGTGCGAGCTGATATATTTTGGCGGCATGTAAAAGAGCTTTGGTCGGTACACAGGCCCAATTGGGACATTCGCCGCCGACTTCTGCTTTTTCAAAAACAGCGACTTTTTTGCCAAGGGAGTGAGCGTAGTGTGCACCGACACTGCCGCCTGCTCCGCTGCCGATTACGATTAAATCGTAGTCATATTTGTGACGGCGTCTGAACATACGTTTTTAGAAATTGGTTTCTGGAAAGTTGAAAGTGGTAATAGAAATTAGAAATTTGAAATTGGTGTACTTTCAATTTTCTATAATCTATTTTCCATTACTATTTTCCAGTTTCCCGTAACAAATTTCTATCCAAAATTTATAGTGCCATTTGCTATTAAAATCAAAAGCCAGCCAAGAGCGATTAACATCAGTCCGATGGCAAGGCGCATGAAGGGCTTGTTGGCTTCTTTCCAGTCGTGGATTGTGCTGACGTTAGTCCCCAGAGCGACTAAAAGCAGAATGACGACAAGCGGAGCGACAAAAACGATATTGTAGAGGATGAGCAGGAGAAAAGCTTGAAAGTTAAAATTAAGCGACAAAAGAGTGATGATAGCCAGATATGGGGCACCTGTGCACGGAAGCTCTACGCCGGCTATAAAGGCGCCGAGGAATATAACTCCCGGTATTGTCAGGTTTTTTGAGTAACCGTGAATTTTTTGGGCAAAGTATGAGGGGATTTGCAGGGAGAATCCTTGGCCGTACCAGAAAAAGTCTTTAATTTCCAAAAGTCCCGCCAAAATGACGAATCCTCCGACTATAAGCGAAAGGTATTCGGCCACAAACAAAGGAATACTGCCTAAAAAGTAAATCAGTCCGAGGCCGGCGGCGAGGTATGTCGCGAATATAGAGATGATGTAAAGGCCGCCGAGGAGTAGGAGTTTGCCAGTCGATTTTTTGGCACCTAAGACTACGGAAACCATCAGAATTAAAACGCCGATGGCGCAGGGGTTGATGGAGTCGATGGCGGCTGAGGCCAGAACAACGGTTAGTGTTGGTAGATCGATTGCCATGGTTTTGTAGAAATTATTCTTCGAACGAAGTCGAGTCATATTCGACGAAGTGAGAAGTTTCCTTAAAAAATGTAATAGTTGTTATGGTAAGTTCTCGCTTCGCTCGAACAATAAAACTTCGTTTGCTAGTACTTGAGTTCTCCTTTCAATTTTCCTGTTTCTTGGGCGACTTTGAAACTTTGGCAAAGTTTGTCGGTTCTTGCTTTTTGGCGATCGAGTTCAATGATGATGCAATCACCTGGCGGGACGTTATTTGCCGCTGAGATGATGTAGTTTTGGGGACTTGTGATCTTAGATTGCTCATAGTACTGCCCTTTAACTTTATAGACGAAAACCTGAACTTGAGCATTTTTGACACTCTCGCAAGAATCGCCAGTTTTGAAGGTTTCGAGACCTTCGTGACCCGGGAAAGAAATCGACTCCTGTGTTAATTTGCCTCCGATTGATTCAAAAAAGTTTCCAAGACTAGCGTCTTCGGGTTTAACAATCACCCCTTCAATGTGGATTCTTTTATCATTGTGGATGTGAACAGCTTCTGTGCCGACTTTATTAGATAGGCCTTTTGACTGCTCGATTTCGTGTTCTTGACCACATGCCCAAATTTCAAAGTCCGCATGATGATGAACCGGGCCGCGGCTCGAGGAGATTGAATTGAGAAAAATAGTTGAGCCTGCCAAGAATAAAGTTGTCGATACAGTTATTACCACGATTGTTAGATATAAGAGCTTTTTAACTTGTGCTTTGGGGTGTTTAATTATTAAAGAAAGAGCTGAAATTGCCAGCAAGAGTGAGATAGAAGATAGCGTTACAATTTTTGAGAGAGAAGCAATTTGTTGGTCTAACCCCATATATCTAGAATATCATTTTACACAGATTTTAGCACAGGAATCTTATCCAAGAGCATGCGAACTAGCTGGAAAATTATCCAGAGAAAAATCGAAGCAAAGCCTATATAGAGCCAGTCGCTAATTTCAATATGAGTGACTTCAAAAAGTTTTGCCAAAAAGGGAATATAGATGATGGCAATTTGAATTAAAAGTGTGCCGAGTACAGCTATTATAAGTTTTGGATTTGAGAAAAAGGAAGTTTTATATGACGATCTAATTAAATATATGTAGACCAGTTCGATAACGACTGTGGCCATAAAAGCTGCGCCCTGGGCATCCTGGCGGCTTTCTGCAAGATTAATCTTGTAAATTCCAAGGACAGCGACTGCCAAAAGGAGGCCGAAAATAAACATTTCGATCCAAAGTCTTTTTGAAATGATTTGTGTTTGAAAATCTTTAGGCGATTTTTTAAGGATATCTTTTTCAGCAGGATCAAGACCAAGGGCAACAGCCGGAATGCCATCGGTGACAACGTTGATCCAAAGAAGCATGGTTGCGGTTAAGGGAAGCTTCTGGAAAATCATGACTCCCAGAAATACGGCAATGACTTCACCAATGTTGCATGACAAAAGATAAGTAACGAATTTTCTGATGTTGTGGAAAATCCCTCGGCCTTCCTCAATTGCGTAAACGATTGAGCTAAATTGATCGTCAAGAAGCACAATATCAGAAGCTTCTTTGGCAACATCCGTTCCGGTTATGCCCATGGCAACGCCAATGTCAGCTCTTTTTAGTGCAGGTGCATCGTTTACCCCGTCACCAGTCATGGCAACTATATGCCCGTCTTTTTTCAAAACGTCGACTATTCTCAATTTAATGCCGGGGTGAACTCTGGCGTAAATATTGACACTTCTTACTGCTTTTGCAAATTGCTGATCGTTTAACTTGTCCAGTTCTTCTCCTACTCGGGCTTCTCCCGCAAGCCCGATTTCTGCGGCTACTGCTTTTGCTGTTTGGACATGGTCCCCGGTTATCATCATTACCCGAATGCCAGACTGGCGGCAGGTTTCTATTAAAGGTTTGACTTCCGGTCTTGGCGGGTCGATCATTCCCTGAAGGCCAATGAAGACTAGATCTGATTCGATCTTCTCTCGATTTTTTTTGAAACTTGCAAGCTCGCTTGCGTTAATCTCTTTGTAGGCGAAACCAAGTGTTCGTAAAGCTTGGTGGGACATGTTTTCGGTAACTGTAAGGATTTGGTCCTGTTCTTTTTTAGTGAGAGGGATTTTTTTGGCGAGTGCTTGGATTTGCGTACATTTTCCAAGAAGGATTTCCGGGGCTCCTTTTGAAAAGACGACATATTTTTGTCCGTCTTCTACAATAGCAGACATCATTTTGCGATCTGAAGTGAAGGGAATTTCAAAGACTTCTTTTGATTTGCCGATGATTTTGGCTTTTTTGGCACTGACTATCAGGGCGGCTTCTGTAGGGTCACCGATGATTTTCTCTTCTGAAATTTCAGCATTATTGCAATTGAGTCCGGCTCTTAAGATAAGCTCTAAGTTTTTGGGATTTTGTGGTTTGCCGTTTTGGGTAAAGTCGCCATTGGTATCATATCCCGAGCCGGAAACTGCATATGTCTTGCCGTCAAAGTAGATTTTTGTGACTGTCATCTCGTTTTTGGTTAAAGTTCCTGTTTTATCAGCGCAGATGACATCAGTTGAACCAAGGGTTTCGACTGAGTTTAGTTTGCGAACGAGAGCGTTTCTTTTGAGCATTCTTCTTGTGCCGATGGCCAGTGCGATTGTGACGACTGCCGGTAAGCCTTCCGGAATAGCAGCTACGGCAAGTGCTACTGAGGCAATAAAGGAATGGATAACTCTTTCAATCAGGCTTTGGGTTGCAAAGTCGTGGGCAAAAAAGACGATGAAAATGAACACAAAGGCGCAAATTCCCAAGATAATGTAGCCTATTGATTTGCCTATTTGATCGAGCCTTTTTTGAATAGGAGTTTTATCTTCTTTAACCTGGGCTACTTGGTTTGCAATTTTACCGATCTCGGTGTTATCACCCGTTTGGACAACGACGCCAGTGGCTTTGCCTGATGTAACTGACGTTGCTGAAAACACCATGTTTTGGCGGTCACCTATTGATTTTTCACCTTTGATTGGATCTTCGGTTTTGTCAATTGGATTGGATTCACCTGTCAGGGAGGCTTCGTTAACTCGAAGGCTGTAGACTTCAAGCAGGCGGATATCTGCCGGAACTTTTTCGCCCTCGTCTAAAACAACGATATCTCCAGGGACAAGGTTTTTGACATCGACCTCTTTTTGATTTCCATCCCTTATTACTTTTGCTTTGAAAGCTAAAAGTTTCTTGAGTGCCTCAATAGATTTTTCAGCTTTGTATTCCTGGAAAAAACCGAGAAATGTAATCATAATTACAATCGCAAAAATTAAACTTGCTTCGATTAAATCCTGAGGATCGTGGTTGCCGAAGAAGTAGATGAAAAGTATTAGAATCGTTGATCCGATTAAAATTAAGATGAGACTGTTTTTGAATTGTTCGAGGTAGATTGCGAGGGCGGAAACTTTTTTCTTGGCGGTAAGTTGGTTTGGCCCGTATTTTGCGAGCCTATCTGATGCTTCTTGTTCGGAAAGTCCGGATCTTTGAGAATTTAAGATTTTTAGGACTTCGTCTTCGGTTTGTTGGTAGTAAGGTTTATCCATATCGTTAAAGCATGTCATTCCGAACATGTCTGATTTTATCGACCCGAATGGGTTTCGGAATCTAAACATGGACAAGATCCTGAAATGAATTCAGGATGACGATAAAATTGGAATGATAGATTCCATTTAAAGAGCTATTCTTAAATATACCATTTGAGCGGATATGTTAGACTGGCATTATGGCTATTTTCGGATTATCCTCCGGCAAGAAAAAGGGGAAGAAGAAGGCTCCCAAAAATATAAGCAAGAAGGCCAAGGTCAAGGCAAAAGGCTGCGAGTTTTGTTAGGAAAAGATAATCGAAGAAGCTACCACTAAATAAATAGTCAAACTGATTAGATCCTGTAGAACCGTAGTAAATGGCCCTGCTCCCAAGGCAGGATCAGTTTTTTCCTTTTGTAAAATTCGTGCGACGGTTATGCCAACGACCGGAGCGATTGAAGCGTTAGCAAGCATGGCAAGCCCCAGAGTTAGTGCTGTTTCTGCTGATTTTAGCCATATTAAGGCAAAGAGACCTATTGCAACTGCGAAGATTACACCAAGGATCGAACCTAAGAATAATTCTTTTATTAGATATGTTGAGAATCTAACTCTTTCTCTTCCGATATTTCTCACGTAGATAGTTTCTGATTGGGTGGCGATTGCACCGGAAAGATAAACAATTACCGGGATAAAAAATACCAAAGATATGTTTTGGGAAAGTAGCTCTTCAAATCTGGAGGAGATTATAGGAAGCAGAAATCCTCCTAAAAGCCCGACGAAAAGCCAGGGAATTCGTCTTATTACGATAAGGTGGACTGATTCTTTGGTGTCGTCTTCGAGTTTGACCCGATTTGATTGATCCATTTCTTAATCTTATCTTAGTCGATTGTAAGCTTTGTGTAAAATGGGTTGTTGGGTTTTGACACACCCGGTGAGCTTTAGGATTACACACCGAGTGTGTTTCAAGGCTTAGATTTGGGATTTTGTGAGGTTGGTGCGTAATTGACGAGGGATTCCTGGCCGCTTTTGGCAAAGTCATCGAGGAATTTTGAAAGGCCGACGTCGGTTAGCGGGTGTTTAACCAGTTTTTCCAATACTTCGTAGGGGCATGTTGCGATGTCGCATCCCATTAGGGCTGCGTCTTTAACGTGGAGAGGTGAACGGACGGATGCAAAGAGAATTTTGGTTTCGAAGGCATAGTTGTTGTATATCTGGCGGATTTCTTCAATTACTTCAGTCCCTGTGTGGCCGATATCATCCAGCCTGCCGACAAAAGGGCTGACGAAATAGGCACCGAGTTTGGCAACAAGAAGAGCTTGATTAGCGCTGAAAACGAGTGTCATATTGATTCTGACTTCCTCGCCTTTTAGAATTTTTAGCGCTTTTAGGCCTTCCTCTGTTGTTGGAAGTTTGACGACCACGTTTTTGCCCATAGCGGCAAGCTGCCTTGCCTCATTTAACATTCCGTCTTTATCAGTTGAAAGAACTTCGAGGCTAACATCGCCGGGGACCATTTTCAGGATTTTGGTGACAGCTTCTTTATATGGGATGCCTGCTTTTGCGGCAAGGGTTGGATTGGTCGTGACCCCGTCGATGATTCCAAGATCAACCATTTTCTGAACTTCTTCTGGAATGGCGCTGTCGATGAAAAGCTGCATTGTAATTGACAACAAGTTTGCTGAAAACCTATCATTTTTACACTTCGAGCGAGGCTAATAGCCGAGTCGAGAAGTTCTCGACAAGCTCGAACAATAAAGGTTTTCAGCAATCTTTGACAACTGACATTTGACAATTGACAGCTGACTTAAAACATATTAACAAAAATTTGTTTTCAAGAATAGATATAATTAAGTTACTTGCCAGTTCTTTCCAGTGGACTGTCATTCTGGAGGCCGTAGGCCGATAGAATCTCATTAGATCCTATCGCTTCTCCGGCTGAGCCGGATTCGCTCCAGGATGACTGGGAAAACTAATCTCGCACATGATTAAGTTATGAGATTTTTTTTATCTTTTTTAGCTCTACTTATCTTGGCAGGTTTTTCGAGTCTTGTTTTGAGAGAAAAAAACTTCAGCATAGACTCCCCTGTTCCAAAAGTTTTCGAGAGCGCGAGTTTTAGCCAGCTTGTTTCTAATCTCTGGTTTCCCAAAGAGCAAAAAAACTTGGAGGATTTAGAGCTTTCTTTAACGTCAAAGTCTGCTTTGCTTTTGGACTATGACACTGGGGAGGTTATTTTTTCCAAAAATCCCAAAGAAAGACTACCGGTGGCATCGACCGTCAAAATCATGACGGCGCTTTCCGCACTCGAAAGCGGCAAGCTTTCTGATGTTTACACCGTTTCCAGAAGGGCGACTGAAGTTGGTGAAAACACGATGTATTTGACTGTGGGGGAAAAATTAACACTTGAGGAGCTATTATACGGGTTGATGTTGGTTTCGGGAAACGACGCGGCTGTTACTATTGCCGAGGGAATTGCTGGCAGTGAGGAAAAGTTTGTGCAATTGATGAATGCCAAAGTTGCTGAACTTGGTTTGTCTGACACCAAGTTTATCAACGCAACAGGACTTGATGAAGATGACCTTTTGCAATATTCAACCGCTTATGATCTTTCGGTAATTGCTCGCTATGTGTGGGAAAACTATCCGCAAATTCGGGAAATTACCTCGACTTATCATAAATTTATCGAGGCCAATGATTTCCACAAGTCCTTTGATCTTTATAACGATACAAATTTATTGACAACTTACCCTGGTGTAAAAGGGATAAAACCAGGTTTTACCTGGGAGGCTGGGTTGTGTTTAGTAACTTACTCTGAGAATGGAGGGAAAAGATTGTTGGCTGTGGTCTTGGGAAGCGATGACAGGAGAGGCGAGATGACAAAGCTTTTGGACTATGGTTTTGGGACTTTCGGGATTAAGGTTGAGCATCCGGGTTTAGATCTGTAAAGGTTCAACCTTTAATGGAGTTCTTCTTTAGAAGAATCTTGTTTCAGCAGAGACTATATAGAAAACAGCCCCTGCCACCTTGGAATTCGTGCTTGCTTGAAGCTTGTCGTAGATTCCGTGTATTTGTCCCCTTACCTCTTCTTTTTCTTCTCCTTCTTCCATTGAGTGTAGTTGAACAATTTGTTTGCCAAGGTCTCGAAGGGTATATTCCTCTTCTTTACCCACTGCGATACTTATTACTTGGACCAACCTAAGGAATCTGCCGGCTTTTTCTTCAAATGGTAAAGATCTTATATCTACTTCCCTGCCATTTTTTTCTGGCATATTATCGCCTTACAATAGCCTTTTCTTATTGACTTAAGGCTAAGAGGTTTTCAACATCCTTTAAAACATAATACGTTGCCTTGCCTTTTGCTTTTCTTTCTATTAAGCCTAATTCTGTTAACTTTCTAAAATCGAGCGCCCTTGTGGCTTTTGCGCGGTTTACCAACTTAGCATAATCACGATCAGCGATAAACCCTTTTTCTTTTATAAACTCAAGGATTTTTAGATGATAAGGTTCCAGTTGAGTCTCTGGACTTATTCCAACTCCGGGAAGTAATTTTTGCACTCTTAAAAGTTCATCAATAATTCCTTCCGTGAAGTATTCCAGCCATGAAGTGAAATTAATTGAATCTTTTAGTTCATAATAATTACCGAATTCTCCTACAAATTGAAAATAGCGAGTAACGTTTTTATTGTAATAATTCTCAAAACTGAAAAGGTTAAAAGTATTCAACCCCATTTCAGCTAGTAAAACTTTTGTGGCAAGACGAGCAGTTCTTCCGTTCCCATCCATAAAAGGATGAATAATTACCATCTGCTTGTGGAAAATACCAGCTAAAATAAGCGAATCTATTTTATCACTATTGTTATTTATAAATTCAATAAGATCTAACATAAGTTGGCTTACATCTTTTGCATCAGGAGGTAAATATATAACTTTTCGTGTTCTAGGATTGTTAACCACCACTGGTTTGTCTCGTAATTTTCCTGATTCAAATTTTGCGAGTAGTCCATCAATGATCTGTTTTTGAATTTTTAAGATAAGGTCAAGCGATAGTCTTACTCTTCCTTCTTCGAGTTTTTTATTTAAATCATGTAGGGCTTGGTTATAATTTAAAACTTCCCTTTCACTATCTCTTAATACGTCAGTATCAAACTTGTTTATATGAGCGGGCTTTGATTTGAGGATTTTTTTAACTTCTGTTAAAGGAAGGGGATTGCCTTCAATACTGGTTGAAGCATAGGTAGAAACTGCTCTGGCTAATTTTTCAAATTCTACTAAAACGACGTGAGGAAATCTTCTATTATTTAGTTCATTTATCAAGGCATTAACTCTTTTAATATTTGCTAAAAGACGATCTGTAATAGTATATTTTGGGTAAAACATATAAGCAAAGTTTATTCCTCGCTTTCGCTCGGAATAGACATATTTTAGACGATTATTAGACGATTATCAAGGAGGCGAAATTTCGAGCAATCAAGCTTTGCTTTGAGAGAGCACATGACGAAACGGGATCGTTAGAAACGAATGAGTTATTATTCATAGAGGAGTTTCAAAATCTGTTTCTTAAACTCTGGCAAGTTTTGCGTTACTGTATCCCAAATTATTTTCAAATCAACCCCAAAGTAATGATGGACAAGAATATTTCTTGTTGCCATTGCCTTATTCCATTCGATATCGGAATGTTCTTTTCTGAATTCTTCTGGCAGATTTTTAACGGCTTCTCCCAATATTTCTAACCTTCTAATTACTGAATCTTGTTTCTCGACTGAGTTCAAAAAATCATTCTCAGTCCAATCTTTTACATAACTCTCGATATATTCAATACTTTCCAGAATATGTTCAAGGAATATTCTGGGGTCTTTACTCATAAGATTCGCACTTGCTCACTGAGTATTTTATCCCTCAAAAGAGGGTGGAGAGAATTATATGTAACCAGGTCAACTTCCTTACCTAAGGCTTCCTTCAGCTTAATCTCTAGACCAACAAATTCAAAAAGGCCCTTGCCTCTTGGAAAATCTACTAATATGTCAATATCGCTGTCTTTTTTGTTTTCTCCACGCACATAAGACCCGAAGATAGATGAGCGGGTAATTCCAGCCTCCTTCAAAATCGGCACAGCCTTCCTCTTTATATCGTCTAAATTTATTTTCATGCCACAATTATAACATCAAATTAGACAAACTCGACATTGTAGGCTAGTAGAGGCATAGTCCTTGGAAAATATTTACACTCTTCGGGTGGTTTAGGTTCACACCTTACCTTTGTGAGCAAACTTGCCCAAAAAGAGATTTGACCTACAACCAATGACCCAGCCAGCCTTAGCTGCCGTCTGGTCCCGGTGGATTTAAAAGAAGGTCGCCTCACTCATTACTATATTGTGTACTGCCTCACCCACCTGCGGATTCTTACTTTGTGCTAATGCGTCGTAAACATTTCTAATTTCTTTCTTCAACTGGTCTTTCTCATCGCCCTCTGGTAAAGAATGAAGCTTAACTATTTGTTTGCCAAGATCTCTAAGAGTATGTTCTTCTTCTTGGCCTACTTCAATACCAATGCTTTGCATAAGACGCTGAAACATATCAGCTCTTTGTTCAAATGGTAATGTCTTGATGTCTACTTTTCCAACTTGTTCTTGCATAATTACTTCACCTCATTTTCATTAACTAGCTATTTTGATTCATATGATTAAAAGCTTTTTTTCTTCTTCCAAAACCGCCAACGCGTTTTTGCCCCGAAAATTGAATACAAATTAGTCGCCGAGCGACCTGTGGTGAGCGTAGTCGAACCAAGCGAGACGAACCGAAATCGTTTGCAAATTCCTTACTGGTGCCCTGCAGAGGATTCGAACCTCTAACCAGCTGCTTAAGAGTCTCCGGCGAAGCCGGACCGGATCTACCACTGTGGGTCGTACAGGATTCGAACCTGTAACCGATCGCTTAAGAGGCGATTGCTCTACCATTGAGCTAACGACCCAAGTAGTTGTTTAACCAATCTCTTCCTGCATGCGATTTTAAATATTTTTCTCTTTTTATGGCCTCTTGTCTGGTGTTGAACTCTTCTTTGTAAATAATCTCCCAAGGTCCTTTATTAATTTTGGTATAGCTTGTCAATTTTGATTTCATATCGCCATTGTGTCTTTTAAGTCTTAGCTCAAGGTCAGAGGTTTGGCCAGTATACTTTTTGCCTGATGTTTGGCTTTGAATAACATATACTGTAAACATCGCTTAAGAGTCTCCGGCGGAGCCGGACCGGATCTACCATTGAGCTAGCAGGGCAAAAGAACTATCGCGAAATGTGATTGCTTTACCTTCAAATTATATCAAATTCGGGATCAATTTCCATTGTCACAAAATTTATGGGGTTTGACAGCTTGTCATATGTATGTCATAATATAAATCTATGTTAGTTAGAACTACCCTTCGAATAAAAGAAAATTTAAAAAAAGAAGCAGAGCGTAAAGCACTGCGAGATAATATTACCTTACAGGATATTTTTAACAGTGCTCTTGAGCATTATCTGGAGACTGAAGCCAAAAGCGAAGCTAAAAATATTGTTTTTAAGACTCATAATTTAGGCGTTCCATTGGATAACTTAAAAAGGGCTGACTATTATCCTAAGCCATAATGTTACTTGATTCGAATATTTTAATATATTCAATTAATAGTTCCTCCCCAAAACACAAAAAAGCTCAAAAATTTATTCAAGAAAATACCGGTAGTTTAGAGATAGCTCACCAAAATATCTTTGAGTCTTTGTGCGTGCTTACGCATTCAAAATTTCCTCATCCGATGAAAATCAATGATGCCACCCGAGCTATTGAAAGCATTTTGAAAGGTACAAAAGTTATTTCTCCTTCATATCGAACACACCGAATTGCACTGGAGCTTATCAAAAAATATCAGCTTATATCAGACCAAATATTTGATGCTTACCTTGTTGCGACAGCGCTGGACAATGGTATTTACACCATTGCTACTGACAACATAAAAGATTTTGTTCAATTAGCGGAGGTTAAAATTATAAGTCCTTTTAGCTAACCGCCTTCTAGGTGAATTAGGTTGACACCTAAGATGATGAAGGAAGCTGGTTTGTAATGACCGGAAACCACTGAACACTTTCTTGTCTAGTATCAGGATCCCACTTCACAGCCCCAATTTCAGAAGGATCTGAATCTAAATGTCCATTAAGGCGGTCAATCATACGGCTGCCATATCTGAATGATTCAAGGTTAACCCATGTATATATTCTTCCCCCTTGCGCTAGCTCTTTAGGAGATGATGAAATCGAGGCATAATATTTTCCTTCTTGATCATAATGAATATCAACATGGATCCGGTTTTTTAATTCTCTTCTTTCTAAGAAAAATCTTTCTACTCTTGTAGGGTCATACGAAACTACTATTCTAAGCTTCGGGGGTTGATTTGGGAATTCGTCCAATTCTCCACTAATATAAGTTTCTGGACCTCTTGGAAACCTAAACATAAAACTTTCATACTGAGGTACTGATGATCTCTCACTGATTGGAATAACTTCTTGCCCAACTCCCAATAATATAACAGCCCTTCTGCACAGAGTATGAAGGGATTTCTGCAATTTTTCATCTTTCCGATCCGCTCTTTCTCTTTGATTATTTTGATACTGCAGTAAAAACCTTTCAATCTGATTCACAACTAAATTGTATCAAAAATTCTTCCTAAATGCAAACTATAGGGTTAATAATCTAGTTTCAGGATTTGTTTTGAATCTATGGTATAGGCAAGTTAATGCGCGCCTGAAGGGAACTGTCTTCACGGGTTTTTCGCTGCGCGAAAAAGCGAATCCTTGCGCCCCCGAGAGGATTCGAACCTCCAACTTGAGTTCCGAAGACTCACGTGTTATCCGTTATACCACGGGGGCATCTCATTTCATTCGATGTAAACTACTATCATGTCTGCAATAATTTACAATAGCATTTTAACAGAAAGAGCAGTTAATGGTTTACTCCGAACCTGCGAGGAGATCCTAATTTTAACACAAATAAGGTATTAGAAAAAAATAGTTATGGGTTAAATTCCTTATCAAAGAGTGCTCTGTAGATTATTGCCTGTGCCTGTTCATAGGTTATAATGCCATTTACAAATATACCTATTGCTGTTAGTGCTCTTAAGGCAGCCTTTTTATCCGGATTTCCACTATTTTTGATTGATCCCCATTTTGAAAGTAATTGATCTAGGTCGTGTTCGGTCCGAATATTCTTAAGATCTTTTCTCGACACTCCTGCAATTTCGCAGAGTTCAATTATCATGTCTGCAGCAGATCCAAATCTGTAACCTAGAGAAAGATAGATACTGCCGTCTGCTGATCCTGCGTATGTTGAAATTGCTTCAGTTATAGCTTCATTTGAACCATTAATATAAATAGTTTTGCCCGAACTGTCCTTTCCTACGAGAGTAAATCCCTGTAAATGATCTATTGTTGCTGGGCCGTTTGGAAGGAGGACTTGGTATGGTTCAACGGGATAAATAAAATCTGGAGTATCAGCATGAGTAAATTCGTGGATTAGGGTTGATTTATAGAATATGGTTCGCAAGTCAATTGTTGCCAATTTTGGTGGAAGGATTGGATTTTTATCTCTCAAATTTTCAACTTCGGCGTCGATCAGCTCCGTATTGATTAGAATTCTCCTTTTATCATTTGTGGTAATTGCATAAAAAAATTTTTGTTTGCCCTGTTCCAGAGGTGAGCCACCGGATTCTATAATTTCTCTATTATATTGCGTGCTGAATTCCTTTCCATTTAAAAAGAAAACACTTTGGGCAAGTTGCTCTGGGGACTTAACACAATCTATTTCTTGACAATAAACTTGAGCGACGGCTTGCGCCAGTTCCCTTAATGGTTCCATTGACGGCAGTTCTTGGTATGCAGACGGGCGAAGGCTTTTATTTTGTATTATATTAAGGCGCTCGCTTGCCGACATTTGTTGCCAAGATTCCCAGGTTAATGGCGTTTGGGGATTGGGCTCGTTTTGAGAAAGAGCTCTGGGTTGTGGTTGGTCTTGGCAAGCCGCAGAAAGAGCAGCCCCCGTTGCGTAAAGCGCAGGTGGCAGGTTTCTCCTTGAAGTCGTTAACTGAAGAGCTCTTTCTGATATCCCTCTAAGTCTGTCGGGGGTATTCATTTGAGGAAGGATTATACATTATTGGGAAGCAGATTGCAAACTATGGGTTATTATTCTTCGTCTTGGAGTTTTTCTTTTACGCCTAGTGGTTTAACGCCTTCTTCGTCTCCATGAAGCCCAACTTTTTCCATCTCTTCGTCAATATCAGGTGATTCTTCTGGCATACTTCCGGAAAAGGCGTCTTCAGAATCTAAAACTGCCGGAGACTGGGATTTTTTGTGTTTAAGATCCTCATCGTCTGCCCAAACCGTATCTGGGAGCGGATAAGCAGCATTGTCTCGGTCGTCTGGATCTTTGGGATTTTTGGGACCTGTCATAGCCTTTATATTCTACAGAGAAAATTTGTTTGAGGCAAGACCTTGGCCCGCTTGCGTTACCAGTGGAGCCGAATGTGCTTCATGGCAAAATCAAGATCTGCTCCGACTTTTTTTCTGGGGTTAAAAATGCCTTGTGGGTCAAAAATTTTTTTTGTTTCGGCAAATAAATCATAAATTTTATGCCCGTACATTTTGGAGAGGAATGGGCTTCTGATAAGGCCGTCGTTGTGCTCGGCTGTTGTAGTACCTTTATAGTCTAGCACAAGGTTGTAGACTTCTTCTGAAAGTTTGGGGATGATTAACTGTTGTTTTGGATCTTCTATATTCATCAAGGGAATTATATGGAAATTGCCGTCGCCTAGGTGGCCGGCAATTGTATAGATCAGATGCGGATATTTGGCAAAGATTTTGTTAAGTTTGGGCAAAAATTCTGTAAGGTACTTGGGTTTAACTGCAAAGTCGTCGATAAATGGAGTTGCGTGTTTATCTTTAATTTTGTGGCGCAGCAAGTTAAAACTTTCTCTTCTTATGAGCCAATATTTTTTCTGGGCCTTCTTTGTGGGAGCTATGCGTGATTTTAGATTGTAGGGTTTGAGGTTTTCTCGAAGGCGCGTAATTTTTTCGGTCAGGATTTTTCTTTCATCTCCGGCAAATTCTACTTGAAGGACTAGTTTGGGGATGCCGCCTGAAAGCATCAGCCAGAATTCCGGCAGGAAATGCCAGCCGGTTAAAATAAAATTTTTGGTGCCGAGTTTTTTGGCAAATTCCGGGAAGAATTTGATAGCTAGTTTTAGTGTATGATCGTCGTAGGTTTCAAAACTTTCCGGCTCGAGGGGAAGAACATCGTTTATGATTTCTCCAAGGTGATCCAAGTTGTTTAAGAAAATAATGATCATTTCCGAGAATCTTTTAGTGGGGATCAGTTTAAAGGTGGCTTCGGTAACCAATCCTAATGTACCCTGAGCACCGACAAAAAGTTTTGTGAGATCGAAAATGTTTTTATTCTTGTCGTAGACGTCCCAGAGAGAATAGCCAGCGGAATTTTTGGAAACTTGAGGCTTGGCTTTTTGCAGTGTTTGGTAGTTTTCTTTAATTAACTGGTAGATTTTTTGATATACTTCACCTTCGAAATTTTTTTTCTGGAGTTTGTTTTGAAGTTGTATTTTATCGAGTGGTTCTAAAATATGCTCGTTACCGTCGGCAAGAACCACTTTTAGGCTTACGACGTATTTTTCGGTTTTGCCGTACTGGAGAGATTTTTCGCCGCCGGAATTATTGTTGACGATACCGCCGATGGCACAAATTTCGCGCGAAGCGGGATAGGCGGGAAAAATAAGATCATGGGCCAGAGTTGCATCTTCAAAATCTCGATAAAAAACCCCGGGTTCGGCAACGGCTATGCCATTTTTAATTGGTCCGATGTGATTGAAGTATTTTTGAAATGAGACGATGATTGAATTGTTAAGCGGCCCGCCAGCCATGTCAGTGCCAGCGGATCGGGCGGTTAGTGACAAATCTGGATGGCCGTTCTTATGTACCAAGACAAATTTAACAAGGTTTTTGACATCGTTTGAGTTTTTGGGAAAGACAACTATTTGAGGTTTAACCTCGAAGATACTGGCATCATGGCTAAAAGTTGCCAAGGTTTCCTCGTCTGTTGCTACGTCGCCTTCAATTGATTTTTTTAATTGTTCGACAAGCTTTATATCCATATAGTGGGGGTTCAACCCCTAATTTTTGCTGATCTGACAGTTTTTTTGAGGGGTTGAACCCCTAATCTAGGAATTTTTTCTGCTAATTACTTTTTTGACTGCCTGTTTGATACTTTCTTTTCCCAGGCCATATTTTTCGATTAAGTCCTTGGGTGAACCGGACTCGGCAAAAGTATCCTTTAAGCCTACAAATTCGATCGGAGTTGGTTTTGTTTTGGCCAGCAGTTCGGCTATGGCTCCGCCAAGTCCGCCAGTGATCTGATGGTCTTCGACAGTGACGACTGCTTGTGAGCCGGAAGTTAGATCTATCAGCGCTTTTTCATCTAAGGGTTTGATGGTTGAAACGTTAGCGACGAAAACATTTGTACCTTCTTTCTCGAGCTCTGTAGCTGCTAGGAGTGCGTAGTAAAGCAGGTGGCCGGTGCCAAAAATCGTGACTTGCGGTTTTTGGCTGGTCCAGAATGTCTGAATTTTGCCAAGGGCGAAAGGAGTCTGTTCTGTTGTCATAGTCGGAGTTTTGTCTCTGGTGAAGCGAAGGTAAACCGGCGTGTTGATATCAACCGAGGCGATTGTAGCTTTCTTGGCCTCAAGTGCGTCACAAGGCACGATGATGCTAATCCCCGGCCAAGCACGAGTGATGGCGATATCTTCGGTAGCTTGGTGAGTAGCACCGTCCGGACCGGTGACGATGCCCGAATGGTGACCGGCGATTTTGACGTTTGACTGATTGTAAATGATGGTAGTTCTTATCGTTTCCCAGTTTTTTCCGGGCGAGAAGGTTGCGTAACTTGCGATAAAAGCGATTTTGCCCGAGATGCCAAGACCGGCAGCGATAGCCGCCATGTTTTGCTCGGCTACCCCGCACTCGAAGAATCGATCAGGATATTTTTCGGCAAATTTTTCACACTTTGTGGATTCTTCAAGATCGGCAGTCAGAACTACTACATTCGGATTGATTTCGCCTAGCTTTTCCAGGCCGTCACCAAAGCCGTTTCTCGTCGGAACCATTTCGACGTTTTCGTCAAAAATGTGTTCATTAAGTTTTAGATCGGGATTTAACATTTACTGGTGCTCGCTTTGAATTTTTCCTTGTAAAGTTCTTAACTCGGCAAGCGCTTTTGCCGCTTCTTCTTTATTTGGTGGTTTACCATGCCATTTAAAGTCTTTTTCCATGAAATCGACGCCTTTTCCGGGAATGGTATGGGCAATGATAACAGTGGGCTTTTCAAAGATCGCGTGGGCTTCTCTGACCGTATCTACAAAGGCTTTGATGTTATGACCGTCAACTTCTTTGACTTCCCAGTTGAAAGCCGTGTACTTCTCTTTAAGGGGTTCAAGTGGCATTACATTTTCGGTGAAACCGTCGATTTGAATGTTGTTACGATCGATAACCAGCGTCAGATTATTGAGTTTGTACTTTGCGGCAAACATGGCAGCTTCCCAAGTATTTCCTTCCTGCTGCTCACCATCTGAGGCAATACAATAGACGCGGTAGTTTTTCTTATCAAGTTTGGCAGTGAGGGCGACCCCGATTGATTGGGAGATGCCTTCACCGAGAGGGCCTGAGGTTGTTTCGACACCTGCAAGAGCAGTTCTGTGAGGATGACCTTGGAGGCGAGAGTTAATTTTTCTTAAGGTTTTAAGTTCCGCAAGTGGAAAGTACCCTGCGAGAGCCATAGTGACGTAGCGCACGGGACAAATGTGGCCATTGGAGAGAATCAGGCGATCGCGATCTTCCCAATCCGGCCTCTTAGGGTCGTGATTTAGGATATGAAAGTAAAATGAGCAAAAAATGTCAGCCATGCCCAAGGGGCCGGCCGAGTGACCAGAGCCGGCTTCTAAGAGGGTTTCAATAACTAGCTGGCGGATTTGATTAGCTTTTTCTTCCAAATCTTGCAGTTTTTCTTCGTGGAGTTCTTCGATCATATTTTGGCAACAATCATAAGGTCCGAAACATTGGAAGGCAGGCGACCCGTTAATATAGCATCGCCTACGCTTTTGAAAAAAGCAAGGCTATTGTTTTCTTGCTGGAATTTTTGAGGATCAAGATCTTTATCTTTGGCCTTCTTTAATGTGGTTTGGTCGGCGATGGCTCCGGCTGCTTCAGTGTTGTCCCAGCCGTCTGAATCAAAAGAGGCGATTATAGTGCCTTCTTTTAGTTGAGGCAAGCTGGCTAGCACCAACTGTTGATTTCTGCCGCCTTGGCCGGAACCTTCTACTTTGAGACTCGTTTCGCCACCTACCAGCAGGATAGTTGATGGCGGTGTTAACTCGAGCAATTTTTTACCGGCAATATTGGCATTGTCTTTGAACCTGTCCGAGTAGACTTGTGCTTGATAGCCCAATTGTTTGGCCTTTTGCTGCATTGCTTCAAGTGCTGTTAGATTGCTGAGAATAAGCAAATTTTCTATTTTTGCAAAATATTTATCATCTTTGGGACTTTCGACGAAGTCCGAGTCTTTTAGGCCAAGTTGGTCTTTAAGGTTGTATTTTTCAAGAACACTTTGAGCGTCTTGTCTGCTTGTTGGATCTTTAACTGTGGGGCCTGAGGCAATACTCGCCAGATCATTTCCGGGAACGTCTGAGAATATGAGATTGATGACTGTAGCAGGGTAGATGATTTTTGCTAGTCCCCCACCTTTGACAATATCCAAATGTTTTCTGACGCTGTTTATTTGGTGAATGTCGGCAGCAGAGTGAAGTAGAGCTTTGTTGACTTCTATCATTTGCGCAAGCGAAAGAGTGTACGGTTTTTCCAGCATGACAGAGCCTCCGCCGCAGGTAACAATGATTACCAGGTCGTTTTCTGTGAGGTGTTCGAATTTCTCGATTACATTTTCTGTGAAATCTATATTAGCTTGCGACGGGAGAGGATGAGTTCCGAGTGTGAATTGGCATTTTGCAAATGTTTTGGGAGTTACATCAATAACGTAGCCTTCATATAAGAAGCTTGCGAGTAAGCTTTCTAAAATAGAGGAGATTTGGGCTGAACCCTTGCCGAAACCAAGAAGAAAGACTCTTTGAAAATTATCGAGATTAGTAGTGTGCTCTTTGATCTTGAGTTGGTCTTTGTTGCGAGAAACGTTTTTGTGAATGACATTTTGGGGCTGGATTGAATCGAAAGCTGCTTCTATAAGATCAAGGACTACTTTTCGCTTGGAACTCGTAGCCAGAGTTTGGTAATTTTTAATGTATTCCACACATAAAATTGTAACACTGAATTTTAATTGAAAGATAGTCGGCTTTAAGATAAAATTGCTTTGCACGCCGAGGTGCTGGAACTGGTAGACAGGATCGACTTAAAATCGATTGTCCGTAAAGTCGGACGTGTGGGTTCGAGTCCCACCCCCGGCACTCGGGGAGTAGCTCAGTTGGCTAGAGCGCCGCGTTTGGGACGCGGAGGTCGAAGGTTCAAGTCCTTTCTCCCCGACTTTGATTTTTGAGGCTAAATTAGCGTGATTTTGGGGTTGATGGAGATAGGACTTCGAACAATTAACTTAAACTTTTCTTGCTCTAACTACTAACCGAGAGGCTCCAAAAGAAGTATATTTGCTGTATTCCTCTGGGTTTGTTCGTTCTCCTTCTTTTGCAACATCTGGTTCGTCAATCATATCGATTGTAAACCCAGCACTTATTGTTTCATTTATGAAGTCTGCAGTAGTTCGGTGAAAGAAGGGTGTTTCCGACCCCCAAGGTGTCTTCTCATTTCGCCAACCTCGTTTTTGATAGAGTGATAGATTGTCATTTACAATCCTAATAGGATGAGTTGTAACGTAAAATAGAACT
The DNA here is from genome assembly GCA_016183325.1 of Candidatus Curtissbacteria bacterium. GTDB lineage: Bacteria > Patescibacteriota > Microgenomatia > Curtissbacterales > GWA2-41-24 > JACPEV01. The sequence continues at coordinate 38,440 of JACPEV010000011.1, forward strand.
CCATCGCTCTTAAGCCACTTGTGAAAGTTTGCCATCATTCTTTTAAGTCCTTCTTCATCAAGGTAATGGAATACCATTGCAGCAGTTATCAAGTCGAAGTGATTTGTTGGAAGGTCAGCGTCAACTAGGTCAGCTTGAATTAGTTTCACTTCTGGAAGTTTTTTTCTTGCTTCATCCAGCATATTTTGGCTAATATCAACGCCAGTTACGTTATCGGGCTGAATCCCATTATTGATTAAATGTTCAATTATTCTGCCACTTCCGCAGCCAGCGTCTAACACACGAACTTGTGGTCTACATAAGTCTCTAAGGTGTCTATCAAAAGCAGGTTTCTCTATGAATTGCCAACTGAATGAGGTGGGAGCAAAGTCAATGTACGATTTAGCTTGTTCGGAATAAACCCTTGCAATGTTTTGACCATTTGGCTGTTCAGGCATAGATTGTATGTTATTGTAGTCAGAGGCTTTAAGCAAGTGCGAGCGTTGGCTGAAGTTTTTCTACCTTCTCTGTTAGGAAGTCTAAGTCCTGCCGATTTACAACATTTTGTGTCCAAATTGTTCGAAGATCGTCCAGTATTGTCGACTAGAGAAGATTACAAAGAATGCTTATTTTGGATTATCTTAACAAGACTACGGGAGGGCCGTCCCCAATCCGCTATATTTTGATCTTAATTAACAGGAGTTACTTCAAGAGGTTTATCAGCCCCAGTGGGGTATTGCAGAATATAGGTATCGATCTTTCCTTTTGAGGTACTCTTTTTGATCGAATCTTCTTTTAAGGTGTTAACAAGCCGAGTCATTAAACTATATTCACCTTCTCCATTACCAATTACCTTCAGTTCCCAACTCCCAATCATATCTGTTATTGCAAATGATTCTAATTGATCAGGGAGTCGTCCTTCATAGTAAACATCTTCAATTCCATTTAACCTCTCCCCAGTTTTAGGATCATAACCCGCATGAGTACCCTCAGGACTCGTTAAATAAAAATCAGCAGGACCTGTAAGAACCAAAAACACCCTCTTGAGAGATTCTGGTTGTCTTTGTTGTTCTTCAAAAGGCAGGTTGGTATTACCATAAACAGCAGTCTCACTGTTACTTATTAACCAAATTCCCGAGGTATTTTTTTCCAGTGTCACCACTGTAGGTAAAGTTTGTCCACTGACGACTAAATCCACATTAACAAATGCTTTATTACCACCAAAATCAGTTTTAGTTTCAGTAATCTTATAGCTAAACTCTTGATTATATAAAGAGGGAGAATTAGTATCGTTTTCAAAAGTTGATTTGAATGCAGCTTTATTAACATTTTCAGATAAATAGCTCTTAGCCTTACTCTTATTCTTATCTTTAACTGCTTGAAAGAAGGCTGTTATAATATTTTCAGGTTTACTTTCTGGGGTTTTGTTAGTTCCTTTTGATTCTTTCAACAGTTTCTCAGAATTTGTAGCTTCTTGCGATTTATTTTGAACTTGTCCTTTTAGATAAAAAGCTCCCAAAGGAATACTCACCAACAACACAACAAATACTGAAATAATTAGAATTGAAGAAAATCCTTGTTGGTTAACAATCTTCACAATTTAATTGTCAGTCTTTATTAGTGAAGTTGTCAATAATAGATTCGTAACTATGATGCCAAGGCCTTTTTTACTTAAAGAAAGGAAATACTGATTTAATCCAAGAAACTAGTTGATTAAGCCGAGCCTCTAAAAAGTTTTGTCTTTGTTTTGACTGCTCCAATTGATTTTGTAAATTTTCTACTTTTTGGTTTAACTCCTCAATATTTGAATTATCAGGAGACAGGAGTTCTTTGTAGTAAAACATTATACTGATTTATTTGAGATTTTTTTGAAGTTATTTTATTTTCGCTTCGCGAAAACCTAGGATTATCAATCCTAGGATGAAGCGAAGAGAAAACATACTTCCGAGAAAGTTTCGAGTTAGAACCGGAGCCGAATGATATGATTGGTGAAAACCGAGGGCTATTAGCCCTCGGAAGTTTATTTTTTCGAATTCATCTCTAGAGATATTTACATCTCTTAAAATTTTTCTAAGAAGTCCTATTCTAACATTTTCTCCAGAATGAACTGGTACGCTAGTTTTTCTGCCATCAGCATGTTCTAACCTAACATGACTGCCACTTTGACGGATCTTCATAGCATCCCTGCAGTTCTGGTACCTCTGCAATATACCATCCATCTTCGTCTTGTTCTATTAACACTTTAAACTGTAGGTCTTTCATATTAAACGAATTATACCACTAAAATATGTAGTTTGTCGGACTAGTTTCAGCTTTATAAATTAATATTTCATTTCATGATCAAAAGTTGCTGGATTCCAGCGTTTTAGGATAGAATCTACCGGTGGGAGCAGCGATTCGACTGAGCTCATCGTCGAAGTCTTGCCCTGCGTACTGAGCGAAGCCGGAGTATCGAAGGGTTCAAGATTTCTCGCTCCTATTCGTCCGGGGAAGGTTACAAAGAATGCTTATTTTGGATTATCTTAACAAGATTACGGGAGGAGCGTCCCTAATAGTTAATTAAGGAGGTGATTACGGATGGCTACGTTTATCGGAATTCATAAGTTTGATGCCGGTATTGGTGACGAGACGATTCGTGGAAAGTGGTCGAAATACAAAGATTCGTGTGCCAAGTTAAGCTTGAAGCCGGTTAATCTTTATCTCAATGGGGATCAAGGGGCTGCGTTTTGCATAACGGAAGCTTCAAATGGTGAAGAAGTGAGAAAAGCTCACGAAGATGCTGGTTTAACAGTGGATGAGGTAATTGAAGTTAGGGTGAGCGAGTGACGGTTATGTTTTCGGGTAGCAAGTTATCGCGAATTTGTAGGTTTTTTTGCTTGTTTCCTTATCGAGTGTGAATATTCCCTCCCTTGGTCTTTTGAGAAGTATTTCGCACCGTCCATCTTCGAGCGAATCATTGGTGAACAGAAATTCGTCTGGAACAGATGTATATATTTGGGTTGCGACAAACCACCCTTGGGATAGGAAATCTCTGTAATAGGTATAGATTTGTGGCCAGTTGTCTGTAGTTTGGAATTCGATTATCGAAGGTACTTCTGTGCAGCCATCGAAGTAGACGAAGCAAGGGCGTTTAGTGTTATTGACGTCCCATGACTTGGCATTTGGGTATTTAAAGATGTTTTCCGATACTTGTTGTGTTAGTGTGTTTGGTTTTTTGGAAAAGTTAGTATAAAGAATATAGCCAAAGAAGGCGGTAAGGCTTAGGGTTATAATAAGTGGCAGGATAGACCCTTTTCTTATCACAATACCATTTTAGCAGATTATGCGTTAAAATTATTCATAAGTCATGTGGTTGTTTTTTTATGGCTAAAATTCTTAAGTTCATTCAGGTAAACATTTATAAAGGGAAATATTTGGATGCGCTTGTTGATTTTTTGAAGAGTGAAGATCCGGATTTTGTTTCGATGCAGGAGGTATCTTCGGGAGTTGTTAACGAGTGTGCTGATAGGAAAATCGATCTTTTTGGTTTTCTTGGAGAAAAACTCAAGATGTACGGTCGGTTTTCTGATAATGTGGCACTTTCTGATTTTGATGATTCGGGACTCGGTAACGCTGTTTTATCCAAATTGCCCATCATAGACAGTAAGGTTGAAGTCCTTAAAGATTTTAGACGTTTGTTGCTTTCCGAACTTAAAGACGATAAATTTTGGCCGGAGATTAAAAGATCGATTGTCGACGTTTCCGTTAAGATAAATGGCGAGATTTTGCATGCGATGTCGGTGCATGGAGCTTGGACAGCGCCACCGACGGATACCAACGAAACGGCCCGTCAGGCGAAACTTATTGCTTCTTACCTTAAGTCTCTTGGCGATGTACCTTTCATTTTAGGTGGTGATTTTAATATGCCGCCGGAGATGAAAGTGATTAAGATTATTTCTGGTGTTGCAAATAACTTGATGCTTGGCTCACCTTTTAAATACACGACTCATCCTGAGGTGCATAAAATTGTACCAAGGAAGCTTTTGGTTGATTATATTTTTACCTCGCGCCATTTTAAAAAAATATCTCTTGCAGTTCCGGAAGTTTTAGTCTCCGATCATTTGCCGGTGGTTGCTCAGTTGGAGTTTGTGCCTTAATTTTTGGTAAAATATGGTCACTTGCGAGTGTAGTTCAATGGCAGAACACCAGTTTTCCAAACTGGATACGAGGGTTCGATTCCCTTCACTCGCTCACATGCGCCCATAGCTCAACGGATAGAGCGTTCGCGTTCTAAGCGAGTGGTTGGGGGTTCGAATCCCTCTGGGCGCGCTAAATCTTGGTCTCACAGAGACCCGGGGACGGTCCTAAGCTTCCTTGTCCTAATAATCTAATTTGAGAATTGTTTTTGGTGCTTCTTTATTCAAACTGTCTTACAACTAAATCTAAGGGACTAATTTTTCAGAGACTCTTACAACTATTTCATTTTTGGACTATTGTATCAAGCCTTCTGAGGACCGTCCCCTAAATAACCTAAATAACTTTTTCTCTAACCGAAGCAAAAAAAATGAGAGTCCCGAGGGCAATAAGAAATCTTTTACGATTGCTTGAATCAGCACAAGGGAAAATGATTTTTGGTAATGTGATCTCATATATTAGAGGATGAAATAGCCGTGTGAGAATACCAAAAGATTATACGGGCATCCGATTAAAAATTTTCCCTCATCAAGAAATATATTTTGTCCAAAATCCTAATATTTGCATAGAAACTGTTCCTTTTACTAGAGAAGAAGTGGTCACGTTAGCTAATGGGATTTTGAAAAATCCTGGAGTTTATTGAATGCATAGAGTAAATTATAGAAAACGATGTCCAACTGGAGACACCTGGGCGCGCTAAATTGAACCAGCATTGTCAGCTGGTTCGTAACCCAATTCTTTTTGAGCATTGCTAATATCCCAAAATCTGCCATCATTATTAGAAACTCCATAATAAATCCCAAACTCAACAGGTGCCTGAAGTGATTTCTGTATAAGTTGTATAAGATCTCGATGGCTAAGCCAAGTTTTTCTCATCCTCTCATCTGCTCTTGGATCGTCCTCTTTTGTAACTGTCCCTATTCTTAGACAGATAGATTGAACATCATATAATTCGTAATATTGCCGCGCTAATCCTTCGCCAAATAGTTTACTATTACCATAATCGCTATCAGGCCTTACTGGATCATTAACAGTGATAACTCTTGGAGTCTTTTGTTTATGGAGAGTTGGAGGCGTACCTTCATAGAGACCGGTGACGTGATTCGAGCTGGCGAAGACAATTCTTCTTACCCCAAACAATCTTGCGCACTCATATACATTTTTAGTACCAATTATATTATTTCTTAATACGGAGTCCCACGGAGCATCAACCCTCGAATCTGCGCCCAAATGAATTATATATTTTACATCGCCAATTTTTGAAAAGATTTTTTTAAATGATTCAAAATCGGTTATATCTGCTTTATAAAATCTATCAGTATCATCCCCTACTTGATCGACTGTATATACCTTATATAAATTATTCAGGGGTTCTTTTAGCACCGTTCCTATTGTTCCTTCAGAACCAGTCATAATTAGCTTTTTCATCGGTCTAAGTATATACCAACTAACTGTTTCTGGGCGCGCTAAAATTCTTAGATTTGATATTGCAACTAGTTAAAGGTAGTATATGTCCTTATTTTCAGACTTGTCATGAAAAAGGGAAGGTCAGTTGTGAATAAATTGATCAACTATGGTATTTATCTGGCCGTAGTTGCGATGTTCGCGGCGTATTTAGTTATATCAACAACGAATGACGGGCTCGGTACTGTTGCGGCCGCTCGCGACTCAGCCCCTAGCATTGGATCCGCCCCTGACCCAAGTCCGAGCTCATCACCGCCTCCTACCCCAGAGCCGGTGTACAAGGGCTATTGCCTGAATGTTCCGGTTTTAATGTATCACCATGTTGAACCGATTGAGCAAGCTCGCGCCGCTTGGCATGCGCAATTGACTGTTGATGTTGGCGTTTTTGAGAACCAAATGAAATATTTGATCTCGCGGGGTTACAAAACAATTTTTGCCGATGAGCTTGTTGATGCTTTAATCAATAAGCGAAGCTTACCTGCAAAAAGTGTTGTTATCACTATGGATGACGGATATAGTGATATTTACACTTATGCATACGAAATCTTGAAGAAGCATGACATTAGGGCAAATTTGATGATATCAACCGGCCTTTTGGAAAATCCTGGATATATGACTTGGAATCAATTAAAACAAATGGTTCAGAGTGGTCACGTGACTGCGTATGATCATACCTGGTCGCATAGTTCACTCGTAGGTAAATCAAATGAGAAAGCAATATATGAAATTGTGACAGCAAAAGAGCAACTTGAGCAGCAGCTTGCAAAAAACCAGAATATTTTTGCATATCCTTATGGGACATATGACTCGCGAGTAATTAGTTTGCTTAGGGAAAATGGATTTATAGCCGCTTTTTCGACAGATGGCGGAACTATCCAATGTGATTCTTTTATTATGAGTTTACACAGGGTAAGGGTGGGCAATTTTCCACTTTCAGCTTACGGAATTTAGGTTCAATTTGTTGTATATCAGCTCTTCGCCTGATATATCAGAGGAGCTCCTCAGCTGCTTTGCAGCTGGAGGAGATCTGCTGATATAATATTGAATGTTGATTTGGAGGTCGTAGCTCAATGGCAGAGCAGCAGCTTGTGGAGCTGCGGGTTGGGGGTTCAATTCCCCTCGGCCTCCCCTATTGATTACTTGGGTAATTTTTCGATTTGGGATTTGGCGTTTTTGTAGGTAATCTTATATTTATAAGGGTGATAAAGAAAGACCGCTGGGGCATCTTCCATTAGAAATTTTTGAAAATCATAATAAAGCTCTCTTCTGACATCTTCTTTCTTTTCACTTCTGGCGTCTTCTAAGAGCTTATCTATTTTGACATCTTTATATTGGGTGATGTTGGTTGCGCTTTGAGTTGAGTGCCACATCGCATATTGGTCAGGATCAGGACTTAATTTGTCTCGCGCTAAAAGTGCTTGAAAACTTTCAGGTACGGTTTTGATAACAGTCAATTCTGTTCCGACTCCAATTGCCTGCCAGTCTTGTTTAACTTGGCCGGCAACATCTTCAAGTCCCGGCAGAACCGACAGTTTAATTTTCGAATTCGCTATTGCAGATTTTGAGAGAAGTTCTTTAGCCTTGCCGGTATTATAGTCGTATCTTTTAACTGACTCATTGTATGCCCAACTAGTCGGAGCGATAGGGCTAGTAGCCGAACGTCCTGCAAAATTACTCCTATTGACGGCATAGCTTAAGGCTTGGCGCAATTCTCTTGAGGAAAGCAGCGGATCTTGGTTATTGAAAAAGATAGTGATAATCTCTTGGTCTTCGACCTCTTTCTCAACAGCCAGAGTTGGCCAGCTTGCGAAGTTTTGGCCACTAGTTACCTCTACATTTTTGATTTCGCCTATTTTGAGAGCATGGATTGCTTGAGCTTCTGTTTGGTAAAACTTAATATTGACCCTGGGCATTTCCTTATTCTTAGGTACCAAACTTATTTTTTTGACAATATTTTCTTTCTGATCGATGTCGACGATTCTGAACTGACCTGTTCCGTAGAAGCTCTTAGTTTTGAAGACTGGTTTGTCAAGAGCAAGGAGAAAAGACGAGATAGGACTTTCCAGCTTAAATTCGATGACCCGATTATTAAGTGCAGTGATTTTGACACCCAAGAGTGCAATAGAAATATCTTTAGCATCAACAGCAGTCGCATCATGCCACTTGAGATTATCTTTGAGAAAAATCAGATAGGTTTTGCCATCATCAGAAACGGTCCAGTAGGAAGCAAGTTGCGCCAGCGGCCGGCCATTTCGATCTGTGGTGATTAGCGACTCTGTGACCAGTGACAGCACAGGTGTTGGAATAGTATTGAGAGAATAAACGCCAACATAGCCAATGTTGAGAGTGTTTTTTTGGCTGAGAAGCGGCCAAACTTTTGATATCAGAAAGACAATTAAGAAAATCGTGGCGACAGAGGCTAAAGCTGGAAATTTATACCTGATGGCGTAGGCTTGTGTCAGATTCCACCAAAACTTAATTCGCCTTATGGTAACTCCTCTTGACATTTTGCTTTTAGATGATAACTAATACGGTGGAGATGATAAAGAAAAGAGTTGCCAGAATTACCGTCAGATAAACAAAAAGTTTTTCTACTCCTCTTTTCGATCTATAAAAGCCACCTTCACCCCCGAAAGTTGCAGAGAGACCTGAACCTTTAGCCTGAAGTAGAATTATGACCATAAGAAGGGTAGAGACGATTATTTGGATTATCAGTAGGAAATTTTTCACTTGTTGATTATTTTCTCGATGGCTTTGGCGATTTTTTGGCTGTGGTGGTAGATCGGATATTGATTGTTAACAAAGTCATCGGCGATAATTTCTGCCCCAAATTTTTCTAAATTTCTTTTATCGTACTTGACATATGAATAATGAAGATTTGCAGGTATTTTTGATTTTTGGTTGGTATTGACTAGTATTGTATCAAAAGAAAGATCTTTAAGGTGATTTTTAATAGTCACAAGATAATCCGAGCCCATAAAACCAGCTGTTTCAAAAGGTTTATTGGCAATATTGAGGATAAATATTTTTTTAGCTTTGCTCTTGGTTGTTGCGATTTTTATTTTAGGGACGATTAAAACTGGCAGAACTGTAGTGAATAAATCGCCTGGCCCAATAATTAAAAGTTGAGCTTCTCTGATAGCCGAAATTGCCGGTTTGAAGGCTTCGATATCCGAAGGATCCAGGTGGACTTCGGTCAGAGACTGGTGAGAATTATATTTGCCTAAATCTATATTTTGCTCGCCATAAATTTTCTGGCCATTTTTAGTTTTGGCCCAAATATTGACGTCGCCAACGGAGGCAGGCAAAACACGGCCTTTTGAGGAGACAATTTTGCAGAATTCTTCGAGAGCTTTGTTTGTGTCCCCCTTGCAGATATCTGTGAGAGCAACAAAAATAAGATTGCCAAGTTTGTGGCCACCAAGATCTGTATCTTTGCCATATCTTTTGCCTGCAAAACGATAGATAAAAAGTTTTTGGAGAATTGATTCTTCGTCGGAAAGAGCGGCGAGGCAGTTGACTAAGTCCCCTGGAGGCGGAACAGAAAAGGCACGTCTTAGGCGACCCGCTGATCCTCCATCATCGGCCATGGAGACTATGGCTGTCAAATCGTAACTGCCTCTTAGGCCCTTAAGAATTTGAGCTGTGCCCACACCACCACCAAGACAAACAACCTTTTTTGTTTTTTCGGGGAGTTCAAGGTAGTGTCTGAAAAATTCTGAGAACATTGAGGGATATGGTAGCAGAAGGGTATCGAGGGTATCAAGAGTATCGGGGGTATCAAGGCCTATTCAAAAATAAGGTGGAGGATTTTTTGCGTGACTGTGAGTACGAGCGCAATGGCAACGATAGTTGCAATCAGATTCAAATTTGCAGGTTGAATAATAATGCCTGCGATGTCTGCGCCAGGAAAGTTATAAGGAGCAATGTTAAATCCTGGCAAGAATGTCAACAAGGCAAAAAGCAGCACAATATTGATAATAAGTGAAAGCAAGCCGAATGTTAAAAGATTGAAAGGCAGAAGTATCAAAGAAAATATGGGTTTAATTAGGGTTGAGACGAAAAAAATTGTGCCAACTACGATTAATAAATCTTGGGGATCACCTCCAAGCATAATAGTCGGAATGATGCTGTAGGCTACGTAAAAGGAGATGGCAGCTATTATAAAGGTTCTGAGGTAGTGTTTCATTGGGCAGTGCTTGTATTTAGTATTCTGTATTTAGTATCCAGCATTAATTTTTGAAATTCAACTTTTGTTCAGTAGCAGTTGTTTTGAGCGTAAATTTCTGTGATAGGTTATGGCAAAGCGGTGGGCTTCATCTCGGATTTCTTGGGCAAGTTGTCTTGCTGGACTTTCTTTTGGAAGAGAGATCGGCAAGGTTTTGTCCTTAGTGTAAATTTCTTCAAATCTTTTGGCAAGGGAGATAACTTTTATTTCGAAATTAGATTTGGGTAAGGTTGACAAGACGGCATTTAGTTGGCCGCGTCCACCATCTATGATGATTAGTTGGGGTTTGGGCCAGTCATTTTTAAATCTTCGTGACAAGATTTCTTTGAGCATTTGGTAGTCGTTTGGAGTGCTGGTAAGCTTGATTTTGAAACGGCGGTACTGAGATTTATCGCTTTTGCCATTAATAAAGACGACCATTGAGCCTGTGGCAAGTTTCCCGGAAATATTGGAGACATCGTAGCATTCAATCCTCTTTGGGATCTTTTCTAGTCCTAACTGAGTTTTCAGAGCTTGGAGCCTTAGAGTGGTTAGATCATCTACAAGGGTGGGTTGTTCTAGAAATTCCCTGGGGGTTCGGAAACTTGCACCAAGAGATTGAATTTTTTCTATTTGTTTTTTGATTTCATTTGCAGTTTCATATCTTTGTTCACCCGCGGCTTTTTTCATTTCTTTGGTCAACGATTTGATAAGTGGCTGGCTTTTTGTGGAAAGAAGGTCTTTGATTTTGCGGATTGTTTTTTGATATTTGATTTTGGAATCAGCATTTTCATAAGGGTATGGACAAAGTCTCAGGTGTACGTAAAGACAAGGTTTTTGGGGGTTTCTATGGTGGCAAAATGGGAAGATCCGTCTGATTATTTTTAAAATAGAGCGCGTTTCTTTGGTTGACGGAAATGGTCCCTTTAAAAATTCGCCTCTTTTTTGTTTTTGTTTTCTTACAAGCTGGACTTGAGGAATTTCATCTTTGGTGACTTTGATATAGATCGGGCTTTTATCGTCTTTGGCTTGTGAGTTGAAAAATGGTTGGTTAGTCCTTATGAGTTCGGCTTCAAGCAACAAAGCCTCGAATTCGGAAAATACTTTAATAAATTCAACATGATCGATTTTTGCAACCAAAAGACTCATTTTTGGGCCGAGATTTTTATTTGTAAAATATGATGCGACCCTTTTTTTTATCGATATTGATTTCCCTACGTAAAGCAGATTATTCTGTGCATTATAGAATTTGTAGATTCCCGGAGAATCTGGAAGGCTGTCTATGCTTGGTTTCACAGAGGAGATTTTATCATTGGGTGAGGATTTTTTCTTTTCTTTATCTTTTTGTAGAGGTATAGTCCCGCACCTATGATTAGGATGGCAATTATGACGCTTAGCGCGGACTCGCGGATTAGTACTAGCTTAAAAATGGGCAGAATTGTTACGGGCCTGGAAATTTCTGATCCTGCATAGCTTATGATTAGCATATCTGTAGCAGTTTTGAAAAGTCCTGCAGATTGTAACCTGAACGTAAAGTTTTCCTGAGAATATGGAGGAAGGATTGGAATTGTTTGGGAGAAGGTATATCCTGACTCGCTTGAGGGTTTTTGTAGACTGCCAACTTTTTCAAGCTTTGAGGCTGTTAATTTTAGATCTTGGTTAATAATCGAGGTGGAACCGACATTTTTTATGCCTATTAAGATTCTTGTGGGTATACCAGATAAAATTTTTTCTTGAGCATTTAGAGTCAACTGAGGCGTAGATGTTGGTTCAGGTAAATCTTTAGCAAATTCTACAAAGACACTTTTTTGTTCAAGTTGGTTCTTTTTTTTGTAGGCACCGGCAGGATATGGACTTGTTGAGGATACACCTCTTTGGACGAAAGTAATGTGATTAAAGTCAAGCTTATTGAAAAAATCCAGCCCACCAGATGTTGACCCCCAAGTTGGGTCAACCTGGACCCAACCTAAATTGTCATCCCAATATTCAGGCCAAGCGTGCAAGATATCGCCTTTGTTTAAGCTTAAGGAAAGAGGTTTGAGGCGCTCGTTTTGCGTATAAGCGTAACCTTCCACTTCACGCGCAGGGATACTGGCAGCCCTGGCTAGAGCAATAAATAGGTCTGTGAATTCGGTGCAAACAGAATCTTTGGGTGAAGTGATACTTGACGCTGCTCCTTTTCTTTCGATTTTGTCAAGGTTAAGCCTTTCGTTACTATATTTTAAAAAGTCAGCAACAAAATTGTAGATTTTTTCAGGCGTTTTCAACTCTTGCGCTTTATCTCGGATGAAAGCGTTGTCCGTTTCCCAATAAATCTGCGGTTGTGTGTAGAGTTGACGTTCTTCACTAGTTAGGCGAGAAAAAATATTCCTGAAGGGTTTTGAAAAAACTTCAACATAACCTGACGCAGTAATGTCTTTCTGTTCTTTGGGGGCCAATTTGTATTGGGCAAGAAAATTGCCATCCTTGTCGACCTTGACGTTTGAGGGAGGGGGTTCAACTTTTTCAAGAACCACTTTTTGATAATTGTTATCAGGCGGGAGAGTAATTGTGGCAAGTTGAGCTGTTAAGTTGTTATTCTCAATATGGTAATTAAGCTTGAACGCAAATATTTGTTTTTTGCCAAATGACATGGCAATGCCAGATTGAAAAAGTTGGTCTTTGTCAAAGGTGAATTCTTGTTGTAGGCCGGTGCGGTTTGAGCTTTTGGGAGCCGGAACAGTTGTTGATAGCTCGCCGAAGGAATAAGGAATTAAAATTTTGGCCTCATAAGCGGTGATGTCGGGGTTTTTGGCGAGTCTGGGAATGGAAATATCCCAAATTTGGCCGGCTTTTGAGGCCAAGTCACTAGTGGTGTAAGTTAAGGTCCAAGGGAGAGTCTTATCAATTCCGATGACGCGTGCGTTGAAGCGGACGCTGATGGTGGTAACGTTGTCATCGAATTTACTGGTTGTTTCCATCGGCCCCTCTTTGTCTTGGGCTTTGACGTTTTCTACTTGAGTAGAGCCGATTTTGAGTTCGAATTTGTCGGCATAACTATCGTTGGTTTTATTTTTAAGAGTGATGTTTTGGGTAATGTCAGTTTTTCCGTCATCTTTGACCAGGTAGCTCACTTTATAGGCAGTTTCAAATTCGCCTTGCGCGACTACGTCGCGAGTGATGAGTGATGAGTGATGAGTGATGAGTAAAAAAATAAGAATAAATAAGGACTTCAGAAGATAACGCATTAAATCTAGTATCTAGGATTTAGTATTTGGTATCAAGTGTTTTTTGACAAGGAACATCCTTTGGGATTAAGGTTTGCTGAAAACCTACGTCGGACTGTCATTCTGGGAAGCGAAGCGACTCCAGAATCTAATTTTAGTAAGGATTCTGGACAAGCCAGAATGACAAAATGATGGTTTGTTCTGATATTCTTTTCTCATTATCGTGAGGTCAATAGGTTTTCAGCAAACTTATTAGATTCATGATTTGACTTTTTGTTAAAAGCTCTTTGCCAAAAATTGACCGGTGTATGAAGATTTGACTCTTGCAACTTCACTAGGTGTACCTTGGGCTACAATTTGGCCTCCGCCGTCGCCACCTTCGGGGCCAAGATCAATTATCCAATCGGTGTTTCTGATAACGTCCATGTTGTGTTCAATAATAATCACCGTATTACCGGTGTCGACTAGGCGCCTGAGGATTGCAAGAAGTCTTTCGATGTCGGCAAAATGTAGACCGGTCGTCGGTTCATCTAATATGTATAAAGTTTTCCCGGTTGCCCTTTTTGAGAGCTCGGTTGCCAACTTTACTCGTTGTGCTTCACCGCCTGAGAGTGTTGGGGCCGGTTGTCCGAGCCTGATATAGCCAAGGCCAACGTCGTAGATTGTTTCAAGTTTTTGTTTTATCTGCGGGATGTTTTCAAAAAAAGAAAGCGCTTCTTCGACGGTCATTTCCAGAACTTGCGAGATATTTTTGTTTTTATAATGAATTTCCAGGGCTTCTTGATTGTAACGTTTCCCGTTGCAAACTTCACAGTCGACGTAGACGTCCGGTAAAAATTGCATCTCGATTTTAACTTGACCATCGCCTTCACAGGCTTCGCAACGGCCGCCTTTGACGTTAAACGAGAAACGTCCCGGTTTGTAGGCTCGAACTCGCGCATCAGTCGTTTTGGAAAACAAATCCCTGATAAATGTAAAAACACCTGTGTAGGTTGCAGGGTTTGAACGAGGAGTTCTGCCGATTGGTGATTGGTCAATTAATATTACTTTATCAAGATTTTGGGTGCCATGAATTGTTTTGTGCTGGCCTGCTTTTTGACGTGAATGATAAAACTCACTCGCGAGGGCATTATAGAGAACATCGTGAATTAATGTAGATTTTCCTGAGCCTGAAACACCAGTGATACAAATAAATTTTCCGAGTGGGAATTCAACGTCGATGTTTTTAAGATTATGTTCTTTTGCTTCAAGGACGGTAAGGACGTTGTTACTGTTTGAGCTTGCCCTGTTACCATACGGCACCAGGCTTGTCGACCCTTCGATTTTACTCAGGGTCGACACTGAGTTTATCGAATGTGTCGAGAACTTACCATTCCCCAACACCATACGGTGCAAGGTCGCTCGAAGAATATTACTTATATCCACTTTTTTCTTTCCCGAAAGATATTTTCCAGTAAGGGAAGAAGGGTTTTTGATAATTTGCAGCGGGGTTCCTTGGGCTACAATTTTGCCTCCATGTTCGCCGGCTCCAGGGCCGAAATCCAGAATTTCGTCTGACGCTAGCATCATTTCTCGGTCGTGCTCGACAACTATGACGGTATTTCCGAGCTCTCTTAATTTCTTGAGAGTGGTGATAAGCCTGTTGTTATCCCGTTGGTGCAATCCAATTGACGGTTCATCAAGTACGTAAAGAACCCCAGATAAACCTGAGCCGATCTGGCTGGCGAGCCTAATTCGTTGAGATTCTCCCCCTGCGAGCGTGTTTGCCGTCCGATCGATGGTTAGATATTCAAGGCCGACATCCAAGAGAAACTGAACCCTTGACATTAATTCTTTTAGGATTGGTGTCGATATTTTCTTATCCCGATCAGAGAGTAATTCACGACTTGTGGATAATTCCTTTAGCCACAAGAGCAGTTTAAAAATGGAGAACCTAGCAACTTCTGAGATGGATTTTTGTATGATTGTTACAGACAAAGCTTCTTTCTTGAGACGTGAACCTTTACACTCTTGGCACGTGTCTATCCTTATAAACTTTTCGATCTCGAACCTGACATAATTTGATTCCGTGCCCTTATACTTGCGCTCTAAATTATTTATCACGCCTTCGTAATTGGTGTCCCAAGAAACAATACGGCCGTAACGATTCGGACCGGTGATGGTGTATGCTTGATCTCCTGAACCATAAAGCAAAATCTTTCTTGCTTCTTTAGACAGATTTTCAATTGGTGCATCCATAGGAATTTTGTTTTCTTTAGCAACTGTTACCAAAACTCTCCAGGACCAGCTGTCGGATTCGACTAGGCGTGCCCAAGGAAGAATTCCGCCCTCTGAAATGGTCAGGTTGGGATTTAGTACAAGATCGGGGTCGACCTTTCGCAGTACGCCTAGTCCGTTACAAGTTGGACACGCTCCATGGGGGGAGTTGAAAGAAAACGTTCGTGGCTCAATTTCTGGGAGTGAAATATTGTCTTTGGGGCAGGCGAATTTTTCCGAAAAAAGATGATCTTTTAGCGCGTTTGGAAACTCGGGAATATCAAAAGTCTTATCCAATATCTCGGCAACGATGATTGTGCCTTCGCCAAGTTTTAAGGCCTGTTCTACTGATTGAAACAGGCGGCTGTTTTCGGCGGGGATTGTCAGTCGGTCGATAACTGCATCAACTGAGTGTTTATTTGTCTTTATGAGCACAAAATCTTCGTCAAGTGATTTAACCTTTCCGTCGATTCTGACATAACGGTATCCTTGCTTTTGCAAGTCTTTAAATAACTCTTTAAATTCACCTTTTCTGTCTTTAACAACTGGGGCAAGAAGAAGGATTCTGGTGAGTAGCTTGTGGCTTGTAGCACGTAGTTTTTGGATTTCGTCGACTATTTGTTGAGTTGACATGTGGGAAATTTCCCTGCCGCATATAGGACAGTGTGGGTGACCAATTCTGGCAAACAAAAGTCGCAAATAATCGTAGATTTCCGTAACTGTTCCAACAGTGGATCTAGGATTGTGGGAAGTAGACTTCTGGTCGATGGAAATAGCAGGAGAAAGGCCTTCAATCGAATCAACGTCGGGTTTATCCATAACTCCCAGGAATTGACGTGCGTATGAAGCTAGCGATTCGACGTAACGGCGTTGTCCTTCGGCATAGATGGTGTCAAACGCCAAGGAAGACTTGCCCGAACCAGAAATTCCCGTAAAAACAACTAGTTTGTTCTTGGGAATCTCGACATTGATATTTTTGAGATTATGTTCTCGGGCGCCTTTAATAATTATTTTGTCCATGTCAAAGCTTTAATTATATCAGAATTTTGATTCTGATGGTTTGTCCAAAATTCCACCCCGAGTAGAGCACTGGAAAGAACTGACATCTTACGTATATACTTTGCCAATGCAAGAGGTACTTGAACCTGAATCTCTCGAATCTTTGTTTAGAGAGGTAATGATCATGTTTGTCCTCACAGCTGAAGAAATTGTTGAGGATCACGGGGATGGTATAAATTTTGTCGTTGAAACGTTTTCAACCGAAAGTCTTTTAAAAGGAATCGATCGAAAAGATTCAGCATTTCTCCGTTTGATTAAGTCTTCATCAGGAGTAATACCGGATTTGTTTCCTGAAAGTTCTTCTGAAGTTAGAATGTCCAGAGAACAAAATACTTATGATTTTTCAATTTCCTGGACTATCGTTGGAGGAACAATAATCAGTCTCGTCTTTAGTGGCTATGAGGAAAAAACTACCAACGAGCCAAATTTATTAGGTGAAGCAAGAATTGCTAATAAAATTGTACACAATTTGAATTCGGCCCTTTGGGACTTGGATAATTTACAATCAGACCGCCGGTGATTTAAGAATACTTATCTGATCACGAAATTGGGCCGCCCTTTCAAAATCAAGAATCCTGGCGGCGGCTTTCATTTCTCGAGTTAAAAGTTTTATGAGTTTTTGCTTGTCGGTTGATAGCATATTGCCCTCTTGGGCCCGTTTGACAGCAGACTGGATAACATCGTCTTTGACCATTCGTTCCTTTTCCTCGTAAATTTTTTCGCGATCAATAAGTTTTTCGCGTATCGGTTTTTCGACCGATTTAGGGGTGATCCCGTGTTGTTGGTTGTACTGGCGTTGTATCTTTCTTCTTCTTTCCACTTCCGCGATTGCGCGCTTCATCGATCCTGTTTCGACATCTGCGTAGAGTATGACCGATCCTTCAATATGCCTTGCTGCCCGGCCCATTGTTTGAATAAGAGACGTTTCTGAGCGAAGGAATCCTTCTTTATCGGCATCCAGAACCGCAACTAGCGCAACTTCAGGTAGGTCTAAACCTTCCCTGAGTAAATTTATACCTACAAGAACATCATAATTACCCGATCTGAGGTCGTCCAGGACGTCTTGACGATCAAGTGTTTGAATCTCCGAATGTAAATACTGAACCTTTAGTCCCTTTTCTTGTAAGAAATCTGTGAGTTCCTCGGCCATGCGTTTAGTCAGTGTGGTGACTAATGTTCTTTGATGTTTGGTTGCGCGTTTTTCGATTTCTTTAATTAAGTCCTCGATTTGGCCTTTTGATTTGCGAATTGAGATCTCGGGATCAATTAATCCGGTAGGGCGAACTAATTGTTCAACGACTTGATCGCTTAAATTTAGCTCGTACTGGGCCGGGGTGGCAGATGTATAGATTACTTGACTAATTTTTCTCGCAAACTCCTCAAACTTCAATGGTCTATTGTCGAAAGCGGATGGAAGACGAAAACCGAAGTCCACAAGCATTTCTTTTCTGGCTCTGTCTCCGTTATACATGCCATTGATTTGAGGAACGGTCATATGCGATTCGTCGATTATTAAAAGGTAGTCTTTTGGGAAATGCTCGATTAAAGAGTATGGCGGGTCACCGGGTTTCCTGCCGTCAAAATGACGCGAGTAGTTTTCGATACCTTTGCAATAACCGAGCGTTCTTATCATTTCCAAGTCATAGTTTGTTCTCTGCTTAAGTCTGTGAGCTTCAAGCATTTTGCCAGATTTTTCCAAAACTTTTAATCTTTCTTTGAGTTCTTTCTTAATGCTTTCTGTGGCATTCAGAGTTGTTTCGTCTGAGGCGATGTAGTGTTTGGCGGGGTACAACCAAATTAATTCTGATTCTTCTATTTTTGTTCCTGTAATTGGACTGATTACTTCAAGCTTTTTGATAGTTTGATCATGAAAATTGATCCGTAAGGCATTATTTTCATAGGCAGGCAAAATTTCAACATTTTCTCCACGAATTCTGTATGTACCTCGCCTGAAGTCGTAATCGTCGCGTTCGTACTGAAGCTTGGCAAAGCCCCTCAAGAGATCACTTCTTGACCAAATGTCGCCTACCTTGAGACCAAGCCTGGCGTTCTGATACTCTGTGGGTGATCCCAAATTGTAAATCGCCGAAACCGAGGCTACGACCACAACATCGCGTCTTGTCGCAAGCGAGGTTGTCGCTGCAAGGCGAAGCCTGTCTATTTCTTCATTTACCTCAGTTTCTTTTTCGATATAGGTATCGGTTGCTGGCAGATAGGCCTCCGGTTGATAGTAATCGTAATAAGATACAAAATATGAAACTGCATTTTGGGGAAAGAATTCTCGAAATTCCTGGTATAGCTGCGCTGCCAGTGTTTTGTTGTGGGAGATAACTAAAGTTGGTTTTTGGACCTTTTCGATGACATTGGCGATGGTGAAGGTTTTTCCGGAACCGGTGACTCCAAGTAATGTTTGATGGCGAAAGTTTTTATTAAGGCCTTCGACAAGTTTTTCGATTGCTTGCGGCTGGTCGCCGCTTGGCCTGTAAGTTGATGTAAGTGTAAATTTCATAGAAATTTTAATTATATCTCAAAAATTTGCCCCAATCCAGGATATTACGTTCAATATGATAGAATTTCCAATTATTCGCGAGGCAGAGATATTGTTGTTTCGATCATAGCGCCAGTTGAGTAAGGTCGACCAATATTAACAACAATTATTGAAGTTATTGGTATTTTTCTACAGCCAGTCGTTTTTGATGAAAATTCCAAGAAGTAAAATGACTATGGTAAGAATAGTTATTATAATGATAGCGAAAGCGTGAGAGGAATCGGCCAGAGGAAGATGGATATTCATGCCATAAATACTGGCAATCATTGTTGGGATGGTGAGTATTACTGTTAGTGAAGTAAATAGTTTAATAACTCTGTTTAAATTGTTAGTCATAATGCTTGAATAAGCTTGCCTGATATTTACAATGTTGGTTAAGTTGGCCCTACAGAGACCGACAAGCTCTTCGTTTTCCAGAAGTAAATCTTGGGTTAATTCCTTTTCTTTTTCAAAAAGATTAAGATATTTATCGGAGTGCAAGCTTTTAACAAGGGCATTGGTTGGAACGAGAGCTGCCATGAAGTCATTCAGAATACTTTCGTAATTGACGAATTGCACAATATCATAATTGGTAATTCTTTCTACATTTACTCCAAGGCTTCTGACCTTTTTGGATATATCGGTTAAGTGGGTTCTATAAAAAGAGTCAATTTGAAAAAAAATCTTGAGAACAGCTTTTGTTCTCTGACTCGTAGCAAAGTCAGCTTTACCGTTTGTTAGGTTTTCAAAGAAAGGAAAAGGGTTTTGGGAAATAGTTAAGATAAAATCATTGGCCATTATAATCAGAAAGGGTTTAGTTTGGACTTTACCGTTTTCGGCGTAAGGAACTCTGGTAAAAATATAAGCAAATTCGTCTTCAACTTCAATTCGAGGAACTTCGTAAGGATCTTGGGCATCGCGAAGTTGATCTGGGTTCAGGGAAAAGTCTTTGATGAGTTTTTTTATTTCCCCTTTAGTGGGGTTTTCTACATAGATCCATGAGCCTTTTTGAAATTGTTGGATTTGTTTAAACTTTTCGTCGCTAGCATTTTTCTTATAAATGGTGATCACGTTGGCCTCCTTGTTATTTTCGGCCACAAAAAAACCCTTTTTGGAACAGGAATATAGGGTTGTTATTATATTAACACTAAAATTGCCTCTTGACAATTTCGGGTTTTGTTTGGTATGTTAGGAGCATGGCAACAGTAATTTATAAACGACAGAGACAAATTTTGGATTTTCTCAACAATTACATATCCGAACATGATCACGCGCCAACACTGGTTGAAATTGCCAAAAAGCTTGGCGTTCGTTCATTGGCGACTGTTCATGAACATTTGCAGACGCTGGAGAGAAAGGGACTTATCAGGCGAGCATCCGGTTTGGTCCGAGGGATCGAGCTTGTGGACAAAAAAATTGGTCAAGTCGTGCGTGGTATCGACTTACCACTTTTGGGATTTATCGCTGCCGGCTCCCCTATCGAACCGTATACAGATCCCAATGCGACATTTGCTGTTTCTCCTAACATGATTGCTCCAAATAAAAAATCTTACGTTTTGCAAGTCAGGGGCCAGTCGATGGTGGAGGATGGGATTTTGGATGGAGATTATGTGGTGGTCGAGGAAACGAACGAAGCCAGAAACGGCGACATAGTAGTTGCGATGATCAGTAGTGGGGTTGTAACGCTAAAGAGATTTTTTAAAGAAAAGGATCGGATTAAACTTGCTCCGGCAAACTCCAACATGCAGCCGATTTATGTGAAAGACGTAACGATTCAGGGAAAATGTGTTGGTGTAATTAGAAGGTATAGTTAAGACTAGGTAGTCTCCCAAAGTGCAGAATTTTCGAAAATTGACGGGAATCCTCTTTCGGTACTACAATACTCCAAATGCCTGATAGAAATCCAAGAAGATTTACAAGAAGAGATTTTATAAATATTTCTACGGGGGTTGCAGTAGGTCTAGTTCTGGGGGCTGCTGCAGAAAAAACCATGCTAGACAGGTTAGCGTTGTCTTCACTTCCGGACAATGCGGAGAACACTCAAGATGAGGAAAAAAGGCAAAAACTCAAAAGCCTTATAGAAGGTTGGCACGATAATCCCCAATATGTAGGAGTAATGCCTCACGGCGCATATGGACCGGCACTGGATATGTATTATGCGGCTGTGGGAGATAAGTTAAGACAAGACAAGGAGGACGGAAAATTAGATGTTTCAACATCAATTTGGAATACCAATTACATAAGTAGCGAATTTTATTTCCAGCCTGAGAAGCTAGTTATTCCAAATCGCAACGGTTCAACACGCTCTATTTCGGTTGGTCCCAAGGACTTTCCCAATACTTTTAAGGAAGATGACATTGAACTGCTTCTGAATAGTACTAAAGATGGGACTTGGCAAATTAATAGATTTATGCCTTATGTAGTGGCAGGGGTCCAATATGGAGAGCGAGTGGGTGCAATAACTGCAGTAATTCCCACAGAACACTTACCAGAAAATCGTTTTATCTTTGTGTTTACGCATATACCGTATAGGAATGAGTGGCAACGACAATCGGTAGATGCATTCCAGGTTACAACAGGTGAAGAGCAAAATCCCAAACGCTTTATATATGTCAATTTAGAATCTTATAATCCTGAAAATTTATCTTCCAGAGATAGCCAATTTGCTCATGATCTTGTTGCCATAGCCATTAGTGATGCATCCACAGGTCATGTTTTAGAAAAAGCCGTACTTGCTCAGCCTCATTTTACTACTCATAGTTGATTCTCATTTGATTTCAGTGATTTCGTCAGCCTTTGAATTTGAGAAAAAGAAAAACTGTGGCGGCGGCGGTCATCAAAATTAAAGTAAATCCCCCTAAAATATTGCTTGCTGTATTATTTGCTGCGTTGCCCATAACTTGTTTTTTGTTTGCAATCAAAAGAATGAACATGATCAATATTGGCGAGATTAGACCATAGATGACGGCGGTCGCAAAAAGTGCTTTGAAGGGATTGATGTTGGCAAGATTCATCAAAAACCCGATAACAGTCGAAACGATTATTACCCCATAGAAAGCTCTAGCTTGTCTAAAAGATTTGGAAAGACCCTCACGCCAGCCGAAGATTTCTGAAACTGCGTAGGCGGCAGAACCAGCCAGGACTGGAATGGCGAGTAATCCCGTACCGACGATTCCCAGAGTGAATAGTAG
Source organism: Candidatus Curtissbacteria bacterium (assembly GCA_016183325.1). Lineage (GTDB taxonomy): Bacteria > Patescibacteriota > Microgenomatia > Curtissbacterales > GWA2-41-24 > JACPEV01. Next base: position 60,502 of record JACPEV010000011.1, read on the forward strand.
AGACGAGGCACTGCCGGCTATTGGTTCGAGAGCTTTGGCTGCGTCTGACGCGGTAGTAATTTCATTGATGCCGAATCGGTAGAGGGTCGATGCGGTGGTCGCGATGATGGCAAACATGACAAGGTTTGAAAAAAACATGCCTAGGTTAACATCCTCCGAAACTTGTTTTAGCTCATGTTTGGTGACGATGATTTTTTTGTGTTTTTCTCTTTCGATTTCCTTTCTTTCCTCGACTTCTTCAGAGGTCTGCCAGAAAAATAAATAAGGAGAAATAGTGGTGCCTAGAATAGCGACTATCAGTGTGATCGACTCGCGATTAAAATCAAAACTTGGAACGAAGGTGCTAATTAAAATCTGGTCCCAATCTTGTTTGGTAACAAGTGCTGAGGCGACATAGGCAAAGAGGGCAAAAGTTAGCCATTTGAGTTTATCTGCAATAAACTTATATGGAAATTTGATCATCAAAATTATGATCAGTCCCGTGGTTATTGCTGCAACCAGAAGCGGATGGGCCGGGACAAGAAGATTGGTGGCTTGAGCCATGCCCGCCAAGTCTGCGCCGATGTTGATCGTATTGGCTACCACGATAAGAAGAGCTAAAAAATAAAGAAGCGGCTTTGATTTATAAACAGATTTGATATTGCCTGCCAATCCCCTTTCCGTAACTACTCCAATTCGAGCACACATTTCTTGAATGGCTGCCATCAAGGGGAAGGTCAAAAGGGCGGTCCAGAGGAGTCCGTAGCCTTGTGAGGCACCGGCTATTGAATAAGTGGCAATGCCTGAAGGATCATCATCGGAAGCGCCAGTGATAATGCCTGGGCCAATTTTTTTGAAGATTCTTTTTAGTTTTTTGGCCACCTATTCAACTTTGACAAAAACTTATCAAAGTTGCAAATTTACCTGGTTTTTTGTTTTTTTCGCAGTTTATAGTGGATGTAGACTCCTAACAGGATTATAGTGACGGCTATTATCGCAATGTCAAACTTTCGGAAGTAAGGTCTGATGATTTGCCAATTTTCCCCAAGTTTAAGACCAATGTATCCCAGAAAGAATGACCAGATTAAAGAACCAAAGAAAGTTAGTACGCTAAACTTTAAAAAAGGAAGCCTGACAACCCCGGCCGGAAGTGAAATAACTGTTCTTATGGCCGGTAAGACACGGGCAATGGCTGCTACCCACTGTCCGTATTTTTTGAAAAGTTTAAGGGCAGAATCGTACTCTTCTTCTGTTAAGAGAATAAACTTGCCGAATTTGCTGATAAATCTACGAACAAATACTCGATGACCCCAGTAGCCGAGTGCGTAGGCGGCCCAGGAACCAACAAGATTACCTGATGCGCCGGCAAAGGTGATAGCCATGAGGTTGAATCTGCCTTCTGAAACCAAAAAACCGGAGAAGGGCATGATGATCTCTGAAGGAATGGGAATGAGAGCAGATTCTAGTGCCATTAAAATAAAAATCCCCGGATAGCCAAGGTTAGATATAACGTCCATGACCCAAAAGGCGATAGTTTCTAAAATTGATTCTTCCATAGGTTGACAACTGACAACTGACCCTTCGATTCACTACGTTCGCTCAGGGCAAGCAATTGACTTTTATATAATGTCGATTAACAATGAACGATAAACCATTAACTGATGATATGGGTACTCTGTTTATTGTAGCGACACCGATTGGCAATTTAAAAGATATCACGTTTAGGGCGGCTCTCGTCTTGAAAGATGTCGACTACGTTCTTTGTGAAGATACAAGAATATCTGGAAGATTGCTTTTCGACCTAAAAATCGAAAAGCAGAAGATTGTTTTCAATGACTTTAATGAGGAGTCGAAAATTGCAGGAATTGTTGGCGATCTTAAATCAGGCAAAGATATTGCTTTAGTTTCTGACGCCGGAACTCCTCTTATATCAGATCCGGGATATAAACTGGTGAGGGAATGTATTTCGCGTGGAATTAAGGTTGAAGCAATTCCTGGCCCATCGGCAGTGATTGCGGCGCTAACGGTTTCCGGATTGCCACCTGATAAATTTTTGTTTTTAGGATATTTGCCGAAAAAAGATGGCAAACGAATGAAATTTTTAAAAGATTTATTTACCATACTACATAGTATGGAAGATAAACATTTTAGGACGACAGTAATTTTTTACGAGTCACCTTACAGACTTGTTGATATGTTAAATGACGTTTTGGAGATTTTTGGGGATATTGATATCATCGTTTGTCGAGAGTTGACTAAGATACATGAAGAAGTAAGGAGAGAGAAAATTTCGGAATCGATAAAGCACTTTTCGGAGGTTAATCCAAAAGGAGAGTTTACAGTCTTGATGTGAGATCGAACAAGTTTCACTATTCTAACAAATTTCGGCCAGTCATTTGGGATGGCCTGGCAATTTGAAGAATGCTAAGAATTGTAGGAGCGACGTCGGCGAGAAGACCTCTTTTGAGTTGGAGATTTTTGTTTTGGAGTTCTTTTATAACAAAAATGCAAGGGGCTGGATTGGCACTATGTTCGGTGTTAATTTGACCAGTTCTGAGGTTTATCATCTCTTCTGCGTTACCATGATCGGCGGTGATAATGACCGCTCCACCTTTTGACAGGGCAGATTTAACAACTAACCCCAAGTAGATATCGATCGTCTCTACGGCTTTAACAGTTGCTTGAAAATTCCCGGTGTGGCCGACCATATCGGCATTGGCAAAATTCACAATTATAAAATCGTAATAATGGCCATTAATCTTGAAGAGAAGTTTTTGTGCGACTTGTGGCGTGGACATTTCGGGAATTTGGTCATAGGAGGCAACTTTTTGGGAGTTAACTAGAATTCTATCTTCGCCTTGAAACGGGGTTTCCCTGCCTCCATTAAAAAAATAAGTTACATGGGCGTATTTTTCGGTTTCAGCGATATGAAGTTGTCGTCTATTGATTTCTGAGAAAACCCTGGCAAGAGGAATGGCAATCTCTATGGGTTTAAAAGCAACACCAGCTACTGGTAAGCCGTGTTCATATTGAGTAAGGGTGACAAAATAAAGATTTTTAATTTTAGGACCTCTTTCAAATGTCTTGACAATGTCTCCGGAGGAGGTTCTAGTATCCTTTAGTTGATCTTGAACGAAGGCTTTGGTCAGCTGGCGGGCTCGATCCGGTCGGTAGTTGAAAAAGATAACGGAGTCATTCTGTGAAATCGGCCCAATAGGAGCACTATTTTGGTCAACAATAGTCGTAGGCTCAATGAATTCATCGGTAATCCCGGCCGCGTAAAATTTCTCTATTAGATCAAGCACATTATTTGATCTTCTAGTGCTGTTCGCGGTTAAGGCCAGATAGGCTTTTTGAGTTCTATCCCAGCGATTGTCTCGATCCATAGCGTAGTATCGACCAGAGACAGTAGCAATCCTGCCAAGTGCAGCTACATTTAAAGTATTTGTTAACTGGGCAAGGTAAACACTGGCGGAAGTAGGAGGACTATCTCTGCCATCAGTAAATAAATGGAGCATGACTCTTGTGTAATCAATACCTGACAACTTTAAAAGTTTCAAAAGAGCATATAAATGTTCCATCTCACTGTGGACGGAGCCAAGACCCACAAGGCCTATTAGGTGAACTTTGGAATTGTAAGTATTTGCATGATCAATTGCCGCCAATAATACTTCGTTTCGAAAAAAAGAACCATCTTCGATGGTTAAATTGATTCTTAATAAATCCTGATAAACAATCCTTCCGGCTCCTAAGTTGAGGTGACCGACTTCGCTGTTGCCGACGTGGCCAATTGGAAGTCCAACAGATTGGCCTGATGTTTGGAGAATAGTGTGGGGATAAGAAAACCAATATCCGTAAAAGTTAGGAAGATTGGCACGAGAAATGGCATTGCCCGGGCTATCCGGAGCTATTCCCCAACCATCAAGGATGCAAAGGACGAGAGGTCTTGGTTTTTGAAATACTTTAAGCATTAATACATATAAATTTCAAATAATTACCAATTTCAAATGTCAGATTTCAAATTGAATATTAGAGATTTGAAATTTATGACAGCTCATACTCAATCTCCAGGAGCCTGTTGTATTTTGCAACACGCTCCCCTCTTGCCGGTGCTCCAAATTTGACGTAGTCAGCACCCACTCCTACAGCAAAATCTGCAATGGAGTCGTCATTGGTTTCACCAGACCGATGAGACACAATTATCTTAAAATTGGCCTCTTTAGCAGCTTTAACGACCCTTAGAGCCTCGGTAATGGTTCCAGCTTGGTTAGGTTTAATGACAACGGCATTTGCAGCTTTCTGACTGATGCATTTTTCCAATCTCGAATAATTAGTAGCAATAAGATCGTCTCCGGTAATCAAGGTTTCGCCTCCCAATTTTTCAGTTAAAGCGCGCCACTGATCCCAATCATCTTGATCGAAGGGATCCTCTAGCGAAAGCAGATGGTATTGTTCATTTAAAACGAGAAAAAAATCTAAAAGGTCGTTGGCTGAAAGGGCGACTGGCCGATCTTTAATCTTATAGGAACTTCCTTGTTTAATGTGGGAAGCGGCAATATCAAGGCTAATGAAAGCGTCCCATCCAAATTTATAGCCAGCTCTTGCGACTGCTTCTTCAAGAATTTTAAGTGCATCTATGTTTGAATAAAGTGTCGGCGCATAACCGCCTTCATCACCAATTAGAGCTATAGCACTGTGACTTTTGATGGTTTCTCTAAGAGCATAGTAAATTTCAGCGCCAAGTCTGAGACTCAATGAGTAAGAACTTGATCTGGGAGTTACGACCATAAACTCTTGAAAATCTAAATTGCCGTCAGCATGCTGGCCTCCATTTAGAATATTGAACATGGGTGTGGGAATTACAAACTCATGGATATTTGCTGACTGTAATTTGGCAATGTATTGATAAACGGGCATTTTTTGGGAAGTTGCTTGAGCTTTGGCAATCGCAGTAGAGATAGCAATGGTCACGTTGGAGCCGAGATTTGATTTGTTGGGAGTACCATCTGCAGTTGTAATAATTTGATCAATTTGTTCTTGGTTTTGAGCATCTTGGCCAATTAATCTGGGAGCTAAAGTTGAATGGATTTTGCGCAAACCTTCAAGAACTCCTTTTCCCTGGAATCGTTTAGAGTCAATATCTCTTATTTCGATCGCTTCATATTTACTCTTGCTGGTTCCTGATGGAGAAGAAGATACACCCATTGATTTATCAGCGAGTTGGACGATAGCTTCAATTGTCGGATAGCCTGTGCTATTTAGGATTTCTCTAGCGATGATTTTCTCTATTTTGGCCATTTTTTGGACGACTAGTGACTAGCAACTAGTTTCTTTTCTGTTTCATAGATCAATTGTCTGGTATCATCAATCCGATCGGGATTAACTGAAATGGAAGAAATCCCCCATGAAATCAATTTTTCCACAAGCTCTGGGTAAACAGATGGAGCTTGGCCGCAGATAGAGCATAAAACTCGATTCTTAACACATGTTTTGACTACCTTTTCTAATGCCCAAAGAACGGCCTTGTCCATTTCATTAAACTGGCTGGCGACTTCTTCGTTGTCTCTGTCTGTTCCTAAGATCAGCATCGTTAAATCGTTAGAACCAATGGAGACTCCATCAATACCAAGTTTTAAAAACTGCTCAAGAAGTATGACATTTGCAGGAATTTCGGCCATCATCCAGAATTGAAAACTTGGATCTTTAAACAAATTGGCCTCTTCTACCATCTCTTTGACATTTTTGAGTTCGTTTGGAGTTCTTACGAAGGGAATCATAAGTTGCAAATTTGGATGCTTTTGACGAACTTGAAGAATGGCAGACAGTTCAAGTTTGAATACATCAGGGTCTTTTACGTATCGAAATGCTCCCCTGTAGCCTAACATGGGGTTTGCTTCTTTGGGTTCAAACTTATCCCCTCCTTTAAGGTCTTTATATTCGTTCGATTTAAGATCACTGGCTCTATAGATTACGGACCTTTCGCCGAAAGCTTTAGCAAAAACAACTAGTTTATCTGACAGCATGTTTATAAAGTCCTCTTTTTTACCTTCTTTTAAAAATACCTTGGGATGAGTTCCGATTTCGGCAAGAATGAATTCTGCTCTTAAAAGTCCTATTCCGTCGACTGGCTTTGCAGCTATTTGGACGGCCATTTGAGGACTGGAGAGATTAACCAAAAGTTTTGTGGCAGTTTTAGTGACGAGACGAAGCGATTCTTTGTTGGCTAAATGTAGTTCTGAGGGCTTGAGCCTACTTCCTTCAAAAACCAAACCTTTGGCGCCATCGACGGTGACTGTCATACCACTTTTGAGTTTGTGTGTTGCTCCCTCGGCGCCAACAATGCAAGAAATGCCAAATTCTCTGGCAACTATAGCGGCGTGTGAAGTACGTCCACCTTTTTCAGTAATAACAGCGGCAGCTTTTTTCATCGCTTGAACGTAATCTGGGTTGGTCATTTTTGCAACTAAAACATCACCTTTTTGGACTTTTGTTAGTTCTTTTGGTGAGTTTATGACTACGACTGTCCCTGTAGCAATTATTGGAGATGCAGGAGAACCTGTTAATATCGGCGAATGGTGAATAGTGAATGGTGAATGGATAGTTCCTCTGTCTTCCATTCTCAATTTTCCATTTTCCAGTGTGGTGACCGGCCGTGTTTGAACAATATATAACTTCTTATTCTCGTAAGCCCACTCGATATCTTGAGGGAAAAAATAATGTTTTTCTATTCTTGCGCCGAGCCTTGCAAGTTCAATAATTTTTTCATCCGGAAGTTTTTGGGTTTTTCTAAATTCCCTGGCGATTGTTATCAGTTTATTGCCATTTTTACTCTTGACTAATTGTTTATCTTGGGACTGGATATTCTTTTTGGTTATTTGAAGCGTTTTTTTGTCGACTTCGTAGTGATCCGGTGTAACCTGTCCACTTACGATCAGTTCTCCAAGACCGAAGGCTGACTCTATAATTATTTTGCCTTTATCATTTGTAATTGGATCTACGGTAAACATAACCCCAGAAACCTCCGACTGGACCATTTTTTGAACAGGAACGGCGATGCCAACTTTAAAATGGTCAAATTTTTTTTGCACCCGGTAGAAAATGCTTCTGCCTTCAAAAAGTGAAGCCCACGTGGATAAAATTGCTTCTTTTAGCGCTTTTTTGCCTCGAATATTAAGAAAGGTTGCTTGCTGGCCAGCAAAGGAGGCACTAGGGAGGTCTTCCGCCGTTGCCGACGAACGAACAGCAACATAGTCTTTGCCTTGAGAAAGTTTGTTATAAAACGTGTCTATTTTACGCGCAAGCGCTGAATCTAATTGAATGTTTTTTATCTCTTTTTGAGCGCCTTCCGCAGCCTTTTGAAGTGCCAGGGGGTCGTCAACATTAAGACCATACAGAAGGCCTTTTATACGATCCAGCGCTCCTGAGGATCTGACGTTTTGGAAATACGCCTGAGAGGTAATTATAAAACCATTGGGAATCGGGATCTTAAATCGGGTGAGTTCGCCAAGATTAGCACCTTTACCACCAACGATCACACCGTCATTTTTGTCAACTTGTTCAAACCAAACAATATTTTCCATGTGGGCAGTATTAGATTTATTGTAGCATTTAGAAAGAGAGATATTTAAGAAGAAGGACGGAAATTAGTGTTTGACCATTTAAGTTGGTCGCACCTGTTTTTATAAGTGAATCTATTTTTAAAGCTCCATTGTAAAGATTGATGAGTGTTTTAAGGTTAAACCGCTGGGCTTGAAGGCGATATTTTTCCCATTGCCAATCGGCAATATTTTTGCCGCTTACTTTCCTTGAAATTTCCAAGTTAAAGCTCAATTTCGCAAGAATCAGAAGGAGAATTCTTGAGGTTAAGTGATAGATTAAATTTGTCTCTTTGCTTCCAAGGAACGACAATTGCTCTAAGGCTTTTTTTGCATCGTTAGAAAGGGAATCTAAAAAGCGAAATATTTGTGGTTGGGGTTTGAAATTTTCAATGGAAGCATATTTTTTTAATTTTACAAGCAAAGAAGCCGGAACTTGAGAATGTTCCCAAAAAATCACGGTTTGATCACTGGTGATCTTTGCAAAAACGTCAGTTTTGATCTTTTTGCCAGAGATGAGATTTTCGCAAATGATGATTTTTTCAGCACTGATAAGATCTTGTGAAAAAACCGACAAATAAAAGTCTTCTTCTGAATTTTTTTCTGTAAGTTTTATTTTTTGATGTCTTGGGAAACCTGCCAGAATTTGAGTCAATCTCTGATAAGCGGAGTTGGTATCTTCACCGTGAAGTACGTAGAGCATCTTGACTTAGCCGGTTTTTATAACGTCGCTGTTTTCTTTAACCTCTTTGTCTACCTTGAGACCAAATTCATCGCCTGATTTGGCAATATCAATATTTGCGCGTTCTATCTGCATTGAGGAAACTTCCTGAGTAAATTCCGTTCCGTCTCTTGTTACAAGTTTCACCTTATCACCAACTTTCAAATCACCTTTTGAAAGCTTAACAACGGCAACGCCGATTTTATCATAGTAGTGGGAAATTTTCCCGATTTTTTTATCTGCTATTTTTGATCACCACCCTTCATTACTTTAAGGGCAAACCTCCGGTTTTCTCCCTAGGGTCGATCTTTTAGATCAGACCTTAATATTCCCTTTCCCTTTTCAATTGTATTATTAGATTAATTGCTTTCTGGCTTTTCTTCAAGTAGCTTGTTGATTTTGGCTTGGGCACTTTTTAATTTTTCTTGGCATTTTTTATGAAGTTCGATGCCTTCGGCGAGAAGTTCAACAGCCTCTTCTAAATCAAGGTCTTGACTTTCCAGTTTTTCGACAATTTCTTCAAGCCTTTCAATCGCCTTTTTGAAGTTTAAGTCCTTGGCCATATGTTTGACTAGTTGGCTGATCCTCCTTAGTCAGGATTTTTGATGTTACTTTCCCTCTGTGAAATTGTACTTTAAGTTTGGAGCCGATGGCAACCTGGGAAGAGTTTTTGATGACACGATTACTTTCATCAGTTGTAATACTATATCCACGAGCTAGCGTGTTTAATGGCGAAAGAATGATCAGCTTTTCGTTAAGGCTGTTAAGTAAACTGGATTTCTCCTGCAAAAAATATTTGCTGGTGTTTTTGATGGAAACGAGGTATGTTTCAAGTTTTTGAGAATTTTTGACAATAATTCGATCTTCTGCCGTTTTGAGGCTTTGTTTTAGGAAATCGAGATGGCGCGGGAACTGTTGGAATTTTTCTTTATGGTAGGCGAGCCTGTGGAATGTTAAATCAAGTGTTTGAGAACTTGAAGAGATCAGTCTTGCGATCGACTTTTCGAGAAGATCTCGGTAGGCTGTCAATTTTTCTTCTAAGGATAAAAAATCTGCAGTTATTATTTTGGCAGCATCTGTCGGGGTTGAAGCGGCAATATCGGCCACAAGCTGGGCAATGGTGACATCTTTTTCGTGGCCGACACCGACGACTATCGTGGTTTTGGCGTGGAAAATACTGTGTGCAACTTTCTCATCGTTGAAAGCAGCAAGGTCTTCAAGAGAACCACCGCCTCTAACAAGAACAATGGCGTCGAAACCGCCTTTCTCCGCTTTCTGAATAGCTTTGACAATCTGATTGACTGCGGAAGATCCCTGAACCATAACATCAAACAAAGTGACATTTATGACGGGAAAGCGATCAACGCTATGCCGTTTGAAATCAAACCAGGCATCGGCAATTTTGCTGGTGATGACGGCAATTTTTGTGGGGTATGATGGTAAAGGCTTTTTGCGAGACTTATCAAAATAGCCTTTTTGCTCGAGTTTCTTTTTGAGTTTTTCAAGTTCGGCCAAAAGAATCCCTTCGCCAAACTGTTCAAGCTGGTGAATGTACATTTGAAATGTGCCGTCCCTTTCATAAAGAGAAAGATTGCCAAGAGCTAGGACTTTGATACCGTCGGCCATTGCAAAATCGACAGATTGAAAAATCGAAGGTTCCAAAATACAGGGGAGTTTATAGCCAGTGTTGGGATCTTTTAGGTCGAAGTAAAGATAACGATAATGATGGTTTAATCCTTTGAAAGAGGAAATTTCGCCCTCGACCCAGAATGACATGTTCTCGAGCGTTTGGCGGGTAAGCGCATTAACCTCTGAAACGCTATATACGGACTTACCGTCAATTGTTTTCATTTTTCAAAGTATAGCATTTTTGACCTGACACATATTGATATTTTAAAGTACTAGATTTGGTCTGTTGACATGAAATCTTTCATATATTATATTGTCCCATGCTTATCGCAAGATAGGCAATTTGAAAGGGCTTCTCGCAAGAGAGGCCTTTTCTTTTTTGATGGTAGAAGGTAGAAGATAGAAGATGGAATGTGAGGATAGAAGGTAGACATTAGAAAGATTTCCAGTTCCTGCGAAGATTTGTTAATTTACCACCTAGCATTTGATATCTTTTAAGTAAAGCCTCGCAAAAATCTTTTTCCCAATAGTTTAAATCTCTTGCTGTATCTATGTGCACTTCCATTTCATTTGCAGACCCAAGTAAACTGTCAAGGTGTTTTTTAAATTCCTTCTCGAATCTTCTCTTCGCCCATCCTTCAGCAATGTTAGAGGGGCAAGATTTTGAAGCTCTTCTCATTTGCGATGCCAAATCGTTTCTCTCGTAAACAGGAAATTTCTCAACTGCTTTATGGACAATCAGCATCAGCTGGTAAGCCTCTTGGTATACTTCGAGGTCGCGAAAACTCTTGATCATTTTGCTTTTAAGGAAAGGGTTGCACTTTCTATCGGTACATTTCAAATCTATACTCTATCATCAAAATCTACCGTCTACCCTCAATCATCTATCATCTAATTATGATTGATCTAAATTGATATTCTTAGGTACTAGATTTGGTCTGTTGACAAGGGTCGTTTACTAGTATATATTTGTCGATGCTTATCGCAAGATAGGCAATGAAAGGGCTTAGGGGGTAACTCTTAAGCCTTTTCTTCATTTAGAAATACCTCAGCGTACTTGACATGTCCCCTAGAATTTTTTCATAATTTGCGACGTTGTCTTTGGCATCCAGCTGTTGGTAATAAAGAACGAGAGGTGTTTGAGAATCGAAAATTAAAAAACTTAATTTTTCAAATCCTCGTGGAATCGTGCCGGCTCCCGTGGCCACAGATCTAATTTTTTTAACCGATCTACCATCTATAACGATGCTTACACTTGAAAGAATACTTTGAAAGTCGTTGGGATTATCATAAAATTTAACCGTTGAGAGCCAGTCTTCTATTTTTACTGGTTCAATTCTGACGGGTACAATATTGTTTTGGGTTTTAGAATTGACTACAAATGAAAACGGCGCAAAAAAAGTGCATTTTTGTTCCTCTAGGTCATATGTTGTAAACCAGTCCTTGGGATAAGCTACTTCGAAACCGTAAAGGGTGTTTGAACAAAGCTTGACAAATGAGGAGATAACAGTTCCAGACTGAACGTCCGTGCCGGGAAGCGGCTGCTCAATTGTATTGTCAGCAGCCTTATTTTCAATTTTAGATCTTAGAATTTGCCCAAAATCCGAATTCTTTCCAAGAATGAAAAATATGAGGCCATAGACAACGAGGAAAATTAAAATTGATGTTACTTTAAGGTATTTCTTAAGATTTAAAAGCGTGAGATTTATAAGCGTCAACTTACTCTCCCTTAATTCAGGATAAAGCAAAGTCTGCGCTTAGAGCAAGGGTTGGAATTAAACTTGCGGTTGACCGCCGGTTTGACCGCCGGTTGAATTTTCACCCTCATCCGGAGAACCTACACTTGGCTCTTGGGTAACCGGGGGTGGAGGTGGAAGTTCTTCTTCGCCAGGTGCCGTAACTGGTGGTTCAGGTGGCGGCGGTGTTGGTTGACCTTGATCGGTGACTGGCGGTACTTGCGGTACAGCAGGGTTCGGACCACCGGGTTGATTTTGATCGTTTGGATCCATCTATGTATTCCTCCTTTCTAATATTGTAACAAAATAATCTCACCATTTGTAAACCCCCGTAAAAATTTAGCAACAAAATACTCTAAATTTTGAACGAAGTAACGTAATTAAAAAGATTTCTAGGGAAATCAAAAAATTTTGATAATTCGGGAAAACGATAGCTGGCAGTCTGAGGCTGACTGTTATAAATATCAGCCAGTCTCCCGTTGATAGCATTTTGGCGAATTTTTACCGAAGCGAGTTTTGCAAAATTCTCTTTTTGGGAGATGAATTTTAATCTTTCTGCCAGTAACTTTTCGGCAATTTGTTCATTTTCTCTTTTAGCACCGGTTAAAACCTGGTAGGCTATTTCCAGTTGGGTAGCGCCATCTTTTTCCAACTTGTCATCTTCGGAAAGAACTTCTGTAATTTTGGTGGCAGTTTTAATCAGAAGTTCAAGATAAGCCAGTTGGGTGTCATGATACTGCTGAAACTCTTGAGGAGGTTCAAGATGCGCTAAGTTTGCTAAAGTCTGATTGGCCTCTCCTTTAATCTTTTGGTAATAATCTATGATATCTTGGCCTTTTGCCAGTTGCCACAATGTTTCGTTGGTTAAAACAGGTAGATAGAAGTTAGGGCCAAGAGCAAGAAGCAGGTCTCTGGTAAATTTTTGCTCCTTTTCAAGAGCCGCAAAAGTTTGCGCAGTTTGATCGTAGTATTGCTTGAGCTGGTCATGAATGTTTTGGAATTTTCCGGGAGGAGAAAGTTCTTCCAGTTGTTCCTTTTGGAAAAGGAGGGATTTTTGCACAGACTGGATATTGGCAATGGTTTTATTAAGATCATCGAGGGGAACAAAGAATCCAGATGAGGCGCTTGACGCTTCTTTGAGCTCGTCAATAATTTTGACTTTTGTTCCCAGGACTTTGAATGTATTTAAGGTTTCTTCGATTGATTGATTAGTACCTATAAAGCCACTTGAAGCGATTTCCAGGTATTGATTTTGATATCTTACTGGCTGTAGCTTTTGATACTGCCAATATAAAAATGCACTAGATGATCCTAAAAGCACGAAAGTTAACCCAACCATGAAAAGCAAAATTTTTTGCAAAGTGGAAACCCTTGGCTTTTCTAAAAATTGGACGTAGTTCTTATATGACTGGATAAGCATAAATTCGATTTATTTTTATTGTATGCTACTTTTTATTCTTTGACTACCTGAGTATGCTGCGGCCAGGTAAAATACTTTGCGAAGATAAAACCGGTAGCGAAACCACCTGCATGTGCTACGTAGGCAACACCGCCTACTGAGGCTGAAGCAACAAGAATGGTAGCAACACCACTGAAGGCTTGAGTAATGAACCAATAGACAAGCATGAAGGATGCTGGGATAGCAACAACAGCCGGAAAACCAAAAACCGGGATTAGGGTATCGATACTGTGCCTGGGGAAAAATTTAAGATAAGCTCCTAGAACTGCGGCAATGGCGCCTGATGCTCCAACCATTGGCAAAGTAGAACCTGATATAAACAGGTATTGTACAAAGCTTGCAGAAACTCCGCAGAAAATATAAAAGAATAAGTATTTAACGTGTCCTACGGCTGCTTCGACGTTGTCTCCAAAAATCCATAAGAACCACATATTACTAAGAATATGCAAAAACCCCGCGTGCAAGAACATTGAAGTAACAAAAGGTCGGAGTGTTTCGAAGTTTAAAAAATTTATATTTTGGGGAATAAGAGCGTAGGTTGCTATAAATAGATCAATATCAGGAGTTATGAGCTGATAGTAAAAAACGTAGAGGTTGGCAACTATCAATGCTAAGTTGATAATGGGGAATTTACCCGAGCTGTGACTATCGCGAATCGGAAACACTAGATATGTATTTTAAGTTAATGATCGTAAAATTAGCAATTAGACATCTTGATTTTCGGGTTTTCTTTGGATAGAATAACTATATTAAAAATCAAAACTCAAAAATCAAAATTACATTCAAGAAATTTGTACTTGATCCCCATAATTTTGATATTTGATATTTAATATTTGGTATGGCTTCTGACACATTTATCAACGAACAAGTATCCGTCTGGGCTTTTTTTGACCCTTCGGCGGCGTCATCTCATATTTTCCCAATTGCCATGAATTGGCGAAGACGACTTGTCAAATTCCAAAAATTAATCCTTTCGACAACTAAAAGAGTTGGCGATGCAAAAATACTGAACTTAATTTGTGCTTCCGATACTGCCTGCTTTGAGCTTGAATATAACTCTGACAGCCACTTGTGGAGACTAGTGAAAGTAATGAGTCAGGAGTAACGAAGAAAATTGATGATAGACGGTAGAAAATAGATGGTAGATATAGATAATAGAAAATAGATGGTAGAAGGTTGATATTCTATCTTCAAACTTCTATCATCAAAATCCATTATCTAGCTTCAACCGTCTACCATCAAACGTCAGATCTTAATATGAATCGCGTAATTCTCCATGTTGATTTAAATAGTTTTTTTGCGACCGCTGAGCAGCAGGCAAATCCGGTTTTGCGCGGTAAACCGGTAGGTATTACCAAAGCGGTTGGGCGTACTTGCATCATCGCGGCTTCAGTTGAGGCTAAACGTTGGGGAGTAACTACCGGTAGTAACGTTTATGATGCCAGAAAACTATGTCCACAAATTATTTTGATACCTGCTGATTTTGATAAGTATGCGGATATTTCCATGCGTTTTATTGAAATTTGCAAAACATATTCGCCGCTTTGCGAAGTATTTTCTTTGGACGAATGTTTTATTGATGTAACGGAAACTGAAAAATTCTGGCATAACGTTTTTAATATTGCTTTTGAGATTAAAGATAGGCTGAGATCTGAGGTTGGTGAACGGATGACTGTATCTTGCGGAGTTTCCCACAACAGGCTTCTTGCCAAACTTGCTTCTTCGCAAATTAAACCGGACGGGCTTTTTTGGATAACTCGCGACAATGCAATTTCAACTTTAGATAAGTCGGATTTAACGGATGTGTGCGGTCTGGGATTTGCTCTAAATCGTCGTTTGCGAGATTTAGGCATTGATAGTTTTCCTAAGCTAAGATCAAAGTCACTGGTATTTTTGCATAAACATTTTGGGCCGTTCTGGTCAAAGCATCTTTATAATATCGCACGCGGAATTGATGAATCACCGGTTGTGCCGACGGACGAAATACCTGATGCCAAAAGCGTTGGCAGAACTTACACAACACATAGGGACTTAACAAATAAAGATGAAGTTTTGCAGTTGATGCGAAATCTGTGTGAAGAAACGACTGCTAAAGCTCGCATGATGGGTCTTGCGGGCAGATATGTAGGATTGACGTTAAGAGGATCGAGTCTTGAAACTAAATCCGAATACCAAAAATCGTTTTTCGAAGAAAACGGGACTCAATCCGAAACAAATTCTAATGTTCAAAATTCTAAATCCAAAACAGTTTCTAATTTAGGTAATTTGGATTTTGATATTGTTTCGAATTTTGAGATTCGTGCTTCGAATTTATACCGAGGAGAGCTTAGTTTTTATGGGCATCGGACATTAAAAAACTATATAGATGATGGGAAACGACTTTTTGATATATGCTTAGCAATTTGTAAAGAATGGTCTGTTTTTGCCGCAAAACCAAATGTGCGTTTTTGCGGAGTGACTTTGGGAATGCTTACTGAAGTGCGCTTTTTAACAACTCCCCTATTTTCTGCTGACAGACGGCGTCAAGACTTAGTAAAAACTATTGATCAGATCAACCGGAGATTTGGCGATTATACTGTTTACCCTGGACAACTTCTGGGAATGCCGATTATTCGACCTGAGGTTAACGGCTACTTTGGCGACAAAGCCTACAGGCTTAACTTTGTACCTCACGGGTAATACTTCAAAGTAACTGTTCACCGTTACTGTCACAACGCATATTGTTCGAGGCTGAAAGCCGAGAACTAAACTTCTCGCTCACGCTCGAAGAGTAATAACGTATCAGCGATTGTGAGCTCTTACGTATCAAATGAGTTATTGACATTGTAAAAATTCTTCGACTGCGCTCAGAGTTTTTTATCTAATGAAGATCCTTCGATAAACTCAGGATGTTTACCTAATCTTTCGACTATGCTCAAGACGTTCAGTCGGTAAAAATTCTTCGACTGCGCTCAGAATCTTCACCTAATCAGTGAAGACCTGCGTGAACATTTTGCCGTAGACTCCCCCGTCGATAGCGCCGATGCCGATTTTTTTAAAGGCAGGGTCAAGAATGTTACGCTTGTGACCCTCGCTGTTCATTAACCCAATATGAGCGCGCGTGACATCCGGTGCCAAAGCAAGATTCTCACCAGCCATGGTAAAACCAATATTTGCCCCCTCTAGTCTATCTCCCACGTCTTTGCCTTCGGGAGAGTAGTGCGAAAAATACCCTTTTTCAAACATATCTTTGGAATGATTTCTGCCGACTTGAGCGCGAGCTTCGTCCCAAACTAGCGGCTGAACTCCGTACTTAATTCTTTCTTGATTAACAAGTTCCAGCATTTTCTGCTCGCCGGCGTAGTCTATGGTCAGTTGCCTTTGAGTAAACTCAAGAGGAATCGAGCCTTTTTCTTCGGGTTTAACTGTTAAAAAAGTCAGGCTTTGTTTGGCGATGGGCCCAAAAATGCTACTTATGGGTTTTTCGAGGACAGAAGCACTGCTGACTAATGCGGAGCCAAGTTGAGAGTCGAATATGTCCTTTTTAATGTCGGGCCTTATGGGAAGCGAGGCCACAAAAAGAAGAATAAAAGCTAAAAATAAAAGCGCGTTGATTGTGGCAGGAATAAATCCGAAATATTTATTGATGGTATTTTTGTTAACTAATTGTAAAAGTCGGCCGAAAAAACCATTAAAGATCGTAAAAAAGAGACTCTCTATGATGATCCAAACCAATAAAAATCCAATAGGATTTGCAATGATCTTTGGTAAGTTAAAATATTTCGTGAGTAGTTGTGCTGAAAATGGGTAAAGATTGAGTGAAGCGATAAGAGAAACCAAAAAGCCGATTATTTCGATGACTTGAGCAAAAAAACCACGTCTTAAGCCTTCTAGGGCAAATGTGATAACAACAAGGATAATTAAAAGATCAACCCAGTTCATACATTAAATTATACCCAAAAAAATGAGAGAATTCTGAAGGGTGGCCCTACGGGGAGTCTACACTTCGCTCGAAATAGTTTTTTCGAGCTTCGAGTAGTTTATATTCCCTTGAACCATATTCTTCCCTAAAGTTTCTTTAGAGATTTAAGAAAATGTTTATACATAAAAGCAACTCCTGATCCTGATTTTAAGTATTTTTCAAAACCCAAAGCGTCAGCTTTCTCAACGAACGAGGAATAGTGCACAAGTTTGTAATTCAGGTTAGATTTTGTCGACTGAACTTTACCTGATAGATGTCTTTGGATACGTTTTCTTAAATCTGGAGTGTAACCTATGTAATATCGATTTGTAATTTCGTTAAATAAAATGTAAACGTAATACATTAGGGGTTTACTATCCGAAACTTTAGTGAAGGATAGTGGCCCTACGGGGAGTCGAACCCCGCTTTGGACCTTGAAAGAGTCCCGTCCTAACCGATAGACGATAGGGCCTCAATCGAGATAATAGTGAATAGAAAATGGAAAATAGTCTAGTCACCAAGACCAGGAAAAAAGCCTAGCAATTTTACCACAATTACCCTTGCTTCTTAAACTTCTCGACTACTGTTTCAAGTAAGGACCGTGCCACAGTTTGTCCACCTAACCCAAATGCTAAGCCTCCCGCAATCGCGAGCATAGCCACAAGTCCTGCAAATAAAATCCGCAATAATTCCTGGGCAACTCCCAGTTGGTGTAGCACTAAAAAAGCTACGAAAACTGTCAGGGACCAACGAGCCACAAGAGCCACAACGTGGGCGGTATCCCTTCCCAGTGAGTGACTTGCGCTATAAGTAACTCTATAAGCGAGTTTTGAGAGTACTATGCCAATTACTGCCAAAATTACTGCAACAACAACATTGGGGATATAAAGTAGAACCCGCGCCAGAACTGTATTGACAGAATCGAGACGCCACGCCTGGAAAGTAGGAATCAGGAAAATAATTATGATTGTCCAGCGTGTAATTTCTGCCAAAACATCAGTCCATTCAATTTCTCTGCCTTCTACCTTGACTATTCCGTACTTCTCCAGATACCTTTCTATCTTTAGAGTCTTGAGAATGCCAACTATGACTCTATAGGCAATGGCTCCAGCTGCTAAGCCTATTGAAAGAACAATCAGTCCCCCCAAAAGGGAAGGAATAAAATTAATAAAAGCAGCCAAAGAGTTAATCACCACAGAAGAAACTGCTGTCGTTAAATCTTCAACGCTCATTTGATATCACCTCCTTTGCCCATAATCTGTATCTAATTTTAGTTTAGGGATAATTGCCCCAAGAGTCAAAATCGTATATAATTTAGATTCAAAACGGGGGTATAGCTCAATTTAGTTAGATCCGGCGGTGCCGGACTTTGACGAGTGAACTCTAGTTTTTAGTTTTTGACAAATGGCCCGCTAGCTCAATGGTAGATCCGGCGAAGCCGGACTTTTAAGCGATTGGTTCATGTATACTGTCTACGTAATTAAAAGTGAATCGACGGGCAAAATATATATTGGTCAAACAGCAGTTAAAGTAACAAGATTAAAAAGGCACAATAAGGAGCTGCCTTATAATCCAAAAGGATTTACAGCAAAGAATGTAGGGCCGTGGAGAATTGTTTACGAAGAAACTTTTGAGACAAGAACAGAAGCATTAAAAAAAGAAAAATATTTAAAATCACACGTGGGACGCGATTACATCAGAAAAACATTGGCCCGCTAGCTCAATGGTAGAGCAATCGCCTTTTAAGCGATTGGTTACAGGTTCGATCCCTGTGCGGGTCACTCTTCGACTCGCCCTGAGAGTAATCGAAGGGCTCGCTCAGAGTAAACTCGAGTTGAAGAACCCTGAGCGAATTATAATGTTGAGAGAATCGAAACATTAAATGAGTCGAAGGGCTAATGTATCTTGGTACGTATATATAGCTAAAGCAAAAACTGGCAGATATTACACAGGTATAACCACAAGTCCAGATAAAAGAATTATTAAACATAACTCCGGGAAGGGTTTAAAGTTTGCCATAGAGCAAGGCCCATTTGAATTGGTCTATGTCTCAGAAGCATTTCCAAATAAGTCAGAAGCAAGAAAACGAGAAATTCAAATTAAAGGCTGGTCGAGAGAAAAGAAATTAAAACTAATAAGCGGCGAGTGGAAATAAAATTGAAGTTTACCCTGAGTTTATCGAAGGGCTGAAAGCGTTCCAGTACCCTTTGCCCCAACTATATCTTTAACTTCGCTTTTTAACAAATCTATGTGTAAATGGAATTTTAGCCACAAAAGGCATATAATTGCCGACTATGACTCCCGATTTGCGTCCTAGTGATAACAACGAGGACGATAAACCAACTACGAGAGAAGAAATTGCTTTTGTGATTTTAACCTGGTTACAAGAAAGCCCTTCAGAGGTAGTTGAGGCAGCTGATTTGATGATGTGGGTTAGCGAAAATCATGCTCTGGTAAAGCTCCGTGATAGATTAAGAGATGCTTACTTAAAAGTGGATGGAGTAGAAGTAAGTGATTGGTTTACTCGTGGAGTTTCTGCAGCTTTTATGTATTTCCATGAAGTAGGTCAGGATATTGATAAAACGGACATACCTGTAATCACTCAAGGCACAATAGACTCATTTAGATCAGATGCGGGAGAGAGTCGCAGGCAAAGGATGATTGCCTCAGAGTTTCTACTGGGAGATGAGTTAGCTGCAGAAAGATTACGGAGAGTAAATAAGATTTACGACCAAACGGATAAAAATCTACTGTTAATTTTAATGGAAACAAGGCTTAGGCCGGAAAATAAAGCAGTTTCGGAAAAAGCCCTAAGGGCTTTTCTGGAAGGTGGAATAATTGTGAATAATCTATTTGATAAGCAAGTACAATCTGCTTAGTTCAACGTCCGAGTAGGAGATAGTTTAGGTTTGAATTTTGAGATAAAGCCAAATTTGTGTAAAGCGATTTTAGTCCACCGAACGCCTGGTTCCCTTTCGACAAGCTCAGTGCTTTAGCATTCCAATCCCTTCTTGTCCTCAGATTTTCGAAGGGTGCCCCACTATCCATAAAAAGAAGATAATTGACGATTTTATTTAGAAGTAAATATTATCTTTTCTTCCGGTCTTCTTAACTCAATACCTTGGAATTGATCGAAAAATCCCTTTTGCCCCAGAATAGTTTGATTATGCGCCGAACTAAAATCCGCAAACGTTTCTATTGTCAAACTTTCAAAAAATATTTTTATTCCAAAATGACGATAGGCTTCAATTGGAGGCGCATCACCAATGCCTTTTATTCTTATAAGTGTCCCTTTTGTCAGATTTATACCCAACACTCTACAAATATCTGCAGGAAATAAGTTGTAGTCTGATCCTGAATCAACTAACGCAGTCAATCTAATCATTTGTCCATGCTTATAATTCACTTGAACGTCTACTAGTGGCCTAAGAACTGTCGAGGGCTTACCTTTGGTATCTAAACCAGGCGACTCTTGATACCAGACGGTTATTTTTTTAGAAGTCATAAACTACGGAGAATACGCAGTATCCGCCGGGGGTACTTTATAGAAAGTTGCCTTCTTCGCTTTTTGTTTGAGTTCATTCCACAATTTATTAAAGCTGCTTCCATGGGCAATTACTCTACTTTTGGAACGGTCAATCGCAACCCACTCATTGGCATATTTTGCCATATTCGCTATCCTTTTTCTCTTCATGCAAAGATAATTATACTACTGATCGGATTTTGTTCAAGTTGTCATACATATTTGTTGAACCGGATTGACACGTGTCTCTTTTTTGCAATCAAACGATTAATAAAGTAGACGTGCCAAGGTGAGTCAAATGGAAAGTGGATTTTTAACCTTTTTTATCCTGCTACGTGTCTTCCTTCTTTTATGGGTGCAATCCCAAGAGGAGCGGGTACGGCGGACACCGCTTCAATCCAAAAATCTTAAATATGTATATTCTAATATTAGCAATTGATAAGCTTGGCAGTTTATGATATAATAACTTCGATTTTTAGGGAAAATAAAAAAATGTCAGAAACGCGCAGCGAAAAATTTAAAAGACTTGCGACTTATCGTACCAACATAGTGCTGGAAAAACTCCGTATTCTTGGAAACCTATCTAACAAAACAAACTATGATTACACAGATGAAGAAGTACATAAGATATTTTCTGCTATAGATGATGGCCTTAAAAGAGTAAAGGCTAAGTTTAGTTTAACGCGTAAACAACACTTTACACTTTAATCTATGGAAGTTCTCGAGACTATTCCAATAAATATTAGGGACCAACATAACTTACTTAATCTTCTTGCTGAAAGCTATAAAAGCTTAAATAAAGCTTTAATGGAGTATATAGATAATTCTTTTGATAGTGCAGATGACTATTACGATGATGTTTTAGGGAGGTATCAACGTGATGTTGCTATTATCATTACCATCGATCGAGCAAATAATACAATATCAGTCCTTGATAATTGTAATGGCATGGACTTGGAAATTCTGAAGGGATTAGCTAATAGTATTAATGATTCAGAAAAACGTCGACGAGCGCAAAAGAGACCATGGGTTAATGGTCAATTCGGACTTGGAGCTCATGCTTATCGTTTTTTTGCTCAAAAGCTACGCGTAATTACCAAGAAAAAAAATTCATCTACTGGTGCAATCTCTATTGATCGTGATGAGCCCGATGCGAAACTTATTAAACCATACAAATCTATATCGAATGATAGTGGTACTTTTGTTGAGCTCTCGGATATCGATCGACAACAGATCAAGCGTTTAAATATCCAAGAACTCAAGAGAGACATTGAAACGTACTTCGAAATGCTACTTCGTAGAAATGTTGCAATAACGATCCGCGATGATGATCAAGTATCTGTATGCGAAAGTTTCGATTATGATCAACTCGAGGGGATTCCTATTCAAAAAGTAATAACCAGTTGGCATCGTGGTTCGGCAACCCTTAGTTATCCTGATTCAGCTCGCGGAATTCATATAAATCTTAAAGTTTGCACAAAAAAAATGGACAGACCACCGTTTTTTTCACGCAAAGGAAGACGAATTAATTACATTTCGCACATGGATTCATTTATTCGAAAAACCGAACACCGAAAGAAGGTCTGGGAGAACTACTACCTAACAGGATATATTGAGGTTGGCGACAATTTAGAACCTATTATTACGCGTGACGATTTTATGGGTGGTAAAGGTAAAACAGCGACGCGCAGCGGTATTTATGAAGAAATTGTTAAAGTTGAAGATGATATTTACGCAGCAATTGAACAGGTCAATCGCGATAGAAGCGATGAAAATTTTCGTAAGCTAGCTTCAGTATTGACAGAACTTTTGACAGAAATCACTAAAGAAGAAGATCTTAGAATTCGTCATGAAAATAAAGATGGTCAAAGAAACGAACAACCATGGGTTTCCGTGTCACCGGATCCCGGGGAAGGTGAAGAATATGATATTAAGAGTAATGGTAATAATCGACCCGGAGATAAGCCAAAAATCAGCGTAGTAACTCCTGATTTAGAGGGAGAGCTGATGGGCCGTAAACGTGAGCGCGAAAAACAAGGTATTAGGATTGAGTTTAGTACGTTACCCGTCGTAGAGGGAGATCGCCGTACACATTTTGGCGACAGCGTTATTACTATTTTTACAAATCATCCGGATTTTTCAGAACGTAGAGGTCGTGGAGATCTTGAACAAATTATTATCAATCCCCGACTAGCCAATTATTTAGCTGCAATAATCTCTTCAGAATATAAAGAAGTTTTTTACAATTTAAAGAAATTGGAACCTGATCGAAAAAAAGTTCTCGATGAACAGATAGAATTTATTTTTCGTTTCGAGGAAAAACTGAAAAACTACATTAATCAACCGCTTGACGCCCTGGGAAACGTTACTCGCAGCTAATTATCTCTTCGGTATAATATGCTTATGCAGTCAGAAGATTTAATCACAATTATTGATAGTCTAGCCCCGATAAATAATGCTTTTCGAATGGAAAAAAAAGCAATTAAGAAAGTTGAGTATGTCTGGGAACTTGGCTCGCTTCTTGATGAATATATTAAGAAATATAAATTAACATTAGATGAACTTCTTTACTCTATTTATGATCCACATGCTACGATCAAACATAGTAATATTACACGGTCATTAGGAAGTTATAGTTACAGGATTTTCCATTTTTTTAAAAAGAAAGAAGATGTTCGCAAAACAATTCCAAATTTAAAGTCGTATAACGTCTTTATAGAAGCATTGCCCTTACTGGTTAATATAAAGTATAAAACGCATGTTAATAGCGAAGATATTCTCGCTATGGTTAATTCACAAAAATCCACTCGGCAAACTATTAACAGATTAACTTTGATAAAACAATCAATTTTGCCAACAAGAAAACTTAGAATTCCTCCGGGTCTCATGTATACAGAGGAAAAAAGATTTTTAGTTTCAGTCATTAAATATATCCGAGGTTTATATGAAAAAAATGAGTCTATTTTCTCATTTAATAATTTGCAGTATGAGTTGCATAAAGAGAAGTATCGTGAGCAACTTGTCTTAATTTTAATGGCATTAGCAAGTGACTCGTTTATGAATAAGGTAAAATCGTATAAGGAAAATGAAGTTAATAAAAACTTAAGACGCTTGTTCCAAATTGCTATAAGTAATAATGAAAAAAGATCACGATTTCGAAGATGGGTTTTGTCAGCAAACGAACTGCTGTGGTTGGCTGAGGCAATTCATGCCTTAGGTGATGATAACGACTTTCATTTTTTCAAAAAGAAGCTAGAGAAATAATTTTTTGCCTATAACCATTGGGTAGCAGTGATTGGATTATATATCTATACAATTCCAATGCGCAACTGCTTTTTTTACCTCAACTTTTTAAGAACTATTTGAAAGAAGGCTCCAAATCAGGTAAAACTATGATTTCCAAAAAGGAGGTAATCTAAATGAAGTTTACTCAAATTGCAGTTGCTGGCGTTGGTAGAAGCAATGATAACTCTGCTTATAGTGTTGCGTTGTTTGCCTTAAACGAAAATGGCAAATTATTTTTTGTTGTGCTAAACTCCGCCTGGCTAAATTCATTCAATCGTTAAAATTATGAATCGACCTGAAGAACTATTACCTATCAACGAACAAAATTCGTCGAATGTACCTTCTCCACGAGAAGCAGAGATGCTTTTGAATTCCAAAGAAAGTATCCCTTTTGATTTACGACGTAGAATGATATTTGATCTTATCACCAATATTCCTCAAACTCCCAATTCTGAAACCGAAAGTATTAATAATCTTTTATCCGACATAAAAAATCTCCTTCGAAGTGAACCTTTAACCGATCAACAAGCGGGAATCCTGACGAGGTGGATGTTCTATGCAAAATATCCTTATAAGGAAATGTCTGAACGGGGAAAAGATGTATCACTGGAAGAAATTGTAGAACTGAGAGTTGGTAACTGGGAAACAATTGAGCAAATCGCAAATGCGACCTTTGAACGGAAAGACGCCTGGGAAAAAGCAACCAAAGAAGCACTGAACGGAGATGGTTACGTGACAGTATATCGAGGTATGAGTATTTCTCCAAATGACGTTCCAGGAATTTACCAAACCGGAATTATTCCGCCCGGAATTTGGAGATATAAAACATTCGACCAGATTATTTTCAGAAAACTGCAATATTCTCTTAAGAGTTCCTCCGACAGTAGCTATATCTCCACCTGGAACCGCAGCGACCAAGCGAAAATAAGCCGCACGCTAGATCTTCCATTTTCGAAAGGCGGGTTGCTAAGAAATCACTGGTTTGTGGATCCTGATGCAGGTTTATTGGGAGGCGTGGATACTCCAGACTCTTTGGCTATGAGCACTACTAACTTAGAATACATAGATTTGGTGCGTAGATACGGCAACTATGTCGTAGAAATAAAACTACCGGCAAATCGGTTAGTGCGAAGATGGGAAGAGCGAGAAACTGTTGATTATTCCGTTTTATTTTTTATTGAGCCTCAAGCAATTTCCGGAATTTATGCGATAAAAGATGAAAGGCCATTAAAAGAGCAACTAAATAAACCAATTGAGAGGCCATAATACCTCTCTCCGTTTGAGGTAGGGTTGGCATGTGTGTTTTTACTTTTGTCCCTGGGAGATTTTGCGTCTTTCTTCCAACTTATCGAGGATGATTTTTCTGATGCGGATGTTTTTTGGGGTGACTTCCACTAACTCTTCGTCGTTAATGTATTCCAAAGCATCTTCCAGGTCCATTTTAGTTACCGCATTAAGGCTGGCAGAGACGTCTTCGCCTTTGCTTCTCATGTTTGTCAGGTGTTTTTCTTTGCAGACATTGACTGGAATGTCTTCCAATCTCGCGTTTTTGCCAATGACCTGGCCTTTATAAACCTGCTGTCCAGGACCGACAAATATGACTCCTCTTTCCTGAGCGTTAACAAGTCCGTAGGTTTTTGTTACGCCGCTTTCATGAGCAACTAATGAACCATTTGCGCGTGAATATGCGGTAGGGGTTTCAGGCCTGTATTCCAAAAACAAAGTGTTTATGACACCCGTGCCTTTTGTATCAGTAATCAGTTCGCTTCTGTAACCGAAAAGCTCGCGGGTTGAAATGATAAATTCAAAAAATGCGGTGTTTTCTTCCGTCTTCATATCCACAAGTTCCGCATGTCTTGCACCCATTTTTTGCATGACTACACCTGAGTATTCTTGCGGTACCTCAACAAAAACCTCCTCGTAGGGGGCAAGTTTTTGTCCGTTTGCACCGATTTTTGTGATCACTTGAGGCCGGCCAACTTGGAATTCATAGTCTTCCCGACGCATTCGCTCGATAAAAATCGCCAAATGCAGCTCCCCGCGGCCGGAAACTATCCATTCACCTTTATCCGTGTCTTCTACCTTCAGGGCAACATCAGTTTCGAGCTCTTTATACAATCTGCTTCGCAGCTGACTTGAGGTTTTAAATTTGCCTTCTTTGCCGGCATGCGGTGAACTGTTTACGGCAAAGGTCATTCTTATTGTCGGTTCTTCGACTCGGAGCGGGGGGAGTGCTATGGGGTTTTTGACATCGGCGATGGTTTCGCCAATTGTGACGTCGGAAATGCCCGAAACGGCTATAATGTCACCGGCTTCGGCTTCTTTAATATCAACTCTTTCAAGTCCGACAAAAGTTGAGATCGAGCTTACAAGTTTCTTTTGCTGCTCACCCGTGGTTTTAATATGCATTACTTCTTGGCCAAAGTTTATCTTCCCGCTTTGGATTTTGCCGATTCCAATTCTTCCTTTGTGGGTGTCATAAGTGATATTGGAAATTAACATTTGAAGGGGCTTATCCGGGTCTGCCGCAGGCGGGGGAACCTCTTTCAAGATCGTTTCAAAGACCGGAGAAATATCGGTCATGTCCTCGATTTTTGGAGTTAAACCTGCTTTTCCATCTTTGGCTACTGTGTAGATTGTCGGGAAGAAAGCCGTAGTTTCGTCCGCTCCCAGTTCCACAAACAAATCAAATATTCTGTTTCTCGCAAAATCGATTCTGGCATTTTGCTTGTCGACTTTGTTGATCACTACGATTATTTTGTGCTTCAGCTTCAAGGCCTGCTTCAGCACGAATCTGGTCTGGGGCATCGGACCTTCCTGCGCGTCTACCAAAAGAAGACTGCCGTCTACCATGGAAAGGACTCTTTCCACTTCCCCGCCAAAGTCAGCATGTCCAGGGGTATCTATGATATTGATCTTGGTACCTTTCCAGATCACTGAAGCATTCTTGGAAAAGATGGTAATACCCCTCTCCTTTTCGAGCTCGTTCGTATCCATTATAAGATTTCCGCTAGCAAGTTCCTTTTTGAGTTCGGTTTTAGACTGGCGCAAAAGAGCGTCTACCAAGGTAGTCTTACCATGGTCAACGTGGGCGATAATGGCGATGTTTCTTAGGTTTATCATTTTAGGTGTCAAAAAACCGCCTTATTTGGCGGCCCTTGTGATTATATCATGTTTTAGCCCTTCGCCCTATAGTTTGACATTACCCATTTGGTCTGTTATACTGCCTTATATATTTAGCAGATTGAAGAAACAGATCTGCTTAATTTGAATAGTTTTTGATTAGACAAGATAAAGATAGTCTACGAATAAAGTTAATTTAGTATCTTTTCCCCTACTCATAAATACAACTTCGTAATTAAGTAGATTCGTTTCTTTAATTGGGTGTTCCATTTGCACTCTTCTTTAGTTGTCATTCTGAACTTGTCTGATTTTATCGACCCGAATGGGTTTCAGAATCTACAACAAGATCCTGAATTGAATTCAGGATGACAGA
The DNA here is from genome assembly GCA_016183325.1 of Candidatus Curtissbacteria bacterium. Taxonomy (GTDB): domain Bacteria; phylum Patescibacteriota; class Microgenomatia; order Curtissbacterales; family GWA2-41-24; genus JACPEV01. Next base: position 87,865 of record JACPEV010000011.1, read on the forward strand.
CAAGAGGTCTTTGGACAATTAATTTGAGGAATCATTATTTCCATGAGACGAAGATTTAGATCGAGAGGAAACTTCAGAAGAAGGTACTACTCTGTCCAAAAAACCAACCAGGACCTTATGTGGGCAATTACTGCCGGTAGAAGTCAAAACATGCCAAGCGCGGAGGTGGCACCTACCGTATATATTCCCAATCATAAGTTTGAAGATTTTCCTGTTTCTTCTCAAATTAAAAGAAACATAGCAAACAAAAAGTACGTCTCTCCGACGCCAATTCAAGATCAGGTAATTCCAGCAATTCTTGCAGGATCCGATATTATCGGTGTTGCAAATACCGGAACTGGAAAAACAGCCGCGTTTCTGGTTCCTTTGATCGATAAAGTATTCAAAGACAAGTTCCAAAAAGTGCTTATCATTGCGCCAACCCGAGAGCTTGCTTGTCAAATAGACGGGGAATTGCGCGATTTTGCGAGTGGCCTTTCTATTGGCTCGGCACTTTGCATCGGCGGGACCAATATATTCAGGCAGAGGAATCAGTTGTTACACAACCCAAATTTCGTGATCGGCACACCCGGAAGAATAAAGGATTTAATCAGACAAAGATGTTTAAACTTATCCCAATTTAGAAATGTTGTACTAGACGAGGTTGATCGCATGGTAGATATCGGTTTTATTGACGATATTAAGTACTTTATTTCACTTTTGCCAGCCGATCGCCAATCGCTTTTTTTCTCGGCGACAATCTCCGGGAAAGTTCGCGAAATTATACAAACGTTTGTTAAAAATCCAATTACAATTTCCGTGAAAGTAAGGGACGTGATTGAAAATATTAAACAGGAAATTGTTAAAGTGTCTCAAGGGGAGCAGAAGGTAGACAAACTGCACGATTTATTGATTCAAGAAGGTTTCCATAAGGTACTTATCTTCGGCCGGACGAAAAGAGGTGTGCAAAGACTTACAAATGAGCTTTGCGAACGAGGTTTCAGGGCCGGAGTAATTCACGGGAATAAGAGTCAAAGCCAAAGACAGAAAACTTTGGAAATGTTTAAACGTAACCAAATTCGCATACTTCTGGCAACAGATGTTGCTTCACGCGGGCTTGATATTGACGACGTAAGTCATGTTATTAATTACGACCTGCCGGCTTCTTACGATGATTATATACATAGGATAGGACGAACGGGCAGGGCAAATAAAACAGGCACTGCTTTGACATTTGTCGTATAATTGCAAGTAAATTCAATGAAGGCTTTGCGCAAGAATATATATCTAGATATTGACGGAGTAATTTTAACCAGAGGCGTAACACCCGCACTTCACTTGGATAAATTTCTAAAGTACATCTTAAGTAATTATTCTGTTTTCTGGCTGACGTCTAAATACCAAGGAGACAGTAGAAGGATAATTCAATATTTATCCCAATTTCTTCTTCCCGATACAATTGATTTGATTGGGCAGATTAAAGCAACCAGCTTTCGCTTAGACAAAACCGAGGCCATAGACTTTAGCAAGGACTTTTTCTGGATAGACAACGAACTTTTTGATTCGGAGAAAAATACATTAAGAAAACATAACTCATACGACTGCTGGATTGAACTGGATCTTATCAAAAATCCGAACCAACTTCTCGATCTTGTTAATAGCAAACTAAACTGATAAATTTGAAAATTCAATAGAAGGTGGATAAGATTCTCGTTGAATTACTTGATGGCTTTTGTGAAAACAAGCTATAATTGGGTCGATGGTTGAAAGATCTTCCCCCTGTCAACATTACTGGTTAATTGAACCACCTCAAGGTCCAACTTCACCTGGAGTGTGCAAACATTGTGGAGATAGCAAAACTTTTTTAAACAATCTTGATGGAGGATACAGAGATAGAGATGATTTGCTAAGTGATTCTACGGGGGCATTTGATACTCAAGATGCCCAGCAAAGGGCCCGCAGGCATATTACAAGGCTGTTCAGCGCAAGTAGATCCCAGCTTGGAGGTGATTGATCTTTGGCAAAAGTAACAATGTACACAACTAGAACTTGTCCCTTTTGCAAGATGCAAAAGGACTATTTGTCAAGTAAAAATATTTCCTACGATGAGGTTTTGGTTGATGAAAAACCGGAAGAAGCCCAAAAAATGATTGAGATTTCTGGGCAAATGGGTGTGCCGTTTACTGTTATTGATAAAGACAATGGACAGCGGGAAACGATTTTGGGATTTGATCAAAAGAGAATTGATGAAGCCCTGGGAATTTGATCTTGGAAATTAGTTATTAGAAAGCTTGCTTCGAGCAAGTTCTCTTGCGAGAAGTGGAAAGTGGTATTGGAAATCAGAAGTGGGAAATGGTTGAAAATGAATTTTCCATTTTCAATTTTCCACTTTCCATTACTGCTTTCAAACTTCCAAAAACCATTTTCAAAATTCATCCCTTATTTCTTCATACTTGATACTTAATACTTGATACTTAATACTTAAGATATATGCGCATTTTTTTCTACGGGGCGTGCAGGGAAGTTACGGGATCGAATATTTTGGTGGAGGTTGCAGGCAAAAAAATTCTTCTTGATTGCGGTATTTTCCAGGGCAGTCGGATGGCAGAGGAAAGGAATTATTCACCTTTTGTGTTTGATGCAAAAAGTATCGATGTGGTAGTGGTTTGTCACGCTCATCTGGACCATACTGGCAGATTACCAAAACTGGTAAAAGACGGTTTTCGCGGAAAAATTTATGCAACTGCCCCGACTGCTCAGTTAACCGAGCTGGTGCTTGATGATAGCGAAAAGCTGATGAGGGAAGAATCCCAGAGGGATAACCATCCACCGCTTTACGGTCCTGCAGAAATTGAGACGACGATGGAGCTTTTTACCACAATCCCTTACGACGAAGGCGTTGAAATTTCTCCCGGTATTAAAATTACCCTGAAAAACGCCGGACATATTCTTGGATCTTCTGTTTTAATTTTAGAAACTGAAGGAAAAACTCTTGTTTATACAAGCGATCTTGGCAATGCACCATCTGAGCTTTTATCTCCTCCTGAAAGGATTGAAAAAGCAGATTTTGTGATTTCGGAAACAACTTATGGCGGTAGAGTTCACGAAGATATCACTAAACGTCATGCGAAGTTAAATTCGATAATTAACTCCACAATTTCCGAAAACGGTGTTTTAATGATTCCGACATTTGCCATTGAGCGCACTCAAGAGTTACTTCACGATATAGAGCATTTTTGTACGATCGCCAATTGCACGATCCCGACTTTTTATTTAGATAGTCCGTTGGCGGAAAAGGTGACTCGTGTTTTTCAAAAGTATCCTGAATATTTAAATCCCAGGCTTAATCTTGCCCATGATAATGATATTTTTGGACTCTCTCGCTTACGGATCACTTCAACTGTCGATGCGTCGAAACAAATTGATGATGCGCCTAACCCTAAGATAATTATAGCCGGATCAGGTATGATGAACGGAGGAAGAATTTTATACCATCTGCAAAATTATATCGGTGATGCCAACAGCACACTTTTAATAGTAAGTTATCAGTCTGGCGGCACTTTGGGCAGACGACTTATCGACGGGGAGAAAGTTATTAAGATTTTTGGTAAAAAGTATAACGTTGCCGCAAATGTCGTGGCCATTGGATCTTACAGCGCTCATGCTGATGCTCCACAGCTTTTAAGGTGGCTTTCTACTATTTCGGGCGTCAAGAAAATCTTTTTGGTTCATGGGGAGGGTGATCAGGCGCTGGCTTTCGGCGAGTCGGTGAAGGAAAAAATGGGTGTTGATGTTATCATTCCGCAACAGGGAGAAATGTATGAATTATGAATTGTTAAATTGTTTTTTGTCATTCTGGGGAGTGAAATCGAGTCTACTCGATGAAACGAATCCAGAATCATACTAAGAATGCAGATTCTGGACAAGCCCTAGACCCGGACCTTAGGGCCAGAATGACGTATAGGAGATATGGCTAAAATAATACCGGGAATTTTAACAAATAGCGAAGAGGAGTATCATGAGCGGCTTCTTAAGGCCGAACACGTCAGCGACTTAATTCAAATTGATGTGGTGGACGGCAAATTCTCTGCCAATACTACAATCCAAACGGACGTTATTAAAAAATATCTTTCTTCAGCCCAACTTGAAATTCAACTAATGGTTGTTTTTCCTCAAAACTACATTGATGATCTAGCACCTTTAGAATACGTTTCCAGAATTATTTTCCCTTTTGAAATTCATGGGGACGTTCGAGACGATATCTACTTAATCAAGAGATTCGGTAAACAAGCCGGAATTTCGCTAAACCCCGAAACCCCAGTTAAAGCTGCTATCCATTTTTTTGACGATATAGACATCTTGCTTTTGATGACTGGTAAACCCGGATATTCAGGCCAAAAGTTGGGTGAGGACACTTACGATAGAATTAAAGAGGTTAAGAAAATAGTTCCTGATTTACCTATCGAAATCGATATTGGTGTTAACTTTGAAAACGCAGCAAAACTTGCTCACGCAGGAGCTGATTTTTTAGTTGCTTCGAGTGCTCTTTATGGCGCGCCCGATTTTAGAGTCGCTTATGAGAAACTTGCCAAATTGGCGGAAGTTAATGAAAAGAAAATGGTTGCTGGAAAGTAGAAAATAGTAATAGAAAGTAGAAATGGGAAATTAGAAATTTAACTCTTAACTATTTTCCAATCTCAAATTTCCATTACCATTTTCAAGTCTCTAGTTAACCAATTTCTAGTACTTTGTTAATATTAAATTATGGCCAAAATTCAAAATGTAACCTTTTTGGGCTATTCAGATGCAAAAGAAAATGAAACCCTTTTTAAGCAAGCCTTCGATGTCGCAAAGCTTTGCGCCCAGCACGGATACACCGTAATCAACGGGGCTGGGCCTGGCGTGATGAAAGCGGCGACAATGGGCGCAAAGAGCGTTGGAGGAAAAACAATCGGTATAACTTTTTATCCTGTTGGCTTGCAGCTTTTTGAGGGCAGGGACGAAACAAACGAAGTGGACGAGCTGATTGTTGAGGACAATTATCTGGCGAGAACCTTGAAGTTACTTGAGATTGGACAAACATTTATCTTTTTTAATGGGGGAACCGGTACTATTTCGGAATTTGCCATGGCTTGGGGTTTGGCACGGCTTTACTATGGCCATCACAAACCTTTGATTTTATACGGAGATTTCTGGCAGGAAATTATTTTTGCATTTACCAAAAACATGTATATCAGAGCTGAAGAAAGATTAGTTTTTAAGATTGTTAATAAAGCTGAAGATGTAATTTTCGCAATCGAGGAAACAGCAAAAAAAATAGCCAGTCATACAGAAGAAAAATCAGGCCCCTTTTCTGTATGAGTGTTTCTTGCTCATGGATAAAATATTTGAATTAATTACAATTGGTGATTCTACCGTCGACACTTTTCTTAAGATACGTGATGCGACAGTGGAGTGTGATATTAATCATGAAGACTGCAAGATTTGCGTTAAGTATGGTAGCAAAATTCCGGTTGATTCGATCGGACATGGGGTTGCCGGAAATGCAGCAAATGTGGCGGTTGCGTGCTCAAGACTAGGTCTCAAGTGCGCTATTTATACAAACCTGGGAGATGATGAACCAGGCAAGAGTATTTTCGACGAGTTAATCCGGCAACAAGTTGCCCCTGATTATATCAGGACAAATCCAGGAAAAAATTCTAATCTTTCTGTTGTAATGACTTATCAGGGGGAAAGGACTATTTTTGTTTACCATCAAGACTGGTATTACAAACTGCCTAATCTTGCCTCATGCTCTTGGGTTTATTTAACTTCAATGGCCGAATCCTTCACGAATTCTAACATCATGGATGAAGTTTGCCATTATATCGATAAGTCGCGCGCAAAACTGGCTTTTGGTCCGGGAACCTACCATTTAAAAGCAAGTGTCGCACGTTTCCCAAAAATCCTAGAAAGATGCCAAGTTTTATTTGTGAACCTTGAAGAAGCAAAAACAATCCTAGGCATTGACGAAGCAGAAAAAGTAAACGTGAGAGACCTTCTTTCGAAAATGCTGCTTTTGGGACCAAAAACCGTGGTCATAACTGATGGTGAGGAGGGATCATATGCAACTGATGGACAGGTAGACCTCAAGGTTGGAATATTATCTTCTCAGGTGATCGAAAAAACAGGCGCAGGTGATGCTTATGCTTCCGGTTTTATTTCTGCTCTTTTTTTGGGCCGGTCACTGGCGGAAGCAATGGTCTGGGGAACAATTAACGCGTCTTACGTGATTCGAACTGTCGGTGCCCAAAACGGGTTGTTGACAAGAGAACAGTTGATAAAGTATCGAGGGGAGCTTAAAGGATTGACGGCAACTAAATTTTAAAAACATGCCCAGCGTATATGTAACTGCCGAAATCCCCCAAAACGGCATCACGATTTTAACGAAAAGAGGGTTTAAAGTTCAGTCTAACTTGGGGCGTAGATTATCTAAAAATGAGCTCAAGGAGATTTTCGCCAAATATGATGGTGTGGTAACTTTATTAACCGATCACATTGACGAGGAGATTATCAAGTCCTCTAGAAATCTTAAAATTATTGCTAATTTTGCTGTAGGTTTTGACAATATTGATGTTTTGGCGGCAAAAAAACATGGCGTTGTGGTTACGAATACTCCTTCGGTAGCCAATATTTCTGTTGCCGAGCACACAATGATGCTAATTTTAGCCTGTCAAAAAAGATTAATTGGGGCAGATAGATATGTCAGGGCGGGGAGATTAGAACGCTGGGACCCACTTATGTTTTTATCACCCCAAGTTTGGGGAAAAACGATTGGGATTGTGGGACTTGGAGGGATTGGTCTGACTGTTGGACAGATGGCGCTTCAAGGGTTTAAGATGAAAATTTTCTACAACGACATAATTCGTGCCCAGGATTTTGAAATGATAAGTGGGGCTAAGTTTGTAGACCTGGAAACTCTTCTTTCAAGTTCTGACATTGTAACTCTCCACGTGCCCCTGACTGTTAAAACGCATCACATGATTGATAAAAAAGAGTTTTCTCTTATGAAAAAAACTGCGATTTTTGTTAATACTTCAAGAGGATCTATCGTCAATCAGGAGGCACTTATTTGGGCTTTAACAAATGGGATTATTGCGGGAGCGGGGCTGGACGTATTCGAAAACGAACCTCACGTTCCCCACACGCTTTCGGTCCTTGGTAATGTGATTTTGACTCCACACATTGGATCTGCCACTTTTGAGACTCGAGAGGCTATGGCCAAAATTGTCGCAGAAAATATTATTGATGTTTTTGAAGGCAGAACGCCTTTGGGACTTGTTAAGGTTGATTAACTTTTAAACTTACTACAAGCCTCAACCGGTGGCGTTTTTGATGAGATCGATTTTGGGGGGATCTTGGGTATGATCGATGGCAACAACGTCAATACGTTCTAAAAGCGGTAACTTTTTGTATGAGTTGGCGTTTCGGTAGAATTTAGCGGCACGCACTAAAAAGAAGATTTTACTTTTGGTGATGGCTTCTTGAGGGTAGCCATAGGCAAGACTGGTTCTGGTTTTAACTTCGATAAAGACCAGGGTGCTTTTTTCAAGTGCAACGATATCTATTTCGCCGCCTCTAATTCGGAAATTGCGATCGATTATTTTGTAGCCGCGCCTTTTTAAAAATTCTACGGCTAAGTCTTCCCCATGTTTACCAATATTTTTCATATCTTTTCTATTGTCATTCTGGAGTCGAGTGAAACTCGACGATAGAATCTATTGTTGGTTATTAAAGCGGATATTGATTTAAGGGATTCTATCGCTCACTTCGTTCGCTCCAGAATGACGAAAGGAAGAAGCATAGAGAAAATCGAGATTATATGATCTGCGGTGAATATCTGTTAAACCGTGCTTTCTGATAGCGGCTTGATGAAAAGCGGTCCCATAGCCTTTGTGTTTACCAAAGCCATAGTCTGGGTATTTAAAATGTAGTCTTTTCATCAGATTGTCGCGGAAGACCTTGGCAATTATTGAAGCAGCGGCAATAGATGCGCATATCTTATCCCCGTTTTTGACAGCCATTTGTTTTTGGCGGTTTAAGTACTTGATGTGAAAGGCATCAATAATTGCGAAATCGGCTCGCGGGGAAATGTTGTTTACGATTTTTCTAAAAGCGATAAAGGTGGCGGCACCGACGCCGATTTTGTCAATCTCACGAACGGAGACTTCGGCGATGTAACACCCTACGGCTGCCTTTTTAATTATCCGGCTGAGTTTGTTTCGTGCTTGGGGTTTGACTAATTTGGAATCGGCAAGGCCGTCGGGAATTTCAAAATCCGGGGCTAAGATGACACCGGCTGCTACCAAGGGACCCGCCCAGGACCCACGGCCAACTTCATCGATACCGGCTATATATTTATGACCTTTTTCCCAGAGAGATTTTTCGATTTCAAGATCGGGCAGAATCATGCGTCTTGCGAAGGTGATATAGCTTTGCTCTGCGGACGTCGCCTTTTTTGACTACTTTGACGCTTTCAATTGAAGGTGAGTCAAGGGGAAAAATTCTTTCGACGGAAACGTGGGCGGAAGCATTTCTTCTGACTGTAAAAGTCTGATTTTCTTTTTGACCACGCAAGGCTATTACGATGCCTTCAAAAGGGGTCTTTGATAATTTTTGGTCGGAAAGATCTTTGGTGTAGACCCGAATTGTGTCGCCTACGTTAAATGTTGCTTTCTGCATTGTGCGTACGTACTATATTAGATTTTGAGCCTTGATGTCAATTCAAGTCAAAATACGGCAACCTAAAACTTCTAGTTCTTGGGCAAGCTGCGAGGTTTTTTTTGCGCCGAAAGGAACCTGGAATTTTTTAGGAGAGCCATTGCTACTTTGTAAAACTAGGAAAGTCTGATTGTCACCCGGATTAGATTTTAAAACATGATATATCTTGGAAAGAAGAATTCTGTCAGCATCCTGCGGTATAGCTACTTCCAAAGTACTTTGCGGCTCAAATTCTTCTTCTTCGACTTGGTTAATTGATTTAACGCTCTGTGCAATTAGAATTGGAGTAGTTTCTCCTTCTTCAAGTTTACCGGCAATTAGAACAATTTGATCGGTAATTAAATAACTCCTTGAAGTTTCGAAGACCCTTGGGAAGACGAGCACCTCGATTGTACCGGTCATGTCCTGAAGTTTCAAAAAACACATTTCCTCTTTTTTAACTTTAGTCAGGGTTTTTCGCAGCGAGGTGATAATGCCTGCTATTTTGACTGATCTTGAAGTCGCCGGGTCTATTTCACTAATTGTAATGCTGGCTATTTTTGCAATTTTGGCTGCGACTTTAGTTAGCGGATGCTCTGTGAGATAAAGACCTAACAGTTGTCTCTCCCAGGAGAGAATTTCTTCTTTTGGCGCCTCTTCGATGGTTGCCAAAAGTGTCGATATACTTGCGGGAGCAGCCTGTTTTTCTAGTTCAATATCGTCAAAAAGGGTACCTTGCCCTTCTGCGATCGTTTTTGAAAGAGATGCGCCTTGAGATTTGATTTCGTCAAGGACCCTTAACATAGCATTTCGCCTGCCGAACCGATCCATTGCTCCTGCCTTAATTAAACTTTCCAGAGTTTTTCTATTGACCACTCTCAGGTTGACTCGCCTTGCAAAGTCATCAAGGCTTTTGAACTGTCCGTTGGTATCTCTTTCTGAAATGATCGCTTCTATGGCAGCGTCTCCGACATTCTTGATAGCGGAAAGTCCGAATCTAATGCTTTCTTCCTTATCATTTTCGATCGCGAAACCTGTTTGGGAGAAATTAACATCCGGAGGTAAAACTTTGATTGCCATTTTTGCACATTCTGCGACTGCAGCACCAATTTTGTCAGCATCATCAGACTCGGCCGACATAACGGCAGTCATGAACTCAACCGGGAAGTTGGCTTTCATATAAGCTGTTTGATAGGCAATTACCGCATATGAAGCTGCGTGCGCTTTATTAAATCCGTAGGCGGCGAAAGGCTCAATATGCTTAAAAAGCTCATCGGCCCTTTGTGAAGTCATGCCATTTTTGACACAACCTGAGACGAATTTTTCTTTTTGCCTGGCCATTTCAGCTGGTATTTTTTTGCCCATGGCCTTTCGAAACTTATCTGCTTCCTCCCAGCTATAACCAGCGATATTAATTGCGGTTAGCAGGACATCGTCCTGATATACAATCACTCCGTAAGACTTTTTGAGGTAATCAGCCATCCTTGGGTCAAAAAACTTTACTTTTTTGGGGTTGTGTTTTCTTTCGATAAACTCGGGAATAGAATTCATAGGACCCGGCCTAAAGAGAGAAATCATGGCCATGATGTCAAAAATGTTTGTAGGTTTCAACTCTTTAAGATAACGGGTCATTCCTGACCCTCCGAGTTGGAAAAGTCCCATTGTCTCCCCTTTTGCCAGAATTGCAAATGCTTTTTTGTCATCCAGTGGAATTGTCGAAAGATCGATATTTTCATTTCTGTTTCTTTTGACAATCTCGACGACTTCACCGAGAATTGAGAGATTCCGAATTCCTAGAAAGTCCATCTTCACAAGGCCTGCTTCCTCAATGTCGTACATGTCGTACTGAGTAATGATTTTTTCGCCCGAAGTTTCTTTTTGAAGAGGCGTGTAATAGGTAAGATCATCAGGAGCGATTACTACTCCCGCTGCATGAACAGAAACGTGTCTGGCGTTGCCTTCGACTTTTTCGGCTAAATCTAGGAGTTGTTTAACTTCTGCATCTTGTCTGTAGAGCTCTCCCAGCTCGCGATTTTGTTTTTTGGCTGTATCAAGAGACATATGAAAACCCTGGGCGCCTATTGGTATCATTTTGGCAATTCTGTCCGCCTTTGAATACGGCCAGCCAAGAACTCTGGCTACGTCTCTTACGGCAGCTCTGGCCATCATTGTTCCAAAAGTTCCTATTTGAGCAACTTTTTCTCTTCCGTATTTGTCTCTAACGTACTCGATAACTTCGTCACGTTTATTATCGGCAAAGTCTACGTCGATATCTGGAAGGGTTGGTCTGTAAAGATTAAGAAATCTTTCGAATGGAAGTTCAAAGAAGAGTGGATCAACAGAGGTTATACCCAAAGCGAAGGAAACAAGACTTCCCGAAGCAGACCCTCTAGTTGTTGAAATAATTCCTCTTTCACGAGACCAGTTGACAAAGTCTGCAACGACTAAAAAATACGTTGAGTAGCCTTTTTTTGCTATAACCGAAAGTTCGTACTCTAATCTTTCTTTTATCTCTTCGGTAACATCAGCAATCCTGTTTTTAATTCTCTCAAAACAAAGACTTTTTAAGTAATCATCTGGATTAATATTTTGAGAGACTTCGAATTTTGGAAAGGCAATTTTTTGCAGTGTAATTTCAATGTTCACTCTTCTTGCGATCTCTTGTGTATTTGTTACAGCTTCCGGTAAATCTTCAAACAGTTCCTGCATTTCATCTGAATTTTTCAAATAGTAAGTGGGTGAGTCGATCATGCGAAGCCTTTTTGTGTCCGAAATCATTTTGCCAGTTTGTATGCAGACAATAGCATCTTGAGCTTGAGCGTCGAGGGGTTTAACATAGTGTATGTCATTGGTTGCGACAAAGGGAATTTTGGTGATTTTGGAGAGATTTTTAATGCCTTCAATTAATTTCTTTTCATCCCTAGCCATCTTTTCAAGTTCCTGATAGATTTCGGTTCCAGGAGTATTTGCTGTCATAAACTTTTCAAAAAGATGTCTTTGTATCTCTAGGAAAAAGTTTCTTTGGCCAAAAATCTGCTGATACTGCTCGATACTCTTCTGGGCTTCTTTTAAATCTGCTTCAATAATTGATTTAGCGATCTGGGATGAGGAACACCCCGACAGGGCAATCAAACCCTCTGAATATTTTGCCAGGATTCCTTGGTCTACTCTTGGCCTGTAATAAAACCCTTCCAGGTGAGCGATTGTTACCAGTTTCATTAGATTTTTATACCCCTGGTAGTCTTGTGCCAAAACAGTTAGATGGTAATTCTCGTTATCTTTTCCCGCTTCTTTATCTGTGAGCTTTCTTTTGGCGACATACATTTCGCAGCCGATGATTGGATTGATACCTTCTTGCTTGCACTCTTTATAAAATTTGATTGCTCCATATAGTGAACCATGGTCGGTGATTGCTAAATGTTTCATGCCGAAAATTTTGGCCTGGGAAACTAGTTTGGGGATTTTAGAGAGCCCATCCAAAAGCGAATATTCACTATGAGCATGAAGATGAACGAAGTCGGACATAGTTCGGTGTTTCAGTTATTCAGTGTATCAGAAATCTAGGCTTTGTGGTTTATTCTCTCAGCTTCTCTTGCAGCATTGATTTTACACTGTTTACGTCCAGCTTTGATCCCGCTTTCCTCATCACTTGCCCTATTAAGAAACTCAGTGCGTTCTCCTTGCCGCTTTTATAGTCTTCTACTGCTTTTTGGTGTTTTGCAAGGATTTCGGTAATGATTTCATGTAATTCCTCCGCGGTAGCAACTTTGATTATTGTGAGACTAGAAACTATGCCTTTTATTATAGAAGCCGGCCCCATATCGGGCTTCTTGTTTATCATAACGATTGATATCTGCCTTGGAGTGACACCTAGAGGATTTCCTATTTTAACCGCCTCTTCGAAATCGTTAGCAACTTTTTGTCCTCGAGTCAGAATTTCTATTTCATATGGAGGAAGTTTATATTCGTCCTGAAATCGTTTAAACTTTTCATCGGGTAACTCTGGAATACTTTTTTTGAGCTTTACAAAATAATTTTTATTAAATTCAAATGGCGGCAAATCAGGCTCGGGAAAATAACGATAATCATGTGCTGCCTCTTTTGACCTTTGGCTAACGGTTTGGTTTTTGAACTCATTCCAGCCACGGGTTTCTTGTACTGGAATTTTTCCGCTATCCAGAATTTCCGCCTGTCTTTTAATTTCATATTCGATGGCAGCTTGGGCGAAGCGGAAGGAGTTGATATTTTTGAGTTCAACTTTGTAATTGGGTAAACTTTTTTCTCCCTTTTTTCTCAGTGAAACATTAGGTTCGATGCGCATACTACCTTTTTCCATGTCTACGTCTGAAATTTTCAAATAGCGCACTATTTGTTGAAGTTTTTGAGCGTATGCTTTGGCTTCTTCACTGGAATTCATTTCCGGTTCTGAGACTACTTCTACTAAAGGTACTCCGCTCCTGTTGAAATCGATAAGACTTACCCCTCTGCCGTCAATTGTGGCGTGATTTAACTTGCCCGTGTCTTCTTCAAGATGAGCTCTGGTGATGCCGATTTTCTTTGTTCGAGCTTGCCCCACCTCGGGGGTGTGCCTAGCCGCATCTTTGCTCACCCCCGAGGTGTGCTCGGAGGCAATTTGTATTTCGAGAAAACCGTTTTGCGAAAATGGCAGATCATACTGGGATATCTGGAATCCCTTGGCAAGATCCGGGTAAAAATAGTTCTTGCGATCAAATTTACTACTCAATGGGATTTGGCAATTCAATGCCAGACCCAACATGTGTGTGTATTCTATAGCCTGACTGTTTGCTTTTGGCATAGCCCCCGGTAGCCCAAGGCAAATTGGGCAAGTGTGGGTATTCGGCTCTTTGCCGAAATAATCGCTAGAGCATTGACAAAACATCTTGCTTCTGGTGGAAAGCTCGATGTGTACCTCAAGGCCGATTACTGGCTCGTATTTATTCATTCCCTGCCCCTCCCGTCATTCTGGCCCTAAGGTCCGGGTCTAGGGCTTGTCCAGAATCCTTTTTGTCTGATTCTGGAGTCTCCGGCTTTCGCCGGATCCCCAGAATGATGTTTGTGGGTTTTGTCATTCTGGCTTGTCCAGAATCAACTATGTTCGAGTATAAATCTTCAAATAATGGATTGGATTTCTTAATCATCTCCAATTTATCGCTCCTGTTCATATCTTTAATTTGCTTTTCTCTGATTATTGCTTGCAGTTGACCTTCTAATTTCTCGTAGTATAGAAGTTTGTGTAAATGGTATTTCTTAGTAAATCCGGATACCATTTCATTTTTGTGTTCGTATACTCTTCTGATTAAATCGTTAGTAACTCCAGTGTAAAGTGTAGGTCGACTGTTAACCATAATGTAAACGTACATTGCTTTTGTCATATGATTCTGGCTTCCTCACTACGTTCGTCGCCAGAATGACATTTAATGTCGGGGATCATATTTTTGGTTTTTGCTGATACCATTTTGTTTCTTGCTCGTAGGCATAGCCTATCTGATATAAAAGTTTTTCGGAAAAGTCAGGGCCGACGATTTGCATTCCGACGGGCAGATCGTCAATAAATCCGCAAGGAACTGCGAGTGCTGGAATACCGGCAAGATTGGCATTGACTGTGTAGATATCCGCAAGATACATCGCGAGTGGATCATCCACTTTTTCGCCTATTTTAAATGGTAAGGTCGGCGAGACGGGGCAAATCAGACAATCGACATTTTTGAAGGCTTTGAGATAGTCTTCGCGTATTAATCTTCTAACTTTCATTGCCTTTAAGTAGTAAGCATCGTAATAACCGCTAGAAAGTGTGAAAGTTCCAAGGATTATTCTACGTTTTGCTTCAGACCCGAAAGAGTCCCGAAAATTTCCAAAACGAACCCCGTCGTAACGTGCAAGATTACTGGAAACTTCAGACGGCTGAATTATGTAATAAGTCGCAACTCCATACTGTGTATTTGGAAGATCAACTTCGGTCACTTTAGCTCCAAGGCTTTCGAGTTTTTTGGCAGCATCTAAAATTACTTTTTTAATTTTGGCGTCCAGTTTTTCGAAATATTCCTTGGGCAAACCAATTTTTAGCCCACTCACTCCTCGACCAATTCCATCGGTATAATCAGGAACTTTTTCGGCTGACGAGGTAGCATCGAACTCGTCATGACCTGCTGTAACATTTAAAACAACAGCGTTATCGTAAACGGTTTTAGTCATATGACCTATTGAGTCGAGAGATGATGCCATTGCTATAACGCCGTACCTTGAAACTCTTCCATAAGTGGGCTTAAGACCAACAACGTTGCAAAAAGCGGCTGGCAGGCGGCTTGATCCTCCTGTATCTGTCCCAGTCGCTGCGATACAAGTTGTGGCCGCAAGGGCGGCAGCGGACCCGGAGGACGACCCGCCTGGAACTCTCTTTTGGTCGTAAGGGTTAACTGATGGACCAAAATCAGAATTTTCTCCGCTTCCGCCATGTCCCCAGGCATCGTGGTTGGTTTTTCCAATAAAAATGGTGTTTGCATCCTTTAGTTTTGAAACTACTGTTGCATCATAAACCGGAACATAATTTTCTAAAACTTTTGAGGCGGCGGTTGTTTTTATGCCTTTTGTTGAGAATAAATCTTTTAGAGCTATCGGAATGCCGGCAAGATCATTTAGCTTTTGACCCTGCGCGATGAAATCGTCGACCCTTTTGGCCTGGTCAATAGCAATATCGGGAGTTAAGGTTATAAAACAATTGAGCTTTTTATTTAAAACTTCGGCTCGCGCGAGAAAGAGTTTTGCCAACTCCTCTGCTTTCATCTGTTTTTTAGACAAAAGATTTGACGCTGATTCAATTGTTAGATCTGTAATGTCAATCATACTTTTAATTGATGGTAGACGATGGAAGATGGAGGATAGAATTTGAAGTTGGAAGATAGATTCTACCTTCTACCTTCAAGATCTACCTTCTAACTTCTACTTTCCATCATCAAAAATCTTCATGTGTCTTGCTCTTCAAATATCGCCGGTACCTCAAAGAACCCATTATGGGTTTTAGGAGCATTTTTGAGTGCATCTTCCTGAGAAAGCGACGGGGCAGGTTCATCCGGTCTTTGGACATTGACAAGACCTGTAATGTGGCCTATCGGTTCGACTTTTGAGGTATCAACTTCGTTGAGTTTGCTGATATAGGTTAAAACTTCGCTAAGCTGTTTTTCGAAAGTAACTTTTTCTTCTTTCGTCAGGGGCAAACTGGCAAGCTTGGCGATATTATCTATGTCAATTTTAGATCGTTGATCGTTCATTTTTATTTTTTTATTTTGTTTGTTGTTTACCATAAACTATTAACTATAAACCATTAACTATTTATTGCATTGCGCGAAGGACTTTGACTCGCTCGGCAATTGGAGGGTGAGTGTTAAAAAGATTGGCAAACCAGCCGATGGCATCTTTATGACCTTTGAGAGGATTGATGATATAGAGATGGGCGGTGGCTTTGTTGGCAACTTCGAGTGGTTCCCTATCGGCTGCGATCTTAAGCAGTGCCTCAGCTAAACTGTCAGGATTTCTGGTTAAGAGTGCACCCGAAGCGTCGGCTAAAAATTCTCTTTTCCTTGATATTGCCAGTTGGATAAGAGTAGCGACGATCGGTGCCAAAATTGCCATCAAAAGTCCAATTGCCATAAATAGAGCATTACCACGGTTTTCTCTATCCCGGTTTGAGTAAAAAGAGATCCTGAGGAAAAAATCCGCAAGAAGTGCGACGGTTCCGACCAGAATCGAGACGATGGTCATTAGTCTTGTGTCGTAATTGCCGACGTGGGAGAGTTCGTGCGCGGCCACTCCTTCAAGTTCCAGTTTTGAGAGTTTTTGCAAGATGCCGGTAGTGAAAGCAATCGAAGCATGTTGAGGATCACGTCCGGTCGCAAATGCGTTAGGAGCGCTGTCGTTTATAATGTATATTTTTGGCATAGGCTGGCCGGATGCAATGCAGAGATTCTCGACTGTCCTGAACAATATCGGATTATCTTTTTGCTGGATTTGTTTGGCGCCGGAGATGACCATGACCATTTTGTCACTGGTGTAGTAAGCCACAAAATTCATGATTCCGGCAATAATTAAAGCAACCCCTGAAAAAGAAAGCGCTGATGGACCTTCAAATCCGAGAGCTTGTGTAAAAACATAAGCAAGAAAGGTGATAAAAAATGCAAAAGAAAGCATGATCACCCACGTTTTAAATTTATTTGAGGAAATTTGTGTATAGGCCGTCATATAGTTGGAATTATATCAGATGGGTTAAAATATATTACCTTCAGGTTGGTCCTTTCCAAAATTCCACCCCCGAGGAGTCTTTTCAACTCGCCTCGCTGAGTCGAAGCGGGCCACCTCGGGGGTGACCGAATGGGCTCCCCCGAGGTGAGCACTGTAAAGAACTGACATCTTACAGACAACGGGCTTTACTATTTCGTTTTCTTTGGTAAAATATCTACGATGCAGGCGTTTTTAAAAGAACTGAAATTTCCTTCTGTAGAGCATACGTACATAAAGGACATCACTGCTGTCATTAATCAAGCAATTCGCAAGGCGAAGGTTAAAGAAGGCTTTGTTTTTGTAAATTCTAAACATACAACAATGGGAATTGTCATAAATGAAATTGCTGAACCAAATTTACTGGAGGATATTTTGCATCATACTCTCCATTCGATTCCAGAAGATAAGCGGTCGACACGCATTTCAACGGATTACATACATCCAACGACTAATTATCGACACCGATGCCAGGATAATCCTTATTGTAATGAGATTGATGAAGATTATAATGCTGCCTCACACATCCGCGCTTTGGCTTTTTCGCATCCAAGTGTGGTTGTTCCGATCCGCCATGGAAAATTGGAGCTTGGTAAGTACCAGCAAGTGGCAGTTTTTGAGTTTGACGGTCGAGATGGAAAAGGAAAAAATCCTATCAGACAAAGGGTTGTTCAAGCTTGGATTTGTCCTGCGGAAAGCATAACTGAGATTTAAAGAGGCTTGAGTTGACCGCGGAAATCGGAGAGTTTTTTGTATCCCTTGTTTGCCATGAAATCTCCTAGCTCGTTTTGCACTTGCTCAAAAATATATGGACCCTTTTGTAAATATGCCGTACCTATTTGAACGGCTGATGCTCCGGCTAAAATCAACTCAAACGCATCTATACCTGTATAAACTCCCCCGACTCCAATAACTTGAATCTTATCTTCAAAGAGTTCGTAGAATCTTCTAACGTTAGCGAGGGTTGTATATTTTGTGTATCCCCCACCGATTCCACCCAAACCTCCTTTTGGTTTTATCAAGGGCTTTTCCGTGTAAGGGTTGATCGCCAGTCCATTTCCGATTGAGTTGATGCAGGTTACGAATTTAACCGGATATTTTTTAATAACACCTGCTATTTGTTCAAAGTGAACGAGATCAAAATAGGCTGGAAGTTTGACTCCAAAAGGTTTTTTGCAAACTTTTGAAACAGCATCCAAAAGTCTGTCCATTTCCTCAAAATCATATCCGATGATCGGCTTTCCAATAGTGTTTGGAGATCCCGGATTAAACTCGATGATATCGACCGCTGAGTTATTGAATGCTTTAAACATTATGACGTTATCCTCCAAAGTCATACCGGATATACTAGCGATTACAGGTTTTTTGAACTTTTTTTTGAGAACTCGCGCGAATTTGATGTAGGCTTTGTAACCCAAATTGGGAAGACCCATGGAGTTAATCGATCCGTACTCGAGATCAGCATACCTTGGCTCTGGATTACCGACTCGAGGCTCCAACGTACAGGATTTCATAGTGACAGCCGATGATTTTGACTTGCCAATAACCTCGAGTTCTTCGAGCGTGACATCCGCCGGTCCTGACGCATTAAAAACGCATGTTTCCAGTTTAACACCCGCGATTTTAGTTGATAAGTCAATTTTCATTTTGCTACCATTTTTCGCATCGTTTTTCGAATCCTCCGCGTGTGCAAGGCTATTACACACCGGGGGTGGTTTACGTTTACATCTGCGGTTTCTGATTCCTGCCTTCTCCTATTCAAAGCCCATTTTCTTTCCCCAGTTTTTGGGATCTTTGGCCCAATCTTTTATCATGCCGACCCGATCCTTTTTAAGAAATCCTTTTCTGATTGCAACATCACAAGAGTGATTTAGATCTGTTAGGCTATGCAGTTTAATTTTGTTCTTTGAAAAGTTCATTTCAGAATCCTTTAGCCCATATGTTGTTATAGCGACTATGTCTGTCACTTTACCTCCTGATTCTCTGATTGCCTTAACGACCGCAAGAGACGATCTTCCGGTTGAAATGAGATCATCGATAACGACTACGTTTTGTCCTTTCCTTAACGATCCTTCGACTTGATTTTTCTTGCCATAAGCTTTTGGTTCCGGCCTGACATAAACCATAGGAATGTTTAGCTTTTGAGCAATAAATGCGGCATGGGGGATGCCAGCGGTTGCCGTGCCCGCGATAACATCCGGAATTCCTACCTCTTGAACCTTTTTAATTAAGAGATTGACAATTCTTGTCCTTTCACCAGGACTGGAAAGTATAAGTCGATTGTCTGTGTAAACTGGACTAATAATACCGGTGTTGTATTTGAAAGGCTGCTGGGGCCTAAAAATAATACAGCCAAGGTCAATCAAAATGCTTGAAACTTGATAAGCAATTTTTAGACCCGCAGTCTTTGACGAGGATCGCAAGCTATGCTTATCTGTATTTGTTGATTTCATCTCTTAGTTTTTGAGCAGCGGCTCTGGGGCTTGAATTGTAAATTATGCTTCGGGAGGCAGAAATAATCAAGCCTTTGCTAGATTCTCGCTTTCGCGAGAATGACGAGTGGGATTTAATTAATCCATTTGAAAGTGTCGTTTTTAGATCACCACCCTGTGCGCCAATCCCGGGTACTAGAAATGTCATGTTGGGAACTACCTTTCTAATTTCCATTAACTCATTAGGGGATGTGGCTCCTACAACTAACAGAACGTTGCCGTACTTTTTATTCCAAGTTAAGGATTTTTTGGCAACTTTAATATACAAAGGCTCCCTTTCTATCACTAGACCCTGGAAATCGGAAGCGCCGGGATTTGAGGTTTTGCATAAAACGAAGACTCCTCTATCTTTTCGATTTAGAAACGGCTCGACTGAATCAAATCCCAAATAGGGATTAACGGTAACTGCGTCGGCATTAAAAAAGTCAAAAGCCTCTTTGGCATACATCTCGCTGGTATGACCGACATCACCTCTTTTGGCATCAAGTAGTACGGGTATCAGAGGATAATTGTTGTGAATGTAAGTTATTGTTCTTGTTAAGTCCTCGACTCCTTTTAAGCCAGCAGCTGCATAAAAGGCGATTTGGGGTTTAAAGCAGCAGGCAAACGTAGCGGTTTGATCAATTATTTTTTTATTGAACTCGAACTGAGACTTTTCTCCGCTTAAATTTTGTATATCAGGATCAAGACCAACGCATAGAAGGCTGTCGTTTTTTTCAATGGCTTTTTCTAATTTTTCTTGGAATTTCACTAAATTTCTTCAGAGAGACAATCAGCAATCAGACTGGCGATTGAGACTATTTCGAATTTTTTGCTTTTTATATTTTTTTCTATACTATCCGTGATGAAAATTTTATCTATAACACTGGACTGAAGTCTATCTTGCGCATTCTGAGCTAATATTGCGTGGGTTGCACAAACGATTACTTTTTTAACACCTTGTTTTTTGAGGATTGCCGCACTTTCTATTATGGTTGACCCGGTTGAAATAACGTCATCAATGATAATTGCCGTGTCACCGACTACCTCACCAGATATAGTAAGAACTTCCATGGTATCTCTGACTTCCGTCTGGCGGCGTTTCTCAATTACAGCCATTGGTGCAGAAAGCAGTGTGGCAAAATTTCTGGCGCGCTTGACACCCCCAACGTCGGGAGCAACTACCAGAGGACTCGTCAGTCTTTCTTTCTTGAGCCGACTGGCCAGAATTTCTTGGGCAGTCAAATAGATAACCGGAACATTAAAAAAGCCGACAATTGCGTCGGCGTGGAGATCAAGGCAAATGACTTTGTTAATACCACTTGTAACAATCAAGTCGGCGATTACCTTGGCAGATATCGGTTCGCCTTTTCTTGTTTGTTTCTCTTTACGGCTATACCCGAAGTAAGGAATAATGGCATTGACTCTGTGAGCACCTGCACGTCTGAGGGCGTCTGCGATTAAGGCGAGCTCAATGATGTGGTCGTTGACTGGAGGCGAGCAGGATTGTAGAACGAAAGCATTTGTATTATTAACTTCATCCTTGACCCAAACATCGATTTCCCCATCCGCAAAAATTCCAAGATCAATCTCTCCTAGGGGAATTTTAGATAATTTGGAGATTTGCGCCGTCAGTTTGGGATTGGAAGAACCAGCAAAAATTTTGGGGGGATTCATTCAAATTTAACTTTGATGTCTTTTTTAGCTTCTTCTTCTGCTTCAAAAAAGACTTCCTCTGCAAAACCAAAAAAATTGGCGATCGCTACATTCGGGAAAACCTTAATTTTAGTATTGTAGTCAAGAACGTTGGCGTTATAAAACTGACGACTAGCAGCAATTTTAGTTTCGGTATCTGAAAATTCCTCTTGGAGCTGTTTGAAGTTTTCGGAAGCCCTCAAATTAGGATACGCCTCTGCTACAGCAAAAAGGGATTTTAGAGCACCCGAGAGCATGTTGTCTGCAGCGGCAGCTGCTTTAGGGTCCTTGGCCGAAAGGAGAGCGGATCTGGCTTTAGTTACCTCGGCAAAAACTGTTTTTTCGTGTTTGGCATATCCTTTAACGGTTTCGATAAGATTAGGGATAAGTGACGAGCGTCTTTTGAGTTGAATTTCAATGCCTGACCAAGCTTCTTTGATTCGTACTCTGGCAGTAACTAAGCCATTGTAGAGAGACCAAAGATACAACCCCGCTAAAAGAATTATTCCAATTATGATATATGTACCTGTCATACTTGGTAATCATACATTAAATAATTTCCTAAATTCAACCCAGGAAAGAGTGTTGGCGATATCGTCTTTCTTTGCCCATCCGCGTCTGGCGACTGCTACACCAAATTTCATATTATCCATTTGATCCACTTGATGGGAGTCGCTGTTAATTATAAGTTTGACTTTGTTTTTTATGGCTTCTCTCACCAAAGTATCAGGAAGGTCAAGTCTGTTTGGCCAAGCGTTTATTTCAAGTATGGTATTGGTTTTGTGGCATGCTTCAAATATTTGCTTCCAATCAACTTCGTATGATTCACGCTGCTCAAGCAGTCTGCCTGTGGGATGAGAAATTACTTGGACATACGGGGACAGGATTGCAACCATCATTCTTTTTGTCATCGTTTTTTTGTCCTGATTATGACTTGAGTGAATCCCGGCTATTGCACCATCAAGCATTTTGAGTCCTTCTTCTGGAACTGAAAGTTGGCCATTGGTTAGAATATCAATTTCGAGTAAATTTAGTATTCCTAAGTCCTTGTTTGAGGATTTTAATTGATCAATTTTCACAGTCCTTTTCTCAATCAATTTAATAATCTGGTCTTTTGTGTGCGTAGAATAACCCGGAGAATGATCTGAAAGACCAATATATTTATATCCAAGGATTTTTGCTTTTTTGATTATTTCTTCAAAGCCATCTTTACCTAAATCGTGGCTTGGTTCAATTTGATAACTAGAATGTAGGTGAATGTCGCCGTTTATATCTTCCAACTTGACAACTTTTGGTAGGGTTTTGTTTTGAGCAGCTTCGATTTCTCCTGTGTCTTCTCTTAACTCTGGATCAATATAATCCATATCTAAAAAGTGATAAAAAGCTTCTTCGGTTTCAAATTCGTGAAGTTTATTTTTGAATTTAATCCCGTAATCCGAAACTGACATGCCCTTTTTGAGAGCAATTTCGCGAAGGTGGATGTTATGGTTTTTTGAACCTGTAAAATGCTGTAGGAGTGCTCCAAAGGCCTTCGTTGGCGATACTAGAAGATCGACTTGGAGACCGTTTGTCAGAAGAATGGAAGATTTACGCCCGCCAGCATCTAAAACCTTGCTCGTTTCTCTGAACTTGGTGAAGTGCGAAATTACTTTATCAGCTTTTTCTGAGGCAACGGCAATATCAATATCACCGATTGTGGCCACCATTCGCCTTAGCGACCCGAGGGGTTCTGCTCTTTCGCACTCTTTGATTGTGCGCAGATAATTTAGAACACGCTGGGCTGTTTCAAATGCGAAAGGTAGCACAACTCGTCCACTACGAGATTTAGATTGGGCTATTGAGGCAATAATTTCTTCTTGGCTCTTAGGCCCGAAACCAGGAATTTTTTGAATCTTATCTGACTTTGCTTTCTCCTCAAGGTCTTTAACGTTTTTAATCTTTAGGGCTTTTGCGAGTTTATAAGCATTCTTCGGTCCAATTCCTGGCAAACCTAAGATCTCAAACATGCCAGAAGGCAATTCTTTTTTGAGTTCGTCAAAATGTTTGACCTTGCCTGTGGTAAATAGTTCCTCCAAGTGAGCCTGTATTGACTTTCCAAGACCCGGAACTGTGTCCAGTTTACCTTCCTCCCAAAGATCTTTAAGCTCACTTGTTGCGTGTTCAACACTGGTTGCCGCATTTTCATAGGCAATTACTTTGAAACGATTTTCTCCTTTTACTTCGTAAGCTGCGGAGACTTCTCGAAGCATCCTGGCAATTTCTTTATTAGTTATAAACTTAGCCACCATATAAAGATTACCATGACTATCAAGTGTTATTTTATGATTGACTACAGTCCCTTCTCATTGTAAACTACTCATCGTCAAGTACGGAGGCACCCAAATGCTTATGGAGTATCAAGCTATTATGAACTTTAAAAAATCTCAAAAATTCTAAGAATTTTTCTATTTATCAAAATTCGAAGATTTTTGAAGAGGAGGATTGCGAGTGCGTTTATGAGTTCTGCGAAGCAGAACGATAAATAGCACGAGTCAATCCGACGAGGTCGCGTAGTGTAGCTGGTCCAACACGTCACCCTGTCACGGTGAAGATCGCCGGTTCGAATCCGGTCGCGACCGCCACAATTTAAAACTCCTGCCTGAAAGGAGGAACAGTGGCAAGACGTAGATCTACTGTTGCCCGATTAAATAAATTATTTTTTAAGGATATTAATTGGCAGGAATCTTATGCAGGTCTAATACTGGGAGCGATTATTGTTGTGGTTTTAGGACTTCTTGTTGCCAATTACTTTACTCGGAAAAACTCTGAACCAGCAAAGGGTGTGGAGACTATCCAGACAGAAGAAGAAGATCAACAAAAAACTCAAAGCTTGGAATACAAAGTTGTGGCAGGTGATTCATTATCTTTGATTTCGCAAAAGTATTACGGCACTTTTGATTTTTGGCCGGTTCTGGCAAGTGTTAATAAAATTAGTAATTCAAATCTAATTTACGTCGATACAACCTTGACTATTCCACCCAAAGCCGAAGTTGATGAGAAAATGAAGTTTCTCGGTGCAACTAGCTATCGGGTGCAGGAGGGCGAGACTTTCTTCTCGATTGCCCAAAAAGTGTATGGAGATGGTTCTCGCTGGCCAATTTTGCATCAGGCCAACGGATCGCTAAGACTACCAAACGGCAATCCTCTGGTTTTTGCAGGAAGTACTATAGTAGTACCGAGGTAAAATAGTTAATAGTTAATAGATCATAGTTCATAGATAGGGCGGAATTAGTTGAGCGGAGTTGGTTTATCTTGAGATGTGTCTTAATAAAACTGATGCAAGAAGAGAGTTACAGTTAAAAACAGGCTTCGGTAGGGGTTATTTAAAGAGAAGACTAGAGAAATATTTAAAAACTTTGCAGCGGTAGTTCAGTTGGTACCCGCCAAAATTTCTGCGGGATTAGTATAGTGGTAGTACGTTACCTTCCCAAGGTGAAAGTGCCAGTTCGATTCTGGTATCCCGCTCATAAAGAACAAACATAAATGTACAGTAAAATAACAATTATGTACAAAAAACTGCTTGAACTTGCGGCCTGGAAAAAGTTATTGATCCTCATGGCTTTTGGAGTTATTGTTTTTGTTGGCTGGTTTATATACGCGATTGTAACTGATGCACCACCAAGTTTTTTTCCCTTAGATAATCCTCAAGGAGAATACACAATCACCAAAGTTTGCCCAGCCGGACAAGGCAATATAGAGCAGGTTGTTTCCCCTGGAAATGCCTATTGTGTAGAATACCGAGGCAATGAAGTCTTCACTGGAGATAGCAATACGAAATCTACTTTTTTCCGGATAACAATAGGCAACAGCAAAGTTGATTTAGAACCTTATGTGGGGAAAGAAGTAAAAAATATTAAGGGCAAGTACGTTGGTTCTTCTAAACAGTGTATTCAAAACAACTGCGTTGATATTGGCGGACCTTTTGTCGTATTAAATATTGATAGCCTCACATCGGTAGAAAATCAATAAATGATTTAATACCCACATGACTCTTTAGGGCATTGAGTTGTAAAATTAAGTCATAAGTAATGAGTTCTCGTAAAACGATTATTAACTGGATGCCTATTGGTAAGTTTTGGTGGCTTTCAAGATCCTGTTTGATATAGTCTCCCAGGCTAAAGTGGTTCGAGCCAATTACGGTCACCAGCTCAATAATTTGGCAGGCCAAGCGGAAGGTCGTCGGACCGAATCTGGTCCGCTGCTCAAACATTGCCAGCGGGCAGGCAAGGTAGAGAGACGGGGGCTCGACTCCCGTATCCCGCTCCATTGGATTTTTATCGAACTAGCAACTTTTAGCATTAGAAAATTACCAATAGGTTGAAGATTTTAAGCATAAAACCCCGTATGATAAACATACGGGATAGGTGAGAGTATTAAACTGAAGTCATTGATCAATATCTCAAGTTTATTTATTTATCTGACATTACCCCAGTTTGTGGCTAAATTGTCATGCTGAATTTGTCTGGAGTCTAAAGACTCCGACCTGTAAGGTTTCAGCATCTAGACCCTGAAACCCATTCGGGTCGATAAAATCAGACGAGTTCAGGGTGACAGATGAAAGTGGGGTAATGTCAGGTTATTTGTACCTTGCATTTTAGCCCTTGCATATATAATATGTGTGTTGCGTATTTTTATTTACTCTTCGAGCGAAAGGGCGATTCTATCGCCCTGAAGTCGAGAAGTTACCGCTTAAAAAGACAATTTAAAGTATCATAGTCTTGTGGAAAGTTCTCGACTCGCCATTTGGCTCGCTCGAACAATAAAAATGTTGTACAGTTACGCAGAATTACGCAACACGCATATAATATACAATGACAGACAAAGACTTAGATCAAATTAGAACTATAATCAAATACGAACTGAAGCCGATTAAAAACACTCTTGAGAAGCAGAGTAAAAAGCTCGATGGTATGAAAGAACAATTAGTTGACGTTTCTGAAGATGTTGCAGAAATAAAAGACAAAATAGAATCGCAAGCAAAAAGAGTTATTGCTATCGAAGACCATTTAGGTTTATAAAATTCTCTCAGTGCCTCGATCTCTTGCTTGCTAAGCAAAGCTACAAAAACAAAGGGGGAGTTGTATAATCCCATATTGATGGAAAGATTGTCAGTTCCCAAAGAAATTTTACCTGTTCTGGCAGTATTTGGGATCTATGCATGCTCGTCTCCAGTACCCATCATTGAAATACCGACTGCGGCCCCGACAAGAACTCCCGAGCCGACTGCAACTTTTGTTCCAACTAGAACTCCAATGCCAACAAGTACTCCTATACGCATTGAACCTACGTCAACAAGAAGTCCAATTAGAGTTGAAGCAACTCCAAATATTTCTGGGATGAGTGATCTTGACAAGCGAAACAAAGAATTGCTAGAGAACGCAATGAACGGTCAAATAGTAAATTTGGAAGGGACACTCGTAAGTAGAATTTATAGAATCCCGTTTTTAGGCGAGGGAGATGCAGGAAAAGAGGCTTATGTGGCAGAATTAAGCGTCGAGAACAACCGGCAGGTTGAAGTAGTTTCCCAAACACTCAGCGCAGATTGCATCTATACGAGTATGATGCAAAATCGGCAACTTGGTGAATCCTCTGGTCTTCCATTTGGCCGTCTAAGAGTATGGGATCAGAAACAAAGACTAGATGGAATAGATATCCTTGTGGGTTTTTTCAATAATGCTACTAAAGTATCTAATCTTGGTCAGACATTAACTTGTGAAGTTCAAAAAATACGTGATGAAGTCGCCGCTATATTGTCAAATGTGTCCTGGAAACAAGCACCAAGAGAAACTGGAAGAGCCATCGTGTGGTTAATCGGAGAGCTATTTTCAGGTGGTCAAGAACAAGCTAGAAAGTATTTTCCGGAACTTTTTCGCTAAAGTGAGTTGTTCCTTCAGTATCACATTTGATTTGAATCCCGGAATTTAAAAAGATACAATATTGAAAATTTTAGAAATGAATCGAAGAGAAGCACTAAACTACTTAGGTGTTTTGGTATTTGCAAGTTGTACTGGACTTGGGATCTATAACATGGCTACAGACGGGCCATGGAAAAGAGAACTTGCGAAACAAGGGAGAAAAGTTGAGTTTGATATGGACGAGATTGGGATCCATGGATGGCATGATTTAACTTCACTTGAAAGGATTCAAAGAGAAAATGAACTGGAGGAACTGGTTTACGATTACAAAGTTCGACAACCCGATGGATTACTTAAGAACTCTGGGCTCCTTGTTAAGGGTGGAATTGAAGAATTTACCTCAATAAGATTCAACCTTGTTGTAAGGTTGAACCTTTAATTATCATCTTCAAGTATAAGCTCACCAAGGATTTCTCTCGAGGCATTACGTGAATCTTCAACAAAACTTTGGTAAGAAAATATGTCATTTGCGCTTTTTCTTTTCGCGCTTTTGAAATAATCGAGAATTGATTTTGGTTTTAACCAACTAGCGTTTTTATTTCCTAAATAATAAGGATAGCTTGAATAGTTATAAAAATTGATAGCTGACCTTGATTTAGTTGCGTTTAGATGAATGTATCGAGAAAGATGAAGAAGATATTCGTCTTTATTTATCAGAATAGCCTTGGGTGCATTCTGAAATAATGAACCTACTCTTGCGTATTTTTTATTAAAATACATAACATATGCTGTTGATAATCGACGCATAAATTTAATTATCGCTTGTCTGGTTGTCTGTTTGACTAAAAGATGAATATGGTTTGGCATTAAAGTAAAGGCTAGTAGATCGAGCTCAGAAGATAGATTCACTGCTATAAATCTCTGGTACCTCATGCCGAGATTGTTTTGTTCTATCAGTTCTTCTATTGGGGAAAGGTATACTTTCAGGTAATGTAGGAAGACTCTACAATCTTGCTCATCTAAGAATATTTCTCGCTTTTCTATGCCACGATTGTAAATGTGATAGTACCCATTTTCAACGTAGGTTTTAACAATGTTCCTAGAAGGCATGAACTAACTTTGCATTAAGGTGCCACCTTATGTCAAGGTGGCACCTTAAATTTGAATCGAGCTATACAAAAAGTTACAATGATTTATGCATGCCGACGTAGCTCAGTGGCAGAGCAACTGTTTCGTAAACAGTAGGTCGTGAGTTCGATTCTCACCGTCGGCTCCAGGTTATGACCAGAAGAATTACAAGAGTCGAAAGGCTTGCCAGAAAAGAAGAAAAAGCAACGGTTAAGAGGATAATTTCTCTATCGATTGTCAGCGGAATTTTGGCAATTTTTCTTTTCACTATTGGTATTCAACTTCTTGGAAAATTTGCAGACTTCCTAGATGCAATATTTAAAAATAAAGAAATAAATGTAATTGATAATTCTGCTATTGGCGAACCAAAAATTGATCCTTTGCCTCATGCTACCAATAGCGCAAGACTTGCAGTTTCTGGTTTTGCTTCGGATTCTAACTCTGTGATAATTTATCTTAACGGACAAAAAAGTGGAACTGCCAATGTGGAGGC
The DNA here is from genome assembly GCA_016183325.1 of Candidatus Curtissbacteria bacterium. Classification (GTDB taxonomy): domain Bacteria; phylum Patescibacteriota; class Microgenomatia; order Curtissbacterales; family GWA2-41-24; genus JACPEV01. The sequence continues at coordinate 116,553 of JACPEV010000011.1, forward strand.
GGGGAAATTTAAATTCGAGGATTTAGAACTCAGAAGCGGAGAAAACAAGGTCGAAGCGAAAGCAGTGAGTGGTGGTCGAGAGAGTAATTTTTCTGACGCTTGGATAGTGATTTTAGATAGAGAAAAGCCAACACTTGAGGTAGAGGGACCGGCCGAAGGACAGTTTTTTTCTGGCAACAACAGAATAAAAGTATTTGGAAAAGCTGAAAAAGATACCCAGGTTTATGCAAACGGTTTTTTGGCAAGTATCGATTTGGAGGGTAAGTTTGAAGTATTTGTACCTTTAGGTGAGGGCAAAAACACGGTTGAGATAAAAGCTATTGATCTGGCAGGGAATACAAAGACTGAGATGCGCAAGATAACCTTCCGAAAATGAAAAATTGCGGAAGCATTATATTTAATTTTGATATTTGAACTTTAATTTTTGATATCGTTACGCTACCCAGTAGCCGGTGATAAATCGAGTCGCCAAAATAGCTTGGACGGCAAGCGAAATTGCCCAAAGTGCAATTTTTAGACGAGGCCACAAGGTAAGATAACTTCCCACAATAATAAAAACGCCAAGTGAACTTAATAAATAACGTGGCATACTGGTAAGAGTACCTGTTGATGCGGGGATCAGGATGACCAACATTGAAAAAATCCAAAGTGATGAAGAAATCTTTTTGACACCGGCAATAAGTATTATCAAAAATGATAGAGTTAGAAAAAGATCAAAATAATCATTGAAGGGTCTAGCTTCTCCTACTAAGGTGGCCCAGATATATGAGGTGATAGTTGATATTGGATCAGAAATTGATCTTTGCCAAAAAGTCTGGCTGGTGAGATATTTGAAAGGATCGTTTAACTTTGAAAATAAATAAAGACTATAAATAACCAAGCCAAATAAAGCTGGAATTGCCAAGATAATTTTCCGATTAATAGCCTTAAGGCTCATTTGAAAAGAAGAAAAGTATGAATAGAAAACTGCCACAATCAGAGCCGCTCCGACTAAACGAGTGAGATTAGCAAGAGATGTTGCCAGCGCAGCCAATAAGAATTTCTTACTACTTAAAAAATAAAAAGTAATGACTGTTAAGAGTAGAAAAAGTGATTCAGAATAATAGGAAACAGCAAAAAAAGTTGTAGGAAAAGTAACAAAAGTTGCTATGGTTGAAATTGCCACTTCCCGCGAATATTTCTTTTTAACCATTTCGAAGAATATGAGCAAAAATAGTAAAAAGGCCACGTTTGAGGCCACCAGGCCAGTTATCATGAGGTTATCCAAGAATAAAATTTTTGCCAAATTTATTAATGCTGGATAGAGTGGGAAGAAAGCATAATCAGATATGAAAATATATCCGTCTTTTGCTATTTGAAAATAATGTCCTCCATCCCACTGTGCCAATGATAGCCAATAATTATATTGTCGAGATGGACCGATACTTCCGAAGCCACCGTTGTCAATTTTTGGCAAAGCAAGGCTTCCTAGAAAAGTTACCAGAAAGAGACCGATTCTCCAAAATGCGAAAATTTTAAATATCATCTACCAAATTTAAACCCAAAATAAACCACAAGATAAGCATTATTTGAGGGAAGAAGAGAGAATTTACGAATTGCGAGTGGATTAACAACCCAATAAAGGAGGCTATGGAAGCTAAATGCAAGTAGCTTGAGTCTGCTTTTTTTCTTAGGCAATTAAATATTGATATTAAAAGTAGCAGAAAGAAAAAGGTTCCAAAAATACCAGTCGTTGCCAAGACTAACAGTAGACTCGAATCAGTGCCGCTACCAGAATGGCCTCCCAGCTCACCAGGGGGGAAAAAGCCAAATTCAGCTTGAGCATAGCGGTAAGTGTTGAAACCAATCCCAAATACGGGACTGGTTTCAAAGATGGCCAAGGCATTTTGCCAGCTGGTGAGACGGGCTTGTGCGGTTTCATCTAAGGTTAGTGCTCCAATAATCCTGATTCTCATCTGAGGAATGATTAAAAAAGTAATCAAGAAAACAATAAAGGCGGTGGCTATGAGTTTTGACGATTTTAAAATTCCGATTGTTAATATGATAAAAATGGCCGCAAGATACGAACTTCGAGAAAACGTGAGGATAGTAGCCAGAAATGAAATGCAACTTACGAATAAATAAATCAAGCTTTTTTTGTAAAGAAACAATGACGTTGAAAAAGCGGCAACTGTTGTTATGACGAAACCGGCAAAATTTGGGTCAAGAAAAGAGGAAACTATTCTTTTTCGGTGAGGATCCCAACCGTAAGGGGTTAGGAACGACAAATCAGAAAACGTAACGAACTGGATAAACCCAATAATAATAAATATAGATCCTATCAATAAAAATGCGTGGACCCAATTTAGTATTTGTCGTCTTTTAATTATATTGTAGAAAACAATTGTTAAAAGAAAATAGGAAAAGAACCTGAATAAAAAAAGTGCTGAGGTGGCTATTTGTGCAATTGAAAAGTTGACTAATGATAGGAACAGTGAAGCTAATGCCGCTAATGTAAAAAGCGCAGCGGGGAAAAAAATTTTTCCAGGGATTTTGACATTTTTCGTAATCAGGAGAGAATAAATTAAAAAAAACAGTATCGTTAGTGAGACGAAGACGTCGGCTATGGTGATTGCTGCTGAGTCCAAAAGATTAAGTCTAAGAGTCTGGCCTGGAATAATTGAGACGAGGGATGCCACAAGAGAAAGTTTAATCGCGTCCATTAGTGGGTTCACCAGGATTCGAACCCGGGGCCTTTCGCGTGTGATGCGAACGCTCTACCAACTGAGCTATGAACCCTTAGTGATTAGTTGATATAATTTGCCTCTAGCACGCTTGGTAATTTTAACATAAAATGTAATATTAGCATGAAAACTTCAATTTTGGCAGTGATAAAAGATATTTTTCAAACTGCGCTGATTTCACTAGGTATTTTTCTTTTAGTGTATACTTTTTTGGTTCAGCCTCATAGGGTCAGGGGTGACTCGATGCTGCCCAATTTTTATGATGGTGAATTGATGTTAACTGAAAAAATCAGTTATCGGTTTGGAATTCCTGCGCGTGGAGACGTAATCGTGTTCAGAGCTACAGGATCTCTTAACGTTGACTATGTTAAAAGAGTCATTGGCTTGCCAGGAGAGGTTATTGAGGTCAATGAAGGAGGTATTCTGATAAATGGTCAAAGGCTCAATGAGCCTTATGAACCCCAGCAAACTGGAGGACATGTCGAGTATAGACTTGGTCAGAATCAATATTTCGTGCTAGGCGATAATCGAGGGGCGTCTTCGGATTCCAGAAGTTTTGGACCAATTGATAAGAGCTCGATTAAAGGGAAAACTTGGCTAGTTTATTGGCCAATAACAAAATCAAATCAATCAAAAGGCTTGAGAATGATATTAAAAGTTGACTATAGCATCCCGGACACGCTTGATCACCGACGAAGTAGATTCGATATTGCCTCTGGCGACAATTAAAATTTTACCCTCTATTCTTGATTGACTGATTTTGACCTTAACTGTCGCTCCACCTTCTATGGTTAACTTTTTAGTTAAATCATCCTGGTATTGATCGAGCTCGTCGCTGAGGATTTTTTGAATTGGTTTTTGCTGCTTGGGGGCGATATTTTCTCTGGCCTTCATTTTGCGGGTAAGTTCTTCAGCACCTCTAACAGATAAATTTTTTGACAGGACGATTTTGTATGCTTCGACTATGAGATGTGGATCTTCGAGAGAGGCTAAAGCTCGGGCATGACCTTCCGTCGTGCCCCCAGATGCAAGAGCGTCTTTGAGGGCATCGGGGAGCGAAAGAAGTCTTAGAGTATTGGAAACATAGGGCGCACTTTTGCCAATTTTGATGGCAATCTCGCCAGTTGATAGATCAAATTCGTCGATAAGGCGTCTGAATGCCTGGCCTCGTTCTAGAGGATTAAGATCAATACGTTGGACGTTTTCGATAATCGCCATCTCCAGCATGCCTTGAGGTGAGGTCTCTTTGATGATAACGGGGATTTTTGAGAGGCCGGCAATTTTGCCAGCTCGCCAACGACGTTCACCGGCAATAATTTGATAACCGGCAGGAGTTTTGGCAACTACAAGCGGTTCCAGAACACCGTGTTCACGAATAGAGTCTACAAGTTCAACAAGGGAATCCGGTGTAATCAGTCCACGAGGCTGAAGAGGATTGGGCTGGAGCATCTCTATATCGATCTCGAAAATTTGTCCTTCGTCCACGATTTTAAGAAACTACTTTTACTTATTGGTAACCACTTCTACGAATTTCTTTCCAACTTTTTGTTTAAACTGTACAAAGCCCGATGCAATAGCAAAAATGGTGTGATCACGACCGATCATAACGCCGCGGCCAGCGTAGAATTTGGTTCCTCTTTGTCTAACGATTATATTGCCGGGACTAACTGTTTGGCTTTCATAGACTTTAATACCTAATCTTTTCCCGGCTGAATCCCGATTTTTGGTTGTGGCTCCGCCACCCTTTTTGTGCGCCATTTTTAATAAACTCCTCTTTGTGAAATTCTATGCTTATTTTCACGCGATGTCAATATCTTCTTTTGACTTTTTTGGCTCTTGATGAGAATAGTTGCCAAGTAAACGATTACAATCAAAAGTCCGACGGCAACAAAGTACAGATGATATATGTGAGTTCTGATGTCGGAAAGAAACGGATGGTCTTCGAATGTTTGATGAATTAAATAATTTAGTAGAAAATTTCCTATTAACAACAATCCCGCTATGAAAAATGGGTTTTTAAGCATAAGTTCTTAGTTTTTGGACAGAGGCTATACTTAACCTTTGCTCATCCAGCTTGCATAAGCTGCCCAGGCACCTATACCAAGATGCAGGATATTGTCCAGAGGGTTCTCTAAATTGGCAAGCCCAAAAGCGTTGTTAGGACCAGGGCCAGCCACGAAACCATAGAGACCGAAGAAAATGGCAACTACCGCAACAACCTGGACTAAAAGTTTTTGCGTCTTGGTATCTGCAAGGTAGACAGCTGCTAAGGCTATTGCTCCAAGAACAAGATGGGCAATATTTTCACCGTTATCGAAATACCAGGCTTCACCAAAAAGACTCTGGTCTGGTGTTGGACCAATAACTCCTATGTAACCGAGAATGGCTACAAGTACCAAAACAGCGCCTCCCAAGAGAAGAAATTGTTTGGGATTCATTTGTTTCACCTCCTCTCGATAATTTAATATAAATAGTAATTGTAAATTTTTGCAATAGGATAAATGAGGTTGTCTTGCAATTATTTAGTAATTGCCCTATAGTTGTCAAAATGTCTCCAGTCGAAGCCCAAGGACCCCAAGACTTTGGATCTCGTCGAGTAATCTAATTGGAAGGCGGCGAAAGGATTACTATAGAGAGAATTACAAATCCGGGAGATCCCCGTATAGATCAAATTCAAGCTCTTCTCGCTGCGGAATTCAAAGAAGCTGAGGTAGACCCTCCCAAGGTCATGAGAGCGGCCATCCAAGGAAAAGACAATGTCACGGGGAGTGAAGTACCAACTTATATCGTAATAGCAGTGCAAAACGAAAATGATAAGGTAGTTGGCGCTGCCTGCGGAGCGGTTCTTGAAAAGAAAAACGAGGATTATAACCCAATTGGCAATGAAGCAGTTATTCTGGGTGCCTATATAACCATGGAAGACGAATATCGTCGTTTAGGTGCCGGCACTCTGGCATTCAATTTGAGGATGGCCGAAGCGCAAGCGGAAGCTGCTAGGAAAGGTCTTAAACCTGTTGCTTATATCGCTGAAGTTGTTGACAATTCAGAAGCCTTTATCAATTCTCAGGGCGGATTTCGGCTATACTCAAAGGAGAATGACGGCAATTATAAAGAAGTACCCTATCTCCAACCCCCGCTCGAATACGATAAGAATACGGGAAGACCAACAGCAAGAGCAGGAACAGTACCTGAACATTTAATGGTGAAAATGTTTGACGGATCGACAACAATAAAAGGAGAAACACTTCTTGAGATGGTTCGCGCAATGTTCGATTACAACAATTATCGCGAAGAAGGGTATTTCAATAACAAACGAGCGTTTAATCAACATTCAAGAATAATAAGCAATATCGAGGAAGAATTGACGGAAGCTGTTTCTGGAAAAACTCTACATATGATTAGTCGGGCAGATAGAGAAAACCTCGCTTCGCAAGGAATTACTTTCGCAGATCACACGACTAACTCATAAAACTATTTATGCTTGGATTTTTTCGATTAGGACGCGGGTGAGGAATTGTCTGTGACCGGTTGTTCTCAGATATTTGGATTTTGGCTTGAATTTGACAACCCTAATTTTTTTATCTTTGAAATCTTCAATGACTTTAGCAACAACTTTAGCTTTTTCAACGAAGGGTTTGCCAATCTCCAGATTAACGTCACTTTTGACTAGCAGAACTTCAGAAAAGGTAATCTTGCCGTTTTTGTCAGGCTGAATCTTTTCAATAGCAAGTTGATCGCCCTCGGCGGCCTTGTATTGTTTACCACCAGTTGCAATTACTGCCCACGTATCCATAGCTTGCAATTTTAGCATCTATTTACCCTAGTCTTCAACTGCTAATCTTTTAATTGAGAAAATGATTCCCATAAGAAAGAGGGTAGTTATCAGCGATGAACCTCCGTAAGAGACAAGAGGTAAGGTAATGCCTGTTACCGGAACGAGCCCCATATTCATACCAACGTTGACAAAAAATTGAAGAAGTAAAAAAGAAACAGTGCCAATGATCAGAAGTTGAGCAAAACGCTCTTTTTTCTTGACAAGATTAAGAATTTTAATAATAAGAGAAATATAAAAGACGATAAGCAAGCCTGCGCCAATAAATCCCAATTGTTCGGCGATTGAGGCAAATATAAAGTCGCTTTCGGCTTCCGGCAAAAAATTTAGCTGAGATTGCGAGCCTTGACCAAGACCCTTCCCTGTAAGCTGGCCTGCGCCAACTGCAATTTTTGATTGAATGAGATTATAACCGCGTCCCAAGGGATCTGCCTGAGGATCAATGAAGCCGGCGATTCTTTCTTTTTGATAAGGGGCTAAAAACTCATATGCAAGAATGGCTGCGATGGCGGCGATGACAATTGTCCATACTAAATGTTTAACCTGAAAACCGGCCGCATATGAAATTCCCAACCAAATTGCAAAAAAAGCAAGTGCGTTGCCAATGTCGGGCTGAATCAAAACCAAAACCGCATGCGGGGAAACGATAAGAAAACTGACAATCAGGCTTTGAAACTTCCGGGCAGACCTGCTCAGATAATAAGAGGAAAGTATGAAAATTGAGGCAACCTTGGCGATTTCCGATGGCTGAATTCTAAAAAAACCTAGATCTATCCATCTTGTTGATCCGCGGACCGATTCCCCAATAAAGGGAAGGACTAAAAGGGTTAAAATTGATGCAAGGTAGATTGGTATTGACAGCTTTTGCCAGTTCCGAAAGTCAAAAAAGGAGAATGCAACAAGCAGGAACAAACCAATTAACCAAAAAATCATTTGTGTCTTGGCTAAATTCGGGTTGATGGCAAAAATAACCAAAAGCGAAATCGAACCAATAGCCAAAATTAATAGTAGAAGCGAAAAATCCCACTTTTGTGTCATTAACCTCTTTGAATTTCAAGCTTATCTGATTTTATCAGCTTAGTGGACAATGTACCTTTTTTAATGTAGTCTTCGAATTCTTTGGGCCAAGTTGGAATTTTAACAACGATTTTTTCGTCTAATGCACAGTCGGCTTCTTTTCTGGCTTGCTGGATTTGACGAACAATTTCGCGAGCTTCACCTTCAGCTTTTAAAGCTTGAGTGATTTTGATATCCAAGCTGAGTGATTCCCCATGGACAACTTTTTTGACGTTAATTTCTTGAGCGATTAAGGATTCTAGATCATTTGCCAATTTTTCTCCCGGATATTGGAAAAGTGGTAGTGGTTGACGAACTTTGATGGCGGATTCTTTTCTTAAAGCGTGCGCTTTTTCAACTATTTGACGGGCCAAGTCCATGGCTTTTTCAAGTTTTTTGTCGATCAATTTTTGGTCTTTGGTGGGGAAGTCTGACAAATGAACAGATCCAAGACCTGTTAAATTCTGGTGAATTTCTTCTGAGATAAAAGGCATAAATGGAGCTAAGATTTTTGAAAGTGTGATCAGTACAAGATGGATTGTAGGAAGGCCTTCTTCTACCCTATCTCGGCTTCTTCTGACATACCATGTGGAAAGATCGTTTACGACAAAGTTTTCAATGTTGCCCGAAGCGGTCATTGCATCGTAATTTGAAAGTGATTTTGTGACCACGTCGATTGTTGAGTTAAGTCGGGAGATTATCCACCGATCGAGCACGTTTTTAGATTCTGGAGTCTCCGGCTTTCGCCGGATCCCCAGAATGACAGATTTTTGTGTTGTCATTCTGGCCCTAAGGTCCGGGTCTAGGACTTGTCCAGAATCGATTCTGGAGTCGCTTCGCTCCCCAGAATGACGATCATTGGGTTGCCAATTGTTGAGATTGGCATAAGTGACAAAGAAGGAATAGATATTCCACAATATTAGATAAAATCTGCGTCTGACTTCGTCGGCTCGGTGATAACCAAATAGAAGATTGTTTTGCGGATTTTGGGTGCAATACAGCCAGCGCATAACGTCAACGCCGATTTTGTCTGCCGCCTCATTGAATTCGATGGCATTACCCTTGCTTTTGTGCATTTCTTCGCCTTTTTCATCAAGGAGAGTTGCAAAGCCTAAGACCGTTTTGAAAGGATTCGTATTTTTAAGAACTGTGGACATAGCGATTAAACTATAAAACCAATTTTTAAATTGACCTGGGAAGGATTCGGTAATGAAATCTGCCGGGAACCAATCTTGGGGCATGGTGGAAAAAGGAACAATACCAGCATCGAGCCATGGGTTGCCGACATCAGGGATGCGGGACGTGATTGATTGACACTTGGTACATTTGATTTTGATGTTATCGATCCACGGGCGATGGGGAGAATTGCCATCAAATTTGTCCCAGCCTTCAACCGTTTTTTCTTTGAGTTCTTCTTTTGATCCGATGACCTCAAAACTACCGCATTTTATACATTCCCAAATAGGTAAAGCCAAACCCCAATAACGCTTTTTGGAAATGAGCCAATCGTGCATATTTTTGAGCCAGTCAAGTTCCCTTTCTAGGCCAAATGATGGAATCCAGATGATTTTTTTGGCAACATCGATCATTTGTTCCCGTAGAGTCTTTTTTGACTTGCCGTCCGAATCCGGCTTTGCCAGAGAAGGACGGTCCATGGCGATATACCATTCGTCGACTACCCGCCAGACAAGTTCGGTTTTGCAACGCCAGCACGTTGGGTAACGATGGGTGTAATTTTCTTCTTCGAAAAGAACACCCTTTTTTTTAAGTTTGTCAATTATTAAATCTGGATTTTGTTTGGCGTTTTTTGCGGTTAGATCCGCGAAGCCTTCGATATAGTTTGCCGATTCGTCGATAGATTCGACAACCGCAAGGTTTTCGTCTTTGGCGAGTTTAAAATCTTCTTCCCCGGCGCCAGGAGCTATGTGAATGAGGCCTGTTCCTTCTTCTGCATTGACCAGGTCTTTGGCGGCGATAACTTTATGTTCGATGTTTTTTAAAGCGGGTAGTTCATCAAAATTTCCTTGATACTTAAGACCTACAAGATCGGATCCTTTATAGTCTTTGATACATTGCCACTCTTGGGGATCTTTGAGTACCTCAGATCGTATATCTCTTTTTAGATCTTTAATGACATCTGTTCTTAAAAAAATTACTTTTTCGCCGTTTTCTTTATTTTCCCAAAGACCGTAGGTAAAGTCTGGGTTGACTGCTATTGCGACGTTTGATGGTAAAGTCCAGGGTGTTGTCGTCCAGACGAGAAGTGACAACTGACCACTGACATCTGACAACTGACTTTTCCCTATTAACGATGAACGATCAACGATGAACTTGGTGTAGACTGCTTTATGGGTAATCTCCTGATATTCCTCGGTTAGGATTTCGTGCTGTGAGATGGCTGTGCCGCAACGTGGACACCAGGGCACTGAATCTCTTCCTTTATATAGATAACCTTTTTGATGACAAACTTTTAAAAAGTTCCAGATGGCATAGTTATTTTCGCCGGAAGAAGTGTGATAAGAATTGTTCCAATCCATGAAATAACCAAGACGTTTGGACTGTTCGGTTTGAATTTGAGAGTATTTTTTGACACGCTCTTTGCAAAGATTGACGAATTTGTCGATGCCGAATTCTTCAATGTCTTTTTTGTTTTTGAAACCCAACTCTTTTTCAACTTCGACTTCGACCCAAAGACCTTGCTCGTCAAAACCATTTTGAAATCTTTGGGCAAATCCTTGCATATTGTAAAATCGCTGCCAGAGATCTTTGTATGTTCTGCCCCAGGCGTGATGAACTCCCATTGGATTGTTAGCGGTGATTGGTCCATCTAGAAAAGAAAATTTATTCTTAGAGTTTTTATTACGTTGTAAATACTTATCGCCAATCCCCTCTTTGTACCAATAATCCAACAATCTTTTTTCCATCGCCACAAAATCCTGCTTGGGGTCCACAGGTTTGAATTTGGTTTTATCAGCCATGATGGCATTAATTAAAGCAGAAGGGTAAAGTTAGTTCAAGAAAAGAATCAGTAATTATCCTGGATTTATTATTCTAGTGGATTGTTTGGGGATTCGACTTTTACTCTAATTTGAATTATTTCTCCAGGACTTTCCCATCTCATTTTTTCTGCTGCTTGCTTCATATCAATTTCTCTAGAATCGTTGGGTTTATCTGCCAGTTTGAAGATAGCAATTGCTCCCTCTGGATCTTCAGCTATTTCAATATCGGATAACCCTCTTATAAGGCCTAAGAATATCCCGCGATGATAATTGATAGGCTCTAGACTAGGAAACAGTTTTTCTACTTGACTCCTTTAATAATACTACAAGCTCTTTGAACAATTGGTCTTTTGTCTTTGCGTAACGCCATTCGCTTTCTTTTAGATGATATTCAAAGTTTACTTTAACACCGTTAA
>JACPEV010000012.1 GCA_016183325.1 Candidatus Curtissbacteria bacterium
CTGCCCCGCAGACCACCGAAAACCAAAATACAACCGCTTATTCTAACAGGCCATAAACTCAACTGGAAACCGCCAGTAAATCATCCTTGGAGGAAAAGAATACTGCCTCTTAGGGGGTGACATTTCTATTCTTGTTTAACAGAGGGAAAGCAACAATTGATAATTTTGTACTTGAGGTCCGACCTCCTTAAATAAGAATTGACTGAGTTTTAGAGGTCGGACCTCCAAAAATGGCGCTGTATTTCATGAGTTTAGCTTTCTTTGGAAGGACCTTTAATCTTTGCCACTATTTTGTCTGTGATATTTTGGGGAACTTCTTCGTAGTGTGAAGGTTCCATATAGACGGATCCGCGGCCTTGGGTCATGGAGCGAAGGGTTGTGACGTAACCGGACATTTCGGCCAAAGGAACAAGTGCGGTGATGATTACTGAGTTGCCTCGATGTTCGGAGTTTAGGATTTGGCCACGTTTTGCCGAAAGATCGCCAATGACATCTCCCATGAACTGCTCGGGTATGGTTACCTCAGTCTTCATTATTGGTTCCAGAAGCACGAGTTGCGCCATTTTAACAGCCTCCTCAAGGGCAAGACTTCCGGCAATTTTAAAGGCTATATCACTGGAATCAACGTCATGATAGCTTCCGTCATAGACTGCAACTTTCATATCGACCAAGGGGTAACCAGCTAGAACACCTATATCCATCTTTTCTTTAACCCCTTTTTGGATTGAAGGAATGAATTCTTGGGGAATGGCACCGCCTTTTATTTCGGAAACGAACTCAAAGCCCTCGCCGCGGCCTTTTGGCTCAACTCGCAGGAAGCAATGACCATATTGACCCCGGCCACCAGTTTGGCGAATGTATTTGCCTTCAGCTTTGGCCTGCTGTTTGATGGTTTCCCGATAGGCAACTTGAGGTCGGCCAACGTTAGCAGAAACGGCAAATTCGCGCTTCATTCTGTCGACCAAAATTTCCAAGTGCAGTTCGCCCATTCCGGAAATAATGGTTTGGCCAGTTTCCGGATCACCTTTGATTCTAAAAGTTGGATCCTCTTCGCTAAGTCGGCCTAGAGCGTAACCCAATTTTTCCTGGTCGGCCTTGGTTTGGGGTTCTATTGCCAGAAAAATAACCGGGTCTGGAAATGAGATGGATTCAAGGGTGATTGGTGCGGACTCTTCACAAAGCGTATCGCCAGTGGCGGTATTTTTAAGACCGACGACAGCCACAATTTCGCCTGCATAGGCTTGGGGAATTTCTTCGCGAGTATTGGCATGCATTAGGAGCAGTCGGCCGATTCTTTCATGATCGCGCTTGGTGGCATTTAGAACCGATGTTCCTGACGAAAGTTTGCCAGAATAAATTCGTACGTACGTAAGCTTTCCGACATGCGGGTCAATTTGAATTTTAAAAGCAAGGCCGCAAAATGGGGCGTCGACTACAAGATTTCTGATTTCTTCCTCACCGGTTTTGGGATTAATCCCTTCGATTCGGGCAATATCGGTTGGCGCAGGAAGATAATCGACAACTGCATCAAGAAGCGGCTGAACACCTTTGTTCCTTAAGCTTGATCCGGCAAGAACCGGAACAATTTTGTAAGCGATGACGGCGGATCTGAGGACGGCTTTAAGCTCACCAGGGGCAATATCTTCACCGGCAAGATATTTTTCCAGAAGGACATCACTGGTTTCGGCGATTTTTTCGACAAGTTCGTGACGATATCTTTCGACATTGGCGTTTTGATCTCGGGGAATGGGAATTTCTTTAAATTTCATGCCTGTGGGATCATCTGCCCAGGCATAGGCTTTTTGGGTGATTAAATCGATGATCCCTTTGAAATCATTTTCTGCTCCGAGCGGTAAGTTGATTGGATAAGCAGGGGCTCCCAAGCGCTCGCGAATGGATTTAAGGGTGACAAAAAAGTCAGCGCCAACTTTGTCCATTTTGTTAACAAAACAAATTCTGGGAACTTTATATTTGTCGGCCTGGCGCCAAACGGTTTCGGATTGAGATTGCACTCCTTCTTCCGCATCAAGAACGGTGACACCGCCATCGAGAACTCTAAGCGATCTTTCCACTTCGGCCGTGAAGTCGACATGGCCGGGAGTGTCAATGATATTGATTCTGGTTTCGATGCCGGCATATGGGCCTTCTTTGGGAGTCCAAAAAGCGGTGACTGCCGCGGAGACAATGGTTATGCCCCGCTCTTTTTCCTGAGCCATCCAATCGGTAACCGTGGTACCTTCGTCGATGTTGCCAAGTTTGTAGGTTTTGCCGGTGTAGTAAAGAATACGCTCGGTCGTGGTGGTTTTGCCCGCGTCGATATGGGCAATAATGCCTATGTTGCGGATACGGTCCAGCGGGTATAATCTATCTTGTGATTTTGCCATATGGTCATGATACCCTATCCCCGCTTCGCGGGGCGGGTTTATTAACTGTAATTAGTCTTTTTTTGATCCTCCAACCTCTATAGTGGCAAGTTTGGGGGAATGCTCAAGTTGCCTGATTTCGTTTTTAACCTGGCTGACCATGGCACGAAGAACAGAAACCTCTTCGTCAGCTAGCTCCCAAGCCGCGTTTTCATTCCAGGCTGCGCCTGATTCTTGATAGGCTTGGCCATATTTAGCCAAGGCTTCTTTAAGCTTGACTTCCTCAAGCTCTTTAAGCTTACCCCTTAGCTGTTTTAATTTTTCTGCGCGTGTTTGTGTCATAAAAATACTTTAAATTTCATTTAAGCAGAAATAATATCTTCTATACAATATGGGCAAATTAGGAATCTATATATTCTTCGAACGAAAGTGAGAAGTTACCATTTTCTTCGTCGTCATCCTGAACTTGTCGTAGACCCTGAGTGCAATCGAAGGGATTCAGGATCTAAGGGTAAGTTCTCGCTAATCGCTCGAACAATAAAGCAAGTTGGATTGGAACTTGCGTAATTTTCTGCGAAAACAATGAGGGATTATAGCACAGATGATTCCTGGTCCAAAAGTTAATGAATTACCACCTAAACTGCGCAAATGCTTTATTCGCCTCGGCCATGCGGTTCATTTCTTCTCTTTTTGAAACGGCTTTACCTCTACCTTGAGCCGCTTCGAGGATTTCGACGGTTAATTTGGAAATCATCAAGGGTTTATTTTTGAGGCGCTCGACTTCTTTGGCGGAGCGGTTTCGGGCTGCTGTGACAAGCCAAGTAAGAGCAAGTGATTGACGGCGCGAGCCTCTAACTTCCATGGGGATCATGTAAGAGGCACCTCCGACACGTCTTGGTCTGACTTCCATTTTAGGCGCAATGTTATCGAGGGCTTTTTCAAAAGTTTCGATAGGATCTTGACCTTGTTTTTTGATGTTCTCGAAAGTCTCATAGACGATTTTCTGAGCTAAAGATTTTTTGCCACTGACCATGATCTTATTAATAAACTTGGTAACCTGCGGATTCTGGTAGATAGGATCGGCAGACGTTTGTCTTCTTTCAATTTTACCTGATCGCGGCATATTATTTCTCCCTTCGGTCGAAAAGTGATGAGTGACCCGCTTCGCGAGCGAAGCGAGGCGAGTAAGTGATGAGTGATGAGTCAAAAAAATAAATATTCATAATTATGATTCTGGTGTGGGTTGAGCTTTCTGGCTGACGGCGGTAGTACCGACAGTGGCGGCTGCTTGGGCACCGGTGACTGCTCCAGATTTTTTGGTGCCATATAAAGATCTTCCCTGTTTACGGCCAACGACGCCGGTTGTATCGTATTTGCCTCTTATTATATGATATTTGACTCCAGGAAGATCTTTGACGCGACCAGCTCGAACTAAAACAATCGAGTGTTCTGCTAGTTCGTGACCAACACCCGGAATATATGCTGTAACTTCTTGTTTATTAGAAAGTCTGACTCGGGCGACTTTTCTAAGGGCGGAGTTAGGTTTTTTAGGAGTCATGGTTTTGACAATGAGACAGACTCCCCTCTTTTGACCTGAGGGGTAATAAACGTAACGATTGGCACGGGCGTTAAATGCCCGACGAAGAGCAGTCGCTCTGACTCTTGCGGCTTTTGGGTGTCTACCCTTTCTGATTAACTGGTTAACTGTTGGCATAATTCACCACAATTTAAAATAGCAAATATGTTTTCTAAATGAATGTGTGTCGGGAGATTATATCAAAAAGTGAAACTTAATGAAACTTTTGCTTTTCTATTTTAAAGTAACTACTCACCATTCTGATATTGTAATTATTGTTCGAGGCTAAAAGCCGAGAACTACAAACAGATTAGACTTCTCGCTTACGCTCGAAGAATACAATCGTATCAGTTATTGTGAACTCTAACATTTTAAATGTAAATTTACAATTTTCAATAATGTTATTGTATTCTCGCCCTGTCAGGACTGGTTGGAATTAAACGGCCAATTATGACATTTTCTTTAAGTCCAATAAGATGATCACCTTTGCCTTCAATGGCAGCATCAGTTAAGACTCGAGTTGTTTCTTGGAAAGAAGCAGCTGATAGGAAACTTTCGGTGTAGAGTGCGGCACGAGTAATACCAAGGATAATTATTTGGGCAGTTGCTGGCTCACCGCCTTCGGCTAAAACTTTAGCATTTTCTTCTTGGAATCTATTTTTATCTATGAGCTCTCCGGTCAAGAAAACGGTATCACCAGACGATTCAATTCTAACTTTTTCGCTCATTTTTCGGGTGACAACTTCAAAGTGTTTATCGTTGATGATGACACCCTGACTTTCATAAACTTCCTGACAACCTTCGATAATGTACTTTTGGGCGGCCCGCATGCCTGAGATTGCCAAGATTTCTTTAATGTCTAAGTAGCCTGATGAGAGAGCTGTACCGGCAGCGACTAATTGACCGTCTGTGATGTTGAACTCAGAAGGTGGAAGAATAAAGTATTCCCGCTCGACGGGAGGTTTGAGATTAGTGCTTTTAATTTTGATATGATAACCATCTGGTGCCTCTTCAATTTTGACACGACCGGTAATTTCGGCGATTTGAGCAGCATATTTTGGAGTTCTGGCCTCAAAAAGCTCTTCGACTCTGGGTAGACCTTGAGTAATATCCAGACCGACAATGCCGCCGGTGTGAAAGGTACGCATAGTCAGCTGAGTTCCCGGCTCACCGATACTCTGGGCTGCAATGACACCGACTGGTGTACCAATTTCAACTAATTTTCGAGTAACCAAGTCGCGGCCATAACAGAGGCTACAAAGACCATACTTGGCCTCGCAAGTAAGCGGAGAACGTACTATTATTTTCCCAATACTGTTTTTATCCAGTTCTTGCACGTTATCCTCGTCTATAACACTGCCGGCTTTAATAACAACTTTTTTGCCTTTTCCCATGATGTCTTCGGCTGCGACTCTACCAATGAGTCTTTGGATAAACGGGGCCTGACGTTTGTCATCCTTTGAGATAATGATGCCTTCTTTGGTATTGCAATCTTCAAGTCTGACGATGGCATCATGGGCGACATCCACAAGACGCCTTGTCAAATAGCCTGATTCGGCTGTTTTAATAGCACGATCGGCCAAACCTTTTCTGGCACCACGGGCACTTGTGAAATATTCAAAGACTGATAATCCTTCTCTGAAATTGGATTTAATGGGAAGAGGCACAATGTGTCCAGAAGGATCAGTGACCAAACCTCTTATAGCGGCAAGCTGTTTTATTTGCTCCGCAGTTGCCCTTGAGCCACCAGAGTCAGAAATAATTTTAATGGAGTTATCTTTAGGTAAACTTCTCCAGGTGAGATCAGCAAGTTCATTGGTGATGCCAAGCCAAACTTCCTGAGAAAGACGCTTCTCCTCCTCTTTAGTGATTAAACCTAACCTAAAATTTTTCTCGATACCTTCGACTTCTTTTTCAGCTTTTTGAATAATTTGGGCTTTTTCTTCGACAATCACGCAATCAAAAACTGAAACAGAAAGACCGGAGAAAGTCGCTCCTTCGAAACCGAAACTTTTAAGCCTGTCTATGAGATCGACTACTTCATTTTCGGGCAACTGGTCAATGGCAGTAGAGATAATTTTTTTAATGGTTGAGGCTGCTATGTCCTCATTGATATAGCGCATTGACTGGGGAAGTTGAAGATTAAAAAGTACTCTACCCGGAGTAGTTTTTAGAACTTGCTTTTGGATTTTAATAGAAATCAACTGACGCATGGCAATTTGACCTGAGTCAAGGGCAATAATAACTTCGTTTTCATTGCCAAAAACATTTTGACACTCGGGTAAATCTTGATCAGGTGAAGTTAGATAATAAATTCCAAGCGCCATCTCTTTGTTTGGTAAGTTGATCGGAGATCCATCCGCCGGTCTTAATAAATTTTTGGCAGCCATCATTAAATTTTGGGCTTCTTCTTGAGATTTTTGGGAAAGTGGGATATGAACAGCCATTTGGTCTCCGTCAAAGTCGGCGTTGAAGCCAGCACAGATGCAAGGGTGAATCCTTATGGCATCACCTTCTATTAAGATTGGATAAAAAGCCTGGATACCTAAACGATGAAGTGTAGGCGCACGATTCAAAAGAATTGGATGATTTTTGGTGATTTCCTCTAAAATATCCCAAACCTCACCTGATCTTCTTTCTAAGTAATGCTTAGCGCTTTTGACGTTGGGAGCATAACCTCTGGTGATTACTTCTCTTAAGACAAAGGGTTTAAACATTTCAAGAGCCATTTCTTTGGGAATACCTGCTTGAGTAAGGCTGAGTTCTGGACCAACCACGATAACAGACCTGCCGGAGTAATCTACTCTTTTGCCAAGTAAGTTTTGCCTAAATCTGCCTTGTTTGCCGCGAAGCATATCAGAAAGTGATCTGAGCTCTTGAGAGGCTCTTGTTGATTTGACTCGCTGAGAATCAATTAAGGCATCGACTGCTTCTTGAAGCATTCTCTTTTCATTACGCAAGATAATTTCGGGAGCCCCGAGTTCGATTAATTTTTTGAGACGATTATTTCTGTTAATGACACGTCTGTAGAGATCGTTGAGATCGGAAGTGGCAAATCTGCCTCCTGAAAGTTGAACCATTGGTCTTAAATCTGGAGGCAAAACCGGCAATATTTTAGTAATCATCCAAGAAGGCAAAATACCAGCTTTTCTCATACTTTCTACGAGTCTCAATTTACGAGTTGCTTTAATGTGCTTTTGGCCTGTGACTTTTGTAATTTCTTCTTTTAACGATGCAGCAAGTTTTGCTAAATCCATGCTTTCTAAGAAAAAAAGCAGGGCTTCGGCCCCCATCCCAATTTTTATAAATTCATCAGCGCTGTAGGAGCCAAGTTTTAAATATTCGTCCTCGGAGAGAAGATCGCGGGGTTTAATAGATTTGACCATGTCGGAAATATTTTTGTAAATTTCCTCAAGTCTTAAGATTTCTTGAGTATTTTCTTCTCGAAGCTTGGCAACTTTAGCACGCATATTGAGCGCTGCTTCTTCTATTTTTAAATCTGTTTGTTCCTTGATTTTGCCTTTTGTCTTGACCTTGGCGATTTCCTTTTTGACGATTTGTTCTTCTTCTTCAATTTTCTTTTTGAGTGCTTGCTGTTGGGCTTTTCTCTTTTCTTCGAGCTCCCGTTCTAGGTTTTTGAGAGTTTGGCGTTTTTTCTCATCGTCTAACGTTATGACTAAATAAGAAGCAAAGTAGACAATGGCATCAAGACTTCTGGGGGAGATATCCAGAAGAAGTCCTAATTTTGAAGGGCTACCTTTAAAAAACCAATTATGGACAATTGGAGCGGCTAGTTGAATGTGGCCCATTCTCTCACGGCGAACTCTGGATTGAGTGACTTCAACGCCACATTTATCACAGATAATACCGCGATATCTTATTCTTTTATATTTGCCACAGTAACATTCCCAGTCTTTAGTTGGCCCGAAAATTCGTTCATCAAAGAGACCGTCTTTTTCGGGTTTGAGAGTCCGGTAATTAATGGTTTCAGGCTTGGTGATTTCACCAAAAGACCATTTTTTAATATCTTCTGGAGAAGCAAGAGTTAATTTTATAGCTTCAAAATCTATTAATTCATTCATAAAATCACCCCATTTCCTATTGGTTGATGGGGCCTCGATTAGGTTAGAACCTGTGTAAATTCTTGGACAGTTTTGGTTTCTTCTTCCGTTTGGGGAATCTTTTCTGTTTCCTCTTTAGTCTTGGCTCCAGTAGTTTGGACATTTAAGGAAAGACTATTAAGTTCTTTAACTAGGACTTTAAAAGATTCGGGAATCATAGCTTGAGGAATTTCGTTACCTTTGATGATAGCTTCGAAAGCTTTAGCTCTACCAACCACGTCATCAGATTTAATGGTCAACATTTCCTGCAGGGAATAGGCGGCTCCATAAGCTTCAAGAGCCCAAACTTCCATTTCGCCAAGACGTTGGCCCCCCATCTGGGCTTTACCGCCTAATGGTTGTTGGGTGATTAGTGAGTATGGACCGGTTGATCTGGCATGAGTTTTGTCCTCAACCATGTGAATAAGTTTCATGATGTAACCATTTCCGACAACTATTGGTCTATCAAAAGGTAAACCAGTGCGACCATCATAAAGAGTAACTCGACCATCGACAGGAAGGTCGGCTTTTCTAAGTTCTTGGGCAATGCGATCTTCGGAAATGTGTTCAAAAACAGGGAGGGAAACTTTATAGCCAACTTTTGAGATTGCCCAACCAAGATGGGTTTCTAGCAGCTGGCCTAGATTCATTCTGGAGAGGACTGAGAGAGGGCTGATTATGATATCAATGGGTGTGCCATCGGCAAGATAGGGCATATCACCCTGCGAGACGATTTTACTAATAACGCCTTTATTGCCATGACGACCGGCAAGTTTGTCGCCAACCACAACTTTTCTCATTTGAGCGACTTTGACGAAGATTTTCGAAATCGCACCGTGCTCCAGCTCGTCACCTTTATCTCGGGAGAGAATTTTAATATCAATAACAGTGCCCTTCTCACCGTGAGGCATTCTAAGTGAAGTATCACGGACTTCTCTGGCCTTTTCACCGAAAATGGTCCTTAACAATCTCTCTTCAGCAGTAAGCTCAGTTTCACCTTTGGGAGCAATTTTGCCAACTAAAATAACATTTGGTCCGACTTCAGCTCCAACTACGACAATGCCGTTTTCATCAAGATTGGCTAAATCCTCCTCTGAAACATTGGGTATATCGCGTGTGGTTTCTTCGGAACCAAGTTTGGTTTCAACTACTGAAGTCTCATACTCTTCTATATGGATTGAGGTAAGAATATCTTCTTTATAGAGCCGATCTGAAATAACAATTGCATCTTCGTAACCAAGGCCATCAAAACTCATATAGGCAATAGTCAAATTCTGGCCGAGGGCAAGTTCTCCTTCGTCAGTGGCGGGACCATCAATGATGATGTCGCCTATTGCTACTTTTTGGCCCACTGAAACGCAGGGCCTTTGGGAATAACAGGTACTTTGTGGTGATCTCATAAACTTTTTGACAGGATATATTAGTTGACCTTCAATTGTTTTGAGAATCACCTTGCGACTGTCGACATAAGTTATTTGCCCGTCTTTTTCTGCGCGAACAACTAAGCTCATGTTTTTACCGACGACTTCTTCCATTCCAGTTCCGACTAGAGGTGACTGGGGTTTTATTAGGGGAACAGCTTGACATTGCATGTGAGTACCCATCAGAGCACGATTAGCTTCATCGTGGGCTAAAAATGGGATGAGGGAGGCGGAAGTTCCGACTACTTGTCTTGGGACAACATCTATAAAGTTGACCAAATTCTGGGAGGCTGTAGTAAATTCGCCGTGATACCTAACAGGAACTCGTTCATCCGCGATGTTGCCATTTTTGTCGATGGCTATTTGGGCATGCGTTATATAAAAGTCTTCTTCATCATCGGCTGCTAAGTAGACAATTTCGTCTGTAACTTTGGCTTTTTGGTTTTTGTGGACAACTTTTCTATAGGGGCTTTCCAAGAAACCATATTCGTTGACTCTACAGTAAAGAGCCATATAAGTAACAAGGCCAATATTGGGCCCTTCTGGGGAGCGGACTGGGCAAACTCTGGAATATTGCGAATGATTGATATCACGAATAGAAAAAGCGGCACGTTCTCTGGCAATACCACCAGTACCCATGACCGTAAGCCGTCTTAAATTGTCAAGTTCTGAAAGAGGATTAGTTTGATCTAAGATTGTGGAAAGCTGAGAAGATCTAAAAAATTCATTGATAGCAGAGATCAGGGGTCTGGCATTGATGAGTGAAGCAGGAGAAGGAACCGTATCAATTGGTGTAAGGCTCATTCTTTCTTTAATAACTCTCTCGAGCCGTAGAATTCCGACTCTGAAGGCATTCTGAGCCACAAGCTCCCCGACACGTCTGACACGTCTGTTGCCAAGGTGGTCTATATCGTCGACTCTACCATTACCTTCGACAAGATCAAACAGGTAGCTTATGGCTGCTATGAAATCCAGAGGCGAGAGAACTTCACTGGCTGGGTCTTCGGAAAGAACTTTTTCTAATTTTTCTTTAATGTGTTTAAGACGTTTTTGAATTTTGTATCTACCAACTTTACCTAAAGAGTAGCGTCTATCATTAAAAAACATATTCTTTATTAGTGATTTAGCATTATCTAAAATAACATGATCACCTGGGCGCATTCGTCTGTAGATTTCGAGGAGAGCTTCGTCTTCTGTGGTAGTTGGATCTTTAGCAAAGGTATTTTCTAGAAGTTTGGCGGAAATTTCGCTCTTTATGAAACTAAAGATTCTTCTTATTTCTGTCTCTTCCAACCCGATGGCACGTAGAAATGTAGTTACAGGGAATTTTCGACGTCTATCAATTTTGACGGTTAGAATATCATTTTTGGTGATTGAAAATTCTAACCATGAACCACGTAGTGGTCTAATTTCACAACTGTAAAGCACTTTGCCGGTTGATGAGTCAATTTCGGCAGAATAGTAGACTCCGGGAGCTCTAACCAGTTGTGTAACAACTGCTCTTTCAATGCCATTGATGATGAAAGACCCTTTACCAAGCATCATTGGCAGATCACATAAGAAGACTTCTTGAGTTGTTTTGGCGCCGGTTTGCTTGTTAACGACTTGGCCTTCTACTTTAAGAGGAACATCATAGGTGATACCTTTTTCGATTGCTTCATCAGGGGAATGTTTGGGTTTGCCAAATTCATATTTGCCTAGAGTAAGGGTAAAATTTTTACCGGTAAAATCTTCAATGGGAGATATTTCACCGAGGACTTCACGAATTCCTTCCTGTAAAAAGGTTTCGAAAGAATCCCTTTGCACTTGGACCAGGTCCAAGGGTGGGAAGTTGATATTTGTAGTTTGGCCCCAATAAGCGCGTTTTACCACTGGTTTTTCCCCAAAGAGCAGTTTGACCCGATTAATCTGGCTTCGAAAAGCGATTTTTGCGGGTTAAGTGCAGATCAGTCCCGAAGACGTTTTTCTTGTCTTTAAATCTAATTGTTGGGATGATCCACAGAAATAATGTTTTAGATACAGTAAAAAGGAAGGTACCAAAAGTACCCCCTATAAAAGGACGTATCTAGAGTGATTTATATCAAATCGGGATTGGCTTTGTCAACAGTGTAAGTTTTCTCTTAGTTTTCAAAAAACATTTAGCCTCGAAAGACTCCCCTGGAACTAACAATTGTCGCTGGATATTTTCTGAGGTGAATGCCAGTCTAGTACTAATATACTAGTATATTAGTAATTGCTGCTTGGGAAATAGACTACCCAAATTATTTGCCGCTAACCTCCAGTTAGAGGATGAAAAGTCTTGACTGCACGGGTGCTTAACGCTTACCCTTGCCGCGACTTTTTCCGCCCGCGTGCGTCGAGCCCATCCAAGACGATGGGGGGGGTGCTCGATGGGAAAAACCGTTCTGATCGGCGCAGCACTTGTTATCCTAGCAGCGTTTGATGGCAATGGTTTCAAACCGCAGCGAGCGTTAGCCAGTCACGGCGGTCCATGGCACACCACCGATCGAGTCAGTGTTGCATCAGATGGCGCCCAGGGAAACAATACTAGTGAAGGCCCGAGCATGAGCGGCGATGGGCGTTTTGTAGCGTTTACCTCGTGGGCCAACAACCTGGTATCAAACGACACCAACGGAACCTTTGATGTATTCGTGCGTGATCTCCAGACAGGGCTAACCACGCGAGCCAATGTCGCTTCAGATGGCTCTCAAGCCAATGGGTCAGCAGTAGTTTCGAGCCTAAGCGCAGACGGTCGCTTCATCGCATTTTATGCCGATGCCAGCAACTTGGTCCCAGGGGATACGAACGGAACGGTCGACGCCTTCGTGCACGATCGCCAGACCGGGGCTACTGAGCGAATTAGCGTTTCTTCTGATGGGAACCAAGGGAACGGCGGAAGTTCCCAACCAATCATTGCCGCAGATGGTCGCTATGTTGCATTCGAGTCTGCTGCCAGCAACCTGGTGGCCGGTGACGCCAACGGTTGCCAGGATATTTTCGTAAGGGATCGCCAGACTGGACAGACCAGTCGTGTTACGCTTAACTGCGGCTTTGGTTTGGGCAGCATTAGTAGTGATGGTCAATACATCGCGTTTTTGGGATCTGTCTATGACCGCCTAACCGGCCAGATCAGCCGCTTTGACGTCACTCCGGATGGTTCTCTAGGAAACACCGAGAGCGGTAGTCAAGCAAGCATAAGTGCCAGCGGCGAGTTTCTGGCGTTTGCTTCTCTGGCCAACAACTTAATACCTGGGGATACTAACGGCGTGAGGGACGTGTTCGTCTCGGAACGCAGAATCGTTGAGCCATTGGTTCGAACTCCACCATACGATTTCATTGTAGCCGCTAACGGAGCCTTCAATTGTGAAAGCATCGAGACTAGCGGTACTGGCGAGGCAAAGATAAAGAGTGATCCAACAACGGGTCGCCTCGATCTTGACGTACGGGCTCGGTCCCTGGTAGGCGAAGCAAATGCGCGTGCGGCGGTCGGCATAGCATACGTGGCACCCATCTCAGGCAGAATAAAGGTTGAAGCCGAAGTTGACGTCAGTGGCTTTGACTCCGTGGCGCTTCTTGGCGTACCAAAACTGGCAGAACCCGGGATAGCCTCGGTGCAGTCATTCGTTGCGTTTCTAATAAGAAAAATCCATCCAGTTGATGACTTGACGGTTGAGAGCCAATTCGCAGGCCGCGTCAAGACGCCCGATGTCTTGAATATTCCTGGGAACCCTGTCGATTTAGTGCATTATAGTCCAAAGAAAACTTTCTCCGGGTCGACTCATCTCAATATAAACGGCGGACAACAGATGCTCATATGCGCAGGCGTTAGAAGCAAAGTAGTTGCAGTCGGTCTCCTTCCTCTTATCTCGACAGCTAAGGCGCTATATGCCACGAACTCTACTAGACTGAAGTTCATCAGGATTTCATACGATTGATTAAGATTCAGATTTCGTCATACGTGTTGTATACTGATGATTAATGACGCTTCTCGTATTTGTTTTGTTCAGTATATCGGGCCTTGTTATAATCGGTGCATTATGGGCGATCCTAGTAGCTAAGGAAATTCATGTCACTACAGCTCCACTTCGATTCCTTGTGTTCGGCGGTGTTACCTCGTCAATCCTGAACCTGTTTTCTAATCCGCCGTCATGTTCTCTACGTGGTGGAAGGAAGAACCTACTCGGCTTTGTCTTGCTCATCTGCGGATTCAGTATTCTTATGATAACAATCAAGTTCGCTGGGTTGCGCTTTGAGATTTCATTATGAGTTTCCATAGCACCCATATGCAAGTCGAACATTTCCTCTAACCCCTATTTGTAGGCAAAAGATGGGTCTTGAAATAGCTATTTCATTGCCTTATAACCGAGAAAGGCAGTGGTTAGAGGTAATGGTTTTACCACCATCTTTTGCCATTGCTTTCAGTTGACTGTAAGTTTTCAAAAAAATTTTAACAAATTTAGCCTCGGAAAATGAAAAGTTTTTGAAAAATTGAGGCTAAATGTTTTTTGAAAACTTACACTAAGGTCCAAAGTCCCAATTGTTCTATTATGTACATTATTGACATAATGTAAAATTTATGATAAATTAAAGCTAGATCAGGGGAAAATCAAGCATGACAAATGTTACAGTAAGCGCAAAACAGGCAAGGGATAACTTTTCTGATCTCTTAGGAAGGGTTCGCTGGGGAGAAGAAATCGTCATGATCGAGAAGAAGGGCCGCCCTTACGGAGTACTCATTAGCCCTTCTGAGTATGAACGGTACAAAAAGATTACCAAAGAGCAATTTTTTAAGACGACCGAACAAATCCAAAAAAGGAATATACGATTCAGTGAGAAAGAAGTTTTAGATGATGTGACTCGGAGTGTGAGTAAGGTAAGACAGAAGATGTATGACAGGGAAAAATGAACCTACCGTTGTCATCGATACTAATCTTTTTATTAGCGCAATAATCCGAGGAGGTACTCCGTATAAACTCCTGGAAGCATGGAAACAAAATAAATTTTCCATAGTCATAACCAGAAATCTATTTGAAGAATTAACAGAAGTATTGAAAAGAGAAGAGATATTTACTAAATACAGCCTAAATCAAACGGAAATACAAAAACTACTTGACGGATTAGAGCTTAACGCAATTTTCGTAGCTCCTTTAGAAGTCTCTGACCTTTCTATACATTCGCGCGACCCAAAAGATGATAAACTGCTTACTTGTGTACTTGCTGGAGATATCAGCTACTTGGTAACTGGTGACGAAGATCTTCTAGTGCTAAGCCAAAATGCTGCATTAGGGAATTTAAAGATAATTACTGTTAAGGAATTTTTAAACCAACTTCATTTTCTATAATTGTTCGCAAGTACCACGGGTTTTTACCCGTGGGTGAATTGAACAATTACGTACTCGCCGAAGGCGTAGCCGAAGGATACCAGGGCTGGCGAGGCTATTTTAAGCCTATTTCGATAGAGTGGTTTGCTCCATCATTAACCAAAACTTTGATTTGCCAAGTTCCAAAAGACAACGGTTTAGTATCAAGATTAAAGCTATAGCGGCTATCAATTACCTTGAACATGTTGCCTGTGTTTGCTCCGCCGGTTGGGGTGGCGTCGACTGGTGCACCAGAAGGTATACCGTCGGAGAGTTTTTGTAAGACCAACTTTGCTTGAGCGCTGGTGACTGGGTTACCCAGGCTATCTGACAGCTCAAACTTCACTGGAATGGTGCTATTGAGCTTAAAGACTGGCTTCTGGTTGGCAGTCAAGGGTGGCAAGAATCCACCAAAGCCAAAGGTGGTAACAGATACCGGATCTGAAAGTTCACTCTCATTATCATAAATGCTGACTGCTGAAACTGCATAGGTGTTGACCGCTCCCACAACAGCACTCGTGTCGCTAAACAAATTTGTCGTCGCCTCCCCTACTTTTTCAAACGCCCCATCACCAATTTTGCGGTAGACACGGTAAAAGTTTACAAATGAGGGATGCGGCTGTGTCCAGTTGAGGCCTACTGCGCCGAAATCTGGAATTGCTGAAACTGCAGCAGGAATTATAGAAGGAATAGTTATGCCCACCTGAATGGTTAACTGTTCTCCCTCCGGTGGAATATCCCTACCGAAAACGTGGAGTGTCCATGAACCAGATTGCGGATTATCAATTTCATAATATTCGTAGTCTTCCCCCTTTTCGTGCCGAATACTATTACTTGCGGAACTCGGGCTAATAATCGAACCATCGGGCGCTGTCATATAAGTATCAATTGTACTCCCGCCCCAGTGGTAAAACATGCCAACTTTAAGTGCATCAGCAGGCAGAAAGAGTATATATTCCTTTGACTGCCCTTGCTGAACAATATCATGTTGAGCAGATACTGGATTTATACAGTCATTTGAACCCTTAATCGCACACAATACGAATAGCTTTTTGGTTGCTGGTGTCAAATCATTCCAGATGGTGGAGTGATCATCCTCAACAACTGTAAGGTGAGCTATCTCGCCAGGTAGAGTAGTATTCAGTGGTATTCCTTCAATGCTAGGAAATTGCAAAGCACCCATTGTGTAAAAGGGCACAAAAGAAGCGGCATTTTGGATGGTTTTGACGACACCAGAATCTTCGCCTAAGTCTAGGACTGAAGAGTCTGTGTGAGCGCACTCTGTGAAGAATTGAGAATATAGCACATCATTCAAAAAGGTTGAAAGTGGGGCACCATGTAAGGGGCTATCAAAAGTTACCACTGAATGTGCTCTTTCAATAATTCTTCGGTTTGGTTCAACTGGATCTGGAATAGCATTATCAGTAGCAACCCAATATGCAGCAACCATACCACCCATGCTGTGGGTTAAAATATCAAACTGCACCTGGGCATCTTTATTAATCAACTCTCTAAGTAAATCATCTAGCTGACCAGCCGCTTCAGTAATACCACCGCACGTGTGTGAACGTTCATATAACGGCTGAGTAAAGTCTTTATTGCCAAGGGCATCCAAACCATAATTACCAGAATAGCTGAATAGAATTAAATCTGTTTCTTTGAGGCCAATTGATTCGCGGAGCTCTTGGTTGCTTTTTAAATATTCACGCAGAGCTTGGGTAGCACTCTTAACGCCATCACCCGAACTACCAATCCCGTCAACAAATATAATTTTTCTGGGAGTATCAAAAACTTTAGGTTGTACCAAAGTTGTCTCTTTAGCCGAATTAAAAGGATCGCTCTCTTCTGACGATGTGCGAACACTGTTTACCCAGCTGGTTATTGTCTTTTCAACCGAGGTAAAGTTTGCTTTAACACGGATATCAACTGCTGCAGCTGTCTTGGGAGCTATCGTGCCAAGACTACAGATGACTAACCCAAGATTGTTATAGCTACAGGGGTGAGGGCCAGGTGTAAGGGAAATCACTTCAGCTGAAAGAAAACTCACTTCAGGTGGTAAAAAATTCTGCAATTCTACATCATTGGCAACAGCATTGCCTATGTTGTCGACATAAATTGTGTAAAGAATTTGATCTCCTGCAGTTACAGGATCTGGAGCATCTACAATATCAACTGTCAGATTAGCCTCAGGACAGCCATCATCATCTTTAAAACCATTTTTATCTTCTGGTTCGTTTGGACAAGCGTCTTCGGAATCAGGAATGCCATCATTATCGGAGTCAGGCGGTGGTGGCGCAAGACAACTGTCTTCTATCACCGATACGGTGTCATCAGCAGAGTTTGCCGCGTAAATGCGGCCTGTGTTGGGATTCGTAGCGACACCGAGAGGCTCTCTCCCAACAGGGATGGCATGGGCAACGGTGTTGGTCGCGGCGTCAACGACGGAGACGGAGTTGTCGCCTCTATTAGAAACGAAGACTCTGTTGGCGTCCTCATCTACAGCCACACCCCAAGGTGTTGATCCAAGCGGTATGGTTGCGGTAACACTGTTGGAGGCACCGTC
Source organism: Candidatus Curtissbacteria bacterium (assembly GCA_016183325.1). Classification (GTDB taxonomy): domain Bacteria; phylum Patescibacteriota; class Microgenomatia; order Curtissbacterales; family GWA2-41-24; genus JACPEV01. Next base: position 17,384 of record JACPEV010000012.1, read on the forward strand.
TATAACCGTCAGAGTGTTACTGAGATTGTTCACGACATAGATGCGATTTCGGAGTTGGTCAACGGCGACGTCGGAAGGAAAGTCGCCCACCGGTATCGTAGCGATAATCGTGTGCGTGACTGTGTCAATAACGGATACGTCGTCGCCATAGCCGTTAGTGACATAGAGCCTTTTGGTAACCGAATTAAGTGCGAGTCGCCCAGGGACATTTCCGACCGAAATAGTCTTGATGATCGCGTTGGTGTTGCCATCCACAACTTGGACAGTCCCTGAGGGGACCTCATTGACCACATACACGAGGTTGGTTGCTGGATCGACGGCAGTGCCACCAGGCGCCGGGCCGACAGGGATCTCACCTATTACAGTAGGCTCTAGACTAGAACAGCATCTGCTAAACTAGTCTAAATGCTTGTCAGATTAAGCAAATTAAGCAGTTTTAAAGTTAAAAAAGTCATTTGGTGTTTTTGCGTCGATATTGATGCCACTAAAGCAAGTCTCATAGTTCC
>JACPEV010000013.1 GCA_016183325.1 Candidatus Curtissbacteria bacterium
ATCAAGTTTGTTCTGCTCAGCTTCCGTAAGGGGCATATCCGCATAGATGACTATGCATGATAGCCAATTATTCTTTCTTTGCTAAGGGTGACATTTCTAATCTGTTACCCCATGACATTTCTAATCTTGTGTAAGATTACCTATATAAAGATTGACAAACATGTAACTGTTGTATATACTTCAGTTAACATGCAAACAGTAATCCACATAAAATCGGATAAAGAAGTTAAGGAAAATGCGCAAAAATTGGCTCGTGAGCTTGGTTTAAGTCTTAGTGCTGTTATTAATGCATCCTTGAGAAACTTTATAAGAACGCGCGAGGTTTATTTTTCCCATACTCCGCGAATGACACCGGAACTCGAAAAATTGTTAGATAGGGTGGAGGAGGATATAAAAAAGGGTCGAAATTTATCTCCTCGTTTTAAATCGGTTGAAGAATCTATAGAGTGGCTGAAAGCCCAATGATAATTGTCTATCATAGAGACTTCAAAAAGAACTACAAAAGATTGTCCTCTAAATTAAAAGAAAGATTGGAAGAGAGATTGAGGCTATTTAGTAACGATGAGTTTAGTCCTATTTTAAATAACCATGCATTAAAGGGTAAGTGGTTGGGATACAGGAGTATAAATGTTACTGGTGACATTAGAGCGATATTTAAAAGGGATACTGAAGCCGTGCTTTTTGTAGCAATTGATACCCACAGTAATTTGTACGGCTGATTTTTTATATATTTATGCGATTTGGAATTATTGCTAGTAAAGGAAATCATAAAGCGGAAGAACTCTCGGAAAAAATAGAGAAATATATTGCTGAAAAAAAGCATGAAGCTTCATCGGATTTAGCCAAGTCTGACTTGGTGATTGTTTTGGGGGGAGATGGGACTTTGCTCCACGCGGCTTGCGAACACGTAGAGCTCGGTGTGCCGTTTGTAGGGATCAATGTGGGGACTTTAGGATTTTTGACGGCAGCAGAAGGTGACGAGTGGCGGGAAACGGTGGATAAACTGATCAGTGGTCAATACGTGGTTTCGGAGAGAATGACGCTTTTGGCAAGCATCGAATCGTCCCACCTCCGAGGAGTCAAAGCCCACCTCGGAGGTGATAAGAGTGGGAAGTTTCGCGCACTTAACGAGATTGTGGTCAAGGGAATGTATAGAGTTATTGATCTTGAGCTATTAGTAGACAATCAGAAGTTTATATCGATCGTTGGAGATGGGGTGATTGTGTCTACAGAAACAGGATCGACCGCGTATTCACTTTCTGCTGGCGGGCCGATTGTTGATCCTGAAATTGATTGTTTTTTGGTGACTCCTGTAAATGCTGTAGGACTTCCGATCCCTTCTGTTGCACTTTCGCCGGAAGACGTGGTGGAGATTAAAGTTAAAATTGGTGATGATGTTTCGTTGATTGTTGACGGTCAGGAGCACGTGAAGGTATCAAAGGGTCAAAGTGTCAAAGTGTCGAAAGGAAAATTTAGGGTGAAGTTTGCTTATTTTGATAAGCATCACTTTTTGAAGGCACTAAATGCCAAGTTTGGACTGGCCCTTCGACAAAGCTCAGGGTAAGCAAGTAGATTGGTAGGATAGCTTATTATCTAATACCTTTGTCATTCCCGCGAAAGTCTACGACTCGAATTATTAATTCAGAGCGGGAATCCAGAACTTAGAATTGGATTCTCGATTCCTTCGATTACACTCAGGATCTTAGACAGGTCGAGAATGACAGACAAAATTTTAAAAAGAATTGCGAAGACGTGGATTTGAGGTAGATGTAAAGATCATTCATGTTAAGTCATGTCAAGGTTGAACCTTTAATGAAGGTTCAACCTTTTAAAAACCTATTTGAAATCCGCTCAACTACTTCTTCCGGCAAAACATTAGTATTATCAATAACTAAGTCAAAAAACTTTGGGTCGAGGAAGGATTCGTCGGCGTAGAGTTTGCGGAATTTTTTGTCCAAGCCTTCTTCTCGTTTCTTAATGTCTTCTTCGGTTTCTTTGTGAGTATGGACTCGGGATAGGGCACGTTTGATGCGAATCTGATAATCACAAGTGAGCAGGACTTTTAAGACATGAGGCATATCGCGCGTAAAGTAGCCGATGTAATGAGCATCAATAATCACTCCGCCGATGTTGGCAAGCTTGGTTAGTTTTTCATCAATTTCGCGATCGAGTTTGTCTGGGATTTGGGATTTATCGTGAAGCGGAATATTGTGATCGAGCATATATTGACGGAAGACGTCGCCGGCGGAGTGATACTTGAGATTTAATTTCTCGGCCAGGGCTTTGGCGGCAGTGGTTGTGCCGGAGGCAACTGGGCCGGAGAGAGTGATCGAACGATATTTCATAAATTGAAAGTTGAGAATTGAGAATTGAGAATTAAAACTTTCAACTTTCAACTTTCAATTTTCAATTTACAGCCGCCTATGGCGCCGTTTGATCTTTAACTCATAAACCGCGATCATTCATTCAAAAGTGGTCTGAAATTTTTCGAAGGTTACTTTAAAGGTTTCAAAGAATTTCTGTCTGCCTAAAAGGGGCGGGATATAATCATGGGCCAAGAAGCCCACAGGAATCTTGCGTGCATATTGTCCAATCTTAGCCTGAATTTTGGTTTTTTTCAAAAATACTTTGCTTTTTCCACCAACACCCTCGGTTTCGATAACTTTACAGTCACCCTTTAGATCAACCCCCAAAGGTTCTGCTAAGAACCGAGGGAGCATCGTGTAGTCTGCTCCTGTGTCGATTAACATGGTAACCGGTTGCCAAATGTCCCTTTTTGTGTGCTTGAAGAAAACTTGGGCAATCGGCCTATGAACTTTGTCAAAAACCGATGATGATTCCTCTTTAAAGGGGAAAGAGACTGACATTTAAATCAGCAGGACTAAAGTTTGTTCTTTAGGAACATAGGTGATGAGAGGTCGCCTGTGGAACTTTTTTTCAATTTTATTGACAATGCTGGCGACGTTTTTGGCGCTTTTGGTCGAAAATATTTTATCACCGATGACCATGACAATACTGCCTCGATATTTCTCCCAATTTTTCATTAAGATTTCCTGTTCACTTAGTTGTTTTTTCATTGCGGTGTTAATTATAACATCTTTAGATTCGTTGCGGTGTCGAGTCAAATTCGACTGGCGCGTCTGACGCGCCGCTTAATTTTCAGTTGCACCAGGGCTTTGGCGGCGGTTGTGGTTCCGGAGGCAATGGGACCGGAGAGAGTGATGGAACGATATTTCATAAATTGAAAGTTGAGAATTGAGAATTGAGAATTAAAACTTTCAACTTTCAACTTTCAATTTTCAATTTTCAATTTACAGCCGCCTATGTCGGCGTTTGATTTTCAGTTGCACCAGGGCTTTTTGGAGGTTGGCAGCGGCAGTGGCGTATTCTTCTTCGGAAAGTAAATGTTTTTGCTTTAAGGCTTCCTCGGCAGCCCTTTTGGCTTCTTCGATTTTTCTTTCTTCGATTTCTTCCTCAGGAGCGGCAAGATCGACTAAAACTTTGACATTGTCCGGGCCGATTTGGGCAAAGCCGAGGCCGGCGGCAAGCCTGGTGATTTTTGTGTGTTTTTCAAAAAATATTTCACCGGGTTCAAGCTGGGTGACAAGGTTTATATGGCCCGGCAGGACGGTAATCTGGCCGGTGGTTGTGGGCAAGCCAACCTGGTCGACTTCGTCATCGAAGACTATTTTTTCGGGGGTGATGATTTGTAGATGTAGCATATAGAAAATTTCTAATTATTCTAATTTCTAATTGATCTAAATAAATCCCAATGACGAAATGTCTAATTTAGAAATTGGTGCTTTTGTAAATTATTTAGATTAATTAGGTCAATTAGAGCAATTAGGTCAATTTACTTCTTAACGTCTTCAATCGTTCCTCGCATATAAAACTCACCTTCATCAACCGAATCGTATTCGCCCTTAAGAATCTTGTCGAAACCCTCGACGGTTTTTTCGATGGAGACATAAGTACCTTTCCTGCCGGTGAAGGCTTCGGCAACAAACATGGGTTGGCTGAGAAACTTTTGAATTTTGCGGGCTCTGGCGACCGTGATTTTGTCCTCGTCCGAGAGTTCTTCGACACCAAGAATGGCAATGATATCGGAAAGTTCCTTGTACCTTTGAAGGACTTTTTTGACTCCATGGGTAACTTCATGATGCTTTTCGCCGACTATGGCTGGGTCCAGTGCTGTGGAGCTTGAGGTGAGGGGGTCGACAGCAGGATAGATGCCTTGTTCGGCGATTGAGCGCTCGAGTGAGATTGTCGAATCAAGGTGAGCGAAAGTGGCAACCGGTGCCGGGTCGGTGTAATCGTCGGCAGGAACATAAATTGCCTGCAAGCTTGTAATCGAGCCCTTTTTAGTGGAGGTGATTCTTTCCTGGAGCTGGCCCATTTCGGCAGCTAACGTTGGTTGGTAACCGACTGCCGAGGGAGTTCTTCCCAGAAGTGCGGAGACTTCACTTCCGGCTTGAGCAAATCTAAAGATATTGTCGATAAACAAAAGAACGTCCTGATTTTTTTCATCCCTAAAATATTCGGCAATGGAAAGGGCAGTTAAAGCCACCCTGAATCTGGCGCCTGGGGGCTCGTTCATTTGTCCAAAAACCATGGCCAGCTTATCAAGGACACCCGCCTCTTTCATTTCCTGATAAAGATCGTTGCCTTCACGGGTTCTTTCGCCAACCCCGGCAAAGACTGAATAGCCACCGTGAACTTTTCCGATATTATTGATGAGCTCCTGAATGATGACAGTTTTTCCAACACCTGCCCCGCCGAAGACACCGATCTTGCCTCCTTTTAAGAATGGGGTAATGAGATCTATGACTTTAATGCCGGTTTCCAAAATTTGCGGTTTGGTTTCCTGTTCAGTAAGAGCAGGGGGAGGACGATGAATAGGGTAGGTCTTTTTAGTTCTTACTTCACCTTTGCCATCTATTGGTTCACCGGCCACATTGAAAATCCTTCCCAAGGTTTCAACACCCACAGGAACGGTGATTGGGCCGCCGGTTGTCTTAACAGGAATGTTTCTTTTTAAGCCGTCGGTAGAACCAAGGGCGATAGTTCTAACAATGTTTTCACCAAGATGTTGTTGAACCTCCAAAGTGAGATTGTCGATTTTAAGTGCGTCATAGATAGCTGGTATGTTGCCAGACAAAAACTCAACATCGACGACCGGGCCGATAATCTGGACGATGCGGCCGGTTGATTTGCCCGATTTATCAGTTTGGTTCATTTGCGGATTTGTTTTTGGTTTAGTAGGCATTTTCTAAAACTTTTTAAATTTTTAAATTATTTAGGTCAATTAGATCAATTAGAATAATTAGGTTAATTTTCATTATTCAAGTGCTGCTTGCGCTGTTACAATATCCAAAAGTTCTTTGGTGATAGCTTCCTGGCGTGCTTGATTATAGGTTAGCGTTAGGTCTTCAACTAAATCGCTGGCGGCGTCGGTGGCATTTTTCATGGCGACCATTCTGGCGCTGTGTTCCGAGGCTTTGGCTTCAAGTAAGGCTTGATAGATGCGGGTTAAAACAAAATGAGGCAGGATACTTTCCAGGATTCTGTCAGGCGAAGGTTCAAAAAGAAGAATATCCTTTAAGGGCCCATTTTCTGGTGATTTCACTTCTTCCAGCTCAATTGGGAGGAGTTTAATAGTGGTTGGGACTTGTTTGATAGTGGTGACAAATTGCGGATAGACTATAAAAACGCTATTGACTTCTTGGGTTACAAAAGAGCCAATGGCAAGTCTAGTTAAGGTTCTGGCAAGGTCTAAAAATGGTTGTTCATCCGACAAAAAGCTTGCTAAGAGCGACTTGCCGGTTTTGACGGTGAAAGTGAGGCCTTTTTTGCCGACGACGACAAATTTGACTGGATTGCCATTCTTGGTAGCAGCTTCTCTAATAACATTCAGATTGAGACCACCGACCAATCCACGATCGGATGTTATTAAAATAACTAACTGAGACGGAGCACCAGTGGGCGTGAGTAATTGATGACGCTGTTTGTGAGTTTTTGGGCGGACTTCTGAGATCATTTGATTGAGGGCAATAGTATAAGGCCGGGAAGAGAGAGCTTTTTCTTGGCTTTTGCGCATTTTGGCGGCGGCCACAAGTTCCATGGCATGGGTGACTTTGGCTGTATTATTGATAGACTTGATTCTTCTTTTGATTTCCCTGATTTGAGCCATAGCTGGGTTGTCAGGTCACTAGGTAATCTGGTTGTCAGGTTAGCGCCTCGACTTCCTCCTTTTTGGAACCGCTTTTTTGGGTTGCCTTTTTGTTTTACGTTCTTCCTGATTACCTGATGTCCCGGTCACCTGATTACCTAGCGACTGGATAAGTCGCTCTAATTCTTTGGTGGCATATTCATCGATTTCTTTTTTGGAATCAAGATAATCTTTAAGTTTTTTGTTGGTACTTATGGCAAGGATAATTTGTTGTTCAACTTCGGTAACTTTAGAGACCGGAACTTGGTCAAAATAACCATGATTTGCCGCCCAGATGACAACAACCTGAAATGAGACATCCATGGGTTTTAACTGATCTTGCTTTAAAATTTCGACTAACCTCTTGCCGCGTTCGAGTCGGGCTTGAGTAGCCGCATCAAGGTCAGAACCAAACTGGGCAAATGTAGCAAGCTCTCTATACTGTGCTAGATCAAGACGAAGACTGCCGGCAACCTGCTTCATCATTTTAACTTGGGCGGCACCACCGACACGGGAGACAGAGAGTCCGGGATTAACAGCAGGCCTGATGCCGGCGTTAAAGAGGTCGGCTTCAAGGTATATTTGGCCATCGGTTATGGAGATGACATTGGTAGGAATGTAGGCAGAAACATCGCCGGCTTGAGTTTCGATAATCGGTAGAGCTGTTAGGGAGCCGCCCCCGTGCTTGTCGCTCATTCTCGCTGCTCGCTCAAGTAATCTTGAGTGAAGATAAAAGATGTCGCCAGGATAGGCTTCACGGCCAGAGGGTCGTTTGAGAAGAAGCGAAATTTGTCGGAAGGCCCAAGCATGTTTGGTGAGATCGTCGTAGATTACCAGAGCATCACTACCCTGGTCCATGAAATACTCTCCCATTGCACAGCCAGCATAGGGAGCAACATATTGCATAGTTGCCGAATCAGAGGCTGAGGCGGCAACGACGATTGTGTGATCCATGGCCTTGTATTTTTTGAGAGTGGCGACAACATGGGCGATTTTGCTGGTTTTTTGGCCGATGGCAACGTAAATGCAGATAACATTCTTGCCCTTTTGATTGATGATGGTGTCGATACAGATAGCGGTTTTACCTAAAGTTCGGTCTCCGATAATAAGTTCTCGCTGACCACGGCCAATTGGAATCATTGAGTCGATAGCCTTAAGACCAGTTTGAAGCGGAGTGTTGACTCTCTGGCGAAAAATAACGCCGGGAGCTATTTTTTCGGTGGGGTAGAAGGTGCGAGTATTAATCGGGCCTTTGCCGTCAATGGGTTTACCAAGGGCATCCACAACCCGGCCAATAAGAGCGTCACCTACCGGGACTTCGAGGACTCTACCGGTTGTTTGACACTCATCACCTTCCTGCAGTTTTGCCCATTCACCAAAGATAATAACACCTACATTGTCTTGTTCTAAATTAAGAGCAAGACCGGTGATATTATGGCCACCGGCCCGGTGGGCCTCTGGCCCGGAGGGAGGGAAGGAAACAATTTCTGAGGCGGCTACGTCTGAAAGACCAGAGACTTGAGCTACGCCGTCGCCAATTTCGATGATTTTGCCCACGTTTTTGGGAGTTGTAGTCAGTTTTGCTCTGTCTATGTGCTTTTCGATTTCGTCGATAATGTCCATATTTAGAAATTGGTTACTGGAAACTGGAAAGTGGTAATAGAAATTTGATAGTAGAAAATAGTTAACAGTTAATTTTCTATCTTTCTATTTTCCATTTTCCATTACAATTTTCAACTTTCTAATAACCATTTTCTTCCTAATTCAGATTTCGTGTTTCGAATTTCGAATTTCATATCTCAGCTGTTAATTGTTTAAGTTTTGCCTCCAGTGTGGCGTCCCAAATCCAGTCGCCGTGAGTTATCTTGGTGCCTGAGATAAACACTGGGTTAGTTTTAAATAAAATTTTTCGGGCATGGGTTTTTTCAATTAGAGTTTTTTCGAGTTGTTTCCAATTAGTCGGTTTTTGTGCGGCTTCCACAATGACTTCTTCTTTTGCGAGGGATGTTTCTACTTGTCTTTTGAAAGCTTTCAAGATATTAGAATAACCTGCCGGTTTTTGTCTTGATAGTGCTTTTAATACCAGGTGAATCTTACTGGGTTCAATGTGGCCTTCAGGAGTGCAGCATTTTTTGCATAACGATTTAGCAATTTGGATAGTCTTTTTGCGGCTTATCATTTTACATTTGTTTAGTTATTTCTGTTATAGCTTTTGAGGTTAATTCTTGTTTTTCTTGAGTTTTTAGAGTTCGACCTAAAACTTTTTTGACTACTTCTGCAACGAGGACCAGTGTTTCTTTTTCAAGTTGTTTTTGCATCTGTCGCTTTTGGATTTGAGATTGGGCGATAGCTTCTTTTTTAGCTTCGTCAATCGTTTTTTTGGCTTCATCAAGCGCCTGTTGAGAGATACGCTCCGACTCTTTATTTGCTTGAGTGATTAATTCTTGGGCACTCTCTCTTGCTTCTTCAAGAATTTGGATGGATTTTTCTTCGGTCATTTTTAGGTTCTTTTCAATCAGATCGGCATTTTTTAAACTTTCCTCAATTCTTTTTTTGCGATCTTCCAGGGCTTTGGTGATGGGTTTATAAAAGAACTTTTTTAAAAGGAAAAGAATAATTAAAAAGTTGACAATTTGGGCAAGAAGGTAAATTGGTTGAATGCCGAAATTATGTAAAATCTCCATAGAAATTTTGGGTTATCAGGTTTCCAGGTAGTCAGGTCGTCGGGAAACAAAACCTGATTACCCGATAGCCTGAATACCTGATTACCAGCTTAGCCTGTAAATGCCAAAATCAGCGCATAAATGGCGATTGCTTCAGCAAGGGCCATACCGATAAGCATTGCCGGAAGAACCTTACCGGAGGCTTCAGGATTTCGACCGATTGCTTCCATAGCCTTGGCACCAATTAAACCGATGGCAATGGCGGGTCCGATGCCGCCAATAGCAATAGCAGCGCCTTTGGCAAGAATAATTTCCATTAACTCACACTCCTTTCTAATCTAAGTCACTTAAGTCACTTAGGATACTTAAGTCAATGCGTTTTCTGCGTTAAGATTACCATAAAAACTAAAGTAAGCATAGAGAAAATTAAGGCTTGGACAAATCCGATCAGAATTTCCAAGAAGTAAAAAGGGATCGGTACAATAAAGGCAAAAAGTTTTGTTGAGGCGGTTGCCAAAAGGACTTCGCCTGCAAAGATGTTTCCGAAAAGACGAAAAGATAGAGATAGGATTTTGGTTATCTCACCGATGATTTCCAAAAAACCGACGAACAGGAAAATTGGATTAAGGCTCAGGAATTTTGCGATATAACCTGAGAGACCTAGATATTTGATTGATAAATAATGTGTTGTTACCAGTGAGACTATTGCAAGAGCTACAGTTGTATTTAAATCGGAATTTATTGATCTAAAAAATGGTACGAAGACTGGTAGCTGGCCTTCGGCTCTGAGGTCTTCGACTCCGAGGCTCAGACTCGAGGAGCTCAGACTCGAAGAGTTGCTGGTAGCTGGTTGCTGGTAGAATCCTATAGTGCCAACACCAGGAATTAACCCGAGATAATTGCCAAATAAAATAAAAAAGAAAAAACTGGCTATAATTGGCAAAAAAACTTTAGTTTTGTCACCGGCTATTGTAATGACTAAATCCTGGAATGACTCGAGCATGAATTCGGCAATATTTTGGAAACCTTGGGGAATGGCGGTAATTTTTTTGGTAGCGGTTAGGGCAAAAGTGATTAAGATAATCGTGACAAGCCAAGTTGTGAGAAGACTGTTGGTGACAGGCAATGGACCTATTGAAAATAATTTCTCTGCCGCTAGAGCAACGTGCGCTTCCATGTCTAATTACATTATAAAGGGCTGATTCCCTGAAATGTTGCAATAAGAGTATTAACAACGAGCGAAGGTTTAATTTCTCTTAGCGAGTTTGCAAACTTATTGGCGTTTTGGCGATGTGTTTCAATCGAATTGTCTTGTTGGTATGCTCCGCAATCTTCATGTTCGTAAATATAAACTTGGTCAGGGTCATGAAGTCTTATAGAAAGCGCAGTAGCTTCGAGGACTTTATCGTGGTCTTTTGATGCTCCGGGCCAGGAGATGCGGTCGCAATTTCCTTCAAGATGTCGTTTTTCAAGATCTTTTTCGATCATTTGTTGAAAGCGGAAGTCGATACAGGTAATGGCAGCCGCTTGAGCTTTGTGTTTAACTGACATAATTTTCCCTAAAAAAAGGCTGTTTGGACTATCCAAACGCCTCAAGGGGATTATATATCAGCCATGTTTTGATTGGCAAGCTGGTATACTAATAATCTAATCGAAATGATCTACTTTCCTGAAGTCATTCTCGACCTGTCTGCTTCCAGCGACCCGCAGGGGTCGAGAATCCAGATCCTCGCTCTGAATTAATAATTCGAGTCGTAGACTTTCGCGAGGATGACAAATAAGGGCGCGGAATAACGAGAGATAAAGATGTTAATTAAATTTCTATTTTTTCTTCTTGCGATTGGACTTATCTTTTTAACGTTTTTTGTTTCGTGGTTTTGGAGGCTTCTTCTTGTGCCGATGATTGTGATTTTGTTGTGGGATGGAGTTAGAGGGTTGATAGGAAAGAATTGACCTAATTCACCTAATTGATCTAATTTCTAACTTCGGTCAACTTAGGATTACAGCTCTTCGAGCTTAACCCTTCAACTGCGTTCAGGGTAAAGTTAGAGTTCCTCTAACTTTACTTTCTCCTCGCCGTGGGGGAGTTGGATTAGGGAAAGATAGCGCTCGGTTGTGGAAAGACGTTTGTGGCCGGCGATTTTACTGATTAAGACGAGTGAGGCACCGGATGAGAGGTGATGTGAAACCCAGGTGTGTCTGAGGTCATTGACTTTGGCGCCAGTAATTCCAGCTTTTCTGTAATTGCGGTCGATAGCAGTTCTTATATTTCTGACTAGAAGAGGTTTGCCAGTTTTGGTAATGAAGAGAGCTTTGTTGGCGGTTTTTGGTCTGATTTCTATGTATCTTTTAAGAGCGATTTCGGCCGATTTGTTTAAGGGAACTGTTCTTTCGTTTCTGTTTTCCTGGGGTCTTACGTAAAGGTGGCCTTCTTTGCCATTACCAAAGAAGACGTCATCGGTTCGCAGGTTTGCCAGCTCGCCAATTCTGATGCCACATTGAAGTAGTACTTCGATAATGGCGGCGATTCTAATGTCATCTCGGGCTGCGTCGCGAAGAGCTCTATATTCGGTTGGTGAGAGAATTCTTGGAGGTTTGGTTTCAAATTTTGGATGGTCAACGAGATTAGCCGGGTCATCGGTTATGTATTCCTGGATCTTTAGGAAGCGGAAGAAAGTTTTAGTGGAGTTTAACTTTCGAGAGATAGACTTTGGGGTATAACCATTTTTTTGAAGTTTGGCCAGAAAGCCGTTGATATCATCTGCCGTGACTTCGTGGACGTGAGCCTTGGATAGTTCCTGTAAAAATTCGACAAGCTGTTCGATATCTTTGCCGTAGGCTAAGATTGTGGCAGACGTACGTTTTTTATTTTTAAGATGCTCAATAAATTCCTTATGAGCTTCTGACAATTTCTTCATAAGATCTAAGCAGACACATTTGGCAGTAGATAGGGTGGGGTATCACAAACAGTGGTCAGTATACTGCAGTCTATGGGTCTTGTCAAGAAGAAAACCTATGGGGTCTTATTTTAATTCAAACCGGGCGCGAGATATGATAGTTTAGGGGTTAACTTGGGATGAAACGTAACCTGCTACTTTTAGGAGCCGTTTTGATTAGCATTATCTTGGTTGTAAATAGTACCAAGAAGATCATGATGTTTAGAAGTACATCGCAGAAGATAGATGATCTTGAGGCTAGGTTGGAGAGGTTAAGGGAAGAGAATCGCCAACTTAAAGAAGAGCTTGAATATAAAAAAACTGACCAGTTTGCGGAAGGTGAGATTAGGAATAAGTTGGGTTTGGTTAAGGAAGGCGAGGCAGTGGTGATTGTGCCCAAGGCCGACGAACGAGAAACGACTAACGAGGAAAGTCAAGGACCCAAGCAGTCAAACTGGCAGAAGTGGTGGGATATGTTTTTTGGAAGTTAGTGACAGGGGTGGGAATCGAACCCACAACCTAGAGGTTATATCTTCCTCTCGCCAAAGGCGAGAGCGATATATCACCTTGTGGCAACGGCAGGATTCGAACCTGCGACCTAGGCTTTATGAGGGCCCCGCTCTACCACTGAGCTACGCTGCCGAAGATATATCAGATTCCCGCTCTGCGGGAAGGCTGATATGATTCTCTCGCTCTACCATTGAGCTACCCTGCCGAATGTAAGAGGTATTCTAACAAAAGTTTTTAGATAAAAAAAGACTCGGCCACTTGTGTCGAATCTTTTTTGATGTTCTATTTTGTTTTAACCAACTTCCGAAGGAAGTTGAAACGAGAAATGACGTAGCGGTTAAGTTTCTTTAGAAGAAACTGTTAAGCGAAGTCCATTTCGAGTTGGTAGCGGGGGCGGGAGTCGAACCCACTTCTGGAGATTATGAGCCTCCCGAGATACCGTTTCTCCACCCCGCGTCGAATATTAATTCAGTTTGCCTATTTTAGCCTTAGACGAACGGCAAGTCAAGCCTGTAGTATCAGCCCCATAGTTTGACGGGTTTGAAGTGGCTTGATATAATTCCGATTATTATGAGCAATGTGGAGAGGAATTTTATCCAGAGCAGAGGAGAGTTTTTTCCCGTAAAGGAGGTTTCAGCCGAGGGTGCTGAGCCGCAAAGTTTACTTGTAGCGCTTCTGAAAACACGGATAGCAGATTTGGAAAGGGCCGTACAGGTATTAGGGGAAGCTGCGAAGAGGGTGCAAGCTTCGGAGGCAAAAGCTCGGGAAGCTGAACAGAAAGCAACTTCATATGCAACGCGGCTTGGAGATACTTTAGTGATTAACCAAAATTTGATTAGAGAGAATCAATCTTTAAGAAGAGAAAATGAAGCAATTAAACAAACAGCTCTTAATGCTGCTAAACCACGTGAACGAGCTGTGGATCCACGGGATCCACAAGGTTACTATAGAGCATTAGGAGTTGATCCTGACGATGTAGGGAGGATGCCTGTTGATGAAGCTGACGATTACATCACAAGATTGTGGCGTACCCATTCAATGGTTCGACATCCAGATCATGGTGGAGATACAAGAAGGCAACAGGTTTTAAATGAAGCTTATGAGTTTTTAAAAAGTCCTCTTAATAGACGTCAATACGGTAGGTAGGTGATTTGCATCTTTTGACATTGGTTGATATAATTAGAATTGAAAAGTTGCAATGCTCTTTTGAGGTGGATTAGGGATCGAACTCGCCACCGAGTCAGACTCGGTTACAGGTGAGTTTTTTTGTGGGAAAAATTATGATTGAAATGATTTATGGTAACGGAGTACCCCAGGAAGTTAGGGTTAGGGGACAAAGGTCGGGTCATGTTTGTTCTTTCTGTGGGGATGTTGCTAAACATTCGATAATGGTAAGCGCTTTTTTTGATAATCAACGGAGCGAAGATTTGATGCGGTTTAGGACTTGTGGGGATTGCGAAGGGTTAAGAACGATAGGTGAACTTTCTGAAGACGACCTGATGTTACGTTATAATAAATGACAAGTACCACAAAGAGGAGCAGATGACTAAAAAGAGGATATTGACAGGAGATAGACCTACCGGCAGATTACATCTGGGGCATTATGTCGGCTCGCTTGAATGAAAAGGAGTAAGAAAACCGTCAAGACTTATGCGTTTGTTGATGCCTCCAATATTATTTATGGAACGCGCGATGATGGATGGAAGGTTGATTTTAAGAAGTTGTTTAAGTATTTAAAAGAGCGTTATAACTGTAAGGCAATTTACTATTTTGGAGGGGTTGAGAAAAACAACGAAAAACAGCAATCTTTTTACAGGAAGCTCAGATTTTTTGGCTATGAACTTGTTCTAAAGCCAGTCAAGATCTATCGTCAGCCTGATGGTGGTTCTGTCAGGAAGGCGAATTGTGATGTGGACCTCACGTTTTATGCGATGAGAGATAAGGACAAATTCGATCGTGGTATCTTTATGACAGGGGATGGGGATTTTGCAATTCTATTGGAATATCTTATTAAGAGCGGTAAACAAGTTCAGGTTATTGCAAGTGGCAAGCGTACAGCTAGAGAATTACGAAGGGTGGTAAGAGAATATTTTACTGAGATAGGATCATTGAGGCAATTACTTAAGTATAAAAAAAGGTAGACTCTACGAACGAATCTACCTTATGTTTTATGAAATCAAGATAACAGATATTTATGAATAAGTCAATTGTTAAAAAGAGGATATTGACAGGAGACAGACCTACCGGCAGATTACATCTTGGGCATTATGTCGGCTCACTTAGGAATCGGGTGAGATTGCAGGATGAGTATGAGTGCTTCTTTATTATTGCCGATTTGCACACGCTAACAACACGGCCGGGAAGAACCGAAGAATTAAAAGAAAACATCAAACAATTGGTTTTGGATTATCTGTCGGTTGGGATAGATCCAAAAAAGGCGACGATCTATGTGCAGTCGCAGATACCAGAAGCTGCAGAGCTGGCAGTGATTTTTGGAAATTTGACGACGGTGCCAAGACTTGAGCGGGTACCGACTCTTAAGGATGTGATGAGGGATTCCCATATTCAAATTCCGTCGTTCGGACTTTTGGGATATCCGGTTTTGCAGGCTGCCGATATTTTGATGGTAAGAGCTAATTTGGTACCGGTTGGCCGCGATCAGGCCTCGCATATTGAGGTAACGAGAGAAATAGCCAGAGAGTTCAACAAGCTCTATGGAGTTCACATCGGGAAATCCACTCCCGGTGTGAATGAACTACACACCGGGAGTGTAAGCGGGGGAGATGGGCAAGTTTTTCCGATTCCCGAAGCGTTGATTCCGGAGGATATAGGTACTTTGCCGGGAACGGATGGAAAAGCTAAGATGAGTAAATCTGTCGGCAATGTGATTAATCTTTCGGACGATTCCGAGACGGTCAAAAAACAGGTGATGGGGATGTACACGGATCCGAAGAGGGTGCACGGGGATGAACCGGGTAACGTAGAGAATAACCCGGTTTTTATATACTTGGATGCATTTAGTCAAAGTGAAAAGTCAAAGTCGAAAGTAAAAGAACTGAAAGATAGGTACAAAAACGGTACAGTCAAGGATGTCGAGGTAAAAGAGTTTTTGGTGCAAGTGTTGGAGGAGTTTTTGCAACCACTGAGGGGGAGACGTGAAGAATATGAGAAACAGCCGGAACTCGTAGAAAAAATCTTGAAAGAGGGAACAGAGAGCGCGCGGGAAGAGGCAAAAAAGACACTTTCGCTTGTTAGAGCTGCAATGAAAATTGAGTACTTCTAAACATCTCGCTTTTTATTTTTTCAAGTGATAAAATTATTCGGAGTTTAAAATGGCAAAAGTAGAATCGCAAGAGAACGGAAAATTAGCGGGTAGGTCCCCGATACCGCGCGTGCCTTTGCCTAAAATGAACGGTAAATCTTCCTGGAGGGGATTTTTGATTTATATTGTTTTGGGATTTATTCTTTTTATTTTCTTCGCGTTTTCTACCAATCCAGAGCAGCGATTTCAAACGGCTGAACCACTCTCAAAAGTGATTTCTGACATTCGTGACAATAAAGTCGAACAAGTCGAAGTCGATGGGGAGAGAATTTCAGTCAAATTAAAGGATGGTACGGTTTATGCTTCCAGAAAAGAGGAAAATCAGAGCATGACCGAAATATTGAAAGATGCTGATGTTGATCCAACTTTGGCCCAGATTAACGTTCGTGATCGGACTTTTTCGCAGGCGTGGATTACAATATTGACCACTTTTTTACCTTTGGTACTAATGGTTCTTTTCTTCTTTTTTATTTTCAGGCAGGCCAGAGAAGGCGCTTCTTCGGTTTTTGCTTTTGGCCAGTCAAAAGCTAGGCAATTCAGCCGCGATATGCCAAAGGTTACTTTTGCGGATGTGGCCGGAGTTGATGAAGCTAAGCAAGAGCTACAAGAGGTGGTTGACTTTTTAAGACATCCTGAAAAATATAGAGCAGTTGGTGCAAGAACTCCCAAAGGAGCACTTTTGATTGGGCCAGCTGGTACCGGTAAAACACTTTTAGCAAAGGCTGTTGCCGGAGAAGCGGGAGTGCCTTTTTATTCGGTTGCCGGTAGTGAATTTATGGAAATGTTGGTCGGAGTCGGGGCTGCCAGGGTTCGCGATCTATTTTCCCAAGCAAAAAGAAGTGCCCCGGCAATTATTTTTATTGATGAGATTGAATCAATCGGCAGAATGAGAGGGATGGGCTTTTCGGGAGGTCACGACGAGCGCGAGCAGACTCTAAATCAGATTTTGGTTGAAATGGATGGATTTAATCCAAATGATAACGTTCTGGTGATGGCAGCGACTAACAGACCTGATTTATTGGATCCCGCCCTGACCCGACCTGGCAGGTTTGATAGAAGAGTCACTTTGGATCTTCCTGATATTGAGGGAAGAAAAGCGATACTTAAAATTCACAAGAAGGGGAAACCGTTTGCGCCGGATGTTGATGACGAGCGGATTGCCAGAAGAACCGTAGGTTTTTCGGGAGCGGATCTTGCCAATATGTTAAATGAGGCAGCGATTTTGGCGGCAAGAACGGGTAAAAAAGCTATTGATAACTTGGATATTGAGGAGGCTGCCACAAAAGTTAAACTTGGGCCACAAAGGAGAAGGATGCAATCTGAGGAAGAAAGAAAGATGACGGCATATCATGAAGGAGGGCATGCGCTGGTTGCTCATTTCCTGCCGAATGTTGACCCGGTTCATAGAATTTCTATTGTTGCTCGAGGCGTGACAGGAGGGCATACATTAGTGCCGCCTACAGTTGACAGGTATACGGAAACTAAGACAAGGTTGATGGAAAGAATTGCCACTTTGCTTGGGGGAAGATCTGCTGAGGAGCTGATTTTTAATGAGTTTACAACCGGTGCAGCTTCTGATCTGGAAATTGCATCAGGTCTGGCCCGGGATATGGTGACTGAGTTTGGCATGAGCGATCTAGGGCCTACCATATTTTCTCCGAGGCCTCAGTTTGGAATCTGGCCGGTGATGGAAGGGGGAAGTCAAGTGTCACCGGAGCTGGCTGCCAAAATTGATAAAGAGATTTCTAAGTTAATTGATGCGGGGCATAAAAAGGCAAGAGAGTTGTTGCAAAAACATAAGGCGAAACTTGATCTTGTCGCAGAGACTCTTCTTGTGAAGGAGACTTTGGATCGAGATGAGTTTGAGAAGCTGGTCGGTAAGCCAGTTTCTACAAATGGGGAGATTAAAATTAAGAGCTCTACTTCTGCCAAATCCGTCCAGGCATGAAATACCCCATTCTTGCGAATGGGGGCCCCAAGAAAGATAATATCTCCTGTATATATTGTTCGAGCTTGCTCGCCTCGCTGCGAAGCGGGTCGAGAACTTACTTTTAAATCTTGGATAAATCAGATCCTGAAACCCATTCGGGTCGATAAAATCAGACGAGTTCAGGATGACGAAGAAGAAGGATGTATACTCGGAGATTAATAATATGGCTAAAAAGCTGCTTCTAATCGACGGGAATTCACTATTTCATCGGGCATATCATGCACTGCCGCCGCTGACGGATAAAAACGGGGAGATGGCCAATGCGGTGTTTGGATTTTCTAATATGTTGCTTAAGGCAATTTCTGAAGTCAAACCGGATTATATTGCTTGTGCATTTGACACAAAAGCTCCGACTTTTCGCCACATTGAATTTGAGAAATATAAAGCTCAAAGAGTTGCGCCGCCGCCGGATCTTTATCCGCAACTGCCGAAAGTGAAAAAAGTTTTGGATGCGTTTGGAATTGCTTATTTTGAAAAAGAGGGCTATGAAGCAGATGATTTGTTGGCAACACTGGCAACTAGAGCCTTGGAATCTGTCATCCTGGAGGGAGTGAAACGACCGATAGGATCTAATGAAAAAAAGAGTAGAGATTCTATCGCTTCGCTCCAGAATGACAAAAGTGTAGATCAAGTAATTATTCTTTCTGGTGATAGAGACTGTCTGCAATTAGTTGACGGTAGAGTCAAAGTTCAGATGCCGGGATGGAATTTGCAGGGGACTACATTATATGGATCGGAGGAGGTTCGGGAAAAATATGGACTCGAACCTCATCAGATGGTGGATTACAAGTCGCTCGTCGGAGATCCTTCGGATAATGTGCCGGGAGTCAGTGGAATAGGGCCAAAAACTGCAAGTCAACTTTTACAAAAATATCACACCCTGGAAAATCTTTTTAAAAACCTTAACAAGATTCCTGAGGCTTTACGTCAAAAACTAGAAGTCGGCCACAAGACAGCCCTTGCTGCTAAGAAGTTGGTGGAACTGGACCGAAACATCGATTTACGATTTACGATTAACGATTTACGATTTGAACCGGATTGGGAGAAGGTTCGGCGGGAATACGAACGATTAGGCTTTAAAAGCATAGTCGCGAAGATCCTTGGATCAGCTAACACCTCCGAGGTGGGTTTACCCCGAGCGGAGTCGAGGGGCTTTGACTCATCGGAGGTGGGTCAAGCCGCGAAGCGAAAACCCAAATCCAATAACTCTGATCAGCTTGAGTTAATCTGATGGCAATTAAAGCTGTCATTTTGATTTTGATGGGCTTTTGGTCAATACCCAGGAGTTAATAGATCTTTCTTATAAAGAGATTTTGGCAAGAAAGGGAGCCAGTATTACTCAGGAAGGTTTGGTAAATATGTTTGGAAGACCAGGTTTAGTAAACGCTCGCTATATTGTCGAAAAATATGGCCTAAATGATAAGCCTGAGGAGTTTTTGGAGGAAAGAAGAAAAATTGCTTTGGATTTATTCGATCAGAAGATGGAGCTTATGGAAGGAGTAGTTGAACTTCTAGAAAATACCAGAAGGTGGGGAATCAAGTGTGCGATCGCAAGCAGCGGTTGGCGGGAGATTGTAATGGATACTCTTCAAAAATATGATATTACACAATATTTTGATGAAGTGATTACTGCGGAAGATCTAAAGACCAGTGAAGGAAAGCCAGACCCAGAGGTATTTTTGATAACTGCAGAAAAGCTAGGAGTTAAACCGGAAGCCTGCTTGGTTCTCGAGGACGCACCTAATGGTATTGTAGCCGCAAAAGCAGCGGGAATGAGGTCGATTTTCGTGCCGAGTGTTGAATATATAGCTCTTGATCAAGTGCCGGCTGATTTAGTTTTAAGGACATTGAGAGAGCTGAATAGTGAGGTGTTAAATGCGCTCGGTAAAGAAAGGTCACGCAATTGAAGCAAAAGTTTAAAAGAGCCTGCTATATGAGGAAATTTTTCAAGAAGACCTAGTTTTTAAGCTGCCAAGTAAGATGATATGTTTGTCTTTTTTAAACTGCCCAAAATATTTTTTGTCGGCAGTAATAAATAAAGAATCGGTAAAATAGGCAAGCAAGTGGTAAGAAGCATCGTAAAAACTAACATAATGAAGTTTGGCAAATTTGCCAATGGTGACATTCTCGGTTTTGCTAAAAGAATATATCTCAAACGGTTGAGATAAAAGAAAAGCAAATTTTTCTTCAAAAAGCCCGGTGGAGAGTTTTCTAACTAGGGTATTGCCGACTTCGTAGTTCCAGAACGAGGGCAGAGTGATAGTTAGTTTTTGATTGGCGAATCGTTCGAACAGTAAAAGAGCTTCTCTAACATTCTCTTCATTTTTTTCGGGGAGGACAATTTTGACAAGGATTGAGGCGTCAAGAACTGCAGATTTTAATGGCTTTGCCGATCTTCCCTTATCCATTGGACAACTTCTTCAAGACTAACCTTGGGGCCTTTTTTGCGAATTCGCAAGAGTTCTTTGTACATGTCTTTGTGACTCAATTGACTTAATCTTTCCTCGATAGCTTCGGTAACGACCTTGCTTCTTTGCCCACGAGGGATAGCTCGGCGAAGCTTTTTGGCAGTTTCTTTTGGGATTAAGATGTTGATTCTTTCATACGTTTGTGTCTGCATGATATGATTTATCTTACACAATAGATTACACACTGTCAATCAGTCAGAATAAACTAGCATGAAAATCGCCCTCGTCCATGACTACTTAAACGAATTTGGTGGGGCAGAACGGGTTCTTTTGGCGCTGTCGGAGATTTGGCCCAAGGCGCCGATTTATACGGCGTTTTATAAAAAGGGATCGACGGCATACGAGCGATTTGCCGATAAAAAAATAATTGCTTCTTGGGCCCAAAATGTGCCCTTTTTTGCCGACTACTTGCACAGTCCCTTGAGATTTTTAGCTCCTTTGATTTGGGGCAGTTTTGATTTTTCGGGATTTGATGTGGTCATTACGTCGGCCAGTTGGTATGTGACGAAAGGCGTGATCAGGTCATCAGGTCATCAGGTAATCAGGACATCGGGAAAAAAGGGGAAAAATCCCGACAACCCGACAACCCGACAACCCGACAACCCGATTGAGGTTTGTTATTGTCACACGCCACCGAGATATTTGTATGGCTATACAACCTCGGTTGATTGGCAGAAATATTGGCCGGTGAGGTTGTATGCACTGATAGTGAATCATTTCATGCGGGTTTATGATTTTGAAGCAGCGCAGAGGGTCGATCATTTTATTGCTAATTCGAAGGAAGTCGCAGGAAGGATTAAGAAGTTTTACAGACGTGATTCGACGGTAATTTATCCGCCGGTAGATTTACCATGTTCATCGTTAATTGTTAATAGTTCATCGGAAAAAAGAGCGATGAACGATAGGCAAAGCCTGCGGTCCTCGTCGAGTCAAGACTCGACTCCGGGCCTAAAACGATCTACGATTAACGATTACTTCCTTGTTGTTTCCAGAATCGTCGGCGGTAAAGGTTTAAATTTAGCTGTTGAGGTGGCGATGAAAATGAACTTGAAGTTGAAAGTGGTGGGGAGTTCGGCGGGGTATGGAAGGGAATATCAAAAATTGAGAGAGATAGCCCGCCTCAGCTCGGCGAGGCAAACTGGTCCAAATGTGGAGTTTTTGGGGTTTGTCGAAGATAGTGAGCTTGCCGAACTATACTGCGGAGCACGAGCTTTTTTGGCTTTGGCGCAGGATGAGGATTTTGGAATAACGCCTGTTGAGGCGATGCTTTGCGGCACACCGGTGATTGCGTTTGATGGGGGGGGATATAGGGAAACGGTCATCCAGCGAAAAACCGGGCTGTTCTTTGATCCGGCGACAGCGGGTTCTTTAACTTTGGCAATTAATAATTTTTTAGATATGGAGAAAAAGGGGGAGTGGGACCGTGATTTTATCAAAGAACACGCGCAGAAGTTTAATAAAGACAGGTTTAAGAAGGAAATAATCAAATTTGTACAGCATAAGATACGGATGGGAGAGTGATCACTGAAGGCACAGAATATGATCACAGAGGGCACAGAGGTCTCTGTGCTTTCTTATAGTTCAGTGACTTCTGTGATCAGGGAAGTATGCGATCGCAGAGGGCACTGAATTTTATGAAGGCACAGAATTACAATTACAAACATAGTAATTTAACCGGTAAAATAATTGAGCTGGCAATTAAAGTTCATAAAAATTTGGGTTCAGCATACGAGGAGAAGCTTTATCAACGAGCGCTTTATTTGGAGCTTCAAAGATCAGGCCTAAGGTTTGAAAGGGAAAAGGAAATCAGTATTAATTATGGTAACGTTAGAATTGGCAAAAAGAAGTTAGATTTTGTTGTAGACGGCAAGATAGTTGTTGAATTGAAGAAGATAGATGCTATTGATAAAGTTCACGTCGCACAGGTAGTGTCATACTTGAAAACTTTAGGACTTAGCGTTGGTCTAATTTTGAATTTTGGCAATAGCAAACTTGAAATAAAAAGAGTAGTAGTTTGATATAACTTATATGTTATATTGTTGAATATGACTGACTGGAAAAACCTTCGAAAAGAATTGTTAAAAGATCCTGAATTTAAAGTTGAATATGAGAAGATGCAGCCTAAGTTCGAAGCAGTTGCTGCAATAATTGAGGCTAGGATTAAGAAGGGTTTGACTCAAGAGGCACTAGCGAGAAAAATTAGAACTAAGCAATCAGCTATTGCTCGGATCGAGAGTGGGAATGCGAATCCATCGGTTGAGTTTTTGCAAAAATTGGCGGAGGCACTAGGAAAGAAGTTGGTAATTCAATTTAAATGATGAAAATCGAATTTTGGTTCAAAACCTTCCTGTCATGGCAGTGAGATTGTTGCATGTCCAGCGGTGTAGTGATTAAATGCATGTATGGCAGATTCATCAGTGGAAAGTTCTGAAGGCGAAAAGTCTGGTAGATTACTAATAGAAGTAGCATCTCATGTAGCTGCAAGCCCTGATCACCCGGAATATACGGCTGATAGAGCCTACACAAGCGAAATTGCAGGGGGAAGAAGTGGGGTTATCGCTATTATGGATGGGGTCGGTTCGGGGGGGGCTCAATCTGCAAAAGCTGCAGAGTTTGTTCAGAGTCAAATCCGCAAAGAATCGCCTTTTATAATTAAGATGCCTACTATTAATCAAGCAGCTGCAACACTGAAAAAAGCCATTTTTGCTGCAAGAGACGAAATACAAGCTCTTCAACAAGCTAGAGGTAATGAAAATATAGACACAACTGTTTCAGCTGCAATTCTTTGTGAAAGCCCAGATAGACAGAGACGATTTATGGTGATTGCAAATGTTGGCGATAGCAGAATATATAAATATTCTCCCTCGACAGGCACGCTTGAGCAAATTACAAAAGATGACTCTTTGGTTCAAGGATTGGTTGATCAGGGACAAATTACTCCAGAAGAAGCTTTTAGTCATCCGAGACGTAACATTGTCACAAAAACAGTGGGTTCACTTTCAGATCCTAATGATGTAGGCATTGGTGTTTTTCAAGTAAAAGATGGAGATATATTCATAGCCGTTTCAGATGGCATTTCTGATAATATCACCCCCCACGGTTTACCTTTTGCCGTAAGAAATGAATTTGCAGCTTCTTATGATTCGATTAAAAAACAAGCTGATTTGAAAAAATTCGCACAGCGTATTATCCAAAGAGCGGAGAATATCATGAGCAGTAGCTCGGCTTCTCAGGCCAAGCATGACGATGCTTCTGTCGCAGTATTAAGAACAAGAAGAGTATAATTCATCACTTACTTATAAATCACTTCTGCGATATATGCCAGAACTTCCCGAGGTAACCGTAATCACAAATAGTCTTAATAAGAAGATTAGAGGGTTAGTTATGAGAGGTATCGAATATGACTGGCCGAAGAAGTTTTACTGGGCCGCCGGCCCCAGAGGGCCTCTGGCCCGGAGGGGAATGGTTTATGTTCTTAATGATCTTTCGGGAATGAAAGTTGAAAGGGTTGATCGAGTCGGGAAAGTAATAATAATTGCTTTGGAGAAAGGAATTTCAATTCTCATCCATCTTAAACTTACCGGGCAGTTGATATATCAGGACAAAAAAACCAGAATTGCGGGTGGGCATCCGATTCCGCCTTTGAATTTGCCGGTTCCCAATAAGACCACGAGAGTCACTTTTGGATTCACTAACGGTGGACATTTGTATTTCAATGACATGCGAAAATTTGGTTGGGTAAAGATAATTGAAAATGGAAAATTGAAAATGGAAAATTTTCTTGGGAAATTAGGGCCGGACCCTTTAGTTATGAGTTATGAGCAGTTTAGAGATAGGCTTAGTAAGAAGAAAGGTCGTATAAAGAAAACCTTGATGGATCAGACTTTTATTTCCGGAGTAGGGAATATTTATTCGGATGAAGCTTTGTGGCTGGCAAAGATTCATCCGGCCAGATCTGTTGAGAGTTTGGCAAAGACCGAGATAAAAGCTCTTTTTGATGGACTTCGAGAAAGTCTTAAGTTGGCGATAGAAAAGGGCGGATCGAGCGCAAATTCGTTTGTGGACAGCGGTGGGGAGCGGGGTTTATTTCTTTCTTTTGCCAAAGCCTATCATATGACGGGAAGACCTTGTGCACGCTGCAAAACACCAATCGTCAGAAAAAAAATGGACGGAAGAAGTGCGCATTTTTGTCCTTCTTGCCAAAAGCTTCTATGAGCTTGATCCCGAGTAAATATCTAACGCTTCTCAAAAACAGAAATTTTTTTAATTTAACTTTAATCAATTTATTTTGCCAGTTTTCTTTTGCGGTTTTATCTTTGGTTCTGGTTAGTTCCAGTTTTGATTTGACTAGGAATAATTTTGGTGTTTCGGCGGTGATTTTGTCCTTTGCCGTGCCGGCAATTGTGACCGTGATTTTTGCTGGCTTAGCCGCGGATATTTTCGACAGGAAAAGGATCATTACTTACTCAGTAGCTCTGATGGTGTTGGTGACCATTGGTGTGGTGAATGCTCTTTCGAGTATTTTTTGGATGGTGGTTTTTTCTGCGATTTATCACCTTTTGATTCCGATTTTTTTACCGGCGATTTCCGCGTCATATGTCCAGGTGATACGCAAGAATCAGCTACTTGTCGCAAACTCAATTTTTACCTTGACTGTTATCGGAGGACAGGGGGGAGGTCTGATGTTGGGGTCAATCATGCAATATTATTGGGGATTTAAATTACCACTTCTAGTTAGTGCAGCATCCTTAATAATAACTTTATTCATCACAAGACTTTTACCAAGATTGCTTCCTAGAAAATCTTCAAATCTAATGATGGTTCCTGGCGCTGTTAAAGAAATAATTATTGCGATTTTGTTTGTTTTGCACCGCAAAAGGATTTGGTTTTATTTGTTATTTTTGGGATTCATTTATGGAATTTTCGTATTTGGAGCGACGATTGGACCAGGATTTTTTGACGAAATTCTGGGACTTCCCGTAAGAGTTAGCCCGGTCTTTGTTCTTCCTTCAGTTACGTTAGGTCTTTTAACAGGGATGTATTTTTTGTATCAAAATCCAAGTATTAATGAGGGAACATTAATTGTTTTAGGGAGTTTAGCTGCAAGCCTGGCGACACTTGCAGTAGGGTTAATTATGGGCAGTGGAATTTTTGAGGAGTTTTGGTTAGTGCTGGCCGTGATTTTCGCTATGGTAGTCAGTTTTGGGGCTGTCATTGTAAGTATTGCCGCAAGAACTGGTCTGCAAAAACTTGTACCACACAAATATCAAGGAACGGTTTTTGCTATGATGATTATTTTTTCGGCGATTGCAGCAACCATAGCTTCGCCTTCAGCGGCTTTTTTGACTGTGATTTTAGGGTATATAAATATTTTGATTTTAGTGGGTTTTTTGCTTTTATTAGTTTCTTTAAGTATCGCGTTGCTTTCTTTTAAATGGAGATTTTAAGTTTAAATTTAATTAACTTCCGCAACTTTTCTTCTCAAAAGATAGCTTTTGATAAAAATTTAACGGTGGTGATTGGGCCCAATGGGGCTGGCAAGAGTAATATTTTGGAGGCGTGTGGGCTTTTGGCGACTGTCAGATCGAGCCGAGTCAAGACAGATTTGGACCTGGTCAAATTCGGCAAAAGCGAGGCCAAAGTAGAGGGCAAAGTTGAGAGTCAAAGTGGAAAGAATGTACTAACCATTAATTTTCAAGTTATCGATGAAACTTATGTGAAGAAATCGTATTTTATTGATGAAATAAAAAAGCGATATATTGATTTTAGCGAGCATTTTTCGGTTGTTATTTTTGAACCCTTGGATCTGGATCTGGTTTCCGGTTCACCATCTTTGCGGCGGCATCATTTAGATATTTTGCTTTCCAGTGGTAATCGAGCGTATTGGCGGAGTTTAAGTTCTTACAATAAGGTAGTAGTCCGCCGCAATAAGGTTCTCTGGCGAATTGCGGAGGGGAAATCAAAGCCAAGTGAGCTTGATTTTTGGGACGAGCGGTTTTTGGAGCATGGCAAGATAGTTTCCCAAAAAAGGCATGATTTTTTTGAATTTTTAAATGCTTCGACAGGCTCAGCACAGGTTTTATCAGAATCCGCCAATTCCTCCACCCCCGGGGTGAAAAGAGCCTACACCCCGGGGGTGTCCCTTGGCGGATTCTCATGGGAACTGAAACAAAGCCTGCTTTCTGAGGAAAAACTTTTAAGAAATCGGGAAAGGGATATTGCGGCGGGGATAACTTTGTCCGGGCCGCACCGGGATGATTTTAGGTTTTTGTTCAAAAATAAAGACTTGGAGTTTTTCGGAGCACGGGGGGATCAAAGAATGGCGGTTTTGGCGCTGAAGCTGGCGGAGCTGGAGTATATGGCAACAAAGCGTTTTGCCAGACCGGTTTTGGCACTAGATGATATTTTTTCGGAGCTTGACCATGAGCATCGGGAAGCGGTTTTGGATGTGATTGGAAAACAGCAAGTGATTATTACGGCGGCCGAACCCGATTCTTTGCCAAAGAAGATTTTTACGAAAGCGAAGGTTGTGGAACTGCGGTAATTGTGCGACAATTGGATACGAATGTATCCGAATGAAAATACTCCGAATAATTCCGAATAATTCAGATGGCAAAATTGGTTTATCCTGATTTAAGCTATAAAATAATGGGTATACTTTTTGAAGTACACAATAGATTAGGTGGCAATTTCGAAGAGAAATATTACCAGAGAGCGGTAGAAAAGTTGTTAAAACTGAATAATTTGAAATACGATAGAGAACTACTAGCAAATATTTCTTTCGAAGGTGATAGGATAGGTAACTATTATTTAGATTTCCTGGTGGAGGATAAAATTATTGTGGAACTTAAAACAGTGCCAAAACTCTTACCTATTCATTTCAGGCAAGTTCGATCTTATTTGAAAGTGAAAAAATTACAACTTGGGATTTTAGCTAATTTTAGAGGAAATGGCCTTATTTATAAAAGAGTATTAAATCCCGTTGCACTTAATTATTAGGATGTATTCGGACTATTATTATTAGGATAAATTAGAATGTACATCCCAAAATTTACCATTACCAACAAAATCCTAAAGGAGATTGGGAGAGTGGAAGCTTCTAAGGAAATAATTGAGAATGCGCCGCTTGTGCCGGCTTATGAGGCCAAGTTTCGGGATGAGGCGATAATCAGAACCGTTCATCACGGAACACACATTGAGGGTAATCCGCTTAATACCGGCGAAGTAGCGGCTGTTTTGGAGGGTAGAGAAGTTGAAGCAAAGGATCGGGACGTGCAGGAAGTTTTGAATTATCGAAGGGTTTTGGCGTACATCGATAAACGACGAACGACTAACGACAAACGCCAAAACGTTTCAGAGAAAGATCTTCTCTCAATTCATCGTCTTACAGTAGAGAAGATTTTGGCTCCTAACAAGGCCGGAAAATATCGCAAAACCCAAGTGGTGGTCAAGAATTCGAAGACAGGCAAAGTCAGTTTTGTGCCGCCGAAAGCCAGTGAAGTGCCGACTTTAGTTCGCGATTTTATGGCATGGCTTTCTGAGAAGTCCGAAGAAATTCATCCGGTTTTGGCAGCAGGAATTACGCATTATGTTTTGGCGTTTATTCATCCCTTTGTGGACGGGAATGGGAGGTCTGCAAGGGCTTTGGCGACGATGGTTTTGTTTGCCAGAGGCTATGATATTAAAAAGTTTTTTTCGCTGGAGGAATATTTTGACAGAAGTGCCGGCAAATATTACGAAACGTTGCAAACTGTTTCCAATCAAAAAGCAGAAAGTTTGTCCGATCGCGATCTGACAGTCTGGCTGGAGTATTTTTGTCAGGGTTTAGCTGAGGAGCTTGCAAAAGTTAGGGGGAGGGTACAGAAATTGTCGCTTGATCTGAAGTTGAAAGGGAGGACAGGTCAGCTAGTGCTTTCGGAGCGGCAAATGAAGCTGGTTGAGTATCTTGAATCTTACGGATCGATTAGCAATCGGGCTTGGCGCAGCCTACTTTCGAAATTTTCAGACGATACCATTTTGCGTGATCTTAAAGATTTGCAGAAAAAAGGGCTGATAAAGAAAAAAGGTTCGACAAAAGGAGCCGTGTATGTTCTGAAATGAACTGCGAATTATGAAGTATGAATTATGAATTAAGATGAAATTTTCGACTTTGGCGCAATACTACGAAAAGCTTGAGGCGACTTCCAAAAGGTTAGAACTTGTGGACATTTTATCCAAGCTCTTTAAGGAAGCAAAAGCGGAGGAGATTGGGAAAATTTGTTATTTGATTCAGGGAAGAGTGGCGCCGTTTTTTGAAGCGACAGAGATTGGAATGGCAGAATCGATGGTGGCATCTGCGATAGCCAAAGCTTTTGGTGAGGACAAAGATAAAGTTACCAAATCATATCGCAGTTTAGGAAACATGGGTTTGGCTGCACAAAAGCTATCGCAAGGTTCCCACCAGAAGGGCGGGCAGGCGCCGTTCAAAGTTCACCCTTCGACTCCTTCGGCTTCGCTCAGGACAAGTTCGCTCAGGGCAAGCAGTTCAAAGTTGTCTGTTAGTGAGGTTTTTGATGAACTTTTAAAGATTGCAAAGTTTACAGGAAAGGGGACTGTTGAGCAAAAGGTTTCAACACTCTCTGAACTTTTGAAAAAGCTTGATCCTGTTTCGGTTAAGCACGTTGCCAATATTCCGCTTGGGACTCTGAGGCTTGGGATTGGGGATCCGACTGTGCTTGATGCGTTGTCATTGGCGAAAAAAGGCGATAAGTCACTACGTCCAGTCTTGGAGGATGCTTATAACAAGACGAGTGATTTGGGATATGTGGCAGAGACATATTTTAAACTGCAAGAAGGCGGGCTTAAAAATATCAAACTTGTGGTCGGTAAACCAATACGACCGGCACTGGCAGAAAGATTGCCTTCAGCAGAAGAGGCGGTCAAAAGACTTGGCGGTGAATTTGCGGCAGAGCCGAAATTTGACGGCTTTAGGGTGCAGGTGCATTTGTCCCCTTCCATCAAG
This sequence comes from Candidatus Curtissbacteria bacterium, assembly GCA_016183325.1. GTDB lineage: Bacteria > Patescibacteriota > Microgenomatia > Curtissbacterales > GWA2-41-24 > JACPEV01. The sequence goes on from JACPEV010000013.1 coordinate 29,099, forward strand.
TCTGAGGTAATTAGGGGTTCAACCCTTAAAGATCTAGCTCGGGCGACTTCGGGGGTTGAACCCCGATTGGAACACGTCAAATTATTTTCCAGGAATCTTGAAAATACGACGCATGCTTTCCCGGATATTGTAGAAGGAGTGAAGCGCGAAGTTGGTGCAAAGTCGGCAATACTTGAGGGTGAAGCGATTGCTTATAACCCCACTACCTCCGAATTCTTGCCGTTTCAGGAAACAACCAAAAGACGTCGTAAATATCAGGTTGAGGAAATGGTCAAAAAACTGCCTTTGGTTTTATTTGTCTTTGATCTTTTGTATTTAAACGGGAAGGATATAACAGAAAAACCTTATCGCGAGAGGAGAAAACTTTTAACAGGGATTGTGCCAAAGGAAGGTAAGGTTGTGAGACTGGCTGAGGAAAGAACACTAAAGGGAGCAGGTGAGATCACAAAGTTTTTCAACGAAGCTGTTTCCGAAGGACTTGAGGGTTTGATGCTCAAAAAATTGGACAGTCCATACGTTGCCGGGGGTAGGGGTTTTCATTGGATCAAGTTTAAGAGAAGCCAGGCAGGAGAGCTGACGGATACGGTCGATTGTGTGATTTTGGGAGTATTTAGCGGTAAAGGGAAGCGGACTGAGTTTGGCGTCGGTGGGCTTTTAGTGGGGGTATATGAGAAGAAACGTGATGAATTTGTGACAATCTCCAGAATCGGGACAGGGCTGACGGATGAGGAGTTTCGGCAAGTTAATGAGCTTGCCAAAAAGTTGAAAGTTTCACACAAGCCCTCCAGAGTTAATTCTAAAATCGAACCGACTTTTTGGGTCGAACCAAAAGAAGTTTTGGAAATTTATGCGGATGAAATAACGCGTTCACCGATTCATACGGCCGGAGCCGATAAAGACGGCATAGGTTATGCGTTGCGATTCCCAAGACTGGTAAAGTTTAGAGGGAAGGACAAACGCGCTGAGGATGCGACAACTGTTGAGGAAGTTGAGAAGATGTATAAGCAACAGTATAAGAAGAAATAGTTGAATTAATAAAGGTCAACTTTTTCAGGTAGTTGAAGCCTTTGATTAGTTATTCTTCTTAAGCCTAAGCTCATTCCTCGATTGCCTAATTCTTGTAGAATTTCTTGTGTGATACAAAAAGAAGTAGCTTCACTGGGTGCATTGGGATCAAGATAGAGTGCAACAGCAATGAAAATTCCATCTCCATTGTAGGAAACATTGACGTGGCTATCTACTTTGACTCCAAGGTTATTCAGTTCATTAGAAAACCACATAGGTAGGTCTGTTTCGTATTCCGTACCTCGTGAAGTTTTTCTTTCCCAAGCGGGAAGAATATGGATGACTTGAGTTCCTGTTGGTTCTGTTCTCGATAGCTCAAATCGAGCAGTTTGAGATATCCGTTCCCCTAAACCAATACGCATGATGTTCCTCACAGCCAAACCCAGTGCTTCATTAAAAATGCGTTCTCCCATTCTTTATTTTAATATGATACAACTAAAAGCTAGTAACAAAATTCCAGTAAGTGTGCAAAGAGAAGCTTGGTTTTCGGAAGCTCAAGATGGGAGAGTAAGAGAGTTGGCTCGCGAAAAAGCTGCGGCGTAAATTTTTCCCTTAAAAAATATTAAAGCAATTATTGCAATTTATTCAATGATCATTTAATATTTTGTTGATGGTTCGGGAAAAGTTGAGGGATGCGATTCTTTTGGCACTTGAGAAGGCGATTGATGGAGCAGTTGAGTTTGCAGATTTTTATGATAACCCTCGTCGTTATGTTTGGTATGGTCCTCGCTGGGAATATCCAAAGTCAACACTGTCAGCAGCTATCGCGCGGCTGCGCAAGGGAGGTTTAGTAGAAAAAATTATTGATGAGGACCGAGTCGTTTTGAAACTGACTGATGCTGGTCGTGACTGGTTACTGAGAAACAAATTAGAAGATCAGATGGAACATTGGGATGGGGTCTGGCGTTTAGTAATTTTTGATATTCCAGAGAGACATACACGAGTTAGGGATACTCTGCGAAGAAGGCTTAAAGAATGGGGATTTAATAAGTGGCAAAAATCGGTTTGGGCCAGCAAGAAACCTTTAACGGATCATTTAAGGAAATTAGTTAAGGAATTAGGAATAGAGAATTGGGTTCTTGTTGTTGAATCAACAAATACCGGCCTTTAACATTTTGTTCAATGATCATTGCATAAAGTGTCGATGGGTGAGTGTTGACAATTGAGGATAATTAGAACAAAATGGTTGCAAAATAATTTCTCCAAGGAGCATTTTATACGGGGCTTCGATGCTAAAATAAATTTGATGAAATTCGTTGCCGATTTGCATTTACATAGCAAGTACTCCAGAGCAGTATCACAAGAAATGATTTTGCCAAAAATGGCCCAGTGGGCCAAACTTAAGGGGATAAATGTTTTGGCGACTGGAGATTTTACGCATCCTTTTTGGTTTGATCAGCTGAAAAAGGAGTTGATTGATGATGGCAACGGACTTTATCGGCTAAAGCCGACAATTGACAATTCACATTTAACAATTGACAAAAGCAAGTCAAGTGTTAATGGCTCGCCTCGCTTCGCGCCTGCGTCGACGATAGTCGCGGGCGAAGCGGGTCAAATGTTAAATGTTAAACAAGAAGTTTACTTCATGCTCTCATGCGAGATTGCTTCCATATACTCTCAAGGTGGCAAAGTCAGAAGAATCCACAATTTATTCTTTTTCCCCTCTTTGGGCTCTGTTGAAAAATTTAACAGGGCGCTTCTTGCGCGAGGTGCTAGTCTGCGATCTGACGGTAGGCCAGTGGTGGGAATAAATTCGCGGGATCTGGCGGAAGTCGCGCTTAAAGTTGACAAGAAGGCTTTAGTGATTCCTGCACATGCATGGACTCCGTGGTTTTCTATTTTTGGCAGTTTTTCCGGTTTTGATTCTATTGCTGAGTGTTTTGGGGACATGAGCAAATATATTTATGGAATTGAAACCGGTTTATCTTCTGATCCGGCAATGAACTGGAGGATAGAAGACTTGGACAGCCGAGCCATTCTTTCGTTTTCCGATGCACATAGTTTGGAAAAAATGGGAAGGGAAGCGACAGTGTTTGAGGCGGAGGAGCTTAGTTATGAGAGCATTTATGATGCAATAAGGTTGTCAGGTAATCAGGCAATCGGGTTATCAGGGAAGCAAATGCCCGATTACCAGACATCCCGAGAACCTAGTAACCCGTCAAAGATTGCTTTTACTATCGAATTTTATCCGGAGGAAGGGAAATATCATTTTACGGGCCATAGGGATTGTAATTTTCGTCAATCACCGGAAGAGACAGCCAAAAATGGGAATATTTGTCCGGTTTGCAGGCGACCTTTGACTATTGGCGTAATGCACCGCGTGAAGCAATTGGCTTCACGCGAAATTTCCAATTTCAAATTTCCAATTTCAAATGGGGTTAAATGGGTAAAATCAGAGGAGGGAAGGCCACCTTATGTTTCGATGGTGCCACTTGGAGAAATTCTTGCGGAGGCACTCGGAGCAGCTGTAAAAACTCAAAAAGTGAGTGATACTTATTTTCAGTTGGTAAACAATCTAGGCAGCGAATTTAATGTTCTTTTGAAGGCTGACCTTTCCGATATCGCCAGATTTTCGAATCAAAAAGTAGCAGAAGGGATTGATCTTGTCAGACGTGGGGAGATTATCGTTGATCCTGGGTATGATGGCAATTTTGGCGTTGTTAAAATATGGCCGGATGTTCCTTCCAGCGAGCCAAAAGTTGAACCATCGCAACTGAATTTATTTGCATAAGATGAAAGATAGGAATAGAAATTTAGTAGCGACTATTTCTTATTTTGCTTTTTTTATTACTGGCATTGTTGTTTTTTTGGCCGAGAAAGATGACAAATTTATTCGTTTCCACGCTCTGCAATCTATTATGGTTTTTGGAGGATTGTTTGGTATAAGTGTGGTTTTAGGACTTTTGTTTGGACCATTTAGTTTTTTGGGAATAATCTCGAGTTTAATTAATAATGTGATTTGGATTGCCTGGCTGATTATTTGGTTGGTTTCTATGGTGAAGGCATATCGGGGCCAAATATTTAAGTGGCCGATAGCCGGTGAACTCGCCGAAAAATATGCTTAATGATTTTTGAAAATCGGTCTCAGGCTGGAGAATTATTAGCTCGCGAGCTCTCCAAAATTAAAATTGATGCCCACAATACGATAATTGCGGCCATTCCCCGCGGCGGGGTCGTAGTCGCTTCGGTCATTGCCAAAGCCTTGAATTTACCGTTGTCTTGCCTTGTTATCAAAAAATTGGGAGCGCCAGGCAACCCGGAGTTGGCCATCGGAGCGACGGCTTCTTTTGGCAAACCGGTTTTGGATCAGTGGTTTATTGCTGACTTGAAAGTTCCTAAGGAATATTTAAAAGCGGAGATTCTAAAAAAGAGAAAAGAAGCGCAAGGTCGGGGAAAATTTTTAAGAATAAACGTCAGTGATTTTATAAATCGGGATGTTATTGTGGTTGATGACGGACTAGCGACTGGACAAACTGCCAAAGCCGCGGCGAAGATTCTTAAAAAGCTTGGAGCAAAAAAGTTAATTTTGGCGGTGCCGTGCGCTTCGCCTGCGACAATTGATTTGGTAAAGGGTGATTATGATGAGGTTATTTGTCTAGAGGTGAATCCAAGTTTAGTTGCCGTGGGGCAATTCTATCGTGATTTTCGAGAAGTTTCCGATGAGGAAGTGAAGAGGCTTCTTATTAACAATTGACAATTGACCATTAACAATTGACAATTTACAGCAATGAAGTTAATTGCAGGGTTGGGTAATCCCGGAGAAAAATTCAAAAACAATCGGCATAATGTTGGGTTTAAGGTGGTTGATGATTTTTCGCGAAGTAATGGTCTTTCATGGCGATATAGTCAGGATTTGATGTGCTATTGGATTAAGACTGTCCAATATGTTCTGATTAAACCGGTGACCTATATGAACAAGGCAGGCCAATCTATTAAATCCGTATGTGATTTTTACAAAATTGAGCCCAAGGATGTTTTAGTGATTGCTGACGATTTGGATTTGCCGCTTGGGAAAATAAGAATGACTTTTAACGGTTCAGCAGGAGGGCATCATGGGATCGAATCGACGGTTGAAAGTCTCTCGACAATGGATTTTGCAAGACTTAGGATAGGCATAGGCCCGCTTGGACCAATCGGAGAGTCAGGTCCGCCAATGTCGAAAGAGCAAAAAGTGATCGAGCACGTGTTATCTGATTTTTCTGATAGCGAAAAAGAAAAGCTTGGAGACATTATAAGCCGAGCGATAGAAGCGGTACAGTCTTACGTGGATGACGGCGTAGAAGCGACTATGAACAGATATAATTAACAGTTGACAGCTGACATTTGATAATTGACAAATTTAGAGCAAGTTAAATGTCAATGGTTAATTGTCAATTGTTATAACTATGCCTTCGGCTGCTGAACTGATAAATTTTGCGGAACAACTAATTATTCGCTGGGGAATTTGGTTAATACCGATCGGGGCATTTTTGGAAAATTCGATAATTTTGGGATTTATTTTTCCTGGAGTGACTGTGATTTTTTTGTCGGGATTTGTAGCCAGAACAAGCGGCGAAAATCTATTTTTAATAATTTTACTGGCGACTTTAGGGTCATTTTTGGGTGACAATTTTGATTATTTAATCGGTAAGCGAGCAGGCAAGGTTCTAGAGGAAAAGCCACTTTTTGCCAAACCAGTATCTTTAGTAGAGCCTTTTTTGCTAAAACACGGGATCTGGGCAGTTTTCGCCGGCCGTTTTTCTGCTTGGAGCCGAGCTTGGATAGCGCTGGCCTGCGGGATTATTCGGTTTAAGTACTGGAAATTTGCGCTAGTTTCGGCAGCGTCGGCGCTGATTTGGACTTCTGCCTGGATTATCGGTGGCTATTTAATGGCTGGTAATCGCAAGCTGATTGAGGAGTGGTTTGACCGAGCATCGGATTTAGTTATCCTGGGCCTTTTGGTCCTTATTATTTACTATTTCAGGACAAGATTGAAGCTGATTTTTGATTTGGTAGTTTATTTTATCCACAAAACAGGAAAGCGGGTAGTCGGAAAGGTGACAGGTAATGACCAGGACCGAGGGCAAGTTTAGCGATCTGGTATATCAATTAGTCAGTCAGATCCCAAAAGGCAAAGTAGCAACGTATGGTGAGATAGTGGCAGAATTGCGCCAACAGGAACACCTCCGAGGTGTAGGCTCTTTCCACCTCGGAGGTGGAGGAGCTAGAGCGGTAGGCAATGCATTGCATCGCAATCGGGATCCGAAAGTTCCATGTCATAGAGTAGTGGATCGCAATGGACGGTTGGCGACGCATTTTGCGTTCGATGGGGCTGGTGAACAAAAAAGACGTTTAGTTGCGGAAGGCGTTAAATTCAAAGATAATATGCATGTAGATTTGGGGGAATGTTTATGGGACGAGAGAGAAACAGATATCTTCATCACAGACCTATTCATTCTCGAGAGAGGTCACATAATCGTAAATATACAATTGAATTTTTGGCTGGGGCAATTTATTCCCTTAAAGAGTCTGACAATCCAATAAATCCTCAATATTTAATTACTAATCATCACAACTTGTATGAAAACATTCGTAATTATCCTGGAGGATGGCGTAAAGTCGTAACTGAGGCTGGATTCGACCCTGATGAAGAAAATGCAGCTGGAATTAAAAAGAGACGGCAAGAAAATGGTTCAGGTTAAAGTTAGAATATATGGTTCAGTTCAAGGGGTTTTCTTTCGGCATTCGGCGAGAAAAGAAGCGGAGAGATTGGGATTGACCGGTTGGGTGAGGAACAGTGACGACGGATCGGTGGAGGCAATAGCAGAGGGTTCCAAAGATAAGTTGGAGGAGTTTGTGGCTTGGTGTAAAAAAGGCCCGACGGCGGCAGAGGTGGAGAAGGTCCAAGTAGAGTGGAATGAAGCAGACGAAAATTTGGAAAGATTTGAAATTGTGTGATAGTGGTGACACAATGAATTTAGAGTGGAGCTCATTGCATTTCTTTTCTTCATAACAGCCCCAGTTTTTTACTTAGTTGGTCTTATCGAAACATTCAGAGCAATATTTAAGCCGAAGTCTAAACAAGAAGAAGAGACACAACCGCTGAAATCATATAGTGAAAATTTACTTCTTGAGGAACTTTCGGAGGCGGTTGAGGCAAACGACCTGGAGAAGGCGAAGAGGATATTAAAAGTATCAGAATATAAAGCCCAAAAAGTATCTTCAGTTGGAGCTTTGAAGTTTGAGGGTACGAAGACATGGTTTGAAAATTGGTATTCAGACAACAGCATCGATTTATTATTATATCTCGGCGCCTTTTTAATCATTGCTTCAGCCGGGACTTTTGTCGGGTTTAATTGGCAGAGTTTTTCGTCAGAAATAAAAGCACTTTTATTGGGAATTTTGACGGCAGCTTTCTTTTTGGCCGGTTTTTATCTTTATTTTGCAACCAAGAAGGTAAAAAGAGCCGGTTTAACTTTTATAGCAATTGGGAGTCTACTTATTCCTTTTAATGGATGGGCCTGGTATAACTTTGTTTTAAAACCGGAGATTGGTGCGGATGTAGTCTGGTTTTTTACTTCATTGGTGGGTGTAGTCATTTGGGCATTATTAGCAATTTTAATTAAAAGAAAATTTTTTCTTTATCTTGCGGGAGCCGGTGTTCTTTCAACTTCTGAGTCTTTGGTGTCAATATCCAACCTGAGTTTTGAATATTACACGACAGCGGCGGTTTTTTCAGGTTTTGTGTTTATCTTGGCAAAAATGATGACTAGAGCGGAGAAAATGATAGAGGATGCAGGCGAGACTTTTAGTTATTTAGCTTACGTTTCAATACCTGTAGCAATAATAGCTTCAACGTGGGCCTTTGCTTGGGTAGGGCGTGGGAGTTTTTTTACGGGTATGATGACGATTAACTTATTTTTGATCGCTCTTTTTTTCAGAATTGCCCACTTTTTAGATTCTTCAGAAAATAAGCCAATTTTTATGATCGTATCTCAAGTTTTTGGAACGCTAGGCGTTTATTCCTTTGTACAGGCCGCAAAAATTGAGCTTGTCTGGTCTCTTTATATTTTTGCGGGACTTTCTATTTTGTACTGGGGCCTGGCAGTTTTGTTTAGAAAAGTTGGCTTTAAGACTGAGTCAGAAGGATCGGCTACTCTAAGTTTAATTATTGCTTTTGGCGTTTACTTAGTTGGATTGAGTTCATCTTCGGTTGAGAATTTACATTTAGTTTTTTTTGGCACATTGATAGTTCTTTTGTTCTGGAATGTATTTTATTGGTTTAAGCTAAATGGGGTTTTATATTTAAAAAATGCTTCTTGGTATTTTGTTTTGTGGCCACTGGTGAAGGAGATAAATGCATCAGTTGATGTATATCCTTACTATTTTGTAGGCTTGGCGGCAGTGATTTATTTAGTATCTTTTGCTTTTCCGAAAAGAGACGAAATTGCTACAGCTTATCGATATAGCGGACTCGTTGCTGCGCTATTATGGGTAATAATTTTTGGTATTTATAGTATTAGTTCTGTCAAATACAATATTTTGGAATTAAACGCTCTAATTACCAGTTATTTCACAGGTCTTTTATTTGCACTGGAGGCCTCTCGCTCAAGAAGGTTTGACATAGGAATTGTAGCATCGGTTATTTTCTTGGGAACATTGCTTTGGAATTTTAAATACATTGAGCTTGAGAATGTGCAGTTTTATTCTTTACCTCTCGCTATTTATCTTTTCGGTTTAGGATTTTTAGCGAGGCAAAAAGAAAAAGACTATAGCGATATTGTCGATTTGGCGGCAGGAGCGATTTTGATTTTACCAACATTTGTGCAGGCTGCCGGTGAAACCAACGGTTATTGGTATGCGCTTTTATTGGGGGCCGAAGGTGTATTAATTTTGGTGTTGGCTATCAGCTGGAATAAAGTGATTTATAAATATTTGGGAATAGCAGCTTTGGTTCTGGCAGTTATCAGTCAAACTTATGAATATCTGACGTCTTTGCCAAGATGGGTAATTATAGGAGGTGTAGGATTGGTTTTTTTAGCGGCAGCAATTTATCTTTTAGCTTCAAGGAAAGAAGACAAATGAGCCACCGATGGATTTACTTCTTTGAGATTCTTGATTAGATTTCGTATTTTCTACACCAAATTTGACCGATCGGACAAAAATGGTATAACTTCAGGAATTTAGCTTTGTTGTCGATAAGGTTCCTGATATAATTTATCCCGATGAAAAGGGAATTAGTAATCATCAAACTTGGTGGAAGCGCTAATTTCGTCTCCTCTGATACGTGTGGTAGACTATCTCCGCTTAATGAAAACTTCTACAAGTATAGCCGTTTTGGGTTCTACGGGTTCGATTGGGACGCAAACTCTTGAGGTTGTTGATGAGTTGAAAGATCAACTTAAGGTTGTGGGACTTGCTGCAGGAGGAAACCTTGGGCTCCTGGCAAAACAGATTAAAAAGTATCGGCCAAAGATTGTCTCGATTAAAGAGGAAAATGAAAGTTTTAGAAGAATGTTCTCGACACATTCGATAAACTCAGTGTCGACCCTGAGTAAAATCGAAGGGTCGACAAGCTCGAACAGTAAAGGAAGGAGTACTGTTGTTGGATGGGGGGACGAGGGTAATTGCGAGGTGGCTACTATACCCGGTGTTGATAAAGTTGTTATTGCCACCCCCGGTCTTGCGGGCATAAAGCCAACACTTGCTGCAATTCGTGCCAGAAAGACGATTGCACTGGCCACGAAAGAAGTTTTGGTTGCGGCAGGAGAAATTGTGACGCGCGAGGCCGCGAAAAATAAAGTCAAAATTTTGCCTATTGATTCGGAACATTCGGCTATATTCCAGTGTCTTCAGGGAAGGGGCGTCGAAGAGGTTAAAAGAGTTATTTTGACAGCATCAGGAGGGCCATTCAGGGGTAAAAAATCTAAAGATTTGAAGAACGTTCGGCCAGAGCAGGCCTTGAAGCATCCGAATTGGAAAATGGGTGCCAAGATTACTATCGATAGTGCCACGTTGATGAATAAAGGGTTTGAAGTAATTGAGGCGATGTGGTTATTCGGGGTGCCTTTTGAAAAAATTAAAGTTATTGTTCATCCCCAGAGTATTATTCATTCGGCAGTTGAGTTTGTTGACGGCTCGATAATTGCCCAAATTGGGCCTTCTGATATGCGACTTCCAATTCAATATGCACTTTTATATCCAGGAAAACGTCAGAAAAATAGATTCAGAAGATTCACATTCGGCGATTATTCAAATTTGTCATTTGAGGAACCAGATCTTATCACGTTTAGATGTTTAGATTTAGCCTACAGGGCAATTAAAGCTGGAAAGACTGCACCTGCGGTTTTAACGGCTGCAAATGATGTGGCAGTTGAAGCGTTCTTAACTGAAAGATTGCCGTTTTGGCGTATTTGCGATGTCGTTGAGTCGATACTTTCAGCTCACGAACCGCGAAAATACTCATCTTTATCTGAACTTCTTGCGGTAGACCTGTGGGCGAGAGATAAAGCAGGGGAGTTTGTAGTAAAATTTGGCAGATGAATTGGTTGATTGTTGTCGCGGGAGGCCGCGGAGAGCGGATGGACTTGGGATTTAATAAAGTTTTTGCAAAGCTTGGCAATTTGCCGCTTCTTTACTGGACACTTTTGGCATTTGAAAAAAGCAAAGTAATAGATAATATTATTGTTTCGGCAAGCGAGGATGATTTGAAAAAAATTAAGGAGATTGTCAAAAAGTACAAGTTTGGCAAGGTAAAAGAGGTTGTTAAGGCAAGCGATTCGAGACAAAATTCGACCTTGGCTATTTTGAAAGCATTGAAGCCTAGAATGAGGCGAGGCGATTTAGTAGGTGTGCATAATGGGGTAAACCCTTTTGTACGGGAGGATGAAATTCGCAAAGTCTACGAAAACGCGAGTGTTTACGGAGCTGCACTTTTGGCACAAGCGGCAAAAGACACAATTAAAATTGTCGATAAGAGGGGACTGGTTGCAAAAACTCCTCCCAGACAATATTCGTGGTATGCTCAGACTCCACAAGTGGCAACTTTTGCCAACTTATGGAAAGCATATCTTGCGGCTGAGGCAGAGAATTTCATTGGCACCGATGATGCACAACTTTTGGAAAGAATCGGTATCAAACCAAAGATTGTTCCTTGTTCAAACCAGAATTTTAAGATTACTTTTAAGGAAGATTTAGTGATGGCTCGTCATGTGCTGCAGAATTGGGGATATAATGGTGATTAGGGTGATAAGGGATATTTTATGAGAATAGGAATTGGTCAGGATTCTCACAGGTTTGCAAATCAGCCAACTGACGGGAAAAACTTTTTGGTTCTTGGAGGGGTCAAGATAGACAACAACACTGGACTTGAGGGTAATTCTGATGGCGATGTAATTTTACATAGCCTTTGTAATGCACTATCATCTGCGATTGGCGGGGATTCGCTCTCAACTTGGTTTGATGAGATGGTCGAGAAGGGAGTAACAGATAGCCAAAAAGCGGTTGAGCATATTTTCAAAAAGATCAGACAGGAGAAATATAGAGTTGAGAATGTGTCGATTTCGGTTGAGGCGAAAAAGCCTTATATTGAACTTAAAATTGCAAATAAGATGAAGGAAAATATTGCCAAACTTTTAGGAATCAAAAAAAACCAAGTAGGAATAACTTTTACTTCAGGCGAAGGACTGACTCCTTTTGGAAAAGGATTGGGGATTCAGTCGATTTCTCAAGTTCTGATTTCCAAAAAATGATTAAGGAAGATGCTTTTGCAAAATTTAATTTAAATTTGCATATTATTCCAAAAGAATCCAAATCTGGCTTTTATCCTACAAAATTCTTAAATTGTCAGCTTGCTTTAAAAGACGAAATTTTTTTTGAGAGTCGAAAGCAAAGTATTGAGGTCTTTTGTGAGAACAAAAATGTGCCTAAAGGAAAAAATAACCTTGTTGAGAGAGCAGCATTGTTACTTAAGAAAATATCGTCTGGTAAAAATTTGGGCGCAAAAATAATACTTGTGAAGAAGATTCCCATCAAAGCCGGTTTTGGTGGAGGATCAAGCGATGCGGCTGCGACAATAAGAGGGCTTCAGAAACTTTGGAAAATAGAGATTAGTGGAAGCCAGCTAGAAGAATTGACAAAAGAGCTGGGGCAGGATTTTTTCTATTCTTATTTTGGTGCGCTTTCTCAATTCGAAGGGGAAGATAATCGATATAGAACAATCCCTTTTGCCTATAAATTACCGGAAATCGAAATGCTGATTGTGGAACCAAAAGCTCAAAAACCCTCTAGTGCTTGGATGTATAATCACTTGATAACCAAAAATATTGGTAGAAACTTGCGAAAACTTGAGCTTTTAAAGGGGGCAATTGCCGAAAATAACTGTGAGGCAATTTTGGATAACCTTCATAACGACTTTGAGGGGTCAGTTATGTCATTTTATCCTGTTGTTAAAGAAATCAAAGACGATTTAAAAAATGTAGGTGCACGAAGAGCAATTCTTGCTGGAGCAGGGCTTGCGGTGGTGGGGTTTTTTAACAGCAAAGAGGCTGTCAAAAGGGCAAGTGATAGCTTAAGAAAAAGATATAAACAGGTTATAATTACAAAACCAAAAAACTGATGTATAAGCGCGAACAAACTCGTCCGGTAAAAATAGGCAAGGTTACCATTGGGGGAGGCAATCTTGTTCGAGTTCAGTCAATGACGCAAACCCGAACGCATGACGTAGATGCAACCGTCAAGCAGATTCATGAGCTTGAGGAGGCAGGTTGTGAAATTATTAGGGTAACAGTTCCGGATATGGAATCGGCAAAGGCCATAAAATCCATTAAAAAACAAATCAGAATTCCCTTGGTTGCCGATATCCATTTTCAGTATTTGCTGGCGATTGAGGCTGCTAAACAGGGTGTAGATAAAGTGCGAATTAATCCGGGCAACATTGGAGGAGTTGATCGAGTCAAAGAAGTCGTAAAGGTTTGCCGAGCGAAAAATATTCCGATGCGAATTGGTGTCAATATGGGTTCTTTGGAGCGGGATTTATATGCCAAGTATGGGGGTTTTGGTGTGCCCAGAGTAATGGTCGAGTCGGCAACGCGTCACATTAAAATTCTGGAAAGCCTCAAATTCTACAATATTGTGGTTTCCCTTAAGGGTGATAATCCGGTTATAGCCCGAGAGGCCTATATACTTTTTGCCAAACGCTATAATTATCCACTGCATGTCGGGATTACTGAAGCCGGGACATTGTGGGCAGGTTCAATTAAATCTGCGGTGGGTATTGGTTCAATCCTTGCTGAGGGTATCGGAGATACAATTAGGGTCTCGATTGCCGATGATCCGAGAGAGCAGGTAAAAGTCGGATGGGAGATTCTTAAGTCAGCGGGTTTGAGACAGAAAGGTGTTGAAGTCATTGCGTGCCCAACCTGCGGGCGTACAGAAATTAATCTTATTGAATTGGCGAAAAAGGTCGAGGCGGTTGTTTCGCCTCTTGATGCTCCTATCAAAGTAGCAGTTATGGGATGTGTTGTTAACGGGCCCGGGGAAGCAAGTTTTGCCGATATTGGTGTTTGCGGAGGAAAGGGCCAGGGGGCAATATTTAAAAAAGGAAAACTGGTTAAAACTCTTAAGGAAGAAGATTTGTTGCCAGAATTTATTGACGAGATCAAAAAAGTTCTTGTCGAGAAGGGGTATAGAGGAGAAATCAAAAAACTTCAGTATGGTTAAAAAAATACTTCTGGCTGCTCCTCGCGGGTTTTGTGCGGGGGTTGATCGGGCGATTGATGTGGTCGAGGCTACCTTAGCGATTTTTGGTCCGCCAGTTTATGTTAAGCATGCGATTGTGCACAATCTGCATGTTGTTGAGGATTTGGAAGTTAAAGGAGCAGTTTTTGTTGAAGATTTGGATGAAATTCCTCCTAAATCAGTAGTGGTTTTTAGCGCACATGGCACAGATCCAGCTATAAAGGAAGAGGCAAAGAGACGCGGCCATAAAGTTATTGACGCGACTTGTCCTTTGGTTACCAAAGTCCATTTAGAAGCGGCAAGATATGCAAGAGAAGGGTATTTCATAATTTATGTAGGTCACAGAGATCATCCTGAGCCAGTCGGAGTTTTCGGAGAGGTGCCAAAAGGCACGATGACTTTAATTGAGAATGCTGACGAAGTGTCTAAAGTCAAAATTCCACAAAATGATAAATTAGTCTATCTAACCCAAACAACTTTGTCTATTTCTGACACACGTGAGACCGTTGAAGCGCTTATGCGGCGATTTCCAAATATTATTGCGCCACCTTCCTCTGACATTTGTTATGCGACCACCAATAGGCAAGCGGCAGCAAGGGAGCTGGCCAAATTATGTGATCTAGTTTTGGTAATTGGCTCGAAAACGAGCTCGAATTCACAACGCTTGCGGGAAGTCTGCGAGGAGGAAGGAGTGAGGGCCCATCTAATTGATGACGAGACGATGATTAATTCCGACTGGTTCAAGAATGTTAAGACTTTAGGAATCACTTCAGGAGCTTCGGTACCAGAGTATCTGGTGAGTCAGCTGGTGCAGTTTATAAAAAAGAAAAACCCGAAGGCTTCTGTTGAGAACTTGGAGATTTTGCGCGAAGAGATTAAATTCCCTTTGCCTGATGATCTAGTCGCTTTGGCAAAACAATCAGAAAAGGGTGTTGGCTGGGTTGAAAAACATAGAGTGGCTTCACAGAGATAGAGGGATAGCGACAGCAAGCAACTTGATATTTATGATAGAATATGGCCAAATGCAAACAAGGGTTTTAAACTATCGAATTATTATAGAGCCGGAAAAACAAGGCAAAAAGACAGTTTATAATGCTTATTGTCCGACTTTGGGTCTTGCTGACTGGGGCGATTCCATCGATGATGCAATCAAAAACATTAAAGCACTCATAAAATTTCATGTTGAAAGCTTGCTTGAAGAAGAGTTAGAGGTGCCCCAGGAAAATACCGCACAAGAGATTATTACTGCGACTACGGTTTCAATTCAAGGATCAGGCAGCACGCTTCATGTAGCAGTGGGATGAGTGGGCTACCCCAAGTCAGACCTAAAGAGTTGGTTAGAGCACTCGAAAAAGCTGGATTTAACAAAGGACGCCAGACTGGCAGCCACGTATTTCTTAAGCACCAGGACGGAAGACTAACTTCTGTTTCTATTCATCCAAAGCCAATTCCAACAGGTACACTGCGGGCTATTTTAAGACAGACAAAAATAAAGACGGAAGACTTAAAAAAGTTGTTAAGATAAAATTCTGGGGTCTGACGATTTGGTGTCCCTGGCCAAACAGTCGGATCAGGGAATTGCTTTGGTCGAAAAGCACAAAGTTGTCATTCAACGATAGTTTCTCAAACATGGATTTCCAGAC
The DNA here is from genome assembly GCA_016183325.1 of Candidatus Curtissbacteria bacterium. GTDB lineage: Bacteria > Patescibacteriota > Microgenomatia > Curtissbacterales > GWA2-41-24 > JACPEV01. Next base: position 44,524 of record JACPEV010000013.1, read on the forward strand.
ACATCTAAAAGATTTCTTGGCCAGTTTTGAGCCATATGCCCAAAAATATTTTCAGAACAAAATCAAAGAAGTTTCCAAATATCATCCTTTAATCGTCCAGTTTTACAAAGACCTTGCCGATTTTTCCTCCGGAGGGAAAAGAATGAGGGCGTTTTTAGTTTATCTTGGATATTTGATAGGAACTCATCTGCGGTTCAACCCCTCTGATGGGTTGAACCTCCAAAAGGATTTTCAAAAAATTTTGCCGATTGCCTTGGCGATTGAGATCATTCACAGTTTCCTTTTAATTCACGATGACATTATCGATAAATCAGACATGCGGCATGGAGCGCCGACTATCCATAGGCGCTATGAGAAGCTAGTTGGTAGCCCGCCTGCCGTCCGCCTGAGGGACGAGGCGGGTCATTACGGATTAAGTCAAGCCATCCTGCTTGGTGATATTGCTTGTTTTGAGGCGTTTAGTTTAATTAATTCGTCGTCTTTTGATAATGATCTTAAGGTAATTTGCCAAGGACAACTTATTAAAACTCTTTTGAATACCGGATACGGAGAAGCTCTGGACGTTGAGGCACCTTACAGAGGGGCGACGTTAGCGCAGATTAGACAGGTAATGGACCTCAAGACGGCAAGATATAGTTTTGTGGGACCGCTGAGCTTGGGAGCAATTTTGGGAGGGGCAGGGAAAGAACAGATTAGCAGTTTGACTAAGTTTGGACTCTCTTGTGGGATGGCGTTTCAACTCAAAGATGATATCCTCGGAGTTTTTGGTGATGAGAAGGTTACAGGGAAGCCAATGGATTTCTCGGAAGGGAAAAATACAATGCTTATTTATAAAACTTATGAGCTTGTAAATGCAAAAGAAAAAGCATATTTAAAGAAAATTTGGGGGAACAAAAACGCAAATTCTGGAGATTTAAAGCGAGTTGGGCAAATAATTAGGGATTGTGGAGCTTTGGCATGGTGTGAGAAGGAACAAGTGAAACTGGCGAATGCGGCAAAAAAGGTTATTTTTGATATAACAAATGATAAAGAATTACAAATTATCTTTGAGCAAATTGCAGATTTCGTAATAGGCAGAGAAAAGTAACACAACCCCCCGCCGAATTTAACAAAGGGTGGGTTGAAAAAGAAGTCTTTTTGCGATATCCTTTTGATTAACCCTCAAGTGGGCATTGTATTGTTTGGCAAAAATTAATGAGTAAGACGATTCCCGAACATGTAGTTATAATTCCTGATGGAAATCGACGTTGGGCCAAAAAACACGGCCTGGCGCCAATAGAAGGGCATAAAAAGGGTCTGGAGACAGCACTTTCAGTGGTTCGCGGTTCAAGAGACCTGGGTGTGAAGATTTTAACCCTTTGGGGTTTTTCGACTGAAAATTGGCGCAGACCTTCAATGGAAGTTGGTTATTTAATGAAACTTTACACTGTGTTTTTTAAGAAACATACGAAGGAATTAATGCGGGAAGGAGTAAAATTTAACTGGCTAGGACGAAGGGATCGAGTGCCAAAGACACTAAGACGAATTCTTGAAAAGATCGAGGCAGAGACTGAAAAGAACACTCGCTATATCCTTAATATTTGTTTAGATTACGGCGGAAGAGAAGAGTTAATTGGTGTTTTTAAAAAACTTTTAAATCGTAAGATAAAGCCTTCACAGATTAACGAGCAGTTGATTTCCACAAATTTGCAGACGACTGGACTACCAGACCCGGATCTTTTGATTAGAACTTCGGGAGAAATGAGAACTAGCGGGATCATGCCATGGCAGACAATTTATACAGAGCTTTTCTTTTCTAAAGCTTATTTCCCAGATTTTTCATTGGCGGAGCTTAAGCGAGCAATTGGTGATTTTGCCAGGCGCCAGAGACGATTTGGAGAATAGAAGTCAAAAAAAAGTATCACAAGTATCAAAGGTATCACAAGTACCACAAGCTTAGAAATATAAGCACTTGATAAGCCAATTCCCATGAAGAAAAAGTTTAATAACGAGCCTTATGCCCGTCGAATCGAAAAGCCTTGGGGGTGGGAGATCCACTTTGTGCCTGACGATAAACCGTATATGGGGAAAATTCTTCATTTGAACGCTGGTGCAAGGCTTTCTTTGCAATATCACGACGAGAAACTAGAAAGTTGGTTTTTACTGCGCGGGCGAGCGAAGCTCATTTGGGATGATGAGAATGGGAATCTTGTTGAGTTGGAACTTGAAACTGGAAAGGGTTACAGTTGTGAGGTTGGGCAAAGACATAGATTTGCAGGGATAACTGATTGTGACGTGATTGAAGTATCGACGCCGGAGATTGGGAAAACTTACCGGCTTGATGATGACTATAATCGAGCCGGTCAAACAGAAGACGAAGCAGAGAGAGAACGCAGGAATAAGGGAATTCTGATAACTGATAAATGATCATCGAACTCGAACCCGTATCGAGCTAGGAAAAAAGCTTGAAACGATATGGGATCGTCAAGCGTTAGACATTTTATTCAATGATCATGGAACAAAATGTTGATGGAATTAATAGATGAAGGACTTTACGCTTAAACATTATGCATCAAGAACTCACGAAAAAATGCGGGAGGTTCTGATGGATCCTAATGCAGTAGGGCCGGAGATTCATTATCACATGGTGCGGGGAGGGACTGACCAGCGAAATATTACGACTTGGGAGCCGGGAACTGTTGGTGGGGAGTATATAAAAACATATGGGCATTATCATGTTGGCAAGTTGGATGAGACGTATTGGGTGATATTTGGAGAAGGGGTGGTTTTGGTACAAAAGAGAGCCGTAGGAGTTGATGGAAGCCCAATCGACGATGAAATAGAGCAAGCTTATGCTGTTCATGTTCGTCCGGGTGATGCATTGTTTATCCCTGCCGAGTGGGGACATTTGGTGGCTAATATCTCCAAGACGTTCTTTGTGACAGCTGATGACTCTCCGGTAAATTTTGATGAATCTAATCCTGTCTCTTTGCCGGGGCATGCGGATTATGAAGCTGTGAAGCGAATGCAAGGGTTTTGTTATTACATTGTAGAGAAAGGCGGAAAGCCTGCCTTGGTTAAGAATCCCAAGTACAAAAAGGTGCCTGAACTTGAAATTATCGAAGCTAAGGATTACCCTTTGTCAAAGGACTAGACCAATTTCCTATATTAGGCTTACGAGCTTCCAATAAATCATGAAACAAAGTTCTCCTAAATTCAGTCTCAGCTTTTGGCATGGGCTTGGGCCAATGATGAATTCTATAGGCCAAAGCAAGAGCAATTTCAGCTTGCCTTTTTTTTGCAAGCAAATATTTGAGCAGAGGTTTAAGAACAGGTATGACGTGAGTTCCAGTTACGCGCCACTTAGTTACAGGCAAATTTCTACCTCTTATCAACTCTGGCCAATAACTACCTCCGAATGTTTTCTGGAGAAGTTGCATTGGCTCTATATCCGTCATTCCTACTTCTACCATCGGTTTAAATTGATCTTTGCCATATTGAAAAGTTTTTCTTATAGAAATACAACCTTCGCCGTCAATAAGACCTGCGAGATAAGCATAAACAGTTTTCATTTTAACTTGTGAGTTATATTATAAAAAATAATACCCGAATGAAACACGAATGTCAAATATAAACATAATCACCATATTTAACTATAAAGGAGGTTAAGATTTGCGGGATTTTTGGTTACGTTGGTAAACAGCGTGACGCTGCAAAGATTGTTTTTGAGGGTCTTAAGCGGCTTGAATACCGCGGTTATGATTCGTGGGGAATAGTTGCGGTGAGTGGAAAGTTGAAAGTTGAGAGTGGAAAATTATTAGTAGAAAAGCATGTGGGGAAAATCGGCAATTCAACTCTCAATTCTCAACTCTCAATTCTCAAATCAAGTATAGCTCTTGGCCACACGCGCTGGGCGACGCACGGGGGAGTGACTAAGGAGAATGCCCATCCACATTTAGATTGCAGCGGAAATTTGGCTTTGGTTCATAACGGCATTGTCGAAAATTATCAAGAGCTTAAAAAAAGCCTCAAAAAAAAGCATAAATTTAAATCTCAGACGGATTCGGAAGTGATAGTACACATGATCGAGGAATTGAGAGGCTTAATCTCTTCTAAGGTTGAACCTTCAACAAAGGTTCAACCTTTAAAAGATACTGTCAGGAAAGTGTTTTTGAAACTCACAGGACTTAACGCTATTGTAGTGATGAATGATGGAGAACTGGTTGTTGCTAAGAACGGATCTCCTTTAGTTTTGGGGATAGGCAGTGGTGAGTATTTAGTAGCTTCTGATGCGGCGGCGCTTTTGCCTCACACAAATAAAGTTATTTTCCTGCGAGACAACCAGATGGCAGAAATAACGGATAGTGGAGTAAATATTTTTGATATAGCCTCAGATGAGGCAGTAACACCAAAAGTAGAAATACTAAATTGGAAAATTGAAGAAGCAAATCTTGGAGGCCATAAACACTTCATGATCAAAGAAATTTACGAGCAGCCAAAGGTTATCAGGAACATATCAGAAACTTATATAGACCAAATAAGTGATCTTTGTAAGGTAATCGAGAAAGCTCATGGCACATTTTTTATTGGGGCTGGAACCGCATTTAATGCTTGTCTTGCCGGGGCGTATCTTTTTTCAAAGATTGCAAAAGCGCATGTAAATACGATTGTCGCTTCCGAATTTAATTATCTGGAGCATTTTTTACATAAAGAAACTTTGGTGATTGCTCTTTCACAATCCGGGGAAACAATCGACGTTATTGAGCCCTTGAAAAGGGCAAAAGAAAAAGGTGCCAAGATTGTGGCGATTGTAAATAATTTGGGCTCGACGATTTGGCAAATGGCAGATTATAAATTGTTACTTGGTGCCGGAGTTGAGATGGCGGTTGCTTCAACAAAAGCTTATGTTTCTAAACTTTCTGTTTTAATCTTGATTGCATATGGACTCGTGAATAGACTGGACGAGGGAAGAAAATTGCTTGCAGAGGCTGCTGATGAGGTTGAAAGACTATTGTTCGAGGAAGTGGAAAACATAAAAAAAATCGCAAAAATTTTAGCAGTCCACGATCATATTTTTACCATTGGTCGAGGACTTTCGTATCAAACGGCCCTTGAGGCTGCTTTGAAGATGAAAGAGGTTAGTTATATTCATACGGAAGGATTGGCTGGAGGAGAGCTGAAGCACGGGCCGATTGCATTAATTTCAAAAGGGACGCCGTGCGTTGTTTTTGCACCAAACGATGAGACACATGAGGCAATTATTTCTAACGCCACCGAGATTAAAGCAAGAGGCGGGTTGATTATCGGGGTTGGGTCAAAAAAGTCAGAAGTGTTTGACGAATGGGTCCAAGTGCGAGATTTAGGGGACGCTTCTATAATTTGCAATGTTATTCCAGCACAGCTATTTGGTTATTTTTTGGCGATTGAGAAAGGTTTGGACCCGGATAAGCCAAGAAATTTAGCAAAGTCAGTCACTGTGAAATAAATTTCTTGTCTTGCGGTCCTCCCCCGCCCTTCGCGAAAGGCGGGGTGCGGGCCTAAAACCACGGAACATTGCGAAGAGTGTGACGGTTAAGTGATTGCGTTTATCGTTTATGGTTTATTGTTTATCGCACGAGTTTCGCACATGATGTCATCCTGGAGCGAAGTGAAACGAAGCGATAGGATCTACTTTAAGAATTAAGATTCTATCGTGGTCGTTGCCACTCCAGAATGACAGATGAAAGTAGTTTAGTGCGAAACTCGTGTATCGTTTGGTTTGGCAATGAACGATTAACAATTTACGATTAACTGTACAAATGAAACTTGGAGCTAAACAATTAAGAGTGAGTGAACCAAGCGAAGCTGATCTTAAAAAGATCAAACGGCGGGAGGTTTATATTATTTGTGACAATGTTTTGGATACTTATAATATCGGATCGATATTTCGCTTGGCGGATGCTCTGGCAGTTAAGTGCGTTTATCTGTGTGGTGGATCGGAAACTCCTCCAAATGCTCGGATTGCTAAGGCCAGTGTGGGGACTGATAAGTGGGTACCATGGCAATATAGAGCAACAGCGGTCGAGGCGATTTTGGATCTCCGGTCCCGTCATTCTGGAGGGAGTGAAACGACCGATAGAATCTCAAGAGATCCTATCGCTTCGCTCCAGGATGACAGGATAGGAATCAAGGTAGTTGCAATAGAGCAGAGCAAAAATAGTCAAGACTTTAGGAAAGTGGAGTATACAGAGCCCGTGGCTTTTGTGGTTGGGCATGAAACAGGAGGGGTATCAAAAGAAGCTTTGAAGATGGCGGATCAAATCGTGGAGATACCGATGTTTGGTATAAACCGATCACTTAACGTTATGGTTTCTCTGGCTATTGTTTTGTATCAAGCCGTAGTAATGGATTAATCTCAATTGGGACTGATGGTATAACTAACTGTATTTGTTGAAATGGGGCAAACGGTAGTATTTTGGGTTGGGTCTTTTTGGGAATCGTTTTGATTTTCAAGACAGGCAACTATTGAATAACCAGTGCAGGCGTTTGGCCCGCAGCTTGCGGGAGTTGGAGTGTAAGTATAAGCTGATCCGGTTTTGGGATCCTTTGGAACAGCTTTTATATAAGGATTTGATGCTGGGGAAAGATCCGGATTGGTCGAGGTTCCGGTTATGCCACAACTGCCTGAAACGTAAGTATCACAACTTGGATAATAATAGGCACCGGCGGTGTCTTGTCTGGCAAGCTCCAGAGCTTTTTTGGCGGCATCAAGATCTGTTTTGCGCCGGGAATCACGGCTTCTGGCTTGTGCTCCGCTGAAAGAGGCAACTGAAATTGTAGCTAAAATGCCGATAATCGCGATAATGACTAATAATTCAATAAGAGTGAAGCCAGTGCGCCTTTGGCGCAAGTGATGAGTGATGAGTGATGAGTGATGAGTCGTGGGCATTAATCTAAGGATAAAAGATTATATAGATGTTGTCAAAGAAGAAGAAAAAGAATGCCTAGTCGTTACAAACGTAATAGGGTGTTTCTCCTGCTACGGCCGCGGCACCGGCACTTAAGCATTGTGTTATGGATGGAGCTGATTGAGGATCATTTTTATTTTCGAGAAGCGCCCGAAGCAGAAATGTCGGTGCTCCTGTTACAGCAAAAGTTGGGGGAGTTGCAGTACTTAGACAAGCGTTGGCAGTTGTTGTTCCGGATGTTGTATAGTGATAATCGTTTGCACCTGTTTTACTAGGGTCAACAGGGACTACTTTTATATAGGCTAGATCAGCGTCATCAAGATGTGCTTCCAAAGCGTCATATCTGACATCTGCACTGGCCCCGGCCATTACGGGGTAATAGGCACTACCAAGACAGTCTTGCTTAGCCATGTCTAGGGCTTTTTTAACGGCATCAAGATCTGCTTTTCTTCTTGAATCACGGCCTCTGGCTTGTGCTCCAGCGAAAGAGGCTACGACAATGGTTGCTAAAATGCCGATGATGGCGATAACGACTAATAATTCAATGAGAGTGAAGCCATTGTTAGATTGCTCGCCTCGCTTCGCTTGCGAAGCGGGTTGAATTGTTAGATTGTTAAGTAGATTTTTCTTTTTGAACAATTTAGCAATGAAGCAATGTAGCAATTTATTGATGTGCATTAACTTTAGCATAAGTTGCATTGACAGCATTTGTCAAGCGGTGTAGAATTAGTCGCGCGATATGCGAATACTGTTTGGTAATTTTTCTTCATTCTTACAAGTTCGCAATTCATAGCTCTTTAACAACTGAAAAGTATGCCGCTTTTCAGTATTCTTTTGTTTGATCTTGATCCGCCTACGCTCTTCGAGCTTCGGCGGACTGCGAGTTCAAGCAAGCTTGAACTCTGAAAAGTGGCACCCAAAAAACCGGAAATCGGAATTCGGAAATCGGATTTCGGACTTTTTCTGAGATCTGATATCTGATATCTGAAATCCGGGAATAATCCTTAGAGTTATTTAAAATCGAGTTCAGATTAAATTCTTTTTTGAGAGTTTGATCCTAGCTCAGGATGAACGCTGGCGGCGTGCCTTAGGCATGCAAGTCGAACGGCCGGAGATCAGATTTCGGAAATCGGATTTCGGATATAATTAGAGAAGTGATGGATGTAACGGAATTGAGAGTGTATAGGCAATCATTAGATGCATTTCTATTAATTGAAGAGATTGCAAAACAATTGCCAAAAGAGTTAGCTGATACAAGAAGACAAATATTAAGATGCTCAAAAGCTGTTGCACCCATTATTGCAGAGGGTTTTGGACGTAGACATTCACAAAGAGAATTTGGACATTACGTAATTCAAGCTATGAGTTCTTCAGATGAGACAATAACCCATTTGAGAACAATTGCTATTTCCAAATTTAATACTGTTTCAATCGATCAGTTGAAACATGCGGCGAGTGTCTATAAATCTCTTTCCAAACAACTCAACAAACTTTTCACTTCTTTAATAGTCTGAAATCTGACTTCTGATATCCGATCTCCGGCAGTGGCGGAAGGGTGAGTAATGCATAGGAACGTACCTTTTGGTGGGGAATAACCCGGCGAAAGCCGGGCTAATACCTCGTAATCCCGCAAGGGTATAGGGCTTAACCGCCCGCCGAAAGAGTGGCCTATGTCCTATCAGCTTGTTGGTGGGGTAATGGCCTACCAAGGCAACGACGGGTAGCTGGGCTGAGAGGTCGGCCAGCCACAAGGGAACTGAGACACGGTCCCTACACCTACGGGTGGCAGCAACCGGGAATTTTGGACAATGGGCGAAAGCCTGATCCAGCGACGCCGCGTGGAGGAAGAAGGCCTTAGGGTTGTAAACTCCTTTTGGCCCGCATAATGCGGGCAGAATAAGCACCTGCTAACTACGTGCCAGCAGCCGCGGTGATACGTAGGGTGCAAGCGTTATCCGGATTTACTGGGCGTAAAGGGTTGCGTAGGCGGCTTGTTAAGTCAAAACTGAAATACTCTCGCTCAACGAGGGGGACGGTTTTGATACTAGCAGGCTTTGAGTCTTTCAGAGGTAGCTGGAACTTGCAGTGGAGCGGTGAAATGCGTTGATATTGCAAGGAACACCGAAGGCGTAGGCAAGCTACTGGGAAAGATCCCTGTACCATTCGGTACGGGACGGGCTGCATCGTAAGATGCGCCTAGTCTGACGCTGATGCACGAAAGCTAGGGGAGCGAAAGGGATTAGAGACCCCTGTAGTCCTAGCCGTAAATGATGGATACTAGATGTCCGGCTCGCAAAGTCGTATGACTTTGCGAGAACATTTGACATTTAACAAATTAACATTTGACTATTGGAAAATTTTGTAAATTTTTTAAGTCAATTGTTAAATGTTACTAGTTAATTGTTCGAGCAAAATCGTAGATTTTGCGAGCTGGATGTCGCAAGCTAACGCGTTAAGTGTCCCGCCTGGGAAGTACGGCCGCAAGGCTAAAACTCAAAGGAATTGACGGGGACCCGCACAAGCGGTGGAGCATGTGGTTCAATTCGACACAAAGCGAAAAACCTTACCAGGATTTGACATCCTAACTGCACCCTAGTGGAAACACCGGGCTTCTTCGAGAGTGTTAGGACAGGTGCTGCATGGCTGTCGTCAGCTTGTACCGTGAGGCGCACCCTTAAGTGGGTCAACAAGCGCAACCCCCATCCTGTGTTATATTTCACAGGAAACTGCCCGCTAAAAGCGAGGAGGAAGGTGGGGATGACGTCAAGTCAGCACGGCCCTTATGTCCTGGGCTACACACATCCTACAATGGGTATTTGACAACAGGTTTGCAATCCGGTAACGGAAAGCTAATCCCCAAAAATACCCTCAGTTCAGATTGAGGGCTGCAATTTGCCCTCATGAAGTTGAAATCGCTAGTAATCGCGGATCAGCAGGCCGCGGTGAATACGTTCTCGGGTCTTGTACACACCGCCAATTTAAAAAACGCGCGTGGCAGCATAAATGGCTAGTTGGTTCAAATCCAACTCACGTTCATGAAACTGAACGTGATAGTCAAAAAAATTAGACAGTTCCGACAGAGTAATTTGTCGGTACGGAGGGTCTGAGACAAATAGCAGTCCATTTAAAAAAGTTCTTTTCATGAATGATCTCAGCCGGGCGGTTTGAGAGAAATTCAACTAATAAAGTAGAAGAATTGATGGAATGCTAGGAATAGTTATTTATGTAACCCATGGAGATCCTATCAGGAAGAGGTTATTATCTGGTAGGAAGTCAGCTGTTTCATAGTAAGTAAATTAGAGGATTGATTTTGTTGCTTGATAGAAGTAAACTAAATTAACCCGAATATTTACCGAAGGGAACAACGAAGTGATAACGTCAGATTATATTGTTGGTTTTACCGACGGCGAAGGCTGTTTTTATGTACAAATAAGAACAGATTTTCGTATCGTGCTTCGATATTTTATAACCCAACGATTTGACAACAAAGAAATCTTAGAAAATATTTTAAGATTCTTTGGAGTTGGATATGTGCATTTAAAAGCACAAGAGTGGGGTAGGGAATATAGAAGATCTCGGTTACCAACATATGTCTTTGAGGTGACTAAACAGGAACATATTCAAAATGTGATTGTTCCTTTCTTTAGAAAAAATCCACTTCAAGGAGTGAAACAGTTCTCTTTTGAAAAATTCGCAAAGATTGCAGACCTTGTAAAAGGTCGGCAAGACACGCGACTACTTTCTGAAGAGGAACTTGAATTAATCTGGCAGTTGAAACGTTCTATGAATGTTTTAAACACTTCGGCTCGCCTGGTGCCGGAAATCGGCTCGCCGGTCCACCTACGCTAAAGCTACGGTGGATCCTCCGAAGCTCCAAAGGAGCGGAGGAGGAGTGGGAACGGGAACATACCTCTAAGTATCCCAATCCGTCAAGCCAACAAAGTCGGTAGTGCCTGAAGTTCCTGCGCAAGCCGGACCCAAGGCAAGACCGGTGATGGGGACTAAGTCGTAACAAGGTATCCGTTCTGGAAGGAGCGGATGGATCACCTCCTTTCTAAGGAGCTAAAGCTCCTATTCGCTGATTAGCGCTGATTTATTTGCGGATTTCCGCTGATAAGTCATCTGATTTCGAACGGGAGTCAAACAGGTTTGGCTCACGGGCCAAACGTGACGAATGGTGATTCGTAAAATTACCGGGTTATTTGCATGCCCAACATGCAATCTCTAGGAATAACATTTGACATTTAACATGTGACATTTGACTTTTTGTCAATTGTTAATGGTCATTTGTCAATTGTTTCCGCCCGAAAGGGCGGAATGGGTGCCACTTTTGAGGATTTAAATAGAATACGAATTTATCCGAATGCTCCAACTATTTAAATAATTCTCTCGTAATTTATTCTTTCAATATTGATTAACTCGAACAGTTTCATCATGCGAATTTATACGAATAGGTATCGTAATTGTCCACCTTCGTGATAATTTTAGCCCCGAAGGGCGCAAGCTTTGCTTATTCTTCGAACGAGCGTAGCGAAGTGAGAAGTTTAGATAATAGTTCTCGCTAATCGCTCGAACAATAAGAGAGCTTGTTTCTCGCAAGCTCGAAATAAGAGAGCTTGTTTCTCGCAAGCTCGAAATAATGAAAATATCAGAAACGTGGACTGTTGCTAGATATCAATTTTGTGCGTGATTATGGTGGTTGTGTGGTAAAATAATCTGTCGATATGATTAAGGAAATAGCAACAGGAGTTTTAAAAGGTGTAGTTAGGTTAGGTGGTAAGGGAGCTCAACATTTTGCTAAAGGTGCGTTGGCGCACTCAGCTATAAAAGGTGAACCAGTGACAAGCGCAGCGGTTACGTGGGCAGCCGGTAAAGCTGTTGAGAGAGTCGTCAGCAGAAAGCGCAAATAATTCTTCTTTGATATAAATTCCCCATGAAACTTTTTGTAAACAAAAAGTGCGGGTCGTGCTTTCGTAGACAGCTCAGACTTATTTTGTTAAAATTCTTTCTGCCATGGCCCAGGTGGAGGCAGCACCAACTAAAGAATCTTTTCTTGATTCAAGGTTAGTTAAAGCTGGCATAATTTTGGCGGCGGCTGGTCTTTTGATGGGAGCATTTGAGATCAAATTTGCAGCCAAGGTGGCGGCCTTGGGAGTTGTCCTCTTTGGTGCTGGTTTTGCTTGGCACTGGGCAACAAAGAGAAATTGAGAATTCGAGAAATTTTTGACCGCGGCGCGGTAGCCAAGAGGTAAGGCAGCGGTCTGCAAAACTGCTATACGTGGGTTCGATTCCCATCCGCGCCTCTCTAGTCCCGGTCCTTCGGACCAGGGACCGAGTCGGTTTTGACGAAGTCAAAACCAGACTCCTTCGGACCAGGGACCGAGTCGGTTTTGACGAAGTCAAAAACCAGACTCCTTCGGACCAGGGACCGAGTCGGTTTTGACGAAGTCAAAACCAGACTCCTTCGGACCAGGGACCGAGTCGGTTTTGACGAAGTCAAAACCAGACTCCTTCGGACCAGGGACCGAGTCGGTTTTGACGAAGTCAAAACCAGACTCCTTACGTTCAGGTCGATTTTAACTTTCAGTTAAAATTAGACTCCATTATCAGGACCGTGTCTGGAATGTTTTACTATGTTTATATTCTTTTCAGTCTAAAGGATAAGAACTTATATGTTGGAAGAACTAGCGATATATTCAAAAGGCTAGAAAGACATAATAACGGACGAGTAATTGCAACTAAGAGTAGAAGACCTTTAAAGTTAATACATCTGGAAGTTTTTAAAGATGCTGGAAAAGCTTTTTTAAGAGAAAAAGAACTTAAGTATCCAAGCGCAGGGAAATTTAAAAAGGAATTAAGAGAAAAATTAGGAATAGATAGAGTCTGAATATTTTGCTTTGCAAAGTATCGACTTGGTCTCTTGTAAGCAGACACAATGGGCGGTTAGCTCTGTGGTCTAACATTGTTTTGTTTTGCAAAACGTGTCGACTCGTTTTTGCTGTCGCAAAATTAGAGTAGAGCGTTACACTGCTTTTTGAAAATTTGGGTCCGTGGCTCAGTGGTAGAGCGTCACACTGATAATGTGAAGGTCGGAGGTTCAATTCCTCCCGGACCCACCAAATTTTCAAAAATATCGCTCTCGCGATAGCGAGAGGAAGATTTAATATCGATGTCGAAGGAGAGGATGTGCCAAGCTAAGTCACATTGAAGGTGGATTAGTAATTGAAGGTGGATTAGTAAGCTAAGTCACATTGAAGGTGGATTAGTTGGTTGAAGGTGGATTAGTTGGTGGATTAGTTCAAATATAATTTTGAATGCAAGAGAATTTGCGTGTACTTGAAAAAGAGTCTTTAAAAGACAAAATTGTTTTGATTACTGGAGGTTCTGGGGGAATAGGTGCTGTAATAGTAGCACAATTATTAGCTGAGGGTGCAAATGTTATTATCCTCGACAAGAATCCCAATCATCCAAAGTTTGAAGTTAACCCAGATCAATTCTTTGATTTCGTGGAGTTTGATCTCCAAAACGTCGACCAAATTACTCGAGTAGTAGCCAGTATATTAGAAAAACACGGAAGAGTTGACGTTCTAGTTAATAATGCAGCTCTCCCAGGAGCTGGAAACACCATTGAGGATGTCTTTACAGTTGATTTAGTTTCTCCTTTAAAACTAATTGATCAACTAGTACCAATAATGACAAAGCAAGGTGGGGGCAGAATTATAAATGTCAGTTCTATAATTGGGGTGCTTCACCAGCTTTCCAATGAGGATTCTCAAAAATACTTCAAAGCACTCGAAGGCGATTCACCAGATGTTTCAACACTTAAATCTTTGTGTCCAAACACAGAATATGCTTATGCTGTCGCCAAAAGGGCTCTAATTGAGATCTCAAGGAAGATGGTTAGAGAAGTGGCCAAGGATGGCATTACAATTAATTGTGTAGCTCCAGGGTACATAGCCACCGAAGGGAACAGGGCAAATATAGAAAATCCAGAAATTTTCGATGAAGCGATGAAACAAATCCCAATTCAAAGACCTGGAGAACCGGAAGAAGTAGCAGACTTAATTGTTTACCTATGCCAATCACCGCCATTTCTTACTGGAACAACTATCCTGATCGATGGAGGTCAATCAACTTATTATCAAAATCCTTTAGAGGGAAAACATTCTTTGCTCAACTTGTAAATAAAAACCTGAGGTTTCTACTTAACCAACACCGGGGGTTGGTAATTTGGTAAATGTTTTAAAAAAGTATTTACCTAGAAATAAATTTAATTTCTAAATGAGAGTTTAATGCTTGAGCTAGTTTTTTGAGAAAACCTATTGAGGGATTTGCATTTCCTCTCTCAAGTCTTGAGATTACGGATTGTTTAGTCCCGATCTTTTGGGCAAGTTTGTCCTGAGTTAACCCTTTCTTTACCCTGGCATCGATCATGGCCCTGATAACAGCAAACTCTGGTTGCAGACGATCATATTCTGCCTTAATTTTAGGATTTTTGAGAGATTCTTTTAGAAAAACGTCAAAATCTAAATGTTTCCTATCTTTAGGTTGGATCATAGCATATATGCTATAAGATTTCTTTCATTCTGTCAAGTGCTATTTTTATTTCTTTGGCTGGTGTCTTTTGCATTTTCTTTTTAAATGCATGCAGCAGATAATATTCTCCATTTTTCATTGTATAGAAGATTCTGACTGCGATTTTACCGGGGATACGAAGTTCATATAGATTAGATCTAAGCTTCTTTGCATAAGGAGGTTTTAGGAATGGACCACCATTTTTTAAGAGTAAAATTGAGTGAAGGATTTTAGCATAAGTGGTTTCGTCTTGATCCTTAATAAAATCTTCAACAGGAGACTCGCCTCGCGCATTCTGATAGGAATTTACCTTCCAAGCCATAAAGATTTGATTATTTTAGCAGAAACGGGTAGCTAATGGAGACAGGCACTTTTCAAAAATATATCGCGGATTGGAGAGGCATCTAACAGTATTTAAGATAGTAAAAATTTGGGTGGTATGGGGGACATGTGGTTTGAGATAGAGGAACGGTAGTCCACATAACAGCAAAAATATCGCTCTTACTGAAAGTGAGAGGAAGATAACTTACCAGACCACTTTTAAACCGTGATCTTTGTAGATGGCAAAGTTGGCATCTTTGGTCAGTAAAGAGTAATTTGTACAAATCGCTTGCCAGGCAAGCATCCTATCGAAGGGGTCTTTGTTTTTGAATCTTGGGAGCTTGTAAAATGTCGACGCAGTATATGAGTCTAGGTCCAGAAAATTAAAACCCATACTCAACACCGCATCGGGTATTTCACTAGGCACCCTTTTTTCTAGTTTTATCTTTCCCATGCTGTATTTTAGAGAGATTTCCCAAACCGAAATGGCGCTTACAAATTTCTCTGATGTGGGTTCAGAGAATATATCTTTTAATTTTACTGAAAGTTTATCAGGTGAAAATAAAACCCACAAAAGTATGTGAGTATCAAGAAGATAGTTCATTGAGTTGTTAGGATTTTAAAAACTCTTCTTCGGTCATCTTGAAATCTTTTGCCAGCTTAAAAGAACCCTTGTCTTTCCAAATTCCAAGTTTTATCTTTTTCTTCTTATTGTAGGTCTTAAAAGGAACGAAAACCCCTATCGTTTCTTTTTTCTTTCCGTAAGAAACTGCTATTTCCTTGCCTTGGAGGACTTGGGTGATTACTTCAGAAAATTTTGCTTTAAACTGTCCGACGGTTAGCTGAAACATATGACTGTAATATAATATTTTCTTGACAACTTGTCAAGTATTTATGGACTTGCTCAGGGAGGTCTGTGGCCGTATGAGATAAGCTGCAACTTCGGGAGTTGTACTGTCGCTTCTTTTTTCTTTTAAGGGCCTTGTTGGTATAATACCCTATCTATGTTAGACGAAAGAGGTGGTTTGTCAGAAGAGAATCTGAGGGCCTTCGAAATTTATAGATTAGCATTTTGTCGTGCGTTTTCTTCGCGCATCCATTCTTCTGATACCGATCAGACACTTGCCGAAATAGAGGATTCGGGATGTTTAGTAAAGTTACAAGCAGAGGCAGAGGGCCGATATGACCAAATAGATTTTCCTACAACTGTAGAAAATTTAGTACGGGGTGTTTATGTTGACTTGCCACCAGTCGTGGCAAGAAGAGTTATATTAAGTGAGACTGCAGCAATAATTGATTTTAGAGCAAAAAATAGGGGTGAGATAGTTTTGGCTGGTGATTTCTTTAAAATCAGCGAGAAAAAACAAATTGCTCCTACAATATTTTTTTACTTCGATCGCGGTGAGTATGCTGTTGGCAGAAGGGATTTCGATAGAGAATGGGTACATAACAAATACATAGAAAATGCTGAATGGGAATCACACGCTCTCAGTCCAGAACTGACGCGTGATTTTGCTCTTCTCGTTACGGCTGTAAATTCAAGAGCAGGTAGCGCACTTGTGGTATACAGACCGTAAACTCCTTCAGGGATTAATTAAATAAGTTAGTGATTTGGCGGAGGGGCGGTAGATTCTCTTACTACGAGTTCTGTTTGAACCATAATTTGATTTCCAGGTGGTGTTTTGTCTTCTTCGAGCAACTCGATGAGAGCTTGATAGGCTTTTACACCAAGTTCAGTTGTGGGGACTGAGATTGTTGTTAACTGTGGGTTAGTGTAAAGACATTCGGGTATGTTGCCGAAACCGATCACAGAAATATCTTGCGGTACTTTTAGTCCTTTGTCGTATATAGCACGAATAGCTCCAATGGCGAGGTAGTCGTTATCAGCCATAATTGCTGTCGGGCTATCGGTTGAATCAATTAGATGTCTGCATGCATGATAGCCTTGCGATAAGAAGTTGGTTTCTCCTGAGTACGCAACGATTCCCCTCCCGAAACTTTTATCTTTGATGCTTTTTTCATATGAGGCAAGTCGCTGCCGACTTTTAGGGTAAATATTTCCAATATAAGCAATTCTTCTATGGCCGAGATCTGCAAGATGTTGAATAGCGGTTTCAATGCCTTGAGTTTCATCGACGTCTATGCGAATGAATTCTGGTCCAGGTTGTAGTATGGGGTTGGCGTTAATAGCAACTATTGGTTGAAAATAACGACCCGGCGCAGTAAAATTTGGAGAAGATGGATTTAAAAAAATTAAGCCTTCAATTTTTTTGCTTCTGAAGAGTTCAGCAGTCTCACGTTCTTGGTAGATATCATCGTTACCACTCAGAAAGTGAACGTTATAGCCCTCATTCCTGGCTAGTTCTGAGATTGTATCGGCAACTTGGTTGTACAAAGGATCGTCAAATTTTGGGACTAAAACTCCAATAACAGCTGATAAGTGCTTTTCTCTGAGATACCCTATCTCCTTTGCCGCATTTTGCACTAATGCCACTGTCTGGGGCGAGATAACTGGGGAATGGTTGAGAGCAAGACTGACTGTTTTTCGGCTTAAACCTAAAGCTTCGGCGATATCTTGCTGAGTTACACTTTTAGGTTCTTCGTCGGTAGCAGGTGAATGCGAAGAGCGTTCGCCTTGTGGCATGGGCGTATTATACATCTATGAGGCAAGGTTGACTTGCTCTGGGAGGGCCTTTGGCCGTATAATGCCTTCAGTCCGAGTTTACCAACACCCCTTTCTGCCTACCTGTAGATAAAGTTTGGATCTGATTTTCTTCTAGATAGCAAGACATGAAGAAATTAAAACGTCGAAAAAAATCTAAAAAGAAAGTAAAAAGGCCCTTTTCCAAAAAGGAGAAGACTTATTTTGGCCTGTATTTTAAAAAATCCCAAAAGAAATTGCGAAAGTCCGGTAGGTTGATTTACAGATTTTGGAGAAGAAGAACTCGGCGTTATCGAAAGAATTTATTTTACGGAGTAACTTTGGTCGTGGCATTTATGCTGATCTGGAGAGGATTTTGGTATTTGGCAGACGAAACCCCGGCTCTTGAAAACCCGATTATTTCCATTGCAATAGGCGTGGCACTTATTCTTTTCTTGGGCGCGAGGACGAAACTGGTGGAATTTTAGGATTTGCCGTGTTATATTATAAGTATTGAAAAGGCCCAGGGGGTCTTTTTTTAAGATGACAATTGAAATTAAAACTATGTTGTTTGGACTTTTCCCTGTTAGTCGGACGGAACTTATGCCGGGTGAAAAAGTTCCTTTTGTGAGAAGGGGGTCTTGCAGACTACAAGATGATTTTGTGCCCAAAGCCGGTGAGTTAATGGTAGTTAATGGCAATACAGTGAGATTGCCCGGAGGCGAGCTGGTAAGTGGTGGAAGTGGTAATGGTTTGAGAACAGGGGATCAGATTTTTAGACCTGTCGAGCTGAGAAGAGATGAGATTAATATGGCAGACCTCCAACGCATATCTGATTCAAATAGCCATAGGCAAGGTGTAAGTGTTTTAGTTGAAAAAATTGTTTGGAGAAAGGATTAGGAAACGAAGCCGAGCAGGGTTGTGGCGGGGATCGTGTCGCCGTTTCTAATCTGGGAAGCGATGATCATTCTGGCGATGCCATCCTGGAGCCTGTCGGCAATTAATCTTCTGATTGGTCTTGCACCAAATTGGGGATCGTAGCCGGCCGTGGCAATTTTTTGGGCAAGCTCCGGGCTAATTTCAAGCGTAATATTTTTGGTGTCTTTAAGCTCCTGGGCCAGTCTTTGCAGCATCAGAGTAGTTACCTGGATGACTTCTGGCGGGGCCAGGGGTTTGTAAACAACGACTGCGTCGAAGCGATTGATAAGCTCCGGAGAAAAGAAGCCTTTTTGCAGGACATAATCAATTAGTTTTTGACTGAGGGTTGAACCCTTCTTAGGGTTCAACCCTTGGGATTCTTGACTGGCTATCCCTTCCCTGATAAACTCGGCGGCGGCATTGCTGGTGGCAATAATGATGATATTGTCAAAGCTAACCCTTTTGCCAAAGGCGTCGGTCACAAAACCTTCCTCAAAAATTTGCAAAAATAAGTTGTGCACAGCAGGCGCAGCTTTTTCGAACTCGTCAATCAAAAGCAGGCTAAAGGGATACTGGCGCACCAAAGATGTCAGTTGGCCGGGCATTTTGGTTTGGGCATCGCCAATGAGCCTTTCAATAGCCTCCTTGCTGTTAAACTCCGACATATCCAGTCTGATCATCCGCTCCTCAGAACCAAAATAAGTTTCTGCTAAAGCCTTGGCCGTTTCGGTTTTGCCAACACCGGTAGGGCCCAAGAAAAGAAATGAACCGACCGGCCGCCTGCCAACTTCAATACCGGCACGGGCTCGCCTTAAGGCGCGGGCTATTTGGATAATGGCTTCATCCTGGCCAATCACCCGTTTGTGCAAAATTGCCTCCAGGTTGGTCAGTTTTTCTGATTCCTTTTCGGTGATTTTGCCAACGGGAATTTTGGCTATTTGAGAAATGACTTCATCAACCAAGGTTGGGGCAATGATTGCAAAATTGCGCCTTTTGGCTTCGGCTATTGAGTCTTGAAGGATTATAATTGATTTGTCGGGCTGATATCTGGCGGCAATTAACTTTTGCGACTTTTGGACCATTTCGCTGATGGCCGCTAGACTCGTGGCGATTTTCTCTTTTTGATAAATTGCCAGGACTCTGCCGATTAAAATAATTGTAGTTTCTTCTGCGCTGGTTTCAGTAACATCTATTTTTTCAAAAACTTTTAAAAGGCTGGCATTTGGCCTGATAAATTCATTAAATTCGTCAAGGGTGGTGATACCGATAATCGGCAGGGAGTTGTCGGTTAAAATTTGGGTTAAAACTTCGGTTAGATCGATGCGTCCTGCCGCCGAGCTGGTGATCCTGTCAATATTGTCAATCGCCAGAATAATATTGCCGGCATGTTTAGCCTCGGCCAGGATCGCTTCAAAGTTACTTTTAACCTCAAGCATGTTTTTACCGGTACCGGCAAGAGCAGTTGAGTCAAGAAGCATGACGCGGCGGCCAATCAAAGATTTAATTTGGGATCTTTGAATTTGCGAGGCCAAGCTTTCCAAAACTGTATGTCTGCCGACTCCCGGCTCACCGACTAGAAGAATGTTATTATCAAAAGGACGATTGATGACCTTTTCGATTTGGTCAATCAGTGGTTTTCTGGGGTATGATGCCGGCAGACTTTGTTTGGTTAACTGGGTGCTGAAAGCATCCAGTGTATTGGTGTAACCAAAGTTGAGCATTTGGCCAAGTGGGATACCCGCGAATTTGACAGGATTTTCGATGTGGTCTTTGAGGTAGTCGACAAGAGTTAGAAACTGGGAGGTCTTGAGATTTTTTTGCTCCAGGAATCTTGTTAAAGTGGGCCAATTTTGGGCTAAGTTCGTAACTATTTCGTAGGGGTTTTGCCCTTCTTTGATTTTTAGGGAGGCTGGAGGAGGCATATTTTGGAAAATCGTTTTTAGATCTTCTTCAAAGAAAATACTTAAAAATTTAAATAAGGCAGTTTTTTGCAGTTTTTGTAAAAATTTTTGGGCACTTTCCAAATCAGTCGCGAAAAAATTATTGTTTTTAAAGTTTTGATACTGGGGATATGAGAGAAAGGGGAAGACCAAGTAAGCCAAGATGGCAATCGGCTGGAAAATAATTACAAGCAAGGTAGCAAAAAGGCCGGTTAGTATCAAAAGGCTTCTGACTGCGGCGCCAACGATTCTGGAGATGATGTCAAAGGAAAGTCGATCAAGAAGTTTTTCCTTGGGTTTGGCGGTGAGTCTACGGTAGGGTGCGAAGAGATTTTTAAGAAGGCCGGCGATGTTGAAGTAGGTAAAGACGGCAGCAATTTGCTCTTGGCGTGAGTTGATAAAGTCTGGTAGAGCTTTTTCGAAATGCCAGGATAGGTAATCGGGTTTGTCCATCCTCATTTAAATTTAACAGATGGGCATAGTTGACTTCAAAGACCAGTCTGTGTTAGATTTCGCCGAATGAACCCGGAATTTGGGGCAATTCACCAGCTGGCGCAAGAAAGAGCAGGCCAGCTTTTTTCAGAGCGAGAACGGCAAGTTTTGCAGGAGCGAGTGGACGGCAAAACGATGGTGCAGATTGGCTTGGCTTTGGCTATTACTACCGGTACCGTTGCTAAACATCTCCAGAACATGTCTGAAAAGACTGGCGAATTCATGGGTGATGACCCCGAGGATTCCGTGGCTAAACATTCTTTGTTAGCCATGGTTGTGCTGGTGCGCTATAAGTTGGTTGACATAAGCGGCCTACCAAAAAGTTCCAAAGATGTTTTAACCCCAAGGGAGCAAGAGGTGGTCGGGTTGTTGGTCCAGGGTTTGGGCGCAGCGGCGATTGCCGACAGACTGACAGTTACCGAATCGACAGTTCATAAACATCAGCTGAACGCCCGGGCCAAACTTGGTATCCACAGTGTCTTTCAGCTGTTGGCTTGGGCTACCAGGGAAGAGCTTGACGTTCAAGACAATTCAAAGCCTGTTACCGAAAGACAAATCGAGGTTTTGCAGAGAATTGCATCGGGTTTAAATTTAGAGGAAATTGCCCGTGATTTGGGAGTGGCCAGATCAACTGTTGAAGATCACCGGCTGAACATCATTAAGAGGTGCGGTAGTATTGCCGAGGCGCTGGAAATGGGCGCGCGCCAAGGATGGATTGAGCGTAGTACGAGTAATATACCTCATCTAATTCCGATTGCATAATTGTACTTCAAAGATTAGAATTTGCAAGCAATGTTTCGTGATTATTACGAGGTTCGGGATTGGTTGGAGAGTTTTATACCTTTAGTTTATGGGAAAGAAGAGTTGGGTTTGGCGCGGATTGAATACCTTTTAAAACTTCTTGGAAATCCTGAGCGAAAGTTTAAGTCTGTCCATATTGCGGGGACGAGTGGGAAGGGAAGTACGGCGTTTTATACGGCGAAGCTCCTTCAGTGGGTCAGTGAGTCAGTGAGTCAGAAAATCGGTGAATCAGTGAATCAGAATCACCGAAATACCGAAATACCGAATCACCGAATTGGTCTTCATGTTTCGCCGCATTTGGTGGATATTCGGGAGAGAATGCAGATATTTAGAAGTGGAAAGTGGAAAGTGGAAAGTGGAAAGTTTGAGGATTCATTAATGTCAATGGATCGATTCATTAGATTAATGAATGAAGTTAAGGCAGTGGTTGAGAAAATACAGAGAACAAAACCAGAATGAGAAAATACAGAGAACAAAACCAGAATTGACTCCTAGTTATTTTGAGATTTTGGTGGCAGCGAGTTTTAAATATTTTGCAGAGGAGAAAGTGGACTGGGCGGTTGTGGAGGTAGGTCTTGGTGGGAGACTTGATGCGACAAATGTCTTGCAACCAGAACTTACAGTGATTACTAATGTGGGGCTGGATCACACTGAGATTTTGGGAAAGACAGTTGAAAAGATTGCATGGGAAAAGGCGGGAATCATTAAGTCAAAAGTATCAAAAGTACCAAAGGGAGACAAACCCGGTTTGAATGAACTACAAACCGGGTTTGGGGTGAAAATGGGTATTCCAGTCATTACAGCAGCGAGAGGAAAAGCGCTGAAAGTGATAGAGAAGGTGGCGAAAGAAAAGGGTGCAGAAGTGATTTTCCGATGGTCCATTTTTGGCATATGAGGCAGTAAAACAGCTAGGTTTATCTTTTTATTCTTCGAGCCTCTCGAGCAAGTCTCGAGGTAAACTGAGTCGAGAAGTTTCCTCTAAGAATATACTAGTTTCTAAGGTAGGTTCTCGACCCTTCGACAAGCTCAGGGCTCGAACAATAATTAAAAAGGTGTTTTCGGAAACTTTCCCGGGAAGATTTGAGGAGATTGACAGGGGTGTGATTTTGGATGGAGCGCATAATCCCGACAAAATTCGCTTTTTGATCAGGTTGATCAAAAAGACATTTGACATTAAACATTTGACATTTGACAAAGAAAAAAAGAAGTCAATGGTCAATGGTCAATGGTCAATTGTTCTTATACTTGCTTTCAAAAAGGGGAAAAATTGGAAAGAGATAATTGATATTTTGATGAAGAATTTGCCTGTTAAAAAAGTGATAGCGACAAAGTTTTGGGCCAGTACGGATATGGGAAAATTTCAAGCGGTTGAACCGGAAGAAATAGCGGAATATATCAGAATTAAGAATTATGAAATAAGAATTAAGGATAAAGAAAATTCACAAGAGGCGGTTTTTGAGGCTGTAAGTCTTGCTCCCTCCACCCCCGGGGTGAAAGGAGCCTACACCCCGGGGGTGTCTTTATCTTTAATTTTAGTTACCGGCTCGCTTTACTTAGTCGGTGAAGTGCGGACGATGTGGGAATTGCCATCCTTCTCCGGCAAAGCCGGATTCGGTGGGCGAGCCGGAATTTTGAGCATTTTTGCTGCTTGATACATACACATCTTTGTGCTAAAATGTATGTATGTTAAATAAAAGGACAAATATCTTGTTTGATGAGAAGATGTGGCAGAGGCTAACTAACAAGGCAAAAGAAAGAAAAACTTCCGTAGGAAAGCTGGTCAGGCAAGCCGTGGAGAAAGCCTATGTTGCGGATGAGGAATTGGAAAAGAGGAAAAAAGCATTGGAGGAAATTTTAAAGATTAGAAAAGTTAGCAAAAAACGAATCGATTATAAGTTTCTTATTAACTATGGTCGTAAGTATTAAAGCCTTTGTTATCGATGCCTCCTTTGTGCTTTCATCACTATTACCAGACGAGGAATCTCCCGAAGCCGACAAATTATTAAAAAAATTTGTTATTGGAGAGATTGACCTGGTATCAACAAACGTATTTGAGCTGGAAGTATTTAACGGTTTTAGGTCTGCAATTTTGCAAAAGCGTGTTTCCAGTGAAAATGTTTTAGCAATTGCGGAAAGGTTCCTCAAACTTGGAATCTCTTGCGAGAATATCGATTCCTATGGGGCCTTTTTGATTTCGCAGAAAGAAAATCTAAGCGTTTACGATGCTTCGTATGTATGGCTTGCAAGATCAAAGAATTTCCCACTTTTGACACTCGATGCCAAGTTAAGACGAATTCTCAGCGAACATAGGCGAAATTAAGCAAAGCCTTTCTACGAATAAAATACTGGGTCGGCGAGGTCTGACCTTGTGGCAGTTGCCCTCCTTCGCATGAAGTTTCGGAGGGTGAACCCTCCTTCACGTAAAGTTTCCGTTGACGCTAAAGCTGTATCGGACAAGTCGGTTGGACGAGCCGGAGCTTTGAGAGTCATCCAAGGCTTAGGCCAATGGTGCCTAAGACTACTAGTAAGATGCCGAGTTTTTGGAAAAATTTAAGTTTTTCTTTGAAAAGGAGTGCGGAAATGACGGCCGTTGCGGCGGGAATGGTGCTGAAAATTACGGTGACGAAAGAGACTTCGTAGATTTCTATAGCTTTATTGTAGGCAATGAAAGACAAAACATCACCGGCGGCGATGAAAAGAAATACTTTCCAAAAATTTGTGATTGCAATTTTAGATTTTGGCATGAAAAGCGCAAGTGGCAAATAAATTGAAACGACAAAAAACCTAACTCCAAGACTTGCCGAAAAACCGTCGAAATGTTTGGTGCCAAGGCTCAAGATAAAAAAGTTAATGCCGCCAATAGCTGCTTGCAAAAGGGAAAGAGGAACTGCCGCGGTCAAAGTTTTAATATTCTTTTTTAATAACTTTTCGATATCAAGTGAAGCGAAGATAGCTCCAATAATGACAGTGGCGCCACCTGAAAGTTTTAGTAGAGTAATTTTTTCATTTAAGAAGATGACTGCCAGCAAAAAGGTAATAATGTTGCCGATTCTTATAATTGCTTGAACAACTGAGGGTGGCCCGATGGAGAGGACTTTGGAGTAAAGAATGAAATTGAAAGAGACGACAATTCCAAATGTGGCAATTGCTGCAAGATAAATATTTAAGCTTAAGTTAAGTCCGAAAAATGGGATCAAGAGAGCGTTTAATGGTAGACCAGTGGTTTGAATTGCGAAACTGGTCCAGAAAGCACCGAGCCTCTTGGCAACTCGTCCGATATAAATTGAGATAAGGCTGTAACCAATGACAGAGGCAGTGGCAAGAGCAAGAGCTGTCAGGAGCATTTTGGTAAGTATACATTAATTTTTGGCCTGTTTTGAATTGGAGTGGGTGTAAGAGGGGGCTACTGCTAAGGACTAAGTTGGGCAATAATTTTTTGCCCATCTTCTGTAGCCTGTTGCAGTCTTGAATCGGTCATTAAACGAGAATTCAAGCTCTCAAAAATATCTCGTATATCATTTTCTTTCATTTCAAATGCCTCTCGGATAGTAATTTTTTTATATTTAGCAGCAAAAGCCACCATTTCTGGATTAACCATCGCCATTGAAGAATAATAAGCAAGATCTGGGAATAAGTCCCCAAGTCCCGTAAATAAAGCTAATTGTCCTTCAGCACTGGCATTGCCGATTAAGCTGTAAATCCCATTTTTAACTTTTACTGTTTGACCTATATACCAATCTCCAAAACTTAACCCATCCTTTGGAGGTGTAGGCGGTGGGGCCTCTTTGAAGCAAGCAGCATAACAAAGACTCCCAAGAGTTTGTAATCGCCTGGCTAACTCACTGTGCTCGCTTTGCCGAAAATTAGCATCTTTCCAGTTTATTGTTATATGAAAATAAGCTTTATTAATCTCTGGCAATACTTGTCTCATAAGGTTCCAGGTCGCCACACTGATGGGATAAATAGAAGGATTCATTCTTATTTCTATCAATCCTTGCTCTTCTTTTGAGAATGGAACTTTTGATCCGTTCTGGTACTGGGACATATTAAGGATGGCTAGCCTTTGCCAAAAATTAGGGTACCTTTGGTCATCGACAGGAATATGGAATTCTCCTCCAATTGTTGGAAACTAGGCAAAAGTCTTTTTGTAGTTTGAAATATCAGGTGGGAGAGCTTCTTGATCTCCACTTTCGGGCTGAATTTTCTTTAAAAATCTCCGAAGTCTTAGAGCTTGGGATATCCCTAAATCCTCTGTTTGCTGAAGATCAACTTCATCCTTTTCTATTGCCTCTGCCAGTGGGGGAATATATGTTTCAAAATAGCTATCTTCTTCGAAAGACCCGCCAGAGAGAAGATATACGCCTATTGCATTTGTAATTGCCTCCTGGCTCCTCGCTCCATGAGCTAAGTCTCCAATTCGGGCTGCAAATCTATGCTCTTTTATTTTTCTTGTTATTCTTGTTATTTCAGGCAGCTTGGATGCCCTATTAATTAACCAAGAGATTGGATTTTCTTTACCCATATTAGCTTCTACCTATTTGGTTACTCGAACAGGCTCTGGTCTTTCGACCGGTGGTTGTGTTGCTGGAGAAGAAGGATTAGGCTCTTCAGTTAGTATTTTAGGAATCAAAGGCTCAATGCGTCTTTCCGGCTTTTTTGCAGGAACTCCAACCCTTGTCATCAAAAAGTCGTTTTCTTGTTCTAACTCTGGATTTGGCATAATACACGATGATATTAATACTTACACTATCTTTTTGCAAGTCGAATTTTTAAGAATATTTAATCTAGCAAGACACTGGCAACAACTTCATAGGGTGTTTTATGGTACAATTTTTTTTACGGAAAGAGTATGGGTAGCCAGGAGAGATTAGAGCTACCATTAGGATATCTTCCTACCGAAGGTCTGACGCCGCAGGAAGATCAAGATCTTGTAGCTTTGTTGTCGAAATGGACAGGCGGCAGAATATCGACACCGGTTTTTACAGAACTTGCCGGAATGATTCCTCAGCCAATTGTTGAGGTAGTTCTCTTTAGGAAGAATGGCGACACTCTGGAGACTTTGCTAATTCCGCGTCCGGAAGACGATATCGTATGGCCCGGAATGTATCATACACCCGGTTCTGCTCTGCGAGCTGCTGATTATCACAGAGAAGATCATGTGCCACTCAATGGGGCGTTTGAAAGAATTCAACGAGATGAATTTAAGGCAGAATTTGCACATACTCCAACTTTTGCCGGTCGTCTTCATAGATTGGGTGATCGTGGACCAGAAGTTGCCGAGGTTTACGTAGCGGAATTACCTGAGGGTTTGGCCACCCAACCAAATCACGTGTGGTATGCAGTTGAACAACTTGAACAAAATCCAAAATTCATTCAGGGTCAACTTGGACATGTGATGATTGCCGCTGAGCATTTCAATAGAATGAGCAATTGAATTTTTCAGAAGTCTTGATCAAATATACTCGTCTAACTCGAGTTTGCAACTCTCGTTAACCGATTATGTACCCAAAATATAAATTATAAGTTGCAAATTGGAGTATTTTGGGTATAAGAAAGGCGAAAGAGGAGAGTACTATTTCCTAATCATCGCCAGTTGATATTTTTTAACCTCCTCAAAAATTTTCTTTTTGGCGGCATCCCAGGAAAAAGTATGATCAAGAATTTTGATAGCTCTTTGCTTTTCGTCATCTTTAATATCTTCAAAATAAGTTAAAGCTCTGATTGTAAAGTACTGATTAAACTTTGGATATTTTCTGGTTACAAATCCAAACATTTCTTCTAAGGTGAATTTCTCTAAAAGAAAGAAAACATCTATATAATCTCTTTTGACTGGTCGGTGGCTAACTGCCACAAGCTTCATGGCTGCGATGTCTTGAAGGTTGGCAACTGTGATTCCCTCGATCATTTTTGGAGATGCAATAAGAGGGTAAGAATACCAGAAGAAGGAAAGATCAACATCTTTTATTCTGCAAAAAAGCGTGTCTTTTTGCTCGCCAATTTTGAAGACTCATCTTTGAAAAGCTCGTCAATTTTTTGATAGAGTTTTTTTCTGTCAAAGTGGCGGATGTTGTAAAAGTCAAAGTCCAAAGAAGTTCGATGTGCAAGCTGTAAGGCCAATGCTGTTCCTCCCGCTAAATAAAAACCTCTGTTCGATAAAAATGAAAGTTTTGGAAGAATTTCAGCTTGAGTGTTGCTTAAAACTCCAAGATTAGTTGTCATCTATGGGGAAAGATTGATAATCGCTTTTTGGAAGGTGTCCTTGGGAAGGTCAATGTCAAAAATGCGAGTCCAGTAAAGGAGTACATTTTCTGTCCACATTCCTCTCATAGGAGAAACAACGGTACTTTTTATTTCTTCTTGCGAGTAAGTTCTACCAAGCCACTTGACGGCCTGATCGTCGCCTTTGTTTAAGACTTCGGTAATTATGAGTTCTTTATCTCGTTTGGCGTTTAGCTTGGAAAGATCATAAGAAGCCAGACAAGGTTGCAGAAACTTAGGTACGGCCATAGGTATATTTTAGCATCTTTGACCTTTGACAGCAGCCTTTCTGATCCTCGATACTAAAGTGGATGAAACTTCTCTCTAGTCTTGATGTTTCCGGCAAGAAAGTTTTTTTAAGGGCGGATCTTGACGTCAGCATTGCTGACGTCAATTCGAAACAAGAATCAATCAGGCTGCAGAATTTGAAGCCGACAGTGGATTGGTTGTTGGAGCACGGGGCCAAGCAAATTGTAATTGCCGGCCATATTGATCGACCCGAGAAGCCGGATCCAACACTTTCCACAAAAAATCTACTTGGGCCGCTGGAGAATATTTTGGGCCAGAAAATTGTTTTTAAAGGTGATTTTGAGTCGGATAAATATTCTTCGAGCGAAGTCGAGAAGATCTCAATCGGAAGTTCTCCACCCTTCGACTTCGCTCTGTACCAGACGGTACCGGGCTTCGCTCAGGGTCGAACAATAAATCGAGTGATTCTTTTGGAAAATCTGAGGTTTTGGCCGGGGGAAGAAGCCAATAATCCTGATTTTGCCAAACAGTTGGCGACACTTTCTGATGTGTATATCAATGATGCTTTTGGGGTGTCTCATCGAGCTCACGCTTCGATGGTTGGTGTACCGCTACTCCTGCCCCATGCGGCCGGGCTGCATCTGGCGCGCGAGATTGAGGAGCTTTCCAAACTACTCAAGGCTCCGCAGCGGCCATTTGTGGCAATTGTCGGCGGCGCCAAAATCGAGACCAAAATGCCGGTGATTAGTCATTTGGCAAAAGTTGCTGATCAGGTTTTGGTTGGCGGTGAATTGCCCTTGGAGATTAAGGCTTCTGGCAAAAGTTTTAGTGAGAATGTATATGTGGGAACTTTGACTGCCGATAACAAGGAGCTTTCGGAAGAGTCTGCAAAGCGATTTTTAGAATCAATTAGAGTTGCAAAAACAATAGTTTGGAACGGGCCGACTGGGGTTTTTGAAGAAGGATTTGATAAAGTGTCACTTGCAATAGCTGATGCGATTTTTGCAAGTGGAGCACACAGTGTGGTTGGCGGCGGAGAAACGACACAGTTTTTAGCTCAAAGTGGGCTTTTGCCAAAATTTTCCTTCGTCTCTTCCGGTGGAGGTGCAATGCTAGAGTTTCTGGCCGGGCGTGAGTTGCCGGGGATTAAGGCGCTGGAGTAACAATTAACCTAATTAACCTAATTTATCTAATTTCTAAATAATTTCTTAAAAACCAATTTCTAAAATTAGAAATTCAGTCATTGGAATTTACTTAGGTCAATTAAAATAATTAGGGCAATTAGAAATTTTAATAGCCCTAGTTAATCATTATTTCTTGTGATAATCTAAATACATGGTTAACGTTGCAATAAATGGTTTTGGCAGGATTGGCAGACAGGCTTTTAAAGTCTGGTTTGACAAGCACAAAGATGACCCTTCGACAGATTCGACAGGCTCACTGCAAGCAAGCTCAGGGCCTAACGGGATGCGGGTTGTGGCGGTCAATGATATTGTTGACGCCAAGACTTTGGCCCATCTTTTGAAGTTTGATAGTGTTTATGGAATCTGGAACCGTCAAGTCGCCGCCCAAAATTTGCTGGATGACTTAAAAAATGTGGCCGACGGTCAACAAGTCGGCAAAATTACGGTCGATGGAGTGCAAATAGCCGTCTATGCCACGCGTGACCCCGAGAAACTTCCCTGGAAAGATTTGGCTATCGATGTGGTAATTGAGTCAACTGGGCGATTTACTAAGCTTGAAGAAGCCAGCAAACACATTACAGCTGGTGCAAAGAAGGTGGTGGTTTCGGCTCCGGCACGCGAGACGCCGACAATACTTTTGGGAGTTAACGAGGAAATGTACAAGGGGCAGGTGGTAATTAATAACGCTTCCTGTACTACTAATTGTATTGCGCCGGTGGCCAAGGTTGTACAAGAGGCTTTTGGCATCAAAAAGGCGATGATGACCACGGTTCATGCCGTGACTGCGGAGCAGAATTTGGTGGATGGTCCGCCGCCGGGCGGTAAGGCAGGTGATCTGCGACGGGCGAGGGCGGCTTATGCCAATATCATTCCGACGACGACTGGCGCAGCAATTGCCACAACTGAGGCGGTGCCGGAGCTTGCCGGTAAGTTTGATGGGGTGGCGCTTAGAGTACCAGTTCCTATTGGTTCGCTATCCGACTTTACATTTCTTTTAGCCAAGTCAGTTACGGTGGATGAGGTTAATGCAGCATTGCGACAGGCGTCAGGCGACAAGCGATATGAAGGGATTTTGGCGGTGTCCGACGAACCGTTGGTGTCGAGTGATATTGTGGGCCGCAGCGAGTCGGCAATCGTGGATTTGTCTCTGACGCAAGTTGTGGATGGCGATATGGTAAAAGTTTTTGCCTGGTATGATAACGAATATGGGTATTCAAATCGCTTGGTTGAGCAAGTGATAGCTGTAGGAAATTCCAAGGAGTGAGTTTGATTGATTCGATTATAAAAATAATTTTGGTTCTAATTGGTGTAGCAATTTTCGAAGGAATTTTCTTAGTATTTCTCAAAATTTTCCCCAATCTTTGTTTTCCCGAATCTGGAGGTCTCGATTATTGCTTGGGTTCTTTGCTGTACGGCTCACCCATATTTATTGCTATTGGGGCTACAGCTGGATTATTTTTTCCATTGTTTTTTCGTAACGAGTTCGGTAATTTGCAGGTTCCAAAAACTCTTAAGCGTAAAGCTTTCGTTTTTATTGCTACTTTCATAGTAGTTCTGGCGATAATTACTATGGGTCTAGATAACTTTAGAGCGGTTTTTGTCTAAAGTTTTTTAGTAACTCCTGATACGTATTAACATGATTTATCCTCATGTTCCAACGGAATTCTGATTCCTTTAAGTGTAACAGAAATTTAGCCTTGTGGATACCATT
>JACPEV010000014.1 GCA_016183325.1 Candidatus Curtissbacteria bacterium
AGAAGAAAACTAAAAAAATATTTTGATAGTCAGTCCTTATAAATTTCTCCTGCCCCAAGCATTATGATCTCATCAAAAACCCTCAAAGTTTACTTCCTATGGCCAAATTTCCAAAAGCATAGAAAGTTGACAGGGCGAAAAGTAAATGCAATATTAAAGGTATACAAACCAATGTTTTCAAAAATTGCACTGGTTACATCCTGGTTTCTATTTGCACCGCTTGCAATCATCCTCTCCTTAATTTTCCTTCACCAAGACGTACGAATAATTTCTCTCTCTGGCAAAATAGCTACAGGAACTTATCCCCAAACTATCGGCAGCCACATTGAGGGGCAAGTCCTAGGAGTCCAAATTTCAGACACCCGACCATACATCGTCGCAAACCTTCTTGAGGGTCGCCAGCTTGAACCGTATGCCCAGTATATGGTGGAAACCTCCGATAAATATGCAATCGACTACCGACTCATCCCGGCAATTGCCATGAAAGAATCCGGCGGTGGTGATAAAGCCCCGCCAGGTACGTACAACGCCTGGGGTTTTGAAAATGGAGCCACGGTTTTTAACTCCTGGGAACAAGCAATCGATATCGTCGGTAAGACCCTAAAGGAAAGATATATCGCCAAGGGATTGACCACACCCGAGGAAATAATGGCCGTTTACGCCCCGCCACAACTCTTAACAGGCGGCAAATGGGCCAAAGACATTCACTACTTCTTCTCGCAAATGGAATCTTTATGATTCCCGCGAATTAATAGCTGATTTGCACAGATGATTTATCCGTGGAAATCCGCAATATATCCGCGAAAATCGTCTGCTAATGATACAATTTCATCAGTGGATCCAAGACTTATAATCGCCATTTTTATCGGTAAAATCATCGCTTTTCTAACCAAACTTACTGGTTCCGGAGCGACCGCTGCTCCTGGCCTTTATGCTCTCAAAATCGATCCCAGCTTAGTTAAAAAACTCTCAAATCAAATTCAACACGGCTCAATTATCATCTCAGGAACCAATGGCAAAACGACTACTGCCAGGCTTACATCAGATATTCTTTCGACAAAATTTAACGTTATTCACAACAGACAAGGCTCAAACTTGCTGCGCGGCATCGCCTCAACTTTAATATCAAAATCATCATTGCTCGGAAAAATCAACGAAAATCTCGCATTATGGGAAGTGGACGAAGCAACTCTACCGGAAGCGATTGAAAATACAAATCCTCAAGTCGTCGTCCTCTTAAATCTATTTCGAGATCAGCTTGATAGATATGGAGAAGTGGACATCGTACGCAATAAATGGCAAAAAATCCTCGAAAAATTGCCGAAATCGACAACATTAATTCTGAACGCTGACGATCCGGGAATAAGTATTCTTGCTAATAATTTTAGAGGAAAAGTTATCTTCTTTGGCGTTAACGACAAAAAAATTAACTTGCCTGAAATTTCCCATGTTGCAGATATCCGGCATTGTCTTGCCTGTGGATCAAATCTCGAGTACTCAACCTTACTTTCCGCCCATATGGGACACTACAAATGCCCCAGTTGCAACTTCAAAAGACCCTCTCCCAGGGTGACTGTTTCTAATTTAAAATTCAATAGAAATTTCTCAACCTCCGGACAATTTTCAATTTTCAATTTGCGAAGAAAATATCAAGCAAACGATATTTTTCAATTTTCAATTCATTATAATCTCCCCGGTCTTTACAATGTTTACAATGTTCTGGCCGCAACTGCCGTCGCCAGAATATTTAAAATCAAAACTTCAGTAATCAAAAAATCTCTCGAAAACTTCACGGCCGCATTCGGTCGTTTCCAATCAGTGCAAATCCGTAATAAATCCGTGCTAATCTTTCTCACCAAAAACCCAACAGGTACTAACGAGGTCTTAAGAACAATCGCCACCAAAAATAAAATTAATCTTTTGGCTATTTTAAATGACAAAATTGCAGACGGACGCGACGTATCTTGGATTTGGGATACAAATTGGGAAATTTTAAAAGAAAAAATCAAAATTTTATCAGTCAGTGGAACAAGAGCCTGGGATTTAGCCACAAGATTTAAATACGCGGGATTTAATCTGAGTAAAAAATTAGTAGATGAAGACATATCATATTCAATAAATTCCACTGTGAAAAATTTGCACAACAAAGATACTCTTTCAATTCTAACTACATATACTGCACTACTGGAAGTCCAAAAAACTCTCTCAAAAATGGGCTCAACCCAATGGCATGAACAATGATGAACAAATTCGAAATCCGAAGCACCCGCTTCGCAAGCGAAGCGAGGCGAGCGAAATCCGAAACAAATTAAAATTTTGAAATTTTCAAAATCCAAAACGGTTTTGACCATTTGAATTTTAGAATTTAGAGGATTGTTTCGAGTTTCGCTTTTGCGAAGCAAAACGATTCATTTCGATATTCGAATTTACCAATTTCTGTAGTAAATCAACCATGAACTATAAACTAAATATCTGTCATCTATATCCCGATCTCATGGATACCTATGGCGACAAGGGAAACATCATTACTCTTGTTCAGCGTTGCAAATGGCGAGAGATCGATGCAAAAGTTTCCAACATCAGCATTAATCAATCACTTTCGACTTTCGACTTTGATGTATACTTTTTTGGCGGGGGGCAGGATAGACAACAAGTCATCGTTGGTAAAGATTTACAAAAAAAAGCAAAAGATTTAAAAAATGCTGTCGAAAATGGCGCAGTTCTTCTTTCCATCTGCGGCGGCTATCAACTTCTGCAAAATTATTTCAAAACACTGGACGGAACAATGATAAAAGGTATTGGACTATTCGATGCGCACACAATTGGATCAACAACCCGCATGATCCAAAAACTTTTGATCGAAATCAATCCTAATCTTCAAAAAAAGATTACTGAAAGTTATCCGCCAAATGCTTTGTCATTCTGGGGATCCGGCGATAGCCGGAGACTCCAGAATCAAAACCAAACAGATTCTGGACAAGTCCTAGACCCGGACCTTAGGGCCAGAATGACAGAGTTGGTGGGTTTTGAAAACCACTCCGGCAAAACTTACTCAGGAAAAGATCTTCAGCCGCTCGGAAAAGTTCTAGTCGGAGCAGGCAACAATGGCGAAGATAAAACCGAAGGAGCTGTTTATAAAAACGCCTTCGGCTGTTATCTCCATGGCTCGCTCCTGCCCAAAAATCCCCATTTTGCAGATTACTTGATATCAAAAGCCCTAGAGCGTCGCTACAGAAAAATCAAACTCAAACCGCTCGACGACTCCATCGAATGGCAAGCCCACCAATCGGCAATCAAACGAACAATAAATCAATAACTGTACCCACATGTGCACTCGTAAAACACACCAGGTGTGTAATACGATTGCACACCTGGATTAATCTATTAGTTGGTGCTTGATCATCTCCAATTTCTTCCCGTAATCCTCTCTCGAAATAATAAATTCCTTATAATCGTTAATCGATTTAAAACGGTTCAAAACTACATCTTTTAAACAGAACTTTGAATCTTCCAATCGAAGAAACTCCTTGTAAGAAGACCATCTATAAGACTCCAAATCAGAAGTAACAAAACCTACTAGAGGATTAAGGTGGATATATCTCGACAGGTGTATCAATTGTTCTTCAGTCTCAATATGTACAGCTTTAAATTCACCTTGAAAAAGCGGCCCGACTCTATGATTTTTAATATTGAAATACTTTGCGTAACTATTACACAGCTTCCTAACTAGTTCAATTATTCCTCCGTCAGTTTCTTGTCGAAGCAAAAAATGAAAATGGTTAGGCATTATGCAATAAGCAACAATCTCGACGATTTTTTTTGACGCATCAAGCTTGTTAGTCGTCGGTGCAAAAATAGAAAATCTAGGCTTTGATCCTTTAATCTGATAATAAAATGTAGTTTTTAAGAAGCGCTTATAATCGAACTTATTAAGAAAAATGGCCATTTGTCCTACACCGCGATTGAAAACATGATAATACTCTCCGTTCGCAAATAATACCTTCCTAAACGGCATATGATACCAGTCTATCACAATACCAGATGTGTAAACCTAAAACACACCAGGTGTGTAATTAGAAGTTAAATGTGTAATCTGATAGAATTTATCAATGCCGAGGTGGCGAAATTGGCAGACGCGTACGCTTTAGGAGCGTATGGGGTAAAACCCTTGGAGGTTCGATTCCTCTCCTCGGCACCAGAAATAAATATCAGCAGTTCACTTTGGCACACTTCGTTCATGCCAATAGTGCTCCTCTGATATAATTCTCGCTCCACTCGAATTATGAAAATTAAATTTTTAGGTACGTCTGCCGGATGGCCACTACCAAGACTCGGTTGTTCGTGTCAAATCTGCTCATCAAAAGACCCCAAAGACAAGCGCACCAGAACTCAGCTTTTGATCGACGATAAAGTACTGCTTGATGCAGGACCGGAAACGTACAATCATTTAGTTTCTCTAACCAGTCATCCTGAATTCAATTCAGGATCTGAACAGATCCCGAAACCCATTCGGGTCGATAAAATCAGACGAGTTCGGGATGACAAAGAGATGAACGTTGCCCATAAACTCAAAGCTGTTCTTATCTCCCATGCCCACCCGGACCACATCCTCGGACTTTGGGATTTACCTCATATTTATGGAAGAAACGAAAACGAAGTCGACAGGATTAAGCTTTTTGTTACAAGAGAAGTTTTAAATAACATTAGAAGTACATTCTTTAGCCAATTTCAACCTATTGTAGTGTCTGTACAAAAACCCCTTGAAACATTTGACATCGATCACGCCAAAGTAACCTACTTTCCGGTAATTCATGGTAAAACCCCAGCTTTCGGTATCAAGTACAAGGACGGCAAGTTCATTGCTTATATTCCGGATTTCAATCGAATTTTGCCATCTTCACAAAAAGTGATTCGTGATTGCCACGCCTTAATAATCGACGGTTCCTCTCTTGGCAAAATCGGCCAGGGTCCGGGACACATTTCGATCCAAGACGGCATCACTATAAGCAAAAACTTACGCGCCCAAAGCACTTATTTCGTCCACCTCGGCCACAAAACCGGTACTCACCAGTTTCTGGAAAATTACCTGCGAGAAAACGCAGGACCCAACTTCCACATCGCCTACGACAACCTAGAAATCTCCATCTAAGATCACCTCCGAGGTGTGATCTAGATAACGGCTCGACTTCACCTCGGAGGTGTTTTCACAAATATTATTTGCTATAGGTTCTTTTATTCTGTATAATTCTCCTCCTATGAACACCTCATATAAAAAACTGGCTAGTAAAGTGCCCAAAAAACTCAGAACTAGAAAAACAATTGTTTTTGTAATTGCAGCAATCTTAGCTTTTAATATTTTAACTCGTGGTTCAGCTGATACAAAGCAAATCAAGCTTGCAAGTGCCCAAACAAAAACCCTCACCTCAACAGTCTCAGCGTCTGGAGTGGTTAAATCATCCTCTCAGGCAACCTTAAAGTTTTCAAACTCCGGCAAAATAGCGGCAATTTATGTCAAAGAGGGAGATTTCGTTAAAAAGTATCAGAAAATCGCGTCTCTCGACGTGGTAAAACTTGAGGCGGACGTCAGGCAAGCCGAACAGGAAGTCGTTGCAACCGATGCCATCCTTTCTCAGGTTTATGACGAACAAAAGAAACAAACAGCTGCCGAAAACTTCGACCAAAAAATAAGAAGAACTACCGCAGAAACCAATAAAAACCAAGCATACGATAATTTGCAAAAAACCCAGAAAGCACTCTTGGATGCCACAATTCATGCACCATTTTCCGGAACAATAGCCACACTTAACGTGGTAGTTGGCGAAGAAGTTGCAGCAACAACAGAAGTTGGCATGCTTGTGGATTTAGAAAACATTGTTTTTGTCAGCGAAGTCGACGAAACGGATGTCGCAAAAACCCAAAAAAATCAAAAGGCAACAGTGACTCTTGACGCATTCGAAAACGAACAGATAGAAACATCAGTTAAAAAAATTGGCGCAGCAGCAGTAACTACATCAGCAGGCGCAACTGCATATGAAATCGAATTTGATCTGCCCAAAACGCATCCCTTCAGGTTAGGCATGAACGGAGAAGCCGAAATCGTTACTCAAAAAGCAGAAAATGTTTTAACCATTCCCGTTGAGGCCCTTGCCGACCCAAAATATGTTTGGGTTAAAGAAAACTCACATTATATTAAAAAAGAAATCGAAACAGGCGTACAGTCCGACATAGAAATTGAAATCGCAGAAGGGCTCACAGAAGGGGAAACAGTGGTCACAAGCGGTTTTAGCGAGCTTAACAAAAAAAGTCTTCTTGACAGAATTTTAAGAAGGTGAAAACTTTACTTTCCGCTCTCAATTTAACAAAAGTCTACGGCGAAGCTCCAAATCAAACGTTCGCTCTAAACGGTGTCTCACTGGCCATTAAAAATAGAGAGTTTGTGGCCATTGTCGGACCGTCGGGCTCAGGAAAGTCAACTTTGATGCATATATTAGGCTGTCTTGACAAACCTGATAGCGGTAAATATTATTTCGAAGGTAAAGAGATAACAAAATATAGCGACAACGAACTGGCAAAAATTAGAAACAAGAAAATCGGTTTTGTCTTCCAAGCCTACAACTTGCTTCCAAGAACTTCCTCACTAAAAAACGTAGAACTTCCGCTCATCTATACCGACATGCCAAAAAGTGAAAGAGAAAAAAGGTCGATTGTGGTCCTAAAAGAAGTAGGCTTAGGTAATAAACTTGAATCCACTCCTGCAAAACTCTCAGGCGGAGAGCAACAAAGAGTGGCAATCGCACGAGCACTCGTCAACGACCCGCTAGTCATCTTTGCCGATGAACCTACTGGAAACCTGGACAGCCGCACGACAGAAGAAATCATTAATATTTTTCAAAAGCTCAACCAAAAAGGACATACAATTGTCATCATTACTCATGAATCAGACATCGCCAAAAAAGCCTCTAGAATAATAACCATCAAAGACGGCAAAATCGTAAGCGACCGCAAAAAGGTTAATAGTTAATAGTTAATAGTTAATTGTTAATTGTCAGTGTAACTACTCACAGTTCTTGACACAATATTCTTCGAACGAGCCTGAAAGGCGAAGTGAGAAGTTCTCGCTTACGCTCGAACAATAAAAGTTTGTCAAAGAGACTGAGTAGTTACTTGTCAGTTGTCAGTTGTCAAAATTATGGATCTAATAGAAATAATAACATTGGCTTTCGAATCTTTGAGAGTAAATAAACTCAGATCGGCCCTCACTGCTCTGGGCATAATCATCGGCGTGGCTTCTGTTATTCTCTTAGTCTCTCTCGGGGCTGGCCTGAGATCATACATTACCTCTCAGTTCGAACAGTTAGGATCAAATCTGCTCTTCGTGGTACCGGGAAGACTAGGTGCCGGCGGCAGAGGACCTGGGGGACAAGTAATCAATAAACTAAACCCCAAGCACATCACAAAAATTGAAAAACAAGTAGAAAATCTTGATGGAGTTGTGCCAACCATCCAGCAATTTACTAGTGTTAAATACCAAAATAAAGTCCAGAAGGACGTTACCATTATTGGTACCAGTCATGAGTTCGGAGAAGTAACCAATCTGACCATAACTCGCGGCCAATTTTTTAACAAATCTCAAAATGACACGGGAAGAAGAGTAGCTGTCATTGGCCAAACAATAGTCAAGGATTTGTTTGAAGAGAAAAATTCTATCGGTGAAATCCTTATGATTAAAGGACAAAAATATCAAATTATAGGCATTGCCAAAGAGCGGGGCACGACTTTCGGCTTCGACCAAGACAACACTGTAATAGTTCCCATATTGGCTCTGCAGCGCCAATTTGGAGTCACTCAGATAAATAACATTTACGCAAAGGCCTCTGATCAGGCTGATGTTGAAAAGGTCGCAGAAAACATAAAAAAAGTTTTATTGGAAGACCTCACTGAAGACGACTTTTCTGTTTTGACCGCTCAGCAAACTCTAGAAACGATCCAGGGAATTCTTAGGGTCATTTCAACTGCACTTGCCGGCATTGCGGCCATTTCACTTCTGGTAGGCGGTATCGGCATCAGCAATATCATGCTGGTCACAGTCACCGAAAGAACTCGAGAAATTGGCCTGCGAAAAGCCGTTGGCGCTACACCCCGTGATATTCTACTCCAATTCTTAACAGAAGCCATCACTCTTTCTGTCGCTGGAGGTCTTATTGGATTGTCTATAGCCAGCATTGCGACGATTATCATAAGCAGATTTATCCCGGCACTCATCACACCATGGTCAGTAATCATCGCCTTCGGTTTTTCGGCAGTAGTTGGTATTGTCTTTGGAGTCGCCCCAGCCATCCGCGCCTCGCGTCTTGAACCCATCGTAGCTTTACGTCACGAGTAAAGCGTAGATCCTGAGCGCAGCCATGGCCCTGAGTATAGTCGAAGGGTCGAAGGATCGTAGCTTTACGTCACGAGTAAAGCGTAGATTCTGAGTTTATCGAAGAATTGTTGCTCTGAGACATGAATAGGCGTTAAAATTGGCATAATGCCCAACCTTATTTCGAAATGGAAAATGGCCTACCCGCCGGCAGGCAGGAAAAATGGAAAATGGAAATTTAAAACTATCTTCATCTTTCTTTTTACACTTACTGTCTTACTTCATACTTCATACTTCATAATTCATAATTCACTTGCTGAGACTTCCCTTGAGCGAGCGCAACAAGATTACACTTTCCAATTCACCAAATACAGGGACGCCGAAGAAAAATATCAAGTTGCCAAATCCACCTACGAAACATTCAAAACCACAGTCGCCAAAAATGACGCTTTCGAAAAAACCAAAAGCTACCTGAACCAAATTGAAAATCTCTATATTGCTTACCTTCTTTTAGTCAAGGAACACGGCAATACCTTTAGCTTCGGGGCAATGGAGGCAGAAAAAGATAAGGTTGTAAAAATTATCGATTCGGAAATTATTTATCTCCAAGATTACCAAAAAAAGATCATTGCTACTCAAACCTTGGAAGAACTACCAGCACTTGCCACAGAAATGGATCAACACATCAAGCAAATTCTGGAGTCAAAAGTTAACAAAACACTGGCTGTGTACGAAGTTGCCCAGGTCACATCAGCCTACGATCGTTTCATAGAATTGTCTGAAGTCCTAGAAAAAATGGTCTTGGAAAAACTCCAAAGTGGCGAAAGCTCAACGTTTCTTTCCAACTGGGCATCTGAAGTCAAAAACGTTAAAGTAAAGGCCGAAAATTCGCTTGCCGAAGCACAAAAAAAATTAAGCCAAATCGGCGAGGAAACTGCAAGCCTAGGAGAACTCGACAATATAACTCTCCTCACCAAGGAAACAAAAAACCATCTTCTTAAATCAAAAGCTTTATTCGGCGAGGTAATCACAATCTTATGATGGAAAACGAAAGACTGATGGAACAGGAAATAATAAGCGAGGAAAATTTCAATCAGGAAGGAAAATCAATGCCGAAAAAATCGGTAAGAATTTCACCCCGGGAAGCATTGGGCAAGGCCAGAAACTTCATTCTAAACTATCGCCCCAAAATAACAACCATTGGTCTTCTTTTCGGAACCATATTTGTGCTCTATCTTGCTTTTGTCATACTTTCTCTAAGAAATCAGGGCGAACAGTTACCACCATTACCTCCCCCAGAGAAAAAAACTGAGGTCCAGAAAAAAACCGACGACACAAAAGATAGTATCGATCAAAAAGTTCAAGAGTATAGCGATATGTTGGAAAAGCTTGATAACTTTCAGGCCAAAATATCAAGGCCTATAGTCAATCTTGCAATTCGCTTCAATCCGTAGTAAAATATGCTTATATGAAACCATCCCAGGCAGCTAAATCGGCAGCTAGACTTGCACTCGACCCTTTCGAAACAATTAACTCTCAGGTTATCAAACCCATCGGACAAGATGTCATGGAACAAATTGGTGGAAGTTTTTGGGGAGCGGGTGGCATCGGCAGAAGACCTCAAACTCTGGCGCAAGAAGAATTAAAGAGAGCTCGTGAGAAAGAAAAACTCGAAGAGCTTGAAATTCAAGATAATCAAAAATCGGCAGAATCGGCAAAACAGATCACTATTGCCATTCAAGGCGAATATCGCACATTTGAAACCAAAGTATCCCAAAATCAACAACAACTCAAAAGTGAATTGATCGAGCTTCAAGGCGAAGTAACCAAACTCGCCAAAACAGCTGGTGTGGAAACTAAAGCCCACTTACAGCCAACTACCCAAAAAGTTGGAATTCTTGAAATCAAGCTTTTTACCCAAATCGTCAAATTCTTAAGAATTAAAGCAGAAGACGCTAAAAGTGCCAAAGAGCTGGTTTCCCAAAGATCCAATGCCAAGCGTACCACCGGCATGCTCGCCTGGGTCTCCGGCAAACAAATGAAAGTCCACGAACAAGGCACACTGCAACTTCAAGGCTAATTGCCTCAACCAAGATTTCTAAAATTCACTGTCTTCAAAAGTAACGACTTTATTGTATAATTTTCTGTTAAAACCAAAAAATGGCTACCCCTGAATCATCACCAACTCAAGAAAAAACCTATCAACATCTTCTACAAGAATGGTTTGAAAAATACTCCCTAAGCCTCCCTCAAGATTTTCATCACTGGGTAAAAAGCCGCTTGCTTGAGTTTATTCTGAGGCGCCCTAATCCCGCCTGGCTATATCCCCACAAAGTTGTTGAATTTTTTCTGAATACTCCGAGACCAAAAGAAGAACAATTGACAGCCGCCGTTATTCACCCCAACAAACAAGTGGTAGTCAATACTTACAAGCTTCATCCATTAGCAGATAACCAAATGGCAATCATACTCATGAGATTTGGCGAAACAGATCCCGAGTTAATAAACGATCTCAGTTCACATCAGAAAGTGAAACACCAAGCCAAAGACGCAGTGTGGCAAGAAAGATGGGCATATGTTAACAAAATCGTTGAAACTGTAAAATCCGACCCTGCATTTACTAACCCATGGCATTCAGAAACACCAAATCTTGCGGAATAAGTAAATCCAAACAGGAATTGATTAAATGGAAAATTGTCGATGGAAACTGTCCACCTTTATGATATTTTGATTACTGTCTGAGCGTAGTCGAAGACATTCCCTTCGATTCGCTACGCTCACTCAGGGAATAAATTATCAGGAACGTGGACAGTTACTACTTACGATGGCAAAAATTGTCAATGTCAATCACTAATGGTAAAATCCTGTCCAAGGGCTCATAGCTCAATCGAATCCCAAAATGTACGAAAAGGAAACAAGACTAAGCAAATCAGACATTGCAAAATTTAATGGCCAACCACTATCTGCTGAAGATAGAATAACGCTTTACTGGTTTGAAACTTCTGCAAAAAATTTGCCCAGACACTTTTTAAACTGGCCAATTGGTTATCTAGCGACTTATTTCTTAGGAAAAACTAATCCTTTTTGGCTAAGTAAAGACTACATTAAGACGTATTTAGAAGAACGTGCCAGCAACGGACTCAATGGAAAGACAATCGAAGTTTTTCTAAATCATCCAAATCCTGAAGTAATTGAGACACTTTCCACCAACTACCGTTTATCTCCCGGTCAAATTGTGGAAATAATTGTTAGGTTCCCACACATGGCGCAAATGGTAAAAAATATCCAACAAGACAAGTGGATGTTAAACAACAATGATTTAGAGGCTATCGACAGAGTTTCTTCTGATCCACGAATTCAGGATCTAATTAAAAGATCGTGGGAAAATTTTCAAGAAATGGCCAATATTAGATATCTCTCAAGAGGAACAACAAATATACTCCCATAAACTAATTAGTGGGCTCAAGAGGATTCGTCATCCAGAGGATGATTGTCCTCTGGACAAAACCTCTACTCCATAATGTGGACGCGACAGGGATCGAACCTGTGACCTTTACCATGTCGAGGTAACGCTCTAACCAGCTGAGCTACGCGTCCGCCCCCTACAAATTGTCCAAAATAATCTTTTTGATTTTCTTCCCAACGCCCATCTTAAAAAATTTCTCTCGGTTTAACGCATCTTCTCTGCATAAAAAGCTTTCGTAATATTTCAACTCAAAAGGTCCATTTCGTCGAGTCCAAATATTGGAACCCAAATTGTGCTCGATTAATCTTCTTTCTGGTAACTTACCTGTTGACCCAACATAACTCTTGCCGTTCTTTTTACTCTTTAAAATATAGACAAAAAACATCTAACCTTAGCCAAAGGCTAATCCGCCTCTGGTGGAAACTGAGCTATGAGCCCAAATCTAGTTTTTTCATTCTACAATAAACCCAAGATCCATTCAATGCCATCACATTTTCTGACATGTCAGAAAATGTGATAAACCCATAATTACATAGAAATTACATGAACCCGCCTTCCCTTGCTTCAAAGCACATTTTACCGTACAATTTAGGAAGTTATGGATCCAAATCAACAAGCCCCGCAGCCTGCACCGGAACCAATTAAAGCAACTGGCGCCAACAGTTACCTCAAACCTTACAAGGGAAAAGGTGCCATATTTTTTGACAATTTCCTTGGAGGCTTCGCCTGGAGCTTTGGTTCTTTAATCGGACTGGCATTAATCGCAGTTTTCGTCGGCTATCTTATTTCCCAGATCGACCTGATTCCAATAATCGGTGGTTTTATCGCCCAAATTATGCAAGACGCCACATCCCGCTTACAACTCCCAATTCAACCAATCGAATGAAAGACCACCGCGAAATCGGCCGCGAACTTGAATTGTTTTTCTTTCATGAATTTGCTCCAGGAGCTGTGTTCTGGTTACCCAAGGGCTGGATAATATACAAAACCCTTGCTGACTTTATTCGCTCAAAAATCGAATCTGAAGGATATCAAGAGATCTCTACTCCTGTCATGGTTAAAAATCAGCTATTCAAACAATCGGGTCATTGGGAACATTTCTGAGAACACAATATGTTTAACCTTGCAATTTATGAAGAGGATGATGAAGAACTATTTCACAGAAACTTTGAGCAAGCTGAGAAAGAAGGAAAAGTAAAAGTTTACAAAATTGATGGAACTCCAACAATTTTTCCCGTTGCAAACTATTCTCTTAAACCTATGAATTGTCCAGAAGCCGCACTCGTATTCAAGTCTAAAACGAGAAGCTACCAGGAACTTCCAATCAGACTAAGTGA
Source organism: Candidatus Curtissbacteria bacterium (assembly GCA_016183325.1). GTDB lineage: Bacteria > Patescibacteriota > Microgenomatia > Curtissbacterales > GWA2-41-24 > JACPEV01. Next base: position 13,163 of record JACPEV010000014.1, read on the forward strand.
GTTTGGAATCCTTCACAGAAGGGAGCTTTCAGGAGTATTGGGCGGCCTTTTACGTGTCCGCCAATTCACGATAGACGACGCTCATATATTCGTAAGACCCGACCAAATACAACAGGAGATTAGTCAGCTTCTCAAACTTCTTATCAAAGTTTACAAATCTCTTGGTTTTAACCCTAAATTTTATCTGGCCACCAAACCCGACAAGGCTTTAGGCGATGCCCAGACCTGGAAAGAAGCGGAAGAAGATCTTGAAAAAGCACTCAAAAACGCCAATGTGCAGTTTGATCTTAAACCGAAAGACGGTGCTTTCTACGGTCCAAAAATTGATATTCACATTAATGACTCGCAAGACCGCGATTGGCAACTCGCAACCATTCAACTCGACTTCCAAATACCTCAAAAAATGGACATTGCCTACATTGACAAAGACGGAAACAAAAAACGTCCTGTCATGATTCATCGAGGCTTAACTGGCTCACTTGAAAGATTTATAGGCATTCTTACCGAACATTTCCAAGGGGCATTTCCTCTCTGGCTTTCACCAATCCAAACAATCGTTCTGCCAATTTCTGACAAATTTTTAGACTACGCAGGCAAAGTCAAAAACTCTCTCTCAGAAGCTGGAATCAGAACAGATCTCGACCAAAGAAGCGAAACGCTTCAAGCCAAAATCAGAGACGCTACTCTGCAAAAAATTCCCTACATTTTAGTCGTCGGCGAAAAGGAAGAAAAAAATCAAAACGTTGCTGTAAGAACACGAAGCGGTCAGGATCTCAAAAATATGACCTTAAAAGATATTACGGACAAAATTATTAAGGAGATTGCAACCAAATCCTAAAACATGCTACTATTTGCCTACAAAAACCAGAAATTAGTTACTAGAAATTTGAAAGTAGTAATGGATAGTAGAAAGTAGAAATCAGAAAATTTATATTTTCTCTTTTCCATTTTCCAATTTCTATTACCAGTTTCCAGTCTCTAGTTACCAATTTCTAGTATTTGGCAGGAGGTCAAAGGTCAAGAAGTTTTTTAAAATTAACCACCAGATTGCTGCAAAAGAAGTCAGGGTAATCGGTGAAGATGGCAAACAGATAGGTATTCTGACGCTTTCTGAAGCTCTCCAGAAAGCAAAAGGCGCCCAACTGGACCTGGTAGAAATAGCACCGGATGCCAAACCTCCAGTTGTAAAGATAATAGGCTTTAAGAAATTCAAGTATCTGGAGGAGAAAAAAGAAAAAGAAGCAAGGCGCCATACCAAACAAACGGAACTAAAAGAAGTTCGTTTTTCGCCTTTTATAGGGGAGCATGATCTCCTGACAGCCATCGAAAAAGTTAAAAGGTTTTTTGCTGAAGGCAATTTAGTCAAAATATCGATAATTTTTACTGGCAGACAAATGGCCCATCAAGAATTTGGGCCAAAACTTTTGCAAAAAATTATGACATATTTACCAGACGCCCAGGTTGAAAAAACAGGAAGATTTGAAGGTCGAAGATTCGTGGCAGTCATTAAATGCGTCAAGGTATCAAAGAGTCAAGGTATCAAAGTGGAAAATCAAAACATTGACGCCTCGACACATTGATACTTTGACACATTGACATATTCATATGAAACAAAAAACCAAAAAAGCAGCCGTAAAAAGATTTAAGATTACCTCGGGAGGTAAAATCTTAAGGCGCCGACAAATGGCCGGTCATCTTAAAGCGGCTAAAACCAAAAGTGCCAAAACAAGATACAAAACTGTCGCTTTCGTTGCCAAAGATGAAAAGAGAAGAATTGAAAGATTAATGCCTTATAATTAAATTACTAATTGGTCTAATTTCTAATTGACCTAATTAATGTTTAAATTTAGAAATTTATTAATTGTGAAATTATTTAGAAATTAGAATAATTAGAAATTAGAAATTTTTATACATGAGGATCAAACGAGGTGTCACCTCACACAAACGTCACAAAAGGCTACTTGAGCTAGCCCGCGGCTATCGTGGTGGCAGATCAAAACTGGTCAAAGAAGCCCGACAAGCGATAATTCACGCCGGTGCGGACGCTTATCGCGGCCGCAAAGAAAAAAAACGCCAAATGCGCTCTCTCTGGATTACAAGAATAAACGGCGCGCTATCGCAGCATAACATTTCGTACAGTCAATTTATCGGAAAATTAAAATCTAAAAAAATTAACTTAGACAGAAAAATTCTTTCCCAAATTGCCATCGAAGACCCCCAAGCTTTTGAAAACTTAGTCAAAAAAGTTGTTTAAAATCTTGGAAAGTTTCCTCTTCATTTTTAATTAATAATTTTTAAAATTTTGTTAAATTTTTTCCAAGAATTTTGTGCAAAATTTGGAAAATTTTCGCGAAAAAAACATGGGCAAAATGAAGCTAAAAATCGCCTAAGGTATTGACAAATTGTAAAAAAAATTTAATCATGAATTAATACTAACTTTTTGAACCAAAAATGCCCGACCAAAATCAAGTAGGTTTTGGCCTACATCTAACTCTTGATGGTTATGGCGGCCCAAAAAATACCTTAGCCGACAAAAATCTCGTCACAAAAGCACTTCACCAACTCCCTGATCTGTTGAACATGCAAAGAATCACAAAACCTCAAGTTATTTGGTATTCCGGAATGATCCCTGAAGACTGCGGAGTCTCTGGAATTGTCATGATTGCTGAATCGCATATTTCAATACACACTTTCTCTGAAAAAAACTTTTTGACTGCCGATGTTTATTCGTGCAAAATTTTTGATACAGAAAAAACTATTAATTATTTCAAAAAACATTTTTCCCTAAAAGAACTTGAAATTAATATCATCAGGCGCGGCCTCAAATTCCCCAAAACGGTTGTCCATAAATCTAATGACGAAAAGCTCCAAGTTCTGCTTCCGCCAGTTTTCAGAAACCAAAATCACTACTTTCAGGTCATCCGCGCTTGACAATTATTTTTCCACTTGCTATATATTACTTCGCCTCTCGTTCTTAAAGCATTTTTTTAAGTTCGAGAGGTTTTTTAGTGGACTATGCTAAAATTCTTTCCATGGAACATTTGATTAAAAATACCAAAAGGCAATCGGAAACAAAAATTAAATCAACCAGAAATCTTAAAGATCTCGAAAAAGTTTACATTGAAATTTTTGGCAAAGACAGTCTACTAACCAATCTCACCAAAAACATTGCCAATCTCCCTAAAAGAAAAAGGCCCAAACACGGCCAGCTCATAAATATCACCAAAAAAGAAATAGAAAGTCTTTTTGAAAAAAAGCGCAACTCTCTAAAAATCCAAAAACCAAAAGCTATAATCGATATTACTCGCCCTGGCCAAAAACAACCAATCGGCCACTTCCATCTTGTTTCCCAAGCCATAGAAGAAATTGTCGCAATCTTCTCAAAACTCGGTTTTTCTCTTCAAAGCTACCCCGAAGTCGATTGGGACTGGTATGCCTTTGAATCGTTAAACATGCCCAAAAATCATCCCGCCAGAGATGATTGGGAAACTTTCTTCGTCAAGACCCCGCCCGATCCAAAATACGGCCAGCAGGTCCTAACTCCTCACACTTCAAACGGTCAAGTTCGAGAAATGGAAAGAGTCAAAACACCTGCCTCGCCTCGCGGCGGGCAAGGCGGGCCGCCCATCAGAATGTTAAACATCGCCAGATGCTACCGTCGCCAAATCGACGTTTCCCACACCCCGATGTTTCATCAATTCGAAGGATTATTAATCGATAAAAAAGTTTCAATAAGCGATCTTAAAGGAACATTCGACTATTTCACAACCCGCTTTTTTGGCCCACAAAGAGTAACGCGCCTAAGACCGCACCACTTCCGTTTTACCGAACCTTCCTTTGAAGTCGACGTCACCTGTGGTGTTTGTTTAGGACGCGGCTGTCGAATTTGCAAATCAGGCTGGCTTGAACTTGGCGGCGCCGGCATGGTCCATCCCAAAGTTTTGAAAAATGGCCATATCGATCCGAAAGAATTCATGGGCTTTGCATTTGGGTGGGGAATAGAGCGAACCATTGCTATGAAGACAGATCTGCCAGATATTCGATTACTGTATCAAAACGACATAAGATTTTTGGAACAGTTTTAAATTAACCTAATTAACCTAATTGACCTAATTTCTAAATAATGACGAAAGACAAAAATGATCAAATTAAGAAAAAATATGACTTCGAAGAAAGAACGGCAAAATTTGGTGAAGATATAATTAAGTTTTGTAAAAAAGTTCCACGTTCACCAATTACAGACCCGTTAATCATTCAACTTGTAAAGTGTGGCACAAGCGCAGGGGCAAATTATTGCGAAGCCGATGATGCTGAAAGTAAAAGTGATTTTAGACACAAAATCGGTATCTGCAAAAAAGAAACGCGAGAAGCAAAACACTTTATCAGAATGATTGTTGTTGCAGTTCCACAATTAAAAGAGGATGCAAGACCACTGTGGCAAGAGGCAAAGGAGTTAAACCTAATTTTTAACAGCATCTATAAGAAAGTAAAATGATTAGAAATTAATTAATTTTGTAATTATTTAGGTTAATTAGAAATTAGAAATTAGAAATTTACTTTTATGAACATCCGTGTACCAGTTTCTTGGCTGCGTGAATACCTAAAAACCGAACTCAACACAAAAACCGTCGCAAACTACCTGACTTTATCAGGCCCTTCAGTCGAGAGAATCGAAAAATATGGCGACGATTATATTTTCGATGTAGAGGTCACTAGCAACAGACCCGACGCTTTTTCAGTTTTCGGCTTAGCCCGCGAAGCAAATGCAATTCTAAAGTCAGAAAATCAAAAATCTGAACTCGAGAAGCCACCGGGCCTGAACCTTAATTTGGAACCCGATACCGCAAAAAAGCTTCCGCTTGAAGTTCTCATCAAAAATCAGTCTCTTTGCCCTCGCTTCAGCGCCATCATCATCGACAATGTCAAAATCAAGCCGTCACCTGCTTACATTAAAAACCGGCTCAAAGCATCAGGGGTTCGAGCCATCAATAACATTGTCGACATTTCAAATTACGTAATGCTTGAGTTGGGTCAACCAATGCATACATTTGATTTTGACAAAATTAAAGGTGCCAAAATGATCCTGCGCGAATCCCAAATTGGAGAAAAAATACAAACTATCGATGGCCAAACTAGAAAACTGCCGACAGGTACCATCGTAATTGAAGATGCACAAAGACTTATCGATCTCTGCGGCATTATGGGCGCTGCCAATTCCCAAATTTCCTCTCGTACCAAAAGAGTCGTCATCTTCGTTCAGGCATACGACCCAAAAAGAATCAGAAAGACTACCCAAGCACTCGCTTTCAGAACCGAAGCCGCGGCGCGTTTTGAAAAAGGCCTCGACTTAGAAGGAATTATGCCAGCTTTAAAAAGAGCAGCCTATCTGGCCAAGGAAACATCAGGCGCCAAAATCGCCTCAGAGTTAATCGATATTTATAAAAATAAACCCAAACCGCGACAAATTAACCTCAATTTCAAACGTCTTGAAGATTATCTGGGCATCAATTTACCCTCAGAAACCACCCAAAAAATCTTAAATCTCTTAGGATTTAAAACCAGCTTGTCAGCTCAGGTAATTTCGGCCATCCCTCCATCTTGGCGTTTTACCGATGTAGAAGCGGAAGAAGACCTGATCGAAGAAATAGCCCGAATCTATGGTTATCATAAACTTCCATCAACTTTGCCCACCGGCCAAATCCCCAGTCAAAAAGACAGCGAGTTGATCGAAGTAATCGAACTCAAAAAAGCTCTCAAGTATCTTGGCCTCACCGAAGTCATCTCATATTCCATAATTTCCAAGGATTTCCTCAATCTCACTCAAATTTCAAAAGAAGATGCAGTCGAATTACAAAACCCTCTGACAGACCAATGGCAATTCATGCGACCAACTCTTTTAGTTTCACAAGCCGCCATCATCTCGCAGAATCAAAACATCGCCAGTGATTTAAAGCTTTTCGAAATCGCCAAAACCTATATCGCCTCATCGCCGTCGCAATCGCAAGGATCCAATCTGCCCATCCAAGACATAAAACTGGCAATTTGTCTACAGGATTCAGACTTTTACAAAATTAAAAGCATAGTCGAAAGCTTATTTGAGATCTTAAAAAGAGAAGTAAAGTTTGTACAAAAACCAGAAAATCCTCTCTTTGAAAATAATCAATCCGCAAGAATTGCAATAGGAGACCAAACTGTTGGTACACTTGGAATCCTTAACCAGAAAATCACAGACTATTTTGAAATAGAAACTCAAATAGCCGCTGCCGAACTTAATCTATCAACCATTTACCAAATTCAAAGACTTCCGCTATCCTACAAACCCATTTCCAAATATCCCCCAGTTATTGAGGATATTTCCGCTATCTTCGATCAAAAAACCGCAATTGGAGATATCGTTACTCTTACTAAAGAAACAGCTGGTACTATCCTCAAAAAAATTACTCTCATCGATATTTTTGAAGATGAAAAAATCGGCCCCAATAAAAAATCGGTCACACTTCGCCTTGTGTTTCAAAAACCAGATTCAACACCCACTCAAAACGAAGTTTACCAACAACGTCACAAAATTATTACCGCTCTTGAAAAAACCTTCAAAGCCCAAATTCGCAAATAATTCAAATCCATAAATTTGTTAAGCCAGCCACTAGTTGTTAAAGTAAAAGTATTGTGAAGTATTTTCTTTTTCTGGTTACAGTTGTATCTCTACTTGCGCTCTCGATTACTATCGTAGACATTAATAGTCAAAAATCTACGCATGCTAAAGACGCAAACTCAAATCTTGTCAACCCCACTATTCGCAAAATCGCTACAGACATTTATCAAAATTGCCAAGAAAAAGAATCCGTTTGCGCTGAAAATGCCATTACCCAAAATCTCTTAGCAAAATATCCTGTACCTGAAATTCTATCTTCAATTTACGATTACGACACCTATTTCAGCTGCCATGCCTTTACCCACTTTTTAGGACGTGCCCTTTATCAAAAACTGCAGAGTATCCCCGACGTTTACTCTCAAATCGACTTTACCTGTCATGGGGGCACTTACCACGGAACAATTGAGTCTTATCTTGATCAGCAAAAAAGTTCTCCCCAGTCGCTCACTGGAGGAGAAATAAAAACAATCTGTTCAGACTCAAAAAAACTTACCAATAAAAACCCTGGTCAAGTTTACACGGAATGTCTCCACGGATTTGGTCATGCCTTCATGTTTATAACAAACTCCGACTTACCACAATCACTCAATTATTGCGACAAAATGGAAACTATAGAAGACAGGGAAAAATGCTACGGGGGTGCTTTCATGGAAAACTCCACTTCATCAACAAACTCTGATCATAAATCCGCATGGACTAAACCTGACGATAAATTTTTCCCCTGCACTGTCCTTCAAGAACATTATTTAAACCAGTGCTACTTTTACCAAGCCAACTACCTTATTATGATCTCAAGGCGCAACTATCCAAGTGTCTTTGCCGATTGTCAAATGCTAAACAAACAACATCGGATACATTGCATTTTAGGCATCGGAGCCAGTCTCGCTTCAGTCAGCAACGAGCAAGGGATTGAAAAAGCAGCAAAAATCTGCTCGCTAGGCAAAGATGACACTCAAGTCCTCTGCGTTGGTAGTGCCGTCTCCTCACTGTTTGCCAGATATGGAGGAGAAACTGAAAAAATCATGCAGTTTTGCAGCCTTGCTGCCGAAAACCTCAAAAGTCCGTGTTTTGCTAAAATAGGTGAATACTCGCGAACTTGGGGAAAAAGCAATGATGAACTCGAAAAAATTTGCAGCGGTGCAAAAGTCTATAAAGAAACTTGCCTAGAAAGTCGCACAAGCCCAACATGAAAAAAATAATATTCCTTTTTTTTCTCCTGTTAACTGTTATCGCTATTTCTGCGCTTACGACACTAAAACCGAAAAGTGCAACACCACAGGTAAAGTCCCAACAAACACAAGATGTAAAAGAACTGACAGAAATTCTATCTTCAAATCAGGAAACAAGACTCAAAGGTACCAGAAAGCTGGCGGAAAGAGTTGGAGTAGAACAGGCTTTGGAAATAGTTCAAAAATCGGGCCTCCCATACACGGGTGAAGGGCATTTGGCAGTTCATCAGATCGGATTTTACGCCTATAAAATCTATGGCAAAGATGCCATCCTACACTGCAAAGATTATTATCTTTATGCTTGCTACCATGGGGCAATCATCGAAGCCGCAACCGACCAAGGATTTCCCGTTATAAAAGAAATGACCGACCGGTGTAAAAGCTTATCTTCAAGATATTTTCAGTGCATGCACGCAGCCGGCCATTCCATAATGGCCATTTGGAACTACCACATGCCAGAAGCCCTTAAAACATGCGATGATCTTTTTGAAAAGAATCAATTAATTCCCGACACTCTTACTTCGTGCCACAATGGGGTTTTTATGGAGAATCTTTTCGGAGTCCATGACTGGGGAACTGGCCAGGAGATTAAACGTGACTGGATAGGTGATGACCCCTATTTTCCTTGCGATTACTTCGGCCAAAAATATCAAAAAGGCTGTTGGTTAAATCAGGCAGCAAGAATTTACCAAATGAACAAAGGTGATCTCAAAAAAACCGGCGAAGTTTGTAATGCCATTAAAAACCATCAAAACCGCGCCTGGTGCATGGATAATCTTGCTCGGCAAATCCATCCCTTAACTGAAGGTCATGTAGAAAAAGCCTATAGTCTTTGCGAGGCTCTCCCAAGCCAATGGTATCAGGAATGTGTTATAGTCAACGCTGTTTCCTATTTTTCTGTAGGAGATCCCCAAACCGGAATTAGAGTCTGCAACCAATTTCCAAACCAAGGCCAGCCAGCTTGCACAAACCGCATCATCCCAATGATAACCTCTGGAAATTTTGATACAGTTACAAAAAGAAGTCTATGCAATCTGCTCCAACCAGAATTTTCCGGAAAATGCCAAAGAAGTATCTAAAAAAATGGCCAGCGTTTCTGCTATTAACTCTTGCAGTGATTTTGGTCTTAACATTTCTAAACAGGCCACCAGAAAATAAAAATCAGGCGCCAAGCTCAATTTTTAGTGACAAAAGTTTCACATCTTACGCCCAATTCGCCAAACAGAACGGCCCGCAAAAAGCCTACCAGCTCCTAAAAGAAAATTTTCCCGATAACAACCCTTTTGCGCACGATTTCGCGCACGTCATTGGAATTACCGCCTATGAACAAAATGGACCACAAGGCCTAGGAATTTGCGACACGGCTTACAATTATGGCTGCTATCACGGTTTTATTGAGACATTTCTGGTAAAAAAAGGTATCGGCGCAATACTGGAGATCGAAAAAAACTGTAGCGCATTGGGATCGGTCCACGCTCCATCCTGCCTTCATGGAATTGGTCACGGAGTTCTGGCCAATCGCGCTTACAAATTAACAGAAGCCTTAGAAGACTGTGACATCATGCAAGAGAAGAACCGCATTTACTGCTGGGACGGTGTTTTTATGGAAAGGGTTACCGGCTCAATGCAAAATGCCAAAGACAGAGTTGTGATCACAAACGAAACTCTTTTCGAACCCTGTAATCAGATTGGCGGTATCTACAAAGGACAATGCTGGCGAAATCAGGTAACATCATGGCTTACATTTTTCAAAAGGGACACGCAAGAAGTAGGCAACATGTGCCTTAAAATTGAAAAGGAACATCAGGCAACTTGTTTTGAAAGTATTGGTCTTGCCAACGTCATGTGGGCACAGGAAGACCAGATAAAACTATTAAATTTATGCAAAATTTTACCAAATGGAAATTATTCCAATGAATGTCTGATAGGAGAGTTAAAAGAACTGCTTTTTGAAGGCAAATCAGCTTCCATTGCCCAAAACCTCTGCAACTATGTTAGCCGCCTTGCCAAACAAGAATGCCTGTCAACTTTCAATCAGCAACGCGATCAGTCCCGCGCCCGCTTTGGTAGTTGACTACAATCAGTTTACATTATCACGATGGGTCAATTCCCCACTTGACAAAACTCATCCAAGTATATCAATAATAAATTAGTGGTCTTTAAAAAAGGCTTTACTGCTCATCTAATTCTGGTTGTTGTCTTTGTAATCGCCGCTTGGGGAGTGGCGATATATTTACTGGTCACGAAGGGCCTTGTTAAACTTCCATCTTTTCTCAATATTAAAAAAGAACCAACGGTTGAGTTAAAAACCCAATATCAAAACCCCTTCCATAAACAGTCTCAATACGTCAACCCGTTCGATAAATACAAAAATCCTTTTGCAGGCATATGATTACAAAATCGACTAAAATCTGGCATTTATTACTGGGCATCTTAATCCCAACCTTTTTCTTTTTTGCAGCTGTTTCAACTCTCTTCGCCCAAGACGCCACTCCCTCGCCACAACCATCACCAACTAGCGGCTTCACATTTCCTATTGACGAACTTGGCGGCTGCAGTGATCTGGAAAGTTGCACGAATTATTGCCAGGATCCAATAAACTATAACTCCTGCGCTTCTTATGCAAAAGAAACTGGATTCTACCGCGACGACGAAACACAATATGCAACCGACACTTTCTGGCAAGATGCGCAAAGCGAACTTGGCTGCAACTCATACAATTCATGTTTTGACCTCTGCAGTGACCAGGCTAACCACGAAAAATGTGATTCTTTCGCCAAAAGAAGAGACATCCCTGGTGGCTACGTTGACCAGCCGGATAAACCGGAATATATAGAAGTAGCCAAAAATGTCTTGGGCTGCGATTCTCTTGACTCCTGCGCTACCATCTGTGACGACCCCAACAATGCTCAAAAATGTACTGATTTTGCAAATCAGGTAGGGCTTCTTGGCGGAACTGAAAAAGAAGGGCCGGGTGGCTGTCAAACTGCCCAAACTTGCAAAGCTTACTGTTCTGACCCGAATAACTTCTCTGAATGCTCCAATTTTGCTCCTCAAGGATCGACTTTCTCAGGACCGGGCGGCTGCAGCAATCCAGAATCATGTCGTACCTATTGTGAACAAAATCCCGCTGACTGCAGAAGCTACGCCCCCGGAGCGAACGGATCATATGTACCGGTAAGCTGTCCGGAAGGTCAATATTTCGGACCTGGCGGTATTTGTACACCGGTTGACAAAACTCAAGATGCAGGCAAATGCGTTTCCGAAAGTAAATATTGGGATGGGAACACCTGTCAAGATCAAACCCCCATAGGCATAAATCCAAACTTTCCAAGCGCGCACTTTGCACAAAGACCAGAGATGGGAAACTGCAAAACTCCCTCTGAGTGCTACGACTACTGCAAAAATAATCCCGCTGGCTGTCCCGGCTTTGATGCCAGCTCACCCAAACCTCAGGATGACTATGAACCTTATCTCTATTACACTCCAGGAACTGAGGTTAAACACCAACCAATTGCCCAAATGGGAAACTGCACATCACCTGGCGAGTGTTACGATTATTGCAAAACAAATCCTGACTCATGTCCGGGGTTCAGCACAAACTCACCAAGACCACCGGATGTATACGTTCCAAATACTTATTACACCCCGCCATCAAATATACCTTATATAACTCCTCCAACGACTAACTTCTACACTACGCCGGTTTATTACACGCCTCCGCCGGGCAGCACTTACACAACTCCTCAATACTACACCCCCGGCCAATACTCGACCCCCTCATACTACACACCACCATCAGGAAGCAATTATCTAACTCCGACTTATTACACTCCCGGAAGCAACTATTACACACCAACAGGCCAGTACCCGACGCCTTCTTACGCCACACCAAGATATTACACTCCGCCTGGCATCACCAATTACACCACTCCTTACTATTACACGCCGCCAACATACACCACTCCTTACTATTACACCCCTCCCCCGGGCAGCACTTATACAACACCGTCGTACAATACGCCTCCTCCATACACAACGCCCCAATACTACACGCCTTACGATGGTGGAAACTACACCACACCCGTCTACTTCACTCCGCCGGTTTACTCAACTCCGACCTACTACACGCCTCCGCCCGGCTCAGACTATACAACGCCACAGTACTACACTCCGCCTCCGCCTTACATAACGCCAACATATTACACTCCTGGCACTTATCCGACACCGCCGACCTATACAACACCGCCTCCATACACAACGCCTCAATACTTCACACCACCGCCAGGAAGTACTTATACATCGCCAACCTATCCAACTCCTGTCCAGTATGTAACACCAATAAACACCTATTACACACCACCACCATATAACACACCTATTTATTACACTCCATACTCCACACCGCAATATTACACACCGCCCCCTGGCAGCACTTATACATCCCCGCCTTATTACACGCCATATTCAACCCCAAGCTACACTACTCCTCAAACCGGTTATTATTACCCGACTCCGACAGGAGGAACATACGGGACACCAACATATTCAACTCCGACCTATTATTCACCAAGCTACTCCTCACCGTCTTACTACACGCCATCGGACCCAAATTATACTTCACCGCCTTATTACACTCCGTATGGCTCACCTAGTTATTCGTATCCCTCACCATCTTATTACACTCCCGGCGGTTATACCTACCCGAGTCCAAGCTATTACACACCGGGAGGTTATGGCTATCCTTCACCCTCCTATTACACACCAGGCGGCTATTCTTACCCAAGTCCATCTTACGGGACTCCCTCTTATGGCACCCCTTCCTACCCGACGCCATCTTACGGAACACCGAGCTACGGCACACCGTCATACAATACACCCTCATATGGAACCCCATCCTACGGCTCACCCTCCTATGACACTCCTTCCTACAGCACCCCTTCCTACGAATATCCCTCTCCAGTCCAGGGCGCAAGCACCAAACAAGGTTTTTGGCAATCAATCTGGAATTATCTCTTCGGAGGAAATTAAAACTTTAATTCCAATCCAATAAATCAATCCTTCCAGTCTTCACCAACTGAAATCATGATTTCCTTCTCAGCATCTTTCCCAGCCTCGTTATAAGCCTTAACCTTCACCTTATGTTTTCCTTTATTTGCCTCTGCAAAATTAAAAGTAAACTTATACGGTCCGTCACCAGTCTCTGTATCTTTGATAGTATCATCAATATAAAACTCCACTTTAGTTACTTTGCGCCCGGTCTCAATCTCCGCTTCCGTCTCAAAAGACAATTCTACTCGCTCGTGGTCGCCTGGTTTTTTAATATGCACTCTAACCTCATCCGGATTCTGTGAAGGATCGCTCAAAAGCTCTTTTGGCGGCTTATACTTCGGATCCCCTTGAGTCTCCGCCCACTTGTCAATACCTTCCTGCCAGCGATTTTTCCCGTCCGCCGAAACAGGATCAAATTCAACAAAAACATAATATTCTTTTCCATCTAAAATTTTCTCAACCAGACAATCACGCGTCGGTTCCGTTCCGCGAATAAAGTATTCGCTTCGCTTTGGAAAATCCCGGCAGGGAAGACCACCCCCAAACGCATCAATCTCCAAAGCTACCACATTATCAGGCTTGGTAAAACCTACCGAGTCTTTACCGAAAAGAGCCGCTACCATCGCCCGATGCCAAATTGGCGTTGCCCCGGTAACCCCAGAAGCAATCTTCGGATTCATTGGTTTGTTGTCATTATTGCCAACCCATACACCAACGGTCGCCAACTCGTTGTAACCAAACGCCCAGTTATCGCGTTTGTCATCTGTTGTACCCGTTTTTGCTGCCACAGTTTGTCCGGGGATAACCAGCAGTGATGAGGGACCAAACACGGCAGATCTGGCATTATTGTCCGAAAGAATATGGGAAATTAAAAAAGCAATATCCTCATTAATAACTTGCTTGCCAGAAGCCGCCTTCACCTCTTCCAAAGTTTTTCCAGACCGATCCACTACTTTTAAAATAGCCACCGGCTCATGAAATCTGCCACGATCTGCCAAAGTCGCATATCCGCTAGTCAATTCCAAAAGCCGCACTTCACCACCTCCTAAGGTTATTGCCAGTCCAAACCTTGAAAGATTTTCGCTGGTTGGTTCCAAAGTTTTAACACCGGCATCATATGCCGTTCTGAGCATATTTTTAATACCAACAAGAGCCAGCGTTTTAACGGCCGGAATGTTTAAAGAATTACCGAGTGCAAATCTTATTTGTTGCGGGCCGCGAAACTTTCCATCGTAATTCACCGGCTTATAAATTGGCTGGCCGACACCACCCGGAAATTCTGTTGAAACATCCATCAGGATTGTTGCAGGGGTGTAACCCGATTTAAAAGCAGTAGCGTAAGTAAAAGGCTTCAGAGCCGAGCCCGGCTGACGCAGCGAAAGCGCTACATTAACCTGACCATCATAATCCTTGGCAAAGTAATCTTTTGAGCCGACCATGGCTAAAATCTCACCGTTTTTAGGATTTAAAACTACAGCTGCCCCATTACCTACATTTAAACCTTCGAGCTTCTCTATCTCTTCCGCAACTATAGACTGGACTTCTTCCTGAAGCTTAAGATCTAGTGACGTCGTCACTTTAAGCCCCCCTTGTTCCACAAACTTCTCTCCGTATCTGGCAATCAGCAAGTCCTTCACATAAAAGACAAAATGGGGAGCATTAATGCCCTTATCATCCTGTAAAAATTTAACTTCGGAAATTTCCTTTTTAAGTTTTGCCAAGTCCTCATCTGATTTAATATATCCGTCCTCACGCAGTCTTCGGGCAACATCTTCCGCTCGCGCAAGATAAGCTTTGGGATTTGTTCCATAAGGTGAGTAGTACGAAGGCAATTGTGGAAATCCCGCCAGAATCACCGCTTCAGCTTGCGTCAAATCCTTTGCATCTTTGCCAAAATATGTCTGGGCGGCAGCTTCAATTCCCCAGGCCGTTCCTCCGTATGGAACTTCATTTAGATAAATCTGCAAAATTTCATCTTTTGTGTATTTGCGCTCAACCTGGAGTGACAAAATAAATTCTTTGATCTTTCTAGTCGGAGTTCTCTCAGGCGTTAAAAGTGTATTTTTAACCACTTGTTGAGTGATCGTCGAACCGCCCTGCAATTTGCGAAAAATAATAATGTTAAAAACGGATCTGGCAATTCCGCGTATGGAAAATCCTTGATGTTTATAAAAATCTTTATCCTCAATTGCTATCGTGGCTTGCTTAACATAATCCGGTAGCCGGTCCCACTTAACAAGCGCCCTGTTTTTTTCACCGTAAATATCATAAAGGAGTTTTCCCTCCCGATCATAAATTTGTGTCGAAAGGGAAGAATCTCGCGTTGTCAATCTATACGGTGAGGGTAAATCACGCGCAAAAACAATAAAGGCGAAAATTGTCAAAATAATAAGACCAATCAGTGAAAAGAATACTAACGTTGTAAAAAGACCAAAAAAACGAATCCAAAAACGCCGACTGTTAAAGGCGGACCTTTGCAAAAATGGGTGATTTGGACTTGTCCTTGAAAGTTTTGCAAGTCTTGAGGTAAACTTCCTGGAAGAGCCGATTCTAAACTTCATAAAAAACCTTTCCCGAATCCGGGCTAAAACGTTTCGACTATTATATCTTAAGATTTCACACATGTGAAATCGAAAGATATATCAGAGGAGCGCACGGAGCGAAGTCGTACTTCGATTTCACTCAGTACGACCCTGAGTGTTAATCGAATGGGTCGAAGTGCGACCTGCTGATATATCTTAAAGTTTTCACTAATTAAAACTTTAAGATACTCTTTAATATCCACGCACAGGCTAAGTTGAATAAAGTCGGACCTCAAAAATCATCACATTCTGTGATATATCGCAAAGCGTGATGTTTTTAAAATTTTAAAAGTGGATTCTTTAATTGATATAAAATGACTATCTGTGTATTATTCTTAAGATATGGACGACATCAACAAAGTTTTAACCAAATCTGTTTCAGAAATTTTGCCGGATAAAACCGGGTTGGCAAAACTCATGGAATCCAAAAAAATCCGGGTCTACGTGGGCGTTGACCCCACAGGCTCAAAACTTCATCTCGGCCATACCATCGGACTTCGAAAACTTCAAGAATTTGCCGATCTTGGTCACGAAGCCATTCTTCTTATCGGTACCGGCACCGTTCTTGCAGGCGATCCATCCCAAAGAGCCGAAGCCCGCAAAAAAATCACCCAAGAAGAAATCGACCAGAATATCGCCACCTGGAAGGATCAAGCATCAAAAATCCTCAATTTTGACAAAATCCAAATCAAATACAACGGTGATTGGCTTTCGAAACTTGGCTATGCGGATATCTTAAATATTGCCTCAAATATAAGCGCGACTCAATTATTTAAAAGAGAAATGTTCCAAACAAGAACCGATAGGGCAAACACTATCTGGACCCACGAACTGCTTTACCCTCTCTTTCAAGGCTATGATTCTGTCGTCATGGATGTCGACCTAGAAATCGGCGGCACCGACCAGACCTTCAACATGCTTGTTGGCCGCGAACTTCAAAAGAAAATGAATAATCGCGAAAAGTTCGTTTTGACCACTCCGCTTATCAACGGTACCAATGGCAAACCGATGAGCAAATCCTCCGGCAACTGCATCTGGCTTGACGACTCAGCAACCGACATGTACGGCAAAATCATGTCTCTTGCAGACAACCAAATAGCATCTTACTGGCAAAATCTGACCGATCTTGATCCGAAAGAGCCTACTTCCCTAAAACCCCTTGATGCCAAAAAACGCCTAGCCTTCGAAATCACACGGCAGTACCATGGTGAATCGGCTGCCAAATCCGCGCAAGAAAATTTTGAAAGAGTTTTCCAACAAGGAGAAACTCCTTCAAATCTTCCTTTAGTCACAACAGCTGCCAATACTTCCATTGGTGATTTTCTTGTCCAACGATCTTTTGTTTCTAGCGCCACAATAGCCAAAAATATGATCAGCGCAGGGTCAGTAGATATAAATAATGTCCCAGTTCACGACAGAAACACTTTGCTTGAAGACGGCCAAATCGTAAAAATAGGCAAAACAAAAATAGTAAAAGTTAAAGTAGAATGAAATTGGCTAAAAAAACAACCAGTCCCAATGTGTAATCGTAAAACACACCAGGTGTGTAATCGTAACATTTCTAAATTGTTAACAATCCAGCAATAGAACAATTCAACAATTTATTTATGAAATTCTTCAAACCCTCATACCTCAAACACCTCTGGAAAGTAGTTCTTATCATCGTCGGCCTCAGCTTCATCCTCGGCCAATTCGCCCTCTACCTCTTCTACGGCAGCTTCTAATAATTAACATCGTGATATAATCCCACCTGATAGGTGGCCAAAGAAACTGCAAATCATTCCGTCGAAAGAGAAGGGCTCTTTTATTATCGAAAATTTGTGCTTGCTTTGGCCGGACTTCCATTAGTTGGCAAAACCACCCTTGGCAAAGAACTCGAAAATAGATCTAATCTAACTCTTCTCGAATCAGATGAAGCCAGGTGGGAAGTATTTCCAGAAGAAATGAGAGGGAAAATTCTACCTGCTCTTCAAGAAGCTTTCGCCATGCGAGTTGCGCACCAAAGGAATTACGAAAAAGCTCGAGATCTGCTATTACAAGAAAAACCGGTAATCCTAACAGGGACTTTCTCTCGCCAGATTTATCACGATATGATTAAGAATCTTTCTCAAAGATACTCTGCTCCGCTCAAAGTAATTTTTCTTACCTGCTCAGATGAAGAAATTAAAAAAAGAGCCCAAAAAAAGAGCGCAGATGGCACTCTTTCCAAAGAGGAATTACTCGCTGCCCACTATGAGGTCAAAAATCGCTATCAAATTATACAAGGGGTAGATCTTTTGGAAGTTAATACTGAACAACTTTTCAACGAATATTTTAGTCAAGTTTTAAACTTTATATCAGACTTGCGCGCCTAACCACCTCAAATCACATTTTTCAAAACTTTACACTTTTCACTTTAATTAGCCCATGATACTTTTGATACTCTTGCTACTCGTGGTACTCTTTACATTACCATGGACCCAAAAAAACCGATTGAACAACTTCCGGGAATAGGGAAGTATTATTCCTACAAGTTAAAAAGGCTGGAAATCGAGACACTTGAAGATCTTATTTATCATTTCCCCTTTCGCTATGATGATTTTTCGCAAGTTAGGGAAATAGGGGAAGTAAGAGATATAGCGCCACAAGATAAAATCAGCTTAATCGGCAATATTTTGCAAATCAAAAACATCAGAACCAGATATGGCAAATTCTTAACTCGCGCCACCGTTGCTGATCAATCAGGCACAATCGAAGTCATCTGGTTCAACCAGCCTTATTTAACCAAAAATATTACACCCGGCACTCAAATTTCCCTTTCCGGCAAAGTCAAACTCAACGGCCGCAAATACCAACTCGTTTCCCCATCATACGAAAT
>JACPEV010000015.1 GCA_016183325.1 Candidatus Curtissbacteria bacterium
TAACGGTGTTAAAGTAAACTTTGAATACCATCTAAAAGAAAGCGAATGGCGTTACGCAAAGACAAAAGACCAATTGTTCAAAGAGCTTGTAGTATTACTAAAGGAGTCTAGTAGAAAAACTGTTTCCTAGTCTAGAGCCTAACAATTTAACAATCTAACAATTCAACAATTACACGAGTTTCGCACTAAACTACTTTCATCTGTCATTCTGGAGTGGCAACAACCACGATAGAATCTTAATTCTTAAAGTAGATCCTATCGCTTCGTTTCACTTCGCTCCAGGATGACATCATGTGCGAAACTCGTGAATTACTTTGGTTCCTCAATGGTTGCAAGTTTCTCCTTCGCCGACTTTTTCTCAAATTTCTTTCGCCCCTCCAAATACGCATCGGCAATTGCAGTCGTAATTATCTGGATTGCACGTGTTGCGTCATCATTACCGGGAACTGGATAATTCACAAAGTCCAAATTCGCATTAGTATCGGAAATCGCCACAACCGGAATTTCTTTTTTAACAGCTTCGCGACAGGCATTTTCTTCTTTCTTAACATCCACCACAAACATCGCTTCCGGCAGTTTTGTTAAATCGGCTACTCCTCCATAAAGTCTCTCCAGTTTGGCAATTTCGCGATCAATAAGCAAGTTTTCTTTCTTAGTCCTTTCTTTAAATTCCCCTGCTTCTTTTTTTGCCTTTAAATCATTAAGTTTTTTGATGTTTTTACTGGTCTGTTCCCAGTTAGTCAAAAGTCCACCAATCCATCTTTCTGTTAAGTATTTTGCACCGCATTTTTTCGCTTCCTCAAGAATAATACTCCTCGCCTGTTTTTTGGAACCCAAAAAAATAATTATTCCGCCGGATTCACCAATTTTTCTGACAAATTCGCACGCCTCTTCAAGTTTTTCGACCGTTTTTGCCAAATCGACGATATGAACCCCGCCTCTTGCACCGAAAATAAACGGCTGCATTTTAGGATTCCAACGACGGACTTGATGTCCAAAATGGACACCAGCCTCCAATAATTCTTGCATTGACGGAACTTGCATAAAGACTCCTTTTATCCGACCAAGCGATCGGCCCTCCGCTCAAGATTCACTCGAACCGCAAGGTTCAGAGCGAAGGAGTTTGCCTCGAGCGTGTGTAATTATGAGAAGTATACTATAGTTTTTGAGAACAAATCAATTAAGCTATCGAGGCCTTGGATTTAGTTTGGAGGGAGGTCTTGAGCCTGTATAGGGAACCGGTCTGGCTGGAGTCCCCACTATATCTGCAACCGCCAATCTCGGGTCATAAGTTGCACTTCGAGCAACGTATCTCTTACCGGTTGTCGGATGGACTCGAATCGTCTCCTCTGGCATTCTGACAACAGCTTGCATAGGTTCTCCATCAGTCGTTTTGGAATTCGGCCCCATAAATTCGCTTGCCAACGCGGCAGCTTCACTGTCAAGACCCTTAAAATCTAATGGATGCACTCGCTCATTTTCTGCCATTTTTCTCCTAAAAAATATGGCCGTTAGCCATACTTTTGTTATCAACTCTGTACAAAAAATCACTGTGGCCTAGACCTAGGAATATCAGCCCAACTTGTCCAAAAAGTACTCCTCATAGGACCCTGATCTGCCATCCTAGGGTTTGTCTGAGAAACAGGATTTATGGACGAACGTTCGGCCCTTCGAAGTGAATTAATCCCCCACTTCTCCACCAGAATTCTCCTAATTTCCTCATCAGAAGGCATATTAACTATTCCTAAACCCTCAATATATCTTTCTGACATCTACATATCCTCCTTAAAAAAATACGGCCGGAGCAAATTCCGCCATATTATTTAGTGTAATTCTAAACAAATCGAGATTAATTTGTCAAATTTTGCTCAGTGCTCAGGGTTGAACCCTCCACAGGGTTCAACCCTAATGTCCACTTTGAGAAAGACCCAATTTCCTATCAATCCTTTTCTCACTTTCTCTCCTTGCCAAATCATATTCTTTCCAATCAACAAACTTCAAAGCCGTGACCAGCGTCGGATGCACCGATCGCACCGCTTCAACTTTTAAATGCTCAATCTTCCTGTAGTCCGGATGTCCCTGCGGCCCGGTCCTAAGCTCCGACTCCCATGCAAGCTCCCTTAAATTTTCCCATTGGTACCAACGGATTCTGTTGCCCATCATCACCACATATTGCGCTTGCTCGACAAAATCTTTTGATATTTTTTTATAAAATTTATCGACCTTGTCCGCCGCATCAACATATCTTTTTTCCATTTTCGCAGCTGTTAAATCTTGCGGAACATCATATCCCAACTCCGTCGTGAATCTTTGCCTCTCTTGAGTCAGCATCCGATGTCGATGCAAATCTCTATATGCCCCAAGATTTGCCACAATATCAAATTTGTAATAAGTATTTTCAAATGCTCGAATCAGTCTGTGCTGTCTGACTTGCCGCAGGTTGACTGCCTTTTTAATAACTTCCGCTTTTTGATCAGCGCTCATACTTGAAACCTGATACTTGATACTTCGATACGAAAGTTTCGCATATTTATATAAAATGCTGGCGACGATTTTATTCTCAGCATCTTCGTCCCACTCCACAAGATCAACACTGGGCCCTGCAAGCTCGGTAAGGGTTGAACCCTCCGTAGGGTTCAACCCTATGGTCCTTACCATTTTTTCCAGCGCATTCTCAGTATTTCTCACATAACGTTGATAGATCTTTCCGCGAGGCGAAGATGCCCGATCAACAAGCGATGGAATGACTTTACTCAACTCTTCTTGTGCTTGCTTTGCTAGCTGCCTAATTTCAAACAAAGGACTGGCAAAACATTTGGTCAAAACATATTCCAGTGATTGGCCGACTCCAAAAAATCCCACATTGGTTAAAGTCGCTGCCGGTAAATAAGACCGTAGGACATCACAAGCCTTTGCCTTGATTGTTTCTTTGTATGCCCGATCGCTCTGATCTTTATCCTGAGGAAATTTTTCTCTAAGGTATTTTGAAAGCGGTTCGATTGAGCTGGCATAGCGTTTAAAAAGCATATTAAGTGTTCTTGTGTACGCTTTACCGTATTTCGATTTGACAAGATCAGGTTCTAGAAAGTATAGCCACCTGCCGCCAACTTTCTGGTCAAACAGCACATATCTCGTCGATTTTTCAAGCGGAGCAAAACCAATCCTGAAATCTTCCAGAACTTTCGTGGCGACATTGGAGATATTTTCAAAAAAAATGTGCGCCCCGGCCATCTGGGCGATAGAATCATCTCCGTATGCCGCCAACCATTTGGCAAAAAAATCTCTTGCTCTTTTCGAATTTACAACTCTCTCCCAGCCTCCGTGCTGATGTAAATATTCAACAAATGAAATCAACTCTTTCTTGGCAATCTCTGCCTCGCGAGTTGATCTTTTGTCAGCACCCTCTAGATTTGGTTCTAAAATTGGTTTGATATATTCATCGAAAAAAAGTCGACGTACGCCTTTTGAAGATCTGCTATAACGAGAAGCCAAAGCGCCTAAAACTTCACTCGGTAAATATTTGGCCGCAAAAACATTTTTGTCAAGGTTAGTAAAAAACGGCTCAATAAACCACGCTTCTTCTTTCGTAAATTTTTCTGATGATTTAAGCTGATCAGTCATATATATTATTGTTCGAGCATCAGCGAGAACTAATTGCAGACTTCTCACTTCGTTCGAAGAATATTTTTATTCTTCAACACTTCCAAAACTTTTTGGTGAATTCCCTCTGCCGGCAAAATCTTTCCGCCTTTGGTGCATTCTACTTTCTGCCAATATTTTTTCAGGCCGCAAATAAAATCATAAACCTTCACCACTTTTGCCAAATACTCTAAATCTTCCTCATGGATATCCAACTTCCGATCCTTTATCAACTTGCGGGAAATATCAACCGGCACATGTAAAAAAATCACCAAATCCTCTCCCGGAATCCCGTTTTCTTCATACTCCAACTTCTCCAGCCACTTAATATACTTTATCCTTGATCCTTCATCCTTAATCTTAGCCGCCATGTGGGCCATATTAGATCCAATGTAGCGATTGACAATAACCATTTTCCCTGCGGCCAGCCACTTTTTGATCATCGATGCTGCACTGGCTCGATCCCCAGCATAGGAAAGCGATGCCAAATAGGGATCCACGTCACCAACTTTGCCAAAATCACCAGCCAAATAGCGCCCAACCATTTGCCCCCAACGCGAATCTTTATACCTTGGGAAGGAAATATATTTTGAATCGATTTTCCCCTTTTGCAAGAATTTTAGAAGCAATTTTGCCTGCGTCGTTTTCCCCGACCCATCCGCGCCCTCAAATACAATTAACTTACCTTTAATCATTATTATTTGAGCCCTGAGAGAAGTCGAAGGGTTCAAATACGATAAGTTTTCTTTTCATCGTCATAGTCAAAATTCGAAATCCTAAACAATTAGGGTTTAGAAATTGGTTACTAGAAAATTGAAATTTGTAATTGAAATTTGAAATTGGAAAATGAAAAAAAATTCTCTAATTTCCACTCTCTATTTTCCATTACTCTTTTCGAATTTCCAGTAACTAATTTCTATACATCGTTGAATTTCGCTTTTTGATTTATCAAAAATATGATTTGAACATCATATATTCGAGTTTAAATTATTTTTTAATACTCTTTTCTATTTTTGATACAACAGCGTCACGAGATCCAGAATATCGATCACTTCTGCTTCCCTCATAAGGCATCCGCACCGGCGCGGCGATTTTTTCAAAAGTAAAGGCGCAAATGGGCATGCCGCAGTACAGAATTGCCGGCTTAGGCCCAAGATTCCCCAGTTCTAAAACTGGCGCTCCATTCCAGCCCGGATCAAATCTGGCAGCTGTCGAATGCACCAAAATCCCAAGTCTTGCCAATGAACTTTTACCCTCAAGCCGACCCAAAATGTCCGCTGGCAACCTCAAGACCTCGCCTGTCGTGGCAATGGCAAAAGCACCCGGCTCCAGAATAAACGGATCCCCGTCGGAAAGATTAACCTCTTCCATCGCATCCTCCGGCAAACCACGTCTGGTATCAACAAACCTGTAAGTCCCCCCACGAAAGAGTTTAATATTGCCTCCCAGATGAAAATCCATCGAAACTTGGTCTATCGCGCTAGTCCAATTCTTAGGCAATGGCGAAATTTTAATTATTCCTTCCCTGATATATTTTTCGATTAGCCAGTCTGGTAAGATGCCGGTAAAATTGCCTGTTTCACCCCCGGGGTGAACTAAGTTACCTCCAGGCACACCCCGGGGGTGTAGCCTAGAGATTGTCAAGAAATCTAAAACAATCTGACTCCAGGTCTCCATTTGTTTGTAGTACTTCGCAGCATCAGAAAGCGTTACCAGTTCGCCTGATTTATGTTCATCTCGCACAACAATATTGTCACTTTCCCCGAAAACGTGTATCACAATTCCAATGTGTACTAGCCCGATATCGTTCGCGTCATGATTCAAAAGACCTAGAAATTTTGTTTTGTAATTTCCTTTATAATCTATCTCCTCCTCAAATTCTCTCTTCGCCCACTCAATTATCGCTTCTCCATTTGATACTTTTGAAACCTTTGATACTTTTACTACGTCCTTCTTATTGATATGTCCTCCGATTCCAATCGAATACAAGTTTGCAAGCCTCAAATCTGAGTGGTCGGCACGTCTGCGCATCATAAAAATCTTCCCATTATTCTCAAACACTAAATAAGGAATTATTTGTTTCCAAGTCGGATCCCTTTCGACTTCTCCCCTGGGCAAAAATTTATTTTTAGAAGAAATCAAATTGATATACTTGTTAACATTCTCCGTTTTTAATCCGTTCCAAATCTCGTCGGCAAACAAATCCTCGCGCGCAACAACCATTACTTTTTCCAGGTTTTTATCTTGAATTTTTTTCGGCATTGCTGTCTTCCTGTCATTCCGAACTTGTCTGATTTTATCGACCCGAATGGGTTTCGGAATCTTAATAGATCCTGAAATAAATTCAGGATGACTAGTTAAAGAATACTTCACTTGTCAAGTCAGAATGACTATGTGGACCTGGGCAGATAATATCAATCAAACTTCAGTGTCTTCAGTTTTTTCTTCAGTGTTAACAGTTGTTGCAGCTTTTTTACCTACAGTGTTCTCAGTTTTATTTTCAGTGCTTTCAGCGGTTACAGGTTTATTCCAACTTGCATACTTACACTTTGGCCAATTCTCGCATCCCCAAAACGTCTTCCCTCTTCTTGTTTTTTTCATAACAATATTGCCACCACACATCGGACAAGTCAACCCGGTAGGTGCTGCCAAAGTTTTAGTATTTTTACATTCGGGAAATCCTGAACAAGCCAAAAACTTTCCGAACCTACCGTATCTTATTACCATCGGTCTACCACACTTATCGCATTTCTCGTCTGTCTCCTCCGGCTGCACTTTCATTTTTTCTGCTTCTTCGGTAACTTTCGTAACCTGTTTATTAAAAGGATCCCAGAATTTCTTAATAGTAACTTCTGACTCTTCCTTTCCTTGCGCAATTTCGTCCAAATCGTCTTCCATATCTGCCGTAAAGGTTAAATCTACAATTTCGCCAAAGTACTTAACCAGAAAATCCACAGTTGTTTTACCAATTGGCGTTGGCGCTATTTTCCTCCCTTCCATCCTCTCGATATAAGCTCTATCGTAAAGTGTTGAAATTGTAGGTGCGTACGTTGAAGGCCTGCCAATATCATTTTTCTCAAGATCGCGAATCAGCGTTGCCTCGGTATATCTTGGCGGCGGTTCGGTAAATTTCTGCTCGGAATTTACTTTCTTAAGATCAAGTGCCTCATCTTTTGAAAGCATCGGCAAAACTTGCTCTTTAATCGGCGGCTTCTCATAAGCTCTGTACCAACCATCAAACTTAATCTCCTGCCCACTGGCTCGAAGGGTATAATCACCACTTTCTGCTTCCTTCACCTCCGAGGTGTGAGGAATTTTCACCTCGGAGGTGTCTTTTTTCGCGTTTACATCAACCTGCGTCTCGCAAACTACTGCCTCCGCCATCTGACACGCTACCATTCTTCTCCAAATCAACTTATATAATTTTTTATGTTCATTTGTCAGTTGTAAGTTGTCAGTTGTCAGTTGTACATTTGTCGGCCTTATCGCCTCATGTGCCTCCTGAGCCAACCTTGACTTCGCCTTATATGCTCTTGGGCTCGCAGGTAGATAATTTTTCCCAAATTTTTCCAAAATAAATTTTCTTGCTGACTCAACAGCTTGAGGTGATAAATTCACCGAATCAGTTCTCATATAAGTAATCAGTCCATTCTCATACAAGTCCTGCGCCAAGCGCATTGTCCTTTTTGGCGCATAACCAAGTTTGCTTGCCGCAACCTGCTGCAAAGTTGATGTCGTAAAAGGCGGACTCGGATATTTTTTCGCGTCTTTAGTTTTTACATCCAAAACTCGATAGGCAGATTTCTCAAGATCCGCAACAATCTTGTCGGCTTGATCTTTATTTTTAACCTCCGCCTTCTTGCCATTAATTTGGATAAGCGTTGCTACGAAAACCTTAACCACCTCCGAGGTGTCAGGAGCTTTCACCTCGGAGGTGGAAGAATCCTGACTTTCCAAATCAGCACTAATCATCCAATACTCCTCTGGCACAAAAGCCTCGATTTCTCTTTCCCTATCTACCACTAACCTCAACGCCACAGACTGAACTCTTCCAGCAGACAAGCCGCTTTTAACTTTTTTCCACAAAAGCGGTGAAAGTTTATAACCTACGATTCGATCCAAAACCCTCCTTGCTTGCTGAGCCTCTACCAAATCATCATCAATTTTCCTCGGATGTCCGAATGCTTCCATGACCGCATCGCGGGTTATCTCATGAAATACTACTCTTTCATAATTAGGTTTCTTAATTTTCCCTTTTTCCTTAATTATCTGGAGCAAATTCCAAGCGATCGCTTCTCCTTCGCGGTCAGGATCTGTCGCCAGCCAAACTTGCTCTGCTTGCGCTGCTTCCTTCGCTAAGATATTAATGCTTTTTATTTTCTCCTTAGGAATTACGTATATAGGTTCAAAGCCGCGCTCAACATCCACGCCAAATTCTCCCCGCGGCAAATCCCGCACATGCCCCATCGATGCGGTAATTTGATATTCAGACCCCAAGAATTGGGCTAGTGTACGAGCCTTTGTGGGTGATTCTACAATTACGAGATTCTTCACAATAAAGGTTTTAAAAGTCTCGAATGTTTCAAATGTTTCAAAAGTCTAAAAAGTCAAAAACTCTTGTAGTATCTGTCCATCAGATAACCAACTTCGCCTTTTTTCTTTACAAGAATTTCATAATCGTTCTCTGAGATAAAACCTAAGTCCTTTGAAACTTCCGTATCTGATTCAACTTCAAATAAAGAACCTATGGATATTTCGATAAAATGTTTTTTATCTTTTATCGATCGTCTCGAATAACCTTCTGCGATCTGGGATAAAACAGATACTGCTGCTCTCCTCATTTGAGATTTTAATCCAAATTCCTCACTTTTCGGAAATTTCTCCGTGATTTTATATACTAACACAACCAACTCTTTTGCCCTTTGCCAAACAATAAGTCCTTGATAACCCTTACTGTATTTTACATTTGAAACCTTTGGCACCTTTGATACTTTTGAAACTTCTGTAGTTCTTATTAACTTTCAAATAATTGTAATGGCCTTGTCAAGCCCTGACTTTCTAAGTAACTACTCACTTTTCTTGACACAATATTCTTCGAACGAGCCTGAAAGGCGAAGTGAGAAGTTCTCGCTTACGCTCGAACAATAAAAGTTTGTCAAAGAGACTGAGTAGTTACCTTTCTAAATTTAGTAGGGGAAATTATTTACCATTTCAACCAACCTGCTATATAATCTTCTCACCATGGCACGTGTGGAGTCACCAACTCAACCTGATAAAATCCCACCACTGGATCAACAACCTGATGACGCCTTGAGACTGGACAAAATTGTGGATCCACAACTACGCCAGACTCTTATTTCAAAAAAGAAGCAGGTTGATCAAATGACTCTTAATTGGCCGATAACGAAATCTCAGCTTGTTGATCTATTTGATCGGTTATATCAAGCGGAAAACAAAAACCCCCTATACCAGTTAACTCTATGCTAAACGACAAAATTGTCAGAGGCAAAAGAAGAGGAAAGCTTCCGGTGCATTTGTATTCCGAACCACAGGTTTTGGCGCTGCTTGCTTACTCTGAAACTGCTACTGCTAGACAACCCGTTGCTAGACAAAAAAATGTCAGCGATATATGGGATACAACTATCCAAAACCTTGGACTAAACCACCCGCTTGCCCAACCACTTTTGGAACCACCGCCAGAAAGAAAACAGAGAAATTATTTGCCAGGAAAGCCTATTCAATTGACTAAAGAACAAGAACAGTTAAAACGAGTTACAAGTGAATATTTAGATGGAATAATTAAAGCGACAATTCAACTAGTTAAAACCGGGATAATTTCACATTACGAAACTTATAGCTCTCAAAAGCTCCAAAAAAACAATATCGACATCTACTGGCGCATCATCCAGGTTGCTACTGATCTTTGGAATAAAATTAAAGATAGCCTTCAGGAAAAAAATCCCCAAAGGCAAATTTCGCCTAAAAACTTAGAATATCTAACATTTGGTGATGCTCTTCAAATATTAAGGCTATTGTCTGATTATCTTAAAAAATACCGAACCAACTTATATGACTTTACCAGAGCTCTGGATAATTCTGAATAGCAATCGCCACTAAAATATTTATGACTAATTCTCCAACAAATCTTAATCTTAAAAAGTTACTAGATTTTGTCCAAAAGAGCGAAAAATTAAAAACTTTACTTCGCCATAGTTGGCTATCCTCTGGTCGACAGGAAAGTGTCGCCGAACATTCCTGGCGAATAGCCTTAATGGCAATTCTTTTAAAAGATTATTTAAAAATTAAAATTAATTTAGAAAAAGTTTTGGCAATGATTATCGTCCATGATCTTCCGGAAATTTTCGCTGGAGATCATCATGCATGGAAAGGCAGGCTTAAGAATAAATTTGCGCTTGAGAAAAAGGGACTGAACAAATTATTGAAAACCCTGCCGCCAAAACAAAAAACAAAAATCTTTAACCTTTGGCGGGAATACGAAGATAAAAAAACTGCCGAAGCTAAATTCGCAAAAGCCCTGGATAAACTGGAAACAATCGACCAGCATAATCTTGCGGACCTTAAAACTTGGGTCAAAGAAGAATACGGTTATAATTTGGTCCATGGTAAAGAAGAAGTAAAATTTGATAAAGTATTACAGGACCTAAAAAAACTTATCGATAAACAAACTGAGATGAAAGTTAAAAAAGGCAAATAATTATGCAATGGCAAGATTGGGTTTTTTCTATTGGTAATTGGATCTTTATATTTGCCTTAATTCCAAGAATCAGGAGAAAAGATAAACCACAACTTTCAACTAGTGTAATTACAGGAACAGTACTCGCTGTGTTTGCCGTAACCTTCCTTACTTTGGAGTTATGGATAAGCACATTTTCGACGGTTCTAGCTTCCGGCTGCTGGTTTATTCTTGCTTACCAAAAATACCGCCAAAATAAAAAATGATAAAACTCGTAGTCTTTGATTGGAACGGCACGCTGTTTGCTGACGCAATTGCTTGCTTCGAAGCAGACAATCATGTCCTGCAAAGCTTGGGGATAAAACCAATCACTCTCAAAATTTTCCGGCAGAAATTTGAAGTACCGGTCGTTAAATTTTATGCAAGCATGGGATTAAACAAAGATCAATTATTAAATGGAGCAAAAATAAACTTCCGAGGGCTAAAAGCCCTCGGTATTCGCCTTTCAGGCTCAAAAGTATGTTTTCTCTTCAATTCATCCGAGGCCTGATAGGCCTCGGTATTCTTGAAGTCGAAAATAAAGTCGAGTCAATCATTTTCAGTAATCACACTTTATATGGTATAACCAAACAACTTGAAAGACTTAAGATTTCTAAGTATTTTTCTAGTGTTTTAGCCAACACCGAATTAGATACTTCATTTAAAGGAAAAACAAAAGAGGAAAAGCTGAAATACTACATCAAGTCGCAACAGCTCCAATTTGATCAAGTGCTAGTTATTGGTGATACTACTGAAGAAATAGAAATCGGCAAAGCACTCGGTGCAATTACCATAGCAATTACCGATGGCTACAATTCTACCTCGCGCCTCAAAATGGCAAAACCCGATTTTTTAATCACTGACTTAGCGCAAGTAATACTAATAATCAAAAATTTAAACACCCTAAGTCCCCGCCAAATCAACTTTACCTAGAAAACACACAGTTGATTCTACACCAAATTTAACCGATCGGACAAAAATGGTATAGAATCCGCTATATTCCGCTACATTTTATTAGGGATACAAACTGGGAATAAACATAGTTGGCTAAACACCCCAAATCCCCAAGCCGTAGTTTTTAACCAAACCCTTCAACTCCATCATCGAAAGTGCTGCAGAAACCTGCTCAGTTTTCATGCCACTTTCCCTAACAATCAAATCGACATGTTTTGTGCCGCCGTCTAAAAGTGCCAATATCGCGGCTTCAGTTTTGTCGCTTGGTTTGCCAACCGGCTGACTGACCTTCGACTCTATTTGTAATTTCTTTCTCGCAATATCCAAAACTTGCAAAATGTCGCTCGCCTCAGTTACCGGATGGACCCCTTCTTTAATCAAACTGTTAGTGCCCTCACTCATTTTGCTGGTAATTGGTCCGGGCGCCGCAAATACCTCCCTGCCTTGCTCGGCTGCTTGTCCTGCCGTAATTAAAGATCCTGAATCAATCGCCGCCTCACAAACTAAAACAGCTAAAGACAATCCGCTAATTATTCTATTTCTTGCCGGGAAATTTGCAGGAACCGATGGAAATCCTAATGGAAATTCGGAAACGATCGCCCCATTTTGCACAATCTTATCTGCAAGCTGTTTATTCTCTGGTGGATAAATCATATCAACACCGTTTCCCAAAACCGCAATCGTCCTTCCGCCCGCCTCAAGCGCTGCCCAATGCGCGATACTGTCAATTCCTCTTGCCAGCCCACTCACAATCACTAAACCGCTCATAACTAAACTGCTAACCAACTTCTCAGTTACCTGTCTGCCGTAAATAGTGGCATTTCTGGATCCAACTACCGCAATTGCCAAATCGTCCTGCGAAAGTAAGCTTCCTTTATAATAAAGGACCGCGGGAGCGTCGGATATTGATCTTAAATTTGCCGGATAAGTACGATCCAAAAGCGAAACTACTTTTATCTGCCTCTCATAAACCGTATCGAGATAAACCTTCGGATCTACTCTTTGCCGAAACTCCAAGATTGCCTCTTTTGTCTTTGCATCTACCTTTAACTTATCAATTTTCTCGCGCGGAGCTTCCCAAAATTTCTTAAGAGTTTTAAAGTGTCTTAAAAGATAATTGAAGGTCGCGCTCCCGACTCCTGGTATCGCGCTCGTCGCCACCCAATAAGCGAGCTCTTTATTCATTGTTTGATCGTTTATAGTCAATCGTTAATAGTTAATTGTTACAATTCAAATTTAGATTCAATAACTCCCCGATCAGCAATAAATTTCAATGCATTTTCAGCTTGTTTTTTGCGGAATTTCAAACTTGTCGATCCATCGTTCTTTTCGATCTGGGATACAACATCATTAATGCTTTTTTTATCAAAAGCCACAGCCACATTTCGGAAATTTTTAACTGCTGCGCGAATTAAGGCTTGTCCTCCAATATCCATGCTTTCAGGGAAATTATTTTTATGGGGAGCATAGAGATCGACGATAACCAAATCAAAGGGTTCAAAATTATCCACCTCCGAGGAGTCCATTCGGCCACCTCGGAGGTGTTTTTGATTGTAGCCCACCCCAGGGGTGATCTTTGCTAATTTTTTAAGCTCGTCTAAGTGTTTCTTGTTTGTCCTATCGGCCAAAATCCTAGTAAAAATAGCCCGATCTAAACTTTTAACTCTACCGTCAAAATCAAATCCGTGAACCACTGATCTGGCACTGAATCCTCTCGAAATCAAATACTTCACTGTCCCATCGGTCCCCCAAAACTTTACCAGGTTTTGAGGGTTCAACCCTCTGGAGGGTTGAACCCTTAAAGCATCCAAAAGTGGATCAAGTATTGATTTATCAAACACTGCCGCGAAGATGTTATTAACTGGAATTTTATTCATAGTTATTGAAGAATAATTATATTCGTCAATTGTCAAATGTTAAATGTCAATTGTTTTTCTTTCTAATGTTTAAAATGCCTCACTCCCGTAAAAATCATGGTCATATTGTGTTTTTTGGCAGCTTCAATAATTTCCTTATCATGGATTGACCCACCCGGCTGGATAATAACTGAGATCCCGGCGCCTGCCGCCACTTCCACATTATCGGCAAATGGAAAAAAGGCGTCAGAGGCCAAAACTGCGCCTCGCGCTTTTGCCTTCGCCTGGTTAAATGCCAGTTTCACCGCATTGACCCGATTGGGTTGACCCGTACCCATCCCGACCATCACCTTGTCCCGAACCACCACTATCGCATTCGACCTAACATGTTTGACAACTTTCCAGGCAAATTCTAAATCATCAAAAGCCCTCTTTGATGGTACCGGCCCACTGACAACTTGCCATTTTGCCTTTGACTCACGGATCACATCCGGAGTCTGTACCAAATATCCGTTAAAAACCCTGGTAAACTCCAGTTGCTTCGGAGGCATACTCGCACTAATTATTCTCATCCTACTGCTTCTTTTTTTAAGTCTTTCAATAACTTCTTCTGAAAATCCGGGAGCAATCAAAAGTTCAAAAAAAATCCCGCGCATTTTCTCAATCATTTCCATTGTTGGCGGCCGATTCGCAGCAATTATTCCACCGAAAGCGCTTATAGAGTCGGCTTGATACGCCAGCCAAAATGCCTCTTCCAAATTACTCCTTGACGCAATTCCGCTTGGATTCCCATGTTTAATAATTGCAACAGTCGGCTCACCGAATTCACAAACCAGTCTCCAGGCATGATTAGCATCACCTAAATTATTATGCGAAAGCTCTATTCCCCACAATTGCTTATAACCCGGATCACCGTCACCAATGTAAAAGGCGCTTTTCTGATGAGGATTCTCCCCATAGCGCATATCTTTATATTTTTTGAGTTTTAATGTTAGATCTTTTGGCAAACTCAACTTTTTCATTTATTAAACGGCTATCTGTTTAATTTCTAATTTCTAAATCCTAATTGACCTAAATAATTTCCAATTACCAAAATCCCAAATTAGAAATTAGGTTAATTAGGTCAATTAGAAATTTAACATTAGCACTCAACGATTCTTAAAATACCAATCAAATATTTCCCTTGCCACCGGGCCTGCCACTGATGACCCTTCCCCGCCTTCTTCGACTAAAACCGTCATTGCAATTTGCGGGTCATCCGGTGGCGCATATACGCTAAACCATGCATGAGGATTCCCTAACGATTTTTCGGCTGTTCCGGTCTTACAGACAACGGAATATGGCGCATCAAAAAATGGCCAACCGGTGCCGCCTGTCTGGCAGGCCTGTCTCATCCCCGACCTAACCAATCTTAGGTTGTCCTTGTTAACTTCATCTGCCAAGATCTTTCCTTGCATATTGATTTCATCACCAGCATCACCTTTCTCGATTCGCCGAACGATAAATGGCACAGTCCTCTGACCACTGGCCACAAATGAAATCATCGAGTTTATCTGCACCGGTGTCGTCAGCATAAATCCTTGACCAATCGCAAGATGCATCGTGTCTCCCAAAAACCAATCCTGCCCATACATCGACTTTTTCCAAACCTCATCAGGCACCAAACCAAAAGCCTCCTGCGGTAAATCTATGCCTGTTTTCTGACCAAAACCTAATTTTTGCGCCATACTTCGAATTGCTTCAAGACCAATCCGCTGTCCAACTCTATAAAAAAATATATCGTTCGACCTGGCAATCGCCTCAACAATTTTTAAAATTCCCTCGCGTCTACCATACTGTGTATAGTACCAGTTGGAAAAACGCGTCCCCGAAATATCAAATTCGCCAACATCTTCAATTTCTGTATTTGCCGTAATTTTTCCCGACTCAAGACCGGCCAGTGCCGAAATCAATTTAAATATCGACCCTGGAGGATATGTTCCCAAGGTCACCCGGTTAAAAAACGGCTGATCTTTCTCTGCCACATAGCGCCCAATGTCCTCCCCATCAAAAGCCGGTACCGAAACTAGTGCCAAAATCTCACCGGTTTTAGGGCTTTGAGCAATAACCGCTCCCTTCTTCGAACCAGCGCGATTGGCATGCGCAAGTAAAGTTTCATAGGCAACTTTTTGCAAATCCGCATCAACAGTTAAATGAATATTTCTTCCGGAAATTGGATCAACATTATCCAAAATCGCAATTTTGCGGGAATCAGCATCAACTTCAATTAAATTTTTGCCGGCTTTGCCCTTCAAAAAATTGTCATAAGAAGCTTCTATTCCTAACCTGCCTACAGAATCTTGAAAACTACGACCTTCTTCCTTTATATCCTCTCCTTGGACTATGCTCGTATAACCTAAAACATGACTGGCTGCCTTCCCTAAAGGGTATTTTCTTACTACTTTTTGAAAAATCTTACCCAATTCTCCCTCAAAATTCTCGCCGGCAAGTCCCTCCCGCTCAAGATCTGCGACCTGTTCAAGATTTATTTCATGCTCTTCATTGTTCTTCTTTAAAAAATAAATTCTCTTGGAAAATGCCAGCAGTTGACCATTTCTATCAAAAATTTTTCCTCTTTCATCTTCAATTGCGACTAACCTTATCCTGTTATTTTCAGATAAATCTCGATTTTCTCCACCTAAAACAATCGATAAATCAAAAAGTCTTACCAAAAAAATCAATAAAATCAAAAAAACAAATAAATAAAATACAAAAAAACTTGACTGATCTAGACGAGCTTCTGTGTGCCAACTGAAATACGTATCATAAATCTTTTCTGGCTTTGAACTACCAA
Source organism: Candidatus Curtissbacteria bacterium (assembly GCA_016183325.1). Lineage (GTDB taxonomy): Bacteria > Patescibacteriota > Microgenomatia > Curtissbacterales > GWA2-41-24 > JACPEV01. Next base: position 16,016 of record JACPEV010000015.1, read on the forward strand.
CTTTTTCATGAAATATACCGCTTGCCAGCCCATGTAACTTAATTCCCCCCTTTCTCATAAACCCATACTTGCTACTTTTGCTTTTTCAAGAAGTGTCCTGCTCTCAAGAACTTTTGCGCAGCCCAAGACAACGCAGGATAGCGGATCGTCGGCAAGAGACACCGGCATCTTGGTCTCCTGGGAAATTAACTTGGGCAAACCGTAAACCAAGGCACCTCCGCCGCAAAGCACTATGCCGCGCTCGGCAATATCGGATGCCAACTCCGGTGGCGCATCTTCAATCGTATCCTTGATCCCTGCAACTATGGTGCTAATTGCACCAGAGAGTGCCTCTCTAACCTGCGTTGAGTTTATTTTTAGAGTCCTAGGAACTCCCTTCTCAAGATCCCTCCCCCGAACGACCAGTTCCCGCTCAAGAGGAAAAAGTATCGCACTAGCCAAAAGAATTTTTGCTTCCTCAGCTGTTTTTTCTCCTAAAAGCAAACTGTGACGTACTCTAATATAATTAATAATGTCCCTATCCATCGCATCTCCAGCTGTTTTTAATGATCTCCCAACCACTACGCCCCCCAAAGAAATCACCGCAATCTCACATGTTCCTCCACCAATATCTACAATCATCGAACCGACCGGCTCAAGTACAGGCAATCCAGCCCCAATGGCAGCTGCCATTGGTTCCTCGACAAGATACGCAGTCCTTGCACCAGAAAAACGCGCGACATCTAAAACTGCCCTCCGCTGAACCTCAGTAATCTGAGACGGAACTGCAATTACTATTCTCGGGCGTGGAAAAGAAAATCGCCTGCCAGGCAGATCATGAATCTTCTTAACAAATGTCGAAACCATCGCAAGAGTCGTATCAAAATCGGAAATAATCCCGTCTTTTACCGGGTAGACGATCTCTAAATTCCCAGGAGTCTTACCTACCATTTTCTTAGCCTCCTGTCCAATTGCCAAAACTCTTCTGGTTTTTTTATGCGTTGTCACAACCGAAGGTTCACGAATCATAATCCCACGACCTCTTACATGAACAAGAGTATTGGCAGTTCCAAGGTCTATGCCTAAATCTTGCGAAAAATGTCCAAGGATATCATCAA
>JACPEV010000016.1 GCA_016183325.1 Candidatus Curtissbacteria bacterium
AGAAACTATGAGACTTGCTTTAGTGGCATCAATATCGACGCAAAAACACCAAATGACTTTTTTAACTTTAAAACTGCTTAATTTGCTTAATCTGACAAGCATTTAGACTAGTTTAGCAGATGCTGTTCTAGTCTAGAGCCAATAATAATAATTAATATGGTAAGTTCTCGCTAATCGCTCGAACAATATTCTACTTATCCGATCTTGTATACCAGAGTCAATTTAATTAAAATATGATTAAAGGTTCCGAAGTCTGTGTAACTCAGACACCCTACGAAGTTAATAAATCAACTTCCCGGGTCGTGAAGCAATCCGCTTCATAGACTGTGCCGCAACCGTGAAAGCCGGGTCGAAGGCCTTTGACAGGTGCTAATCTTTCGAGCAAAAGAAAAATGAAATTTAAAAATTTACTTCTCCCGTTAATATTTATCCCTCTCGTCCTTGTTCTTTTTTTTGTTTCATCCAACAAATCCCAAACTAATCCTCCACCCGCGCCCCAAATAGAAGAAGTAAAAATTATCGATATACCAATAAAGATTGACTACGGAAAAGAAAATCAGTCAGAAACAAAAATAGCCAAAGTAGAAGAAAACTCAAGCGCATGGGAAGCGCTAAAAACTGCAGCAGGTGAACAGAACATCGAATATAAAGATTACGGTGGGGAATTAGGAATTTTTATAAGCGCGATAAACCAAGTTAAACCAACAGGTAACAAATTCTGGCTATTTAAGGTAAACGGTGAAGGCGCAAGTGTCGGAGTAAGTTCTTACAAAGTCCAAAACGGAGATAAACTTGAATTTGTAATTAGCGAACCGGAACCGGGTCAATGAGTTTGCTTTTAATAATATCAAGTATTCTTTTAAGATTGTTGCCTCATTTGCCAAATTTCACACCCCTGGGAGCGTCGGCCCTTTTTTCCGGGGCTAATTTCAATAAAAAGTGTTCGGTTATTATCACCATGTCAGCGCTTCTTATTGGTGACTATCTGCTTCTTTATGTAAATCCTTTTTCCACAAAACCTTTCGATTTTTCAACCATATATTCTCCAATTGCACTTTTTCATTCAACCACGACCTTTGTTTACTTAAGTTTTCTAATCTACTCGTTGATTGGTATATGGATCTCACACAAAAAATCTATCAACAGAATACTCTTGGGGTCAGTTATTGCTTCACTACAATTTTTTCTAATTACCAACTTTGGCGTCTGGGCAACGGGAATGTACGGTAGGGGACTCGACGGTCTGTTGCAAAGTTATATCATGGGCTTGCCATTTTTTAAATACACAATATTGGGAGACTTGTTCTATTCAACTTTATTTTTCGGCGCCTACGAAATTGCCAGGAAAATTATTCCCAAGCCTAAACCAGCACTGGAAGTACCTATAGCATAACCATCACAATTTTTGACATGTCATAAATTGTGATGATATTGGGTTTAAATTGGCTTGAAATTTTAAATCCTTTACCGAATTATTTCCCGCTGCTAGACTTAAGTTATGAGGAAAGGTTTCATTTCCCCATTAATATTAGTAGTTTTATTAGGGGCGATTATTGGAGGTCTTGTTTATCTTAGACCCAAACCACCAGTTATCATCAATCAACCACAGGCCACCTCGGATCCATTCGGCAACTGGAAAACTTACAAAAACCAAAAACAAAGTTTTACCATCAGATACCCTAAGGATTTATTTATTTCGGAGCACGTCACAGATGCAGTTGATTTCATCAACGATCCAAACATAAAAGAGGCAACACCTGCTGCCATCAAAGTTCGCTATTCCAGTGCCACAGACGCAACCGACTTAAAAGAGTTTGAGAAAATCTACAAGACCGATCCAGGCGTCGAAATTCTCGAACCGCTCGATGTTAGATCAATCATCATCAAAAACAGCAATCTAGAAATCGCAGGGTATCGGTCAATCGATTACATCATCAACAGAACCTTCTCAGCTCTTGAAGGTCCCAAAACCGAATACACCCACGTTTATCAAATTGATAAAAATGGGGTAATCCTGAAATTTTCCTCAAACGCCGAAACCAAAGAATCTCAAAAACAGCTCGATCCAGTTTTCGAAAAGATAATCTCTTCTCTAAAATTTTAACTCTCTATTTTCTTTTTAATCGCTCCACCAATTTATCCTCGAGTTCGCGTCTTTTATCCAGGCCAATAGAGTCATATACATTCCCTCGTCTTCTAAGCCTTGCAAGCATAAATTGAAACCATTCTTCTCCAAATCTCTCCCGGCCTAGCAGTGTTAAAATTGCCGAAGCATCCACAACGAAAATTTTCGAAAACCATAAAACTTCTTTTCTCATCTCATCAGGAACAATTTTGATAAATAGACTTCTACCTTCCTCCAGCCCTTCTTTTTGTTGAATTTCTTCAATCTCTTTTTTTGTCAAATGAGTTTTTGCCCTGAACATCATTACTCGAACCCCTGTTCTGACACCTTTCATGAAACCTAAGCTTTCCGGTGTCTCAATGTCTTGTTGGCTAATTCGAGTTTCTTCAGAAGCCTCTCTGAGAGCTGCCCGAAAAGGGTCAATTTGACCATTTTCGTCAACGTCATCTAGCTCAACGTCTCCACCGAGTCCTCCTAACCAATTTAAAAATCTTGAAACATTCTGCCTTTCATTAATGAGCACATAATCATCACTTGTTTCCAAGACTGAACATACTGCGAGTAATCTTGGTACCAACTCAGGATGTTCTAGACTAAATTCTGAATCAACAGTTCCAATAAAGTCTTTATAATCACTGCGCCCCAGTTTTAAGCGTAGTTTCTGTTCTTTTTGTTCAAAATTCATCAAAAGCACCTTTGGTCTGTTTACAAGCGTAATTCCGCGTTTGCTCGCTTCCTCATTTCTTCTTTCCCAATTTTCTTCAATGATTCTTCTCAACTCCGGTGGTTTGAATAAAGTTTCCAAAGTATCTTCTATTACTACATCCTCACGCGAAAAGTTTCCTAAAACAGGAATTTCAAAAAACGGCGTAACAATTGCCGTATTTTCTACCGAAGATAAGGATTCAATCTCTGCCATAATTAAGTATTTAAATATTTAACAAAATTATCAGCCAATTTTTCACTGGCAGCCCCAATTATAGAGACATTTTCATTTTGTCCGAATTCCAAATATTTTTTTCTACCAATATTTTTTCCGTCTCTTGTAACCATTATGCCTTGCGCTTCAGTTACTAATCCGTAGGCCACGGCAATTTCTAAATTTCCCTTACGTGTGCACTCGACCACCAAATCAGATTGTCCTGAAGCTAAATCTACATAGTTTGCGGCAGATGAAATATGTGGTTTGGTATTGTATCCTGCGAGTTTTTCAAAAATTCTCCTTGTCACATCAAAAGTTCCTGCATCATCGATATAAATTCGCGTTTGTCTATTGAAGCTTCTTGCGTCCGAACATTTGATAGGAATTCTTCTCCCATTTTCAAAAACCCACGCACCTTTTCCACGGGATGCAAAAAATAAGCGACCCGTTGAGTGTTCCATCACTCCACCAAATAGATAATCGTCATAAACAGGATCTGTTCCTAAAAAAATTCCAAACATCGTACCGCACCGACCATGTAGTCGATCCTTTTTGTATTCATTAGAACCATCAAGACCATCAAGAATACCCAAATAAAGCGGATTGTCTGAAAGATCTACGACGCCATGCTCTTCTGAAATAATTCTGATCGCCAATTGTGCTTCATCGAAGGTATCAATTATGACTCTTTCGGCCTCGACATCCATCTTCAGGGCTATTTCTCCAAATTGATTTTTTTGCACTTCATCGGTACCTTTCTCTCCAAGAGCGATATATCGCGCGTACGTCATTTGCAAAGCTTCCAAAGACAGCCTTTCTATCTGTTCTGATGCTAGATATTTTTCTAATCTGTTTTCTCTCATCATGAGCCTCTTCCTTTCCAAATTTTTTCGGATTGTCCTTCTAATTTATTGACATACCTTGCCAACGTAAAAAGCCAATCGGAGAGTCGATTAATGTAAATCAAAGCATTTTTTAGGCCCGCAGTCCGCTGGCTGGCGGATGAGGACCGCAAGCTATGCTTATTAATCCCGTCTGTACGGTCTAGCTCCGCGATCGATCTTTCCGCCCTTCTGGCCACAGTTCTGGCAAGATGGAGTTGTGCTCCAACTTTTCCTCCTCCTGGCAAAATAAAATTGCGAAGTTGAGGTAGAGAAACGCTCCAGCTGTCAATCTCTTTCTCGAGTCTGGTGACAAAAGACTTCTTTACCCTTAGCACTTTGACTTTGACTTCCATTGGTGTTGCCAAATCACTACCTAGAACAAGAAGTTCGGATTGAATTCTGAAAAGTTTTTTCTCAGTATCCGCGAAAGTATTACCTGTCATTCTGGGGAGCGGAGCGACTCCAGAATCGATTCTGGACAAGCCAGAATGACGAGATAGAAGATTGCTTCTCCGGCTCTTGCCGGATCGCAATGACAAGTTGTTACCCATGTCCACCTCCGAGGTGGAGTCTTGACGTCGTCCAGAGAACACCTCGGAGGTGTGCAATTCAGCAATCACCACTCCTATCAGCGAGTTTAGCTCATCAACCTCACCATATGTCTTAATTCTCAAATCACTTTTATCAACCCTTTTTCCGCCAAATAGGGAAGTAGTGCCATGATCGCCAGTTTTTGTGTAAATCTTCATGGAAGTTCTCGACACGCTCGAACAATAATAGTCTTGCAGTATTATGTCAAGGGAATCCAATAGTAACTATTCACCTTTCTCCAAATTCCTCCACCTCGGAGGAGTGCATACGCATACCATCCGAGGTGTCTTTAAGGCTATCTACTCTCCCCCATTTGACATACCCTACCCAGTAGGGTAGGATATAGATGATGCAAAGCCACGTAAAAGCAGAAGCCCTCAAAAGATTGCGCACTGCCAGGGGACACCTGGACCATGTAATTAGTCAGGTCGAACAAGAAAAATATTGCATCGAAATTCTCCAACAATCCCTTGCCGTCCAAGCTGCTCTGCGCGCCGTTGACCACATAATCCTTAAAGGCCATTTGGAAGAACACGTCGCCCACGCCATGCACGGTAAAGACCAGCAAAAATCGATCGATGAAGTCATAGACATTTTCGACAAAGCTAGAAAATAGGATGTGACAAAATATGTTGCAACTTTCTTTGATGCCTTTCCCAGACCAAGCCAAAGATTTAGACCCAGATGGCCGGTACTGGGGTCATCCGATGATGTGGTGGGGTGGCGGTAACCAAGTGACCTACACGCTCTTCAGCATTTTGTGGCTGATAACTTGGATCCTTGTCGTCATCGTTTTAATTGCTCTCGCCCGCTGGTTGTGGAAAAAAGGAGATAAAGGTCGATGAAGTTTAAAATTTTTTTGGTCATCATTTTTGCCGTCGCTTTTGCCTTTGTCGAGGCAGCGGTTGTCGTTTATCTGCGCCATCTTCTCGGCTCAGCTCAGCCGGAAGTCGGCAGGAATGAAATCTTATTACTACTCCCGGGAGTTACCTTTCTTGAGCCTCAAACCGCTGTCAAAATCATCTCCGACACTTCCCTATTAAATGTCGAGCGCATCCGCGAGGCATCGACTTTGATCATGCTTGCATCAGTTGCAGCTCTTGCTGCAAAAAACTTGAGACAGCGATTGGCATTCTTTGCTCTAGCATTTGGAATTTGGGATATTTTTTATTATGTTTTTTTAAATTTGACAATCGGTTGGCCCAAAAGCCTCTTTGATCTTGATGTCTTTTTTCTGCTGCCAACGCCTTGGGCCGGCCCGGTGGCTATACCCTTGATTATCTCGTCAATTCTAATCACAGGTTCCTTAATCTATTTAAATAGGAGCAGAAATGGAAATAGATAAAATTTTCGTTGCTTTTTTTAGTCTGGCGGGTATGGGTTTCACATATTGGTTTTTCTTAATGAAAAAAGAAGACGTTGTTTCTGTGACAGATTCGACAGATATAACGGTTGAGGGAGGTTATATTCCAAGTGTTATTTCGATTCCCAAAAGAAAGACCACAAAAATTAATTTCACACGACGTGACCCCTCCAGCTGCTTGGAAGAAGTAGTCTTAAGTGATTTTAAAATAAGAAAGTTTTTGCCGATGAATCAAAAAGTAACTATTGAGGTAACACCCCAAAAAACCGGGGAATTCCCCTTCTCATGCGGCATGAATATGTTTCACGGAAAAATCATCGTAAGATAATAGTTACAATGGAACAATCAAACAATTCAACAATATCCAAGATAACATTTCCCATTAAAGGCATTCATTGTGCATCTTGTATAAGAGTGCTCGAGCGCTCCCTTAAAAAAGTTGATGGCGTTTCGGAAGCTGTGGTAAATCTTGCAACCGGTAAGGCATCTGTTTTGTTCGATCCGGAAAAAGTTAAAAATCAAGATCTAGAATCGGCAGTTTCAAATGTCGGGTACAAAGCATTAATAAATGAGCAAACGAAATCCGAAGATGATCAAAAAAAAGAGAGGGAAAAAGAGTTAAAAGATCTAAGAAACAAAGTTGCACTAAGTCTATTTTCGGGAAGCCTAATTCTTTGGGGAAGCTTCCCTGCTTTAATGGAAACAGCGCCCCTAGTTCTTAGAAATTCGCTCATACAACTTTTTTTAGCAATACCTGTCCAATTTTGGGCAGGATTTGAATTTTACAGAGCAACGATCCCGGCCCTAAAACATCGCACGGCAAACATGGATACGTTGGTAGCAATCGGCACAACTGTCGCCTTTGGCTATTCGGCGACTGTGACAATTTTCCCAGGTATTCTCCAAAACATCGGGATTGAACCGTCGCCTTATTTTGACGTGTCAACAATAATTATTGGCCTAATTCTTCTTGGACGTTATTTTGAAGCAAAAGCCAAAGCTGGCACTTCCGAAGCCATAAAAAAACTTATTGGTTTGCAGGCGAAAACCGCACGAGTTATGCAACACACAAAAGAAGTAGATGTTCCAATTGAGCAAGTAGTTATTGGAAATATTATTAGAGTTCGGCCAGGCGAAAAAATCCCTGTAGATGGTGTAATTATTGAGGGAGAATCTTCCATTGATGAATCAATGATTACCGGCGAGAGCATCCCAACTGATAAAGCAAAAGGAGATACCGTAATTGGAGCGACAATCAATAAAACCGGAACTTTTACCTATAAAGCGACAAAAGTGGGCAGCGATACCATGCTTGCCCAGATAATAAAGCTCGTTGAAGCTGCACAAGGCAGCAAAGCACCAATTCAGCGCCTAGCCGATTTAATTTCTTCATATTTTGTACCTATCGTTATCATGCTGGCATTTGTGACATTTGGTGTCTGGTATATTTTTCCAGCACAGCCGGCTTTTTTGTTTGCTCTTCTTAATACTATCGCGGTTTTAATTATCGCTTGTCCTTGTGCAATGGGACTTGCAACACCAACCGCCATCATGGTCGGAACCGGCAAAGGGGCACAGCAAGGTATCTTGATTAAAGATGCAGAGAGTCTTGAGATCGCCAACAAGATTAATACTATTATATTTGATAAAACGGGAACACTAACAAAAGGTAAACCGGAAGTGACAGATGTTATCCCGTCCCCTTCTGTCATTCCCGCGAAAGCGGGAATCCATAATCAAAAGATCCTGAAACAAGTTCAGGATGACATACTGAAGCTGGCAGCTTCTATTGAAAAAGGATCGGAGCATTCTCTTGCGGAGGCAATAGTCAAAAAAGCCGAAGATGAAAAACTTGTCCTGGACAAAGTCGAAGGATTCCAAGCAATTGCAGGACACGGCGTAGAAGGCTTTGTCGGTAAAAATCAGATTTTCTTGGGCAATAGACGGCTGATAGAAAAGGAAAAAATTGCCTTAGCATCATTGGAAAGAGAAATTAGCAAATTAGAGAACGAAGGAAAAACTGTCATGATATTAGCCGCTAATCGTAAATTAGCTGGACTCATTGCAGTGGCTGATACCGTCAAAGATTCGGCAAAAGATGGCGTTAGCAAGCTTCAAAAGCGTGGAATCGAAGTTGTCATGATCACTGGCGATAATCAAAAAACAGCAAGTGCAATTGCTCAAAAACTGGGTATTAAGCGAGTATTATCTGAAGTTTTGCCAGACCAAAAAGAAGCAGAAGTTAGAAAAATCCAGGCTGAGGGCAAAAAGGTTGCTATGGTTGGCGACGGCATCAATGATGCTCCGGCTCTTGCAGCAGCAGATGTTGGCATTGCAATGGGCAGTGGCACAGATGTTGCTATCGAAGCCGCTGATATAACCCTCATTAATAAAGATTTAACAAGCGTTGCATCAGCTATAGAACTTTCCAAAAAAACAATGCGCACAATTAAACTTAATCTTTTTTGGGCATTTGGCTATAATGTTCTCTTAATACCAGTGGCAATGGGAGTTTTATACCCCTTTCTCGGGATTCTGCTAAACCCAATTTTTGCATCTGTTGCCATGGCTGCAAGTTCTATCTCTGTTGTTTCTAATTCACTGTTGCTAAAGAGGTATAAAATTTAGTTATGAATAAGTTTTTTAATTCATGTAGACGATGTTTAAATCCTTGGATGCTGGGCTTAATTATTGTTGCAGTTGCTGGACTCTTAATTTTTGTTCCGATAATAGGTGTTGCAAGCTTAGTCGCAGCCCTTCCTCTTTTAGGCTGCACCGTTATGTGTGGGGCAATGGCCTTTTTTATGAAGGGACACAAAAGTAAAGACAAATAGAATGTTGAAATTTTTTATACTGCCGTTGTTTGCACTTACTCTTTTTGCAAGCATATTTTTTCTAAAAATCTCTTCAGAAAAAAACATTGGAAACCAGAATGATACATCAGTGCCGAGTGAACTTGACAGGAAAGCCTTTTATGAACATATTAAAACAGCCAATGGTCAGTGGATTGAAAATGCGCCATCTCCCATTTTCGATAACAAATCTGTAGCTAATTTGCCTCCCAAACCAAAAGATGATATTCCCTCTGTAGTCTTAGGATCACACACAGCTGCGGACGGAACAGAGAAATGGATAGAAGTGGACATATCCGACCAAAAACTTTATGCGTGGGAAGGAAATCGTAAAATATACGACTTTCCGATATCATCAGGTCGGCCGGGATACGATACCGTCAAGGGAGAATTTAGGGTTTGGAGGAAAGTTAGATCTCAAACATACCGTGGCGGTTCAAAGGCAAGAGGAGATTATTACTACTTGCCTAATGTGCCGTACTCTGTATTCTTCCATGAAGGCTATGCAATTCATGGCGCATATTGGCACAATGATTTTGGAATAAAAAGAAGAAGCGCCGGATGTGTTAACTTAAGTATCCCTAATGCCGAAAAAATCTATAACTGGGCAGGGCCGGCAATGTCTTCTGGAGCTGGAGCACTAAACTCTACACCCGATAATCCGGGTATAAGAGTAGTGGTCCGCGATTAATTGACAAGCAGGATATGAACACATATATTAAGATTAATATAATTAAATTTATGCGTTTGGTAAGTATAGTTTTAACCAATCCCAAAATCCTTGCAGTGTCTATATTACTTGCTTTTTCCCTGACTGGAACTCTCGCGATGACTGTTATGGATATGGATCACGAAGGCTCGATGTCAAACTGCATATTAATGGTTCAAGAAAAAGAGCAAAGTTGCCAAATGACAATTACACAACATATTGCCAGTTGGCAACAAATGTTTGCAGCGGTATCTAGCGCAAATATCCTATCACTTGTGTTGGTCTTAATCCCTTTGGGATTAGGTCTATCATTTCTAAAACGAGTTATGCTTGATCCGCCCGAATTGCAACTTTATAAACGGTATGTGAAAGAAAATTCCAGCCTAAAACTATTTGATTACCTTCTTTTAGCCTTCTCAAGAGGTATACTTCACTCTAAAATTTACGCTTAAATTCCTAAAAGTCACGTTTTGTATTTAGTCTATTTAGACTATTCGGATTTAAACTACAAAAAAATTACAAAATTTATGTCAAAAAATAAAATAAAGGGTTCTAAAATTGCACTTTTAATAATTGTACTGTTTGCATTAGGCGGAGCTTTTTTAATTTTTCAAAAACAAAATAACTCGGCTAAAAATAAAGCTTTAAATACACAAAGTTCCTCATCTCAGATGCAAGAAGAATCTATCACGGAAAATGCCACTTACGGTCACGTTCACGCAATTTTGCAAAACCCTAAAGATAATAGTTTGTTTCTAGGTACTCACGAAGGCTTATTCAAAAGCACTGATAGCGGTAAAACTTTTAAAAAAATAGCCACAAAAGGTGAGGTTAACGAAATGGATTTTATGAACTTTGCATATGATCAAAACAATAAAATTATTTATGCAGGAGGCCATGATCTAGGAGTTATTAAAAGCACAGACGGAGGGGTAAATTGGAGCAAAGCCGATTCAGGTATCAAAGGTAGCGATATTCATGCATTAGCGATAAATCCTTTAGATACTACCAAGCTGTATGCTTTTTCAGTTAGTAATGGTGTTTTTGGAACTAAAGATGGGGCTAAAACTTGGTACAGAATTGATGATGGTCCAGATAATCCCTCAACGAGAGCTTTTGGTTATATGGGTACACCCTCAAGTATGGACAGAAGTATGAAGACAGATAACACGACTAATATTGGTTACCTTTGGGCAGGAACAGGAGAAGGGCTATATAGTTCATTCGCCTGTTTCTGTGGCTGGACTAAAACGGAAGGCATTTCTGATAATGCAACTATTTATACTTTAGCACCTGATCCAATAAACAAAAGTAGCATGCTAGCGGGCACTAAAAATGGCATCTTCAAAACCACTGACGAAGGGAAAACCTTCGCCCAAGTAAGTGATGTTAAAGATATCTCAGCAATTACCTTTGATTCATCAAACCCCAAAGTAGTTTATGCGTCAACCTCAAGCGGAGTTATTTATAGAACTAATGACGATGGAAAGACCTGGGGCAAAGTAAATGAATAAACAAAGCTTTTCTTCGAATAATCAGAACCTTTTTACAAATAAATTCTTTAATTCCTGCGGAAGATGTTTAAACCCTTGCGAGTCAGACTCGACGGAGTTCTGCGAGCGAATATAAAAGGAGCTATTGATCAAGCATTACAATGAAAGGTGTTAAAATAAATCCATGAATCTCTGGCCAATATTTATTTCCGGTCTGACGGTTGGAGGACTGACTTGCCTTGCAGTTCAGGGTGGCCTTCTTGCTTCCGTTATTGCTGCAAGAGAAGAAGAGGATAACAAAGAGGAAGAAAAACGCAAACATAATTTATGGCCAGTCGCCTTATTTTTGACCACTAAACTGATTGCTTACACCGCACTGGGTTTTCTCTTGGGATCATTTGGCCAAGCTCTTGCTTTCACTGATAATGTGAGGATATCAATGCAGTTTATAGCCGGGCTCTATATGGTGGCAATAGCGCTGAATCTTCTTAATGTTCATCCTATCTTTCGATATGCACTAATCCAACCCCCAAGATTTTTAACAAGGATGCTTAAGAATCAATCCAAAAGCAAAGATTTATTTGCTCCGGCATTCCTTGGCACCATGACGATTTTTATTCCCTGCGGTACCACGCTGGCGATGGAGGCATTAGCTATATCAAGTGGAAGCCCACTCCTGGGAGCTTCTATCATGGCAACATTCATCTTGGCTACAATGCCCTTATTTTTCGGACTCGGATTTTTAACTACAACATTAGGAGACACATTCAAAAATAAATTTTATAAAGTGGCAGCATTAGTGGTCTTGTATCTAGGCATCACATCCATAAACGGATCACTGTTAGCATCCGGTTCACCCGTTACTATTCAATCAATCGCCGACAATTTTCCGATTAAATTTGCCAAAGCTCAATCGTCCGGCAATGGAAATTTGGCCAAATTAAATCCAGCCGGAGAACAAGCTGTTGAAATTAATGTTCTTCCCAACGGTTACAGTCCAAATCGTTTCACTGTTCGTGCCGGTTCTCCGGTCGCACTTTTTTTAAATGTTGCAGACAAATTAGGATGTACTTCCGCGTTCAGAATTCCCAGTCTAGGAATCAGCAAAAATTTAACTCCTTCATTCACCGATTCATCAATCAAATTCACACCGCAGGCGCCGGGGAGCATTGCTTTTACCTGCTCCATGGGAATGTATAGGGGAGTCATCGAAGTGATCTGAACAAAGTGAAGATCATCCTGAGCGGAGTCGAAGGATCTATATGAGATGAGAATTATTAAGAAAAAATTAAAAATTGATGGTATGCATTGCACCAGCTGCTCCATGAACATTGATTGGGACTTGGAAGATCTAAAAGGGGTCAAATCAGCAAAAACCAGCTATGGAAGAGGGGAATGTGAAGTAGAGTTCGATGAAGAACAAGTTAGTCTTGAAGAAGTCATCAAAACAATCCAAAAAACCGGCTACGGCGCTCAAATCAAAAATTAGCTTCATTTAAAAGTTCACCTTCTGTTTTGAAACTCTCGACTGTCAACTGGTGATTCCAGACCGGCGGTATTCCATATTCCCCAGCTCGGCTTGAAGCAAAATTTCCGCAAATAGTGGTAACGACTGCTTTCGAATCACCCCAAATCCGTGTGATTATCTCGCGATATTCCGGATCGTAAATCCAAATAGAACGGGTATATTCGTCGTCCTTCAGGCTTACCTTTAAAATCGTATAAGAGGGAGTTTGAACATAGAATCCACGAGTACAAATTTTTTTGCCGTCATAAAAATTTGCATAAGAAAGCAGTTCTACAATTTGTACATTTATATAATTGCCAAAAACTTGGCCAGTGTTTTGCCAGGTGATAAATCCATAAATCGAAAGTCCTACTATTGCTATTAAAAGCACAAGACCAAACGAGGATTTAAGCCACTCTCCAATAGTTTGTCCAGGGGTGTTTCCCTGATAGAATGAAGGTGTGACGCCCATTGCTTACTACCTTATTATAATCTTTTTGCCACTTACCATAATATTTTCTAACCTTCTTTCGCTAATCGCGAATAAGAACTTTTATATGACAATTTACGAAAAAGAGGGAATTTATTCTAATTTCTCTCAAAAAGAGATTGTTAATACTGCGACTGGCAACCTTTTTGGCTACTTTCGAGCTAATATTATGCTCGAACAAAATTTTTTTTCACCTCGGGCTCGTCTCCATCTAAGGGACATCAAAATATTAATTAACAATGTCGAATTATTAAATATTATCTCCGTTCTTTTGGTGCTGTCTTCAAGTGCGATTTTCGTAGCCAAAAAAGAGTTGACATTGCTCAAAAAAGGTGTTTTTTTAGGATCTTTGTCGACTATCTTATTTGTATTATTATTGTTTATTTTGAAAGCTCTAAGTTTCTCCTTCTTCTTTGAAAAATTTCACTTACTTTTCTTTAGAAATAATCTCTGGATATTTCCCCAGGAAGATAATCTGGTTAAACTTTTCCCTGAGAGTTTTTTCCAAGCGTTTGCTAGAACTCTTTTTTTAAATATAGCTGTCACCTCTATACTATTGTTATTAGCATCAAGAATATTGCCTAAAAAATTATGAATATTTCCCTTGGCCCTTTAACTTTCCACATGTATGGGTTAATAATCGGAGTAGCAATCTTGCTGGGATGGTATTTAGCCAAAAAAAGAGCTCATCTTTACAAAATTTCTCAATCAACACTTGACGATCCGACTCTTTTGATACCGTTAATTTTAGGCATCGCCGGAGCGCGGCTATATCATGTTCTCGACTATTTAAACTTTTATCGGCAAAACCCTGGGCAAATTTTGTCCATCACCTCGGGTGGCTTAGGAATCTGGGGAGCTTTAGGCGGTATTTCTCTCGGTTTTTGGATTATAGCCAAAGTTAAAAATATCAAGCTTTTATCAATTTTAGATCTGGTAGCCCCCTCACTTTTACTTGGTCAGGCTATAGGCAGAATCGGTAATTTTATCAATCAAGAAGGTTTCGGTCCACCAACTAGCTTGCCGTGGGGAGTGTACATTGCCCCCGAAAACCGCCCAATCCAGTTTATCAACTCAACAAACTTCCACCCGACTTTTTTCTACGAGGCCATTCTCGATGGCCTGTTTTTTATCCTACTGATTATTCTTACCAAAAGATTCAAATTGCCTGGCCAAATATTTGGTCTTTATTTAGCTTTCTATGCAGCAGGGCGCTTTACCGTCGAATTCTGGCGCATCGATACCTGGACCGTTGGGACAATCAAAATAGCCCACGTACTCTCGGTAATAGCCATTGCAGTAGGTATTTGGTTTCTGATTAGACGCGCAAAACCAACTCACGGGCTTGACACCACTTAGCACTCATGGTATCTTGTTTGCTAATTCCTTCTCCGGCAAAGCCGGATCAGGACAAGCTATACATATCGTATATAATTAGAGGTGAGAATAATTTATACTGAACGAAGTGAAGTATGGCGATCTTTCTAGAACAGCAAAAACCTAGACTTAAAAACGAATTGCCCATAGTACCTCTCAGGGATACAGTAGTTTTCCCCTCGTCTATGGTTCCAATTACCGTCGGCAGACCAAAAGTCAAGCTTGGGCTTGATAATACCTGGAATGCAGATAGACTTGCAGTTTTTGTTGCCCAAAAAAACCCCCGAATCGAAAATCCTGCGCCCAATGACATCTATTCCGTCGGAACCGTCGGCTTAATCAGAAGGCTCTGGAAGGTAGACAACGAATACAATCTGGCAGTCGAAGGCCTCAGTCGCGTTTATCTTAAAGAGTTTACCCAAATCGATCCGTATTTAGCCGTTAAGGTAGAAGAAATTCCTGAACTTACTCAGAAAACCGAAGAAATCGAAGCTCTTTTCAGAAATATCCTCGCCAAAATCAAAAAATATGGAGAACTTGGTGGAACTCTCACATTAGAGTCATCAATCCACATTTTTTCAACCGACGACCCTAATCAATTAGTCGATATCGTCTCAGCATCAATCGATCTCAAAACCGCCGATAAGCAACAGATTCTTGAAATGGTTGATACTAAATCCAGATTAGAACGCCTTTCCGAATTGTTAACTAGAGAAATGAGAATTCTGGAAATCTCCTCAAAAATAGATACCGAGACTCAAGAAAGAGTCGGCCGAGTTACTAAAGAAGCCATCCTTAGAGAAAAAATGAAATCTATTGAAAAAGAATTAGGAGAAGATGAGGATGGCCGTGAAATTGGTGAATTCCGCAAAAAAATCAAAGAAGCCAATATGTCAGCCGAAGTCAGAAAAAAGGCCGAAAGAGAACTGGCAAGACTTGCCAAAATGTCCTCATATAACCCAGAATCCTCTTATATCAGGACTTACTTGGAGTGGCTGGTCGAATTACCATGGTCTGTCAAAGATAAAAAGATGACAGATGTCGCTTTTGCGGCCAAGGTTCTGGATGAAGATCATTACGGTCTGCCTAAGGTCAAAGAAAGAATATTGGAATATTTGGCTGTGCACAAGCTTGTTGGCAAGATTAAAGGACCAATTCTTTGTTTCGTCGGTCCACCAGGAGTTGGTAAGACTTCCATTGGTAAATCAATCGCAAGAGCCTTAGGACGCAAATTTATAAGAGTCTCCTTAGGTGGTATTCATGATGAAGCTGAGATCCGTGGCCACCGTCGAACATATGTTGGGGCTTTGCCTGGTCGAATTGTCCAAGGCATCAGAAATGCTGGCACCAAGAATCCGGTTTTTATGCTTGACGAAATCGACAAAATTGGTATGGATTTTAGAGGAGATCCTTCTTCCGCACTCTTAGAGGCTCTCGATCCCGAGCAAAACAATTCCTTTTCCGATCATTACCTGGAAGTACCATACGATCTTTCTGATGTCATGTTCATAACTACTGCCAATGTTCTTGATACTATTCCACCTGCTCTCCGCGATCGTCTCGAGGTAATCTCATTCCCAGGATATACGGAAGAAGAGAAATTCCACATTGCCAAAAAATTTCTTATCCCAAAGCAACTTGAAACTCATGGCTTGACTGGTGAAAAGGTCGAAATCACAGACAGTGCCATCAGGGAAATTATCGCCAGATACACTCGGGAAGCTGGCGTACGAGAGCTCGAAAGGGAAATAGCCTCAATTATGCGCAAAGTTGCCAAAAAGTTCGCCTCAAAAGACAAACAAACTAAGATTAAAGTTAGCTCCCAGCAAATTCACGCGTATCTTGGTCCCCATAAATTCAGTAAAACCATTGCTGAAACTAAAGACGAAATTGGCATGTCCACAGGTCTCTCCGTTACCCCTGCCGGTGGCGAGATTCTTTTTGTAGAAGTCACTTTGATGTCGGGTAAGGGCCAACTAATTTTAACCGGCCAGCTTGGTGATGTCATGAAGGAATCTGCTCAAGCAGCTATGTCCTATGTTAGGTCTCGCGCCAGAGTCTTAAATCTTGCTGAAAACTTTGCTTCAAAAATTGACGTTCATATTCATGTACCGGAAGGAGCCGTTCCCAAAGAGGGCCCTTCAGCTGGAATCGCCATCACTACCGCCCTTGTATCCGCACTAACTAAAATTCCAGTTAGAAAAGGAGTTGGTATGACAGGCGAAGTCACGCTCCGGGGCAGGGTTTTGGAGATCGGCGGCTTAAAAGAAAAGGCTTTGGCCGCCCACAGGGCCGGTCTAACTACAGTCATCCTACCCAAAGCAAATACCAAAGACTTAGAAGACATCCCTAAAAATGTTAAGAAAGATTTACAGTTTATATTCGCCGAACACATGGATGAAGTCCTAAAAGTTGCTCTTACTCGGGCTCTTCCGATTGAGAAAAAATCGAAAGAATCAAAAGCCAAGGGCGAGCAAACCGCAGGGTCTTTGCCTGTTTCTCCAACGACTATCTAAATCATCTCAAGCTATTTTCCAACTCCAAAAAACTACATCAAAGTGTACTTAAAGAAGTTTGGAATTCGAATTACTGCATCAAAAATAGTATATTTCTTCGTGGAATGCAAACCATTATGAAATCATCCAAGATTCTTGAAGAAAAGCTTAAAAATTACCTTGATCTCATCAACAAAAATTTTTCTATAGATAAACTGTTGCAAGAGAAAGAGGACCTTACTCAAGTTAGGAGATACTATTTAGTCAATCACTTCGCTTACCTGCTATTTCATAGCAGAAAAGGCTTTATGCACATGGGGCTTTATAGAGATGGAGTTTCAAAAAAAGAAAGCTTACTGGAACATTTAAAAATAATTGACAAATATATAAATCAAGTTCGGGCTAGAAATGTCTTAGAACTTGGGGCTGGTAATGGAGCCAATTGTGTCTATCTAGCCATGTTGCATCCTGATATTAACTTTAAGGGACTAGATTTGTCCAAAAAGCCCCTAAATCCTTATAGGCGCATTAAAAATTATATTCACGAAATTGGAGATTACCATCAGTTAGACAGATACCAAGATAAAAGTTTTGATCTTGTCTTCGCGATTGAAACCATATGTCATAGTCCCAATAAGGAAAAACTTTTTGGCGAAATTTACAAGAAGCTTAAAAATGATGGGTTGATGGTTATTTTTGATGGATACTTTACCAAAAATTTAAGTGATTTAAGTAAAGAGGAAATTCTTGCAAAAAAATTAACTGAAAAAGCCTTGGCTGTAGATAACTTTGAAACACTTAGAGAGTTTGAAGCAGCCCTTAAAAAGGCTAACTTTCAAATAATTAAAAAAGAGGATTTAACTCAATACGTGTTACCTACCATGCTAGGGTTTGAGAAACTAGCCTTGTCTTTCTTTAAGGTTCCTATTCTAACAAGAATCTTAAAAACTATCCTGCCTTTTGATCTGATTAAAAATTCCATAGCTGGCCTTTTAATATCCACTTTGGTAGAGAAAAGGGTGGCTGGTTATTACCTGCATGTATTGAAGAAAACCTAAAGATTTCTGAGAAATTAACTAGGGAGAAAATTTACATTCCCCTGGATTGCAAACTCACCCAAAACTTTGTATCATTCACCTCACAAGATAGTGGATTTTACAAACATTCATCCCGCTCTTGGTCTGCCATTTGCCTTAGCTGCTGCCACAGCAGCTATTTTGTATGGAGTTATAACTTCCTTCAAAATCATTTCGCTTTCCCCCGGTAGTCCTAAAATGCGCCAAATCGCCGACAGTATCGCCGAAGGTGCCAGTGCCTACCTTTCTCGCCAGTATATGGTTGTGGCACCGGTTGCCATTATCATATTCACCGTCATCGCCTTCTTCCTTTCACTATCAACGGCTATCGGTTTTTTAGTCGGCGCCGCCGCGTCCGCCGCATCAGGTTTCATTGGTATGAACATCTCAGTGAGAGCCAATGTCAGAACTGCTCAAGCAGCCAAAACTGGTCTTCAAAAAGCCCTCTGGGTGGCTTTTTCAGCCGGCTCAGTAACTGGGCTTTTGGTAGCAGGCCTTGCTCTTCTTGCAGTTAGCGGATTTTATGGGGCCACGGGAGATCTTTCGGGCCTAATCGGGCTTGGGTTTGGAGGTTCTCTTATTTCTATTTTCGCAAGATTAGGAGGAGGTATCTACACCAAAGGCGCGGATGTCGGAGCAGATCTTGTCGGAAAGGCTGAAATTGGGATTCCGGAGGATGATCCTAGAAATCCCGCTGTCATTGCCGATAATGTGGGTGATAATGTTGGCGATTGCGCCGGTATGGCCGCAGATTTATTTGAAACTTACGCAGTCACCATGATTGCCGCCATGATTCTGGGCTCTTTAATCTTCCCTAATTTGCTTTCAGCAGTTATCTATCCACTTGTTTTAGGCTCAATTGCCATCATTGCCACAATCATCGCGACTCTATTTGTAAAACTTCCCCGAAATAAAAGCATTATGGGAGCTCTCTACGTTGGCCTAGGGACTGCCGCTGCCCTTTCTGCTTTAGGATTCTATCCCGCAACGATGTTAATTATGGGTACAAACGGTTTTATCGATCCCACAAGTATTTATCTCACCTCCATAATCGGAATTTTAGTTACGACTTTCATGGTTTTGATTACCGAATATTATACAGCCACCAAATTCAAACCGGTACAACAAATCGCTCAAGCTTCAACCACCGGCCACGGAACCAATATCATTGCCGGACTGGCGATATCCTTAAGGTCCACCTTTTGGCCGGTTATTGTTATCTCACTTGCCATATTAATTTCTTATGCACTGGCCGGAATCTATGGCGTTGCGACGGCAGCGCTATCAATGCTTTCTTTGACTGGAATAATAGTTGCCATTGATGCTTTTGGCCCTATTACCGATAACGCCGGCGGCATTGCCGAAATGGCTGGTCTTGAAAAAAAAGTCAGAGATATCACCGATCCTCTCGACGCTGTTGGCAATACTACCAAAGCAATCACCAAAGGTTATGCAATTGCCTCAGCCGCTCTTGCTGCCTTAGTACTTTTTTCAGCCTACACACAAGAGTTGTCCGCCAAAGGATCTCTTGTCGAATTTACTCTTTCAGACCCGAAGGTATTAGTTGGTCTTTTAATTGGTGCTTCCCTCCCTTTTTTATTTACCTCATATGCCATGGAAGCCGTTGGTAAAGCAGGTTCGGCAGTAGTTGATGAGGTGAGGCGTCAGTTTAAAGAATTCCCCGGCATTCTTTCAGGTAAAGATAAACCCCAGTATGATAAAGCAGTTGATATTGTTACCCAAAAAGCCCTTAAGCTCATGATCACTCCCGCCCTTATTCCCGTAGTTGCACCCATAATTATCGGTTTTGCTCTAGGTACTAAAGCCCTTGGCGGTCTTTTAATTGGTTCAATCGTCTCGGGTCTTTTTGTGGCTATTTCCATGACAACCGGCGGCGCTGCCTGGGATAATGCCAAGAAATATATTGAAGCAGGCAATTTCGGGGGTAAAGGTTCGGATGCCCACAAGGCCGCGGTTACTGGCGACACTGTCGGTGATCCCTACAAAGACACAGCCGGTCCCGCCATCAATCCCATGATAAAAATCATCAATATTGTCGCACTTCTCCTGATTCCATTTCTTGTTTAAATTTATCTCCATTTTGTCATTCTGGGGAATTCTGTTTTTACAGAACGACACCAGAATCAGCTACAGTTCGATTCTGGAGTCCTCGCTTCGCTCGTCCCCAGAATGACATAGAGACCAATTTTTTATTTCAGAAAGGCGTCGGATACGAAGGAGCGGGAATCACATCATCTCCGGTAATTGATTTAAATCTGTTTTTTAAGCCCGGCTTAACTTCATTGATAAGAAAAACCGTCCTCCCGAAATTGGAATAGGCATCGTCGAAGCCGACGTCAAGTTCATCAAAAGTTTCATTCTCTTTGGATTTTTGAAAAATTGCCGATAACAACACTTCCTGATCTCTCAATCCTTCGGCAACTTCATTGGCCAAAGTAGTCACATCTTGATTTTGAGACTTCGTTTTTTCAAATTGCGCGGCGTACTTTTCAAGTTGCAGACTATATCGGACCAAACCCTTGCCAGCAGCCGCAAGGTCATTTGCTTCAAACATTAAATAAGCCTCTTTTATTCTCTTGCCCGCCACCACAAAATCAAAAGACGCTCTTTTTTCAGCTGATGGCTTAAACATCCTTGAAAGTGCCTCCTTTACCTGGATTGTGAAAAAAAGCGGACTGGTAGGCAAAAACCTTATTGGAACGATTTTTTGTAAGGACTCATTAATCTGTCCAGGATTGACCTCTGGAAATTGGTAACTTCCGTGCGCAAAAACTCTGCCAAAATTTATGCTCAAAACCAAAAAAAATACAATCAAGACGAATGAGAAAATTTTCATTCAATTACGAATTTCAAAAAAGATATCTGTGCCACCAGGGGGACTCGAACCCCCGTTATCCGGTTGAGAACCGAATGTCCTAACCCCTAGACGATGGTGGCATATCAAAAAAAAACGCTGCTTGTCCTTCCGAAGCTCTGCACCGCAGAGCGAAGGAGGGTATCCTGGGCCACTAGACGATAGCGGCGGAAAAACCGTCAAAATCGAGGTAAATTATAGCACAAAACGCCCCTGGAAATTTTGAAAAATTTGTGCTATTATTAAAACTCTTTTCTGAAGGGGTTAAATGATTAGAATTGCCATTCCTGTAAATCAACCATCGGTTGTTAAGCACTTGGAATATGCTGGTTACGATGTTTTGCGAAGTCGCGGTTTGACCAGACGACCTGACAATCCTGAGGGGTCTGAGCTCAATGAAGGCATAATTGGCCCGGGCAATCACTATGCTGGATACCTTCGTTCAATGGACCTTTTATTTAATGTCTCAAGTGGAAATTTCGACTTCGGTTTCGTAGGTAGTGATATCGTTGAGGAAAAACCCTACTGGCCGGTTGAAACTCTCGACCAATATCCCTATGGCAGAGAGCTGGGAGAGCGTCAGCCTCGGCTAGAAATAGTGGCACATCGTGAGTCTCCAGCAAGAAGTGTACGCGATTTTAAGCCTGGAGACATATTTTATACCGAAAGGATGGAAATTACTATAGATTATTTACAGAGATTAGGCCTAAAAGTATTAGTGGAAGGTAAAGAGAGCCCGCAAGATTTTAAAAGAAGAG
Organism: Candidatus Curtissbacteria bacterium; assembly: GCA_016183325.1. Lineage (GTDB taxonomy): Bacteria > Patescibacteriota > Microgenomatia > Curtissbacterales > GWA2-41-24 > JACPEV01. Next base: position 21,518 of record JACPEV010000016.1, read on the forward strand.
TTCTTGAAGGTGATGCGGTGGGTGTTCATGAGATCCTTGGAACATCCCCTATACAGATTGCGCCGGAAGATGAATTCGGTGTAATGGTCAATGAGTCTGGCGACACAGGTTATGATTATGAATTAATAATAATTGCAAAAATTATGGATATTAAAACACTACTGATCGCCAATCTTGATTCACTGCGAGACGAAACTATAAGAGAAGTAATGTTTCAATTCCAGGGGAATTTAAGAGAAGCTTTCTTAACACGTAAAGAATTCGAAATGCCACCCACCCCAGCTCATCTTGAAAGAGAACTTTAGATTCGAATTTCCTCAAGACGATATTCTTGACCTATTTTGGAATTTAGATTAGAATTGACATCCGATTACAACATGCCGCCGCATGCAGCTAAGAAATTTATCTTGACTCAGGAAGGTCTGGCCGAGATCAAACAAGAATATGATGATCTGGTCCAAAATAAAAGACCGCAAATTGCCCAGCGAATTCAAAGAGCCAGGGAATTTGGTGACTTGGCCGAAAATTCCGAATACGATGCTGCCAAAGAAGAACAAACTCTTATTGAAACCAGAATCACCGATCTTGAAAAAGTTCTGCATAAAGCTCAGATCATCGAACCGGCAAAACAAACAGATTTTGTAATCATCGGATCCACTGTAGTAGTTGAAATGGATGGAGAGGTAGACGAATTTATGATTGTCGGTACTATGGAAGCAGATCCTGCTTCAAGGAAAATCTCCAACGAATCACCTGTCGGTCAGACACTTTTGGGAGCAAAAGTTGGTGACACCGTTGATGTAACCACTCCTATTGTTAAAGCGAGATATAAAATATTGAAAATTAAATGAAAAACCTTCAGGCATTCAGAGAATTCACAGTCGACAACTCTATTTTTAAGATTCTTTCAAAAAATGAAAAAGAAATTCTGCCGATTTTAATCGAAGCATCAAAAAAATTAGCAGAGATTTATCTCGAACAAGAAATAGGACACGAGAAATATCCTGGCGCGAATCTCTATCCGTCAGATGTTACTGACTACGAAATTGAAAAAACGGCCATGAAAGATCCAGATATTCTATCTTCTTACACAATTGTTGAAAAAAGCCTCAAGGGACTTGTAGCAGTCCCTTATCATATTAAGTTTAAAAACCAACTTACCGAAATCAGCACTTTACTTTCAAAAGCAAGTTTCGTAATCAAAAATAAAACTTTGGCAAAATATCTAAAAATAGCTTCCGATTCCCTTGTGAATGGAAATTATAGAAAAATGGACGAAGCATGGTTGGATTTAAAAAACTCTCACCTAATTTTTTTAATAGGGCCTTACGAACGATATCTGGACAAAAGATTTTTCAAAAAAATGGTTTATATATCTTTTGTTGGTATAATTGACCCATACCACACACAACAAGCGGAAAAAATTTATAAAGTTTTGTCGACCACTCTCGGAGACAAACCTCACAAATATCCTACTCCAGCTCGGGTACAGGTTTTGGCTATACGAAACCTGATTTTTTCCGGATTTCTTGCTCGCGCGCTATTCACCTCCGAGCATATACCTTCAGATGACACAACTATTCAAGGATCAGGAGTCAGATTGATGGGATACCTTTCATCTATGGACTATAAGTTCGAACATCTTCTTTATCCTATTTTTAAATCTATTTTTGAAAAAAGATTCCAACAATCATATTCCGAAGATCTTTTAAGAAGAGGAAATTATTACTTTGTTTTCGTAACCGGCTTAGCACGTCAGTTGCACAGATTTGAAGGCGCACGCGAAAAACTCAAAGAGCTTTTCCCTGTAATAGAAGAGCTCAATAGCATAGTCTCCGGGAATCAACATTGTAAGCACTTAGTTATGAAAGGCGTTATTGACCAGAAAGACTTAGAAGCAATTCTCATTATGCATATTTGCTGGTGGTTCTCGGAATGGATTTTGTCGAAAAAAACTAACGTTAGGGAAGATTATCTCAAAGGAGACATGGCTGCGCTTAATTATTTAATTAAAGAAAGAGCCTTGCAAGAAAAAGACGGCATTTCCTGGCCAAATTTCGCCAAAATCTTTTTTGAAATGGAGAACTTGGCCAATTTATTAACGCGCTTATATCAAGAAGGGGATTATAATGAAGTGAAGGAATTTTTATCAAGCTATCTATCACCTGAGCCATTCCGTGCTTTTGATGAGCGTTTATCCAAAATTAAACCAATTTGATTATCGGCAAATTTAGCCTTTTTTCGCCAAACAAAATTCGCCAAACAAGTTTAAAAGGTGTAAAATATATTTTTTATTCTATATGAGGGAAATGCTCAGACAGTCTTATTCGCGTGTCAAGTCACTAATATGGCCAGAGACGGGTTCTCTTCAGGAGTTGGAGGTTGCTTTTGGGTATGCCAATAACGAAGAACGATTCAGACCGATTCCCCTATCTCGTGAGTTAGAAAGATCCCTTAACGACTACGAAAGGGATCTTATGAGAAAATGTGAGACCGCTGCTAGGATTATGGCAAAAGTTTATAGTGTCCAAGAAAGCCCCTTACCTGAAGAGAACAATTTTTATCCTGAAGGAACTAGGGAAGAAGATTTAAGAGCGACTGCTAGATTGCCAGAGAAATCTGACTTAACTTCTCCATATGCGATTGTTATTAAGGATCGAAACCGCGAATATTTTCCTATACCCTACCACATTGCCTACAGGAGAATTTTCGAACAAAATCGTCTTTTAGAAACCCTTACGGAACTTTCTCAAATTTCTGTCAAATTAAGAGATTCTAATTCGTCCACCTACTTTAGACAAAAGAGGGAAGAATTCACCTCTGGAGATCACAAATCCCCAGAAATTACCAGAATGAAACGGTTAGATGAGCCAAAAATTGAGCTAGTAATTGGTTTTTACGACACTAACACAGATAACTTTGGAATTAAATATTCAGCTCAAGCCTGGGGAGATGTGCTGGACGCTAAGAGTACCCAGGAGTATAGGCAGTTTCTCGAAGCATTGAAAAACTGGGTGAAGGAATCCACGGGGCGACAACCTCCAGATGCGAAAGTACGCGCAAGCTATCTTTTCATTGTGGCCGGCCAAGCAGCAAAATATGATTGGGTCGGAAATAACTTACCTTGTCAACCTGCTTGGCGTCAAGAAATGGGTTCAAAGATTGATATCTTTGTTCAGAGATTCGATGCCAAGTTTGCAAGAGATTGGTATCCTGCATTTAGAGACATTATTAGTCCGAATAGACGCGTTGGTCTTTCGGAATCACAAGTTAAAGAACTTGCCAAAACCGCTTTTATAAAGAGATACATTGCGCACGAGTATGGACATTCACTTGTCCCAGAAGGACTGTCCGATCGGTTCGGGGGATACGCCGATTTTCTAAAAGAACTCTATTGCGAACTTTTTGCGATTCATTCTCTAAACAATATGCCAACAGATTCAAAGTTTGGCAATAAAGAAAAAGATTTTGTCATCGCCTCCGAATTTTCTGAAGGTATTGTGGATTATCAGACTTATAATTCTCCTCAACAAAGACGAGCGGAATATTTTGTCCTTTCCTCAGTCATTAAGAAATATTGTGAAGATAAGAAGAGTATCTTTGAAGAAAATGGTTGTATTGCATGGAAATCCTACAGGGATCCCCGTGATGCTACCACGGCATTATATTTCGATGTTGACCATCTCATCCGTTATGGTAATTATGATGAAGTCGTAAAGTTCTTCGACGAAAATTTCGATTCCAATACCTACCGGTCCTTAGCCACAAAACAAAGTGCAGGTGGTCCATTTAGCGGTGCAAGGAGAAGGCCGACGCGCTCAAACCCGAATCATTACGTCGCATAAGTGGATAGATTTTCATTGCACAATTAGCCCCTCTTCCCGTATACTCTAACCATTATGGAGCCGTTGGAAAAACTGCGAAAAGCAAGGCTGGAAAAGCTTGCAAAAATCAAGAATCTCAAGATCGATCCATATCCTGCCAAAAGCGCCAAAAAACAAACCATTGCCCAGTGTTTAAAATTACGCGGCAGCCAAGTTTCCACCGCCGGCCGCATTATGGCGATCCGAGGACACGGGGGATCCACTTTTATGGATTTAGTCGACGAGTCCGGTAAAATCCAACTCTTTTTCTCCAAAAGTCAACTGTCAAATGTCAATTGTCAATTGTTGGAGCTGTTGGACCTCGGCGATTTTTTAGAAGTCTCCGGCGAAGTCAAAAAAACTCAGGCAGGTGAAATTACTATCTTTGCAAATGATCTTAATCTTTTGACAAAATCTTTGAGACCCATTCCGCAGTCATTCTATGGTCTTAAGGACGTCGAAACTAGGCTTCGAAAAAGATATTTAGATCTAATTGTTAATCCCCAAGTCCGCGAAATTTTCATCAGAAAAGCCAAATTTTGGTCAAGCATTCGGCAATTTTTAGTCGAGAGTGGATTTTTAGAAGTAGAAACTCCCGCACTCGAACCAATTCCAGGCGGAGCTGATGCTCGACCCTTCATCACCCATCACAACGCCTTAAACCGTGATTTTTACCTGCGAATTTCACTTGAGCTTTATCAAAAAAGGCTTTTAGTAGGCGGTTTTGAAAAGATCTTTGAAATTGGCAAAATTTTCAGAAATGAAGGTATCGATCAGGAACATTTACAAGATTATTTACAAATGGAATTTTACTGGGCTTATGCCGACTTTGAAATGCTGATGGAATTCGTCGAAGATTATTACAGATTTATTGTCAAAGAAACTTTTGGAACTACCAAGACCAGAACAGGAGAAAATGAATTGGATTGGGCAAAACCTTGGCCAAAGATAGATTATTTTGATTCATTCAAGCAAGAAACGGGTTTGGATCTTTCTAAAAATCCCAAGATTGAAGATCTCTACAAACTTGCCCAAAAGGTCGGTGCAAAACCAGATAAAAAAATGGGGGAGGGGCGATTAATCGACTCGATTCATAAAAAAATCATCAGACCAAAAATCATTACTCCCTCGTTTTTGATCAATCATCCAGTTTTGGTTTCACCACTTGCCAAAAGAGATTCCAAAAATCCCAATACTGTGCAAAGAGTTCAGGTCATGGCCGCCGGTACTGAAGTTGGCAACGGTTTTTCGGAGCTCAATGACCCAATTGATCAAAAAGAAAGGTTTCAGCTGCAACAAAAGTTAAGACAATCAGGGGATGAAGAAGCTCAAATGTATGACGAAGATTTTATTGAAGCTCTTGAATACGGCATGCCGCCCGCCGTAGGCTTCGGTCTTTCGCAAAGACTTTTTGCTGTTTTGGTCGACAAGCCAATCAGAGAGACAGTTTTCTTCCCGGCGGTTAAACCGGGCAAATAACCAAAACCCGATGTGTCAACCTGACACACACCTGGTGTGTACTAGCTTGACACATGAGGATTTTCTCGCAGAGATGACTAGAAATGAAGCTATAGAAATATTGGAAGAATTAAAAAATTCGCCCAACATGGTCAAACACGCGCTCGCCGTCGGCTTTACCATGTCCGCTCTTTATGATTACTTCGCAAGTAGGGGCTCAACTCCTGAAATAGAGCGTTCTGACTGGGAAATTGTTGGCATGCTGCACGATGCAGATTACGAAATCACCGGCAAATCACTCGATCTGCATACGGATGAAACGACCAAAAAATTAAAAGAGTTAAATGCCGATCAGCAAATCATCGATGCCATCCGAGGACATTGTGACAAAGCAGAAAGAGCTACTCTAATGGCCAAATCAGTCTATGCGGCAGATGAACTAACGGGCCTGATTGTAGCCTGCGCTCTTGTCCAACCGGATAAAAAACTGGCGTCCGTCAGCGCCGATTCAGCCATGCGCAAGTTTAAAGATAAATCCTTCGCCGCAGGTGTCAACCGCGACCAAATCAAAACTTGCGAGACAGAACTAAACATTCCCCTGGAAGAATTTGTGTCAATGACTTTAAAAGCAATGCAAGATCACTCAGACGAATTGGGATTATGAATACTTGTCATTTGCAAGCGAAGTCGAGTTCAACTCGACGAAGCGATAGAATCGAGATCCTATCAGCCACTTCGTGGCTTCCAGGATGACAGTAAATAAATGAAAACAGAAATTCTTAAGAAAATTCTAAAAGTATTTCTAACTCTTCAGTGGGCGAAAGAGCTGCCGAGGCAAGGCTTCATTGCCATGGGTTTTAAAAGAAACGAAGCCGATTCTGTCGCCGCCCATTCGTGGACCACTGCCATGTTAACTTATATGTTGGGCAGCCAGATGATTAAAGACGGGCAAAAAATCAATTTAGATCGCGCTGTTAAAATGGCTCTTTTCCATGATATGGCAGAAACTATAGTTGGCGACGTCGGCACTTTTGTCAAAAGCATGGCCGGCGGTTCTTTCGCCCATATTGAAGAAGAAGGCCTCAAGTGGTTAGTTTTCGACTTGCCTCAAAAAGAAGAAATCACCCAACTTTTTAAAGAATACTCCGAAAGAAAAACAGCAGAAGCCCGCCTTGTCAAAGCCGCCGACAACTTAGATGCTCTTGCCCAAGCAAAGGGTGTTCCCGCAGCCCAAAATGCTCTAAAATATTTTAAGGAGGTCTATCATATTACTAAGTTGCCATGGCACAAAGCCGCCGTCGAAATGATCATAAAAGACGAAGTCGAACCTGAACGGGGCTGGCAGAAAAAGTAAATCGTAAATCGTAAATAGTTAATCGTTAATCGATGAACAATAAACCATAAACGATAAACGAAATGCTTGATATTAAATTCATTCGCGAAAATGCAAAGTTAGTTGAAGAAAAAGCCAAGCAAAAAGGTTATGTTCCCAATATCGAAAAATTACTTGAGGTCGACGAAAAAAGAAAGAATTTAATCGAAGCCGTTGACAAACTTCGACAGGAAAGAAATCAATCCGCTAAAAAACAGGACAAAGAGACAGGAACAAAAATCAAAGTTGATCTAAAAAATAAAGAAGTTGAACTCGAAAAGGCGAGCGAAGAATATTATCAACTAATACGCGAAGTTCCAAACCTGCCCAAAGACGATGTTCCGGTCGGCCGCGACGAAAATGATAATAAGGTATTGAGGGAAGTCGGCGAAAAACCAAAGTTTGATTTTGAACCGAAAGATCATCTTGAGCTGGGACTCGGTCTGGACCTTATTGATACTGAGCGAGCATCCAAAATCTCAGGTCCTCGCTTTGCATTTCTAAAAAACGAACTTGTCACACTGGAGTTCGCCATCATAAGATATGCATTCGACATTCTCACTCAAGAAGGTTTCATTCCAATTATCCCTCCTGTCATCATCAACAAAAAGCCAGCCGAAGGCCTTGGTTATCCGGAATACGAAACAGGCGAAGGGTATAAGATTGATGATCAGTATTTGGTCGGAACCGCCGAGCACTCCATCGTCCCTATGCACATGAACGAGACGTTTGGCGAAAAAGATCTCCCCAAAAGATATGTAGGCTTTTCTCCCGCTTTCCGAAGAGAAGCGGGTTCCTACGGCAAAGACACTCGCGGCATCTTTCGCGTCCATCAATTCGATAAGGTAGAAATGGTCTCCTTCGTCAAATCTGAAGATGAGGATAAAGAACATCAATATCTTTTGTCACTCGAAGAGAAAATGGTCCAAAGTCTTGCGCTTCCTTATCGCGTGGTCAATATTTGTACCGGCGAGCTCGGTTTCCCAACTGCGCAAAAATACGATATCGAAACTTGGATCCCATCCCAGCAAAAGTATCGTGAAACTCATTCTGCATCAACCAATACCGACTTTCAATCAAGAAGACTAAATATCAAATTCTTTCCCGCCGAAGGACAGGGAGGTCCTCAAAAAGCATACGTTTACGTCCTCAATGCCACTGCCTTTGCCATCGGTAGAACGATAATTGCAATCATGGAAAATTTCCAAGCTAAAGACGGATCGATCCAGATTCCAAAAGCTCTGCACAAATACACCGGCTTTACCAAAATCCCCAGCTAGGTACTATCTGTCATTGCGAGCGAATTCTGCGATTAGCAGAATGAGCGTGGCAATCTGTACCTGTCATCCAGTACGAGATAGCGGGATCCAGACCCTCGCTTTCGCGAGATGACAGATCTGCCTATCGTCATTCTCGACTTGATCGAGAATCCAGTTCTAGATTCCCGCTTCCGCGGGAATGACAATAATAGCAGATTGCTTCGTCGCTTTGCTCCTCGCAATGACAAAAATGGCGCTTTTGGGGAATTGACAGCAAAATTTTCATATCCTAATCTAAAGTTAAGTAAAGCCTCCGACTGCTCGTGAGGCTTTTCTTGTAACAGGTTAGTTCTTTCCTGTGTCATTCTGGAAGGAGGCTGAAAAGCCGACTGATAGAATCTCATAGATGCTATCGCTTGCGCTCCAGCATGACGATCACTGGAGAAAACTAACCTCTTACTTATTTTGGCTTTGCGAAGCATACTATGCTGATATATATCAGCCTACGCCTTCGGCGAATCTGATATATCAGAGGAGCGCCATTCCCGCTTGGCGGGAAGGCGACCTGATAATAATTTCGCGGGAGCGAAAATATATCAGTGAGCTCATGAGCTATAGCGCAATGAGCGAGGCTGATATATAATTGTCGGCAATGATCCTGCCCATTGATGAAGAAGAAATTAAATTAAAAAAACGCAATCGCGCCAGAAAACTTTCCCCCAAAAAACATAAGATTGTCCATGAATCAGGCAGATCGACTAAAACTTTATGGAAAAAAATTATAGAAGGAGTTATAAAAAAATGAATCCTGTTAAACTAAGAAATGGAAGAAGCTAATGCTCGGATTTCTTACAAAATTCCTTGACTCCAACGAGAAGCAAGTTGCCCGACTTGGGCCCCAAGTAGAAGCTGTTAATAACTTAGAGAAGAAATTCCAAAAGTTAACCGACGAAAAACTTAAAGCCAAAACTGCCGAATTTAAACTCCGCCAAAAGCGCGGCGAAACTCTCGATGATCTGTTGCCCGAAGCTTATGCGGCAGTACGTGAAGCTGCCAGGCGCAGCCTGGGCCAAAGACATTTCGATGTCCAAATCTTAGCCGGAATCGTTCTGCACCAAGGTAAAATCGCCGAGCAAAAGACTGGGGAGGGGAAAACTCTCACCGCCTCACTGGCGCTTTACTTAAACTCCCTTGCTACCCGTGGCGTCCATCTGGCCACCGTCAATGATTATCTTGCCCGCATCGGTCTTGGCTGGATGGGCCCTATTTATCAGGCACTTGGAGTCACCGCCGGTTGCATCATCCATGAAAAAGCCTTTCTCTACGATCCAAAATTTGAAGATAAGCAAGAAACAGATTGGCGTCTGAGACATCTTCGCCCCATAGATAAAAAAGATGCTTACAATGCAGATATCACTTATGGCACCAACAACGAATTTGGATTCGATTATCTTCGTGACAATATGGTTTGGAACCTTACTGACATGGCCCAGCGCGGCCATTTCTTTGCCATTGTTGACGAAGCAGATTCAATCTTAATTGATGAAGCCAGAACCCCGCTAATCATTTCCGCTCCTTCTGCCCAAGCAACCGACAAATATTATCAGTTTGCCAAACTGGTCCAGGAACTTTCCGGCGATACCGACTATGTCAAAGATGAAAAATTAAAAACCGCCAATTTAACCGAACACGGCATCACCAAGGTCGAAAAACGTCTTGGAGTAGCAAACCTCTATGAAAAAGATTTTGGTACCATCCACCATATTCAACAGGCCCTTCGTGCAAGAACATTGTTTCAAAAAGATAAAGATTATGTTGTCAAAGAAGGCGAAATCATAATCGTTGACGAATTTACAGGCAGACTTATGCCCGGCCGCCGCTGGTCAGAGGGCCTCCACCAGGCTATTGAAGCCAAGGAAGGCACAAAAATCCAGCAGGAATCACAAACCCTGGCAACTATCTCTTTTCAAAATTACTTTAGACTTTACGAAAAACTTAGCGGCATGACCGGAACTGCAGCAACCGAAGCTGAAGAATTTCATAAAATTTATAAGGTTGAAGTTGTGGTCATTCCGACAAACAAACCCATGATTCGAAAGGATCATTCCGATGTCGTCTACAAAACTTTCAAGGCAAAATTCACCGCCGTTGCCCACGATGTCATTGAAAGATACGAAAAAGGCCAGCCGGTTCTAATCGGCACAACCTCAATTGAAAAAAACGAATTCCTTTCGTCTCTTTTGAAAAGGAAAGGAGTCACCCATCAAATCTTAAATGCCAAAAACCACCAAAGAGAAGCCGAAATCATTGCTCAGGCCGGCACCAAAAACTCAGTCACCTTGGCAACTAATATCGCCGGCAGAGGAGTCGACATTATTTTGGGCGGCACACCTCCGACAGATAAACTCGGTAGACCTCTCATCAAAGGTAATGATTATCAAAAATGGCAAAAGGAACACGCAGAAGTTGTCGAACTTGGCGGTCTTCACGTTGTCGGTACAGAAAGACACGAAGCCAGACGAATCGACAATCAGCTTCGGGGTCGTTCCGGCCGTCAAGGAGATCCGGGCTCTAGCAAGTTCTATGTTTCACTCGAGGACGATATCATGCGTCTTTTCGGAGGAGAACAAATCGCCAGAATTATGACCGCTTTCAAACTTCCCGAAGACACCCCGATCGAACATGGCATGGTTGGAAAAAGCATTGAAAATGCTCAAGTTAAAGTTGAGACTCACAACTTTGATATCAGAAAGCACTTGGTCGAATACGACGATGTGGCCAACAAACAGAGAGAAATTATCTACGGAGCGCGCCGCGATATTTTAGAAGCCGCTCAAGATCCTCAAAAAGCGCAAAAGTTAAAGGAAGATATCACTGCCAAAATTGAAAACGAGATTGAAAACCTTGTTCTGTTAAATTCTCAGGAAGAAAGTGTTTCAAATCAAGGGCAGATAATTAAAGAGCTGACAACCATAATTCCATTTGACGAAACATCAGCAGGCAAATTGCTTGAGGACGGCCAAAAGATAACCGCCTCGCAGAAATTAATTGAATTTCTAAAGGGAGTCGTAAGCCATGTGTACCAGGAAAGAGAAAAATCGCTTGGTGAAACAACCGCCAGAGATATTGAAAAATTTGTTTCACTTTCTGTTGTCGACACTCTGTGGATCCAGCATCTTGACACACTCGACGACCTTCGCGAAGGCATTGGCCTTCGTGCCGCCGGCCAACGCGATCCCTTGGTCGAATATAAACAAGAAGCCTTTAATCTATTTGAAAAATTAATGGCTTCAATTGATTACGAAATTGTTCACCGAATCTTTAAGGTCCAAGTTCGTCAGCAGCCAACCATAGAACAGGTTGAAGAGCGCGGCGTCGAGGTCCACCCCGAAGCTAAACTTGGGTCACCAGGCGACCAGGCTATCAGGCCATCAGGCAATAGTGCTGCTCCAGATAACCTGATAACCCGACAACCCGGTAACCTAGAGAAAGATCCTTCCGAAATGACCGACGCCGAGCTCGACGCCGAAATCGCCCGCCTCGAAGCCCTCGAAAGAGGTAATCAGGTAGCCAGGCAATTAGGTAATCAGGTTATAGTTCCAGATAACCTGATAACCCGGCAACCCGGTAACCAGCCACTGAAAGTGGCTAAGATCGGCCGCAACGACCCTTGTCCTTGTGGATCAGGATTGAAGTGGAAGAAGTGTGGTTTGATTGGCGCCTCACAACATCACGGATGAATTTATAATCCACAAGGACCCTGAGCGAAGTCGAAGGGCCCATGCAAAGCGATCAACCCTGATACTGGCAAACCATATAAGTACAAGAAGTGCGGCATGATCAACGCTCCATATCATAAAGGATAATCTTAGTATATAATATTAAAAATTATGGGCGAAGGACAAAGTGACGAAAAGAGAGAAAAGGTTGAACTCGATAAATATTCTTCTGAGGAAATTGTTAGATATTTGAGAGATAAATTATCTAAAGATCCAACTCAATTTCCAAACCCAAACGCACTATCGCTTCTTGATCAAATAATAAATTATCAGGCAAATGAACAAGTAGAAGAAAACTCAGTACAAACAGAGACAGAAGCAAGCGAATGGGCAAATAAAATAAAATATCATTTTTTACGTGGGAAATTTGGCAATGGATGGCAGACACGAAATGGACCATTACGTTTTGACTACAATACCAGTGATTTTAAATCCACAGAAGTAAAAGGAAGTTTCACTATCCCATCTGACTGGATAGTAGATAGAAATTATAAAAATATCAAGGCCATGGGGCTTCTTGTAGGTTACTTTTATGAAGTATCCAAGCAAAGAGATAAGAATTTTTTAATTGTTAGTGCACCATCAGCAGATGTAAACAGAGCAATTGGTCTGAGGGAGGATTATGTTCCACTGCAATATTTAATGTGGTCACATAAAGATGCCACACCTGACGCAAGAGGAAATCATGTTCCATTATCATTCTACTTCTTTCTGCCCGAACAAGAAGCAAAAGCCTTCTTAGAAAAAATAGGTAAAAACCCCGATTTGATTGAAAATGTATTTCAATTACAACATCCTGGATTGGTCGCACAAGGACAGGTCCAAAGAGTTAGGGTGGACCAGTTATCGAGAATTGATGTTGAAACTGCCACAGCAAAGTTCGACCTACTCACAAATCCACCAGGTAATCCTTATGCAATAACTTCAGTAACCCCAAAAGAAACACTCAATTTCAAAAATCCGGTTGGGGAAATGCCAGGATAAAATGGAAAAAATGCGGCCTTATCAATGCTCAATATCACAAGAGATAGTGAAATCTTCAACGGTCTCAATCTATCGATTAAGCGATAGATTAATATCATCACACTTTAAGACATGTCAAAAAATGTGATGGTTAAGCTATAGGTTCAACCTTGATTACATTACCCTTTGCGTTACTAAAATGGAAAAAATGCGGCCTAATTAATGCCCCTCAACATAAAGGATAAAATCCACCCTTTGACATTTTATAGTTATTTATGTAAACTATTTGTGTAATATGATTACACGTCTGAATGTATCAATGCCATCGGAAGTTGTCTCAAAAGTTAAGAAATTTACTTCAAAAAGGGGGGTCAGTCGGTTTTTGACGGAGGCCGCAAACGAGAAAATTGAAAAACTTGAGCGGGAAAAAGCCCTTGAAGAACTTCTAGCTGCACCTCCCTCATTCAAATTTCTAAAAGGTAAAAACGCCTCTGCTAGATGGGTGAGAGAATTGAGGCGAACCGATAATAAGAGATTGAAACGAATCTGGGGTAAAAGGGTCTAAAACCTTCAATGAGAGGTGTATTGGTTGATACTGATATTTTGGTCGATTTTTTTCATAATCAAGATTATGCAAAAAAGTTAATTGGGCGCTTAGCCGAGGAAGGAAAAATTCACATTTCGATTTTAACTATTACGGAACTTCGAACAGGATTTACACCAGAACAGGCGGAATTTTTACTCCCAAAATTGTACAAAATGGTAACTATACTTCCCATAACGGTAGATCAAGCTGAATTAGCTGGAAAATTTCGATATCAATATAGAATCAAAGGAAAAATCTTATCTACTATAGACACTTTAATTGCAGCTGCAACCCTGTCTAAAAATTTACTTTTAATAACTCGCAACAAAAAGGATTTCCCAATGCCAGAAATTAAATTGTATGAATTGCAAAACTAACATCGCCCTTCGCAGTTCACGTCTCAATCGGAAAAAATGCGGCTTAATTAATTCGCCGCAGCACAAAGGCTGAACCATGAAAACAAATAAAGAAAAGAAGCAAGCAAAAGATAGTCTTTACTTCGACGATTGTGCCTTGTGCCAAATGATGGAAGAATCGGAAAAAACAGGTAAGGTATTCACTATTTCCCAGATTAAAAAAGGATTTAAAAATATGAAACTAAAAGGCGCAATTGTTGGAGAAGATCTTTCAACCTAGCGTTTCTTTGCGGCAAAAAAGAAAAATATTTATACAGCTAAAACCACAGAACAAGCGACGAAGGCTTTTGAAACATCCCAACCTGTAGTAATTGGCCGATTAGCGCTTAGCCCACAAAGATATTAAATTTAAAATTTAATAATCACTAACGGTCTCAATCTATCGATTAAGCGATAGATTAATATCATCACACTTTAAGACATGTCAAAAAATGTGATGGTTTAGCTATAGGTTCAACCTTGATTATCGATTATACTTATGAGATGCTAATTTTAGATGGAGCAATCAAATTCTGTAAGAAGTAACCATTCTAGTGAGCAGCCTCAACACATAGACTCTACGTTACCGCAAGGGAAGAGTGTGAATAACTCTGGAAGTACAAAAACTCCTTTTTGGAAAAGTGATACATTTTTTGTTATTACGATTTTTCTTTTTGGACCGTTATCATTCCTGTGGGCTCCAAAAGAAATCTTTGAATCACAAGTAACGATTACAAGACCATCTCCTTTAAAGCTACTTATGGCAGTTTTTCTCTCATTTGTTATCCCAAGCCTATTCACTTATATGGCTTATTCGAATATAGACATTTGGAAGACGAAACCAGATGTAGCAATACTTTTTATGATATGGATATTTATTTTTCTTGTTGTTAGTTTTATTAGTTGTTTTACACTATTTCCAGGGCTTGGCAATATTGTGAGAAGAAATAGGATCATTTTTGTAATCTCTTTCGCCATTATCTTGACTATTGTATCAACCTCGTTAGATTTTATTGTAGTGATACTTGGAGCGTATGAGGGTGCACTCCCTTCAGTAATCCAAGACAATCTAGCAATCATCGTACTGACAGCAGTATCTATTGGATCCGCAATAACATATTTCAAAACGCGAAGTCCTATCCATAAAAAGATGGTCGGTACATTGACTGTTATAGTGATAGTGTTAACGATAGCAATTTTGCCTCTATTTTTAACATGGGGTTCAGAAATAACAAAAATGTATGGCAATTATCTAAAAAAACAAGGCGATCTTGTTCCCGTGGTAGAGACCCGAATGGGATACACTATTAATCTCTACCCAGCGGATGGCTATTGGCAATCACGGGAATTAGGAGAATATTCTCGAGTAACATCTAAAAATGGTTATCAACTTACAATTGAAAAAGCACAAACAAATGAAACAACACTGGAAGGATTCGTTGAAGAAAGGATACAACAAATTAAGCAGCGAGCAGAGGAGAGGGCCTTAAAGCAAGGCGTTTCTTGTTATCAGCCAGAATTTCAAGAGACTGTTAGTGATGATAACTGGCAAGGAGTACGAGTAACATTATCTGATTGTTTTGATGTAGGGGATATGAAAGTGTATCTGAAGCATAATAAAAATTTTTATGTAATTTCTCTAAATTATCCTTTGTCATATGCAAACTATGTAAACAAAGATGCGAATCGGCAGAGGGCCTTAAATAATTTTAACTTAATGCTTGCTTCTCTTCAATTCCAATAAGCGTAACAGGTTAGTTCTTCGGAAGTAGTCATTCTGGAAGGAGGCTGAAAGCCGACTGATATAGGAGGGTAAGACGTCCCCTGAGGTCCCCTGAGGGACGGTCCTGAGAAGGATTGTTACAACAGTCCCAAAAACTAGAAAATTAAATCAATCATTCAAAGTAAATTGTGCAGTCAAAACTTCTTTTGCCAAAAAGATATTTTTGCATTATACTTAGGGGCTAAATTTGAGAATATGGCGACCAAAAAACCCAATGGTTTGACAGATAACGCTTCGTGGCTACAAGTTATAAACCTGCTTTCGGACCTTGTGGTTTACAACCATTACGATTTCGACGAGTTTTTGAAAAAACTAATAAAAGTTGTCATTGAAGTAATCCCTACAGACTCTTGCCTGATATATTTCTACGATCAAGATAAATCCGAACTTATCCTGATCGGATCTAAAAAACCGCATAAAGAACAACTTGGAAAAATCATTTTGAGAAAAGGCGAAGGGATCACCGGTTGGGTTGCCGAACACAAGCAAACTGTCGCCATTGAAAAAGAAGCGTATAAAGACCCTAGATTTAAATTCTTTGAAGACCTACCGGAAGACACTTATGAAAGTTTTCTTTCGGTTCCTATTGTCAACCAAGCCGGTGTTGTTGGTGTCGTCAATCTGCAGAACAGAAAGCCTTACAAATTTTCAAAAATCGAAATTAAAACAATCGAATCTTTAGTCAAACTAATCGCTTCTGCATTTGTCAAAGTAGTTTTAAAAAGACAAGTTGACCGACTTGAAAATCAGCTTGAAGAAAGAAAAGTAATTGAAAAAGCCAAAGGACTCTTAATGAAATACAAAAATTTGGATGAAGCGACAACTTACAAATTTTTAAGGCAAGAGTCGATGAATAGACGAAAATCGATGAAAGAGGTTGCTGAGTCTATATTGTTAGTTTATGAAGCGCTGGGAAAATATCCGTAATGCGAAGTCTCATTTTTCCAAAAACAACAATTACTAATATACTAGTATATTAGTAGCAAACTGTCATTCAGAGGTTCGGCCAACTGAAGTCCGGCAACTTGACAAAAGTGCTAGCATTCATTTAATCTAAAAGAGAATCATCTTCAAAGTCGAAGATTCTTCAAGACAAAGTAGTCTCCAAAGCAGTTTAAATATTCTTCGAGCGACCCTGAGCGAAGTCGAAGGGGAGTCGAGAAGTTACCTTAAAAATTATTAATATTTTAAGTGGTAAGTTCTCGCTAATCGCTCGAACAATAATTTAATATCAGCAGAATTTTTACATGATTGATCTTAGAAAAGTTTTAACGCTCACAAGATCCGGCGAAATCGAATTTGTCGATTTACGTTTCGTCGATCTGCGCGGTGTTTGGCAGCATATGTCAATTCCGGCACATGAACTGAAAGAAAAAAATTTAGAGATGGGTTATGGGTTCGACGGCTCAAGCATCCGCGGTTTTCAGACAATCTCAGAAAGCGACATGCTTTTGATGCCGGATGTCAAAACTTTTTTTTTCGATCCGTTTTTTGAAAAAACAATAAATGTAATTTGCAATGTTTTCGATCCTGCAACCGGCAAGAATTACCCAAAAGATCCGCGCTACACTGCCCAAAAAGCCGAAAACTATCTTAAAAAATCGGGCATTGGCGATATTTCTTATTGGGGACCGGAAATAGAATACTTCCTGTTCGACAGTCTCGGATACTACGTCTCTCCTTACGAGTCATTTGTCAAAATCGCAAGCTCTGAATTTCCTCCTGAAGATCCTAACTCTCCAAAAGACGGATATAAAATCCTTCATAAAACCGGCTACTTTCCAGTCCCACCTTTTGATAAGCTTCAAGCTTTTAGATCGGAGTTTGTTATCTTGCTTGAAAAAAATGGAGTTGAAATCGAAGTCCATCATCACGAAGTTGCCTCCGGCGGTCAGGTTGAAATTGACATGCACTATGACGCACTAACTGCCATGGCCGATAAAGTCATGATCTACAAATACTTAGCCAGAAACCTCGCCAAAAAATACCAAATGACTGCTTGCTTTTTGCCAAAGCCGCTTTACGCTGACAACGGATCTGGTATGCATACACACCAAAGCCTGTTTAAACAGGGCCGAAATCTTTTCTATGACCCAAAGGGATACGCTGAAATGTCCGAAATTGGTTTTTCTTATCTGGCAGGACTCCTGGTAAATATCAAAACTCTTCTTGCAATTACCAATCCCACAGTCAACTCTTACAGACGACTCGTACCCCACTTCGAGGCACCGACTTCAATCGCCTTTTCAAAAAGGAACAGGAGTGCCACAGTCAGAATCCCCATGTATTACAAAAAAATTCCCAATGCCAAAAGAATAGAATTCAGAGTTCCTGATCCAACTTGCAACCCATATTTATCTTTTGCTGCACAATTGGTCTATGGTATTGAGGGCATTAAAAATAAGCTGGATCCCAAAAAACTCGGTTTTGGCCCGCACGATGAAAATATTTACGAAATGGCAAAGATTGAACAAACCCCAAACAATCTTTTTACCGTTTTGGAAAATCTTAAAAAAGATCAAATACTCATAAAAAGCGGCGTCTTTGACGCCCAGCTAGTCAACAGCTATCTGGATGTCAGAACCGAAGACGCCCAGCAAAATCTTCTTTACCCGACACCTGCCGATTTCATGTTCTACTCGGACATTTAAAAAGATAAATGAATCTGACATTTGCAGTTTTACTGATAATTTTATTAGGAGTTGCAACTACTTTTTTTGCCACAAACTTTGCCGGAGCATCAGCCGGGGATTTTGATCCGACCACTATTTCAAGCGGCGATACGGCCTGGGTTCTGGCAGCAGCAGCACTGGTTATGATCATGACCCCGGCAGTCGGTTTTTTCTATGGCGGCATGGTGCGCGCCAAAAACGTGGTCAGCGTTATCAAGCAATCTTTGGTTATTTTGGCTCTTGTGGGCATTCAATGGGTTATTTTGGGTTACAGTCTTGTATTCGGTCGAGACATAAACGGGCTAATTGGAGGTCTTGATTTTTTTGGTCTAAGAAATGTTGGTTTTGCTGCGAATCCCGATTATGCCGCCACTATCCCTCATTTGGCCTACATGATCTTTCAGGCTATGTTTGCCATAATTACTCCGGCATTAATAATCGGTTCATTTGTTGAGAGAATCCGCTTCAGAACCCTTGTCCTCTTCATACTTTTATGGGCGACTTTTGTTTATGATCCAATTGCCCATTGGGTCTGGGGAGTCGGCGGATGGCTAAGAACTTTGGGTGCTTTGGATTTTGCTGGCGGTACAGTTGTTCACATCAGTGCCGGTTTTTCTGCTCTTGCCGCCGCCATTTTAGTTGGTAAAAGAAGCGATGTTAAAGATCACAAGATCTCAGCCAACAACGTTCCGCTGGTTCTAATTGGCGCTTCACTTTTATGGTTTGGCTGGTTTGGTTTCAATGCAGGCAGCGCCCTTTCAGCATCACCCCTTGCGGCCAGCGCCTTCGTGGTAACCAATACTGCCGCTGCTGCCGCCGCCTTGGTCTGGATGGTTCTTTCCTGGGCAGAACATAAAAAACCAAGCGCACTAGCTACTGCAACCGGTGCGGTCTGCGGCCTTGTCGCAATCACTCCGGCCAGCGGCTTTGTCGGTCCAATTGCATCAATCGCGATAGGAATAATTGCAGGAGTGGCGACATATTTGGCCCTACGCTATAGAAGCCTTTATACCAAAATTGATGATACACTCGATGTCTGGGCCGCACACGGTGTAGGTGGCCTAACAGGAGCGGTTCTTACCGGAGTTTTTGCCGAAAAAGCCATCAACAGCGCTGGCAACAACGGTTTTTTATTTGGCAATCCCGGCCAATTGCCAATACAGCTGACTGCAGTCGCGGCAACTTCTATTTATGCTTTTATTGCTACCTGGATAATTCTTAAAGTCTTAAGCTTCATAAGTGATCTGCGAGTAAGTGAAAAAGAAGAAAAACTGGGCCTAGACCAATCTGTCCACGGTGAATCCGGCTACCGCTTTTAAACCCCAATACCAGAATTAGATCAATCATTCAAAGTAAATTGTGCAATCAAAATATATCACAGTTTTAGACTATTAAGGCAAGACATTTCAGGACCGTCCCTATTCCGGTTATCAACCATAGCAAAGTGTTAAACTGAAGATAATGGAGAGAAGAAATCTAGTCTTGCTCCTTGCAGGAATAATCCTATTGGGCATCATTATGGCAACCAATGCCAACTACAGCATAATAGTTTTTCCGCTGTTTTTGATATTTCTAACTGTTAAAGATCGCGTTGTTCCTCTTTTTAAAAATCTTCCTTTTCCCACATTCTTACTTTTTCTTCTAATAGGTTTAATTGTAAGCTTTATTCTAGAATGGGGTGTTGGGGTGGATGAATTAAAGAAAAATCCTTCACATAGTTGGCTTAACAATTGGCTTAGCCTTTCAATCTTTTATCTTCTATGGCTCGCTGGATCATATTGGATTATAAAGCGCTTCAAATTAACACCAAAGGGAGTTTTTATTGTAACTTCTCTCTTTGGTATTCTTATTGAACAACAATTTCAGTTTTTTCAGATTCTATCTTCGTTTAATCCGGCAATCATAATTTTCTGGGTCTTATATGTTCCTCTTGCTTACACCCCAGTAATTTTAATCCCGTATCTAATTTTGAAAAATAAGACTCTAAACAATGGATAAAAAGATTATAAAGAATTTTTAAAGTCTATTGAAAAAAACACTCAACATTAACTACGGAAGCTGTAGGAGGCGTTAAGGACGTATTCGTGATGAGGGAATTAAAGAAAGTAATTTTAGAAATTGCCCTCCATGATCCTAAATTATTGCAGTGAAAAATTGTACGATTATATATCACAAGTTTCGCAGTTGTCATTCTGGTAAGTCGAGTCTGACTCGACGCATCCAGAATCCTCACTTTTTGTAGATTCTGGGCAAGTCCTAGACCCGGACCTTAGGGCCAGAATGACAAAAAGTGCGAAATTCGTGTATATATTCACAAAAGAGATCTATGATTTTTTTAACAATTTTGCTCTGTGCGTTAAAATATTACCCCAAGTCATCATCTTCTCAGCCCACAAAAGTTCATTTTGAATTTTTTCCATTCTTTTTAGCTTTCCCCAATTCTTCAAAAATGTCAGGAATGTTTTTTTAAAAGAATTTTTGAGTTTCGACTTATCAACCTCTTTGACATAGTCGGATGTTTGATCAACAAATGTTTCGATCCTTTTCTTTCTGTTGTCAAATCCATCCGCCGCCCAATTACCAATCCGATTCAAGTTAACTGCAATATTTAGTATTTGTGTCTTTTGATCAATCATTTATCAACAATCTTTTGACAACCTCATCAAATTTTTTCCGGATTCCGGCGTCTAAAATCTCCCGGCTAGGATTATTCTGAGTTGGCCTCAAATTGATCATCGAATTGTAATCAATCTGACCGCTTTCAATATCCAAACCACCACCCCAAAGATTCTCCTGCGCTGATCCATCAGCTATCAGCATTTTCTCGGCGTCCGCATGAAATTCTCCTCCGCCTGCCAAGATTTTTTTCTCCAAATCAACGACCACTTTAATATAACCCTCATAATCCTCAGCCATTTGTTTAGTTTCTTCTTGATTTGCCTTTTTGCGAATTATTAAAATCATTAATGATATTATATGTTATCGAAATGATAGGCAAAAAAGAACTCCTTGAAAAAGAAGTAAGGAAAATTAAAAATTGTAAAGCGTGTAGAGTTGGCAAAATTGGCAAAGCGGTTCCAGGGGAGGGGAATCCAAATGCCAAAATTGTTTTCGTTGGTGAAGCTCCCGGCAAAACCGAATCACAAACGGGTCGTCCATTTGTCGGTAGATCAGGGAAATTTCTACGTCAGTTGATAACTCAAATCGGCCTCAAAGAAAAAGATGTCTATATCACAAGTCCCGTAAAGTATTTGCCAAAGCGGGGTACGCCATCAAGATCAGACATTAATCACGGATTAACCCACCTTGCTAAACAGCTTGAAATTATCAAGCCAGAACTAATTG
Organism: Candidatus Curtissbacteria bacterium; assembly: GCA_016183325.1. Lineage (GTDB taxonomy): Bacteria > Patescibacteriota > Microgenomatia > Curtissbacterales > GWA2-41-24 > JACPEV01. The sequence continues at coordinate 42,993 of JACPEV010000016.1, forward strand.
TACTTTTAGGTAATATTGCATATAAAGCTCTGATCGATAAATCGGCCTCAATCAATAAATATCACGGCAAAATTATCCAAAAAGACAAACAAAAATATTTCCCCACTTTTCATCCCGCCGCAGGCATTAGATTTCAAAAAATCAAGAAATTAATCTTGCAAGATTTCCCAAAGCTCAAATTCATAATTCATAATTCATAATTCATAATTCTTGCTTCTTACTTCTTATTCCATTGACTTTATATCGCAAAAGACCACATACTAAATTTATGGGCAATTCCAAAAGGGACTCCCAACACCTATTGCTGCTTATTTTTGGACTTTTACTGATAACATTTTTAGCCTTTGGCGACAGAAGATATATTTATTCGACAGTTCAGCATTCCAGCGCCAAAATCGGCATCAATGTCAACAATATTGCCACGAACAGTTATGTTAAGTGGATAAAATCCCAATCGGATGAGTTTGAATTAGCCCCAAACCCTATCTTTTTAAATAAACCTGTCGCCTTTAAAGACATTGTCGCCAGTCAAACTGCTCTAGTTTTAGGTCAACAAACAGGTGCAGGTGACCAAAGATGGATTGAGATCGATCTTTCGGACCAACGCCTTTATATGAAAGAAGGCGCCACAACCGTCGGTAATTTTTTAGTTTCCACTGGCAAATGGGCACCAACCCCAGTTGGGGAATGGCGTATTTGGATCAAACTTCGCTACACCAGAATGCAAGGGGGCTCTAAAGCTCTCGGAACTTACTACAATCTTCCCAACGTTCCCTACACTATGTATTATTATCAAGGCTATGGCATCCATGGCGCCTATTGGCACAATAATTTCGGTAATCCTATGAGTCACGGCTGCGTTAATATGAAACCGGAAGAAGCCGGCATCGTTTTCAACTGGGCCAGCGTCGGTACTCGCGTAGTCGTGCATGAATGACAAAACAATCAACGGGCAAGTTTACCCTGAGCGGAGCCACGTCAGACGTGGCACAGTCGAAGGGTCCATGAATGATTTGCAAAGATGGACATCTTAATAATTTTCGCTGCGCAATATTTGCTTCCACTTGTAATCTTATTTAGTTTTCTTATTTGGCTACGCTTGGGAAAAATCCCCAAAAAGGGAATACTCAAAGTAGGTCTGATAGCTTTTCCCTTGTCATATTTAATTGCAGCAATTTTCAAAATTTTTATTTATGAAAGTCGCCCTTTCGTCGTCGAAAACGTCAAGCCATTAATCCCTCACGCGCCAGACAATAGTTTTCCTTCAGACCATACTCTTTTGATACTGACAGTTGCCTCCGTTTTTTATATCTATAACCGTAAACTGGGTATTTTCATCTTCCTGTTGGGCCTAGTTGTTGGTTTGGCCAGGGTCATGGCCAAAGTCCACTATCCGATTGACATCATAACAAGCGGTGTAATCGCCATCTTGTCAACTTACGGTGCCAATTTCCTCTTGCTGAAAAACAGCAGAATAAACTCACTGCTCAATCAATTCTCCTCAAGAGTTGTCAGATAATCAGTAAGCCGCAAGTTTGATCTTGCGATATAATATCAATGAACTCGTTTCAAAACTCATACATTATTGTCATGCTGAACTTGTCTGGAGTCTAAAGACTCCGACCTGTAAGGTTTCAGCATCTATATAGATCCCGAAACCCATTCGGGTCGATAAAATCAGACGAGTTCGGGATGACACTTTTGAAACAGGTTCAATCACCATGGAAGAAGTAAAACAAAGAGCGGCAAAGCTCTTAGAAAAATTAAATATCGACGAAAAAAGGCAAAAAATCCGTGAGCTCGAAGCAGAAAGCACTAGCCCCTCTTTTTGGCAAGATCATGAATCAGCCGCCAAAAAAATGAAAGAGCTATCAAGCCTTCAAAAAGAAATCGAAGAAGCGCAGAAACTTCAAGAACTTGTGGAATCCGGCAAATTTGACGATGCACGGAAACTGTTGGTTTCCCTTGAAAAGTATTTATATTTATCCGGCCCTTACGATCAAAACTCTGCGATTTTATCAATTCACGCCGGCCAGGGCGGTGTTGAGGCAATGGACTGGGTGGCTGTGCTCTCGCGCATGTATCAAAAATTCTTTTCAAGTCAAAAGTGGGATTATGAGGTCATAGACGAAATTCCTGGTGAAGAAGCAGGATTTAAAACCGTAACCACGATAGTTCGACACGACTTTGCATACGGCCTTTTAAGAAACGAAGCAGGAGTCCACAGACTCGTTCGCCAATCCCCATTCAATGCCGCAAACCTTCGCCAAACTTCCTTCGCCCTGGTCGAAGTTATGCCAGAAATCGAAGAAGAACCCGAAATTGAGATCAAACCCGAAGACATAGAATTTGAAGCCTTCAGATCAGGCGGCCATGGCGGCCAGAACGTTAATAAAGTCTCAACCGCAGTCAGGCTCAAACACAAACCGACAGGAATCGTTGTCACTTGCCAAACCCAACGCTTTCAAGCTCAAAATAGAGAAAACGCCATGAAACTTCTTAAGGCCAAACTTTGGAGCATAAAACAGCAGGAAGAAAGAAAAACAAAAGAGGATTTACGAGGCGCCCACGTTACACCGGGCTGGGGTAACCAAATCCGCTCCTATGTTCTTCACCCTTACAAAATGGTCAAAGACCTGCGCACCAATTACGAAACCGCAGACGCCCAAGGTGTATTGGATGGTAATTTGGAAGAATTCATTAAAGAAGAACTTCCCCTTACCACATAACTGCTTGCTCACACTAAAACTATATTGCTATTTTGCGAAGCAAAAATATCAGAATGACGAATTGCAGCAATCGTCATGGCTGATATATAATAAATGGCAACCCGACTATGGAAAAAGATCCCCCCCCAAACCGCCCTCTGGATCAATCTAAACTTCAAGATTTAGCCCAGCGTCTTACTATTCCCCTAAGGGCCGTTCCGAAAAAAACAAATTTCGCCAAATTTCTGCCAATTGTAATTATCGTTTTAGTAGTAGGCGCGGGTATCTATACCGGCCTTGTGTTTTCGACAAAAAATAAAGTTCAATCTCAATCAAAAGCGGCAATTGAAGAAGAAAGCTTAACCGGTGAACAGAAGCAATCCTTTAGCCAAACTTTTAGGGACCAGGCCGAAGGTACGCTTGAGAGAAATGATGAACTGGATAAATATGCCCAGGGTACTCACAAGCTGATACGTCCTGGTGGGGAAGACCAAACAGCTTACCTAACATCAACGGTTTTAGATCTTGACCAGTACGTTGGTAAAAAGGTAAAAGTTTACGGCGAAACCTTCGGGTCTTCGCAAGTTGGCTGGTTGATGGATGTTGGCAAAGTTGAAATTATCCAGTGATTCCACTATCCCATGATACAGTTTGAACAAGTCACCAAAGCCTATCCCAATGGTCAAGTCGCTCTTGAAAATATTGATCTTGCCATCGACGATTCAGAATTTGTTTTTATAGTCGGATCATCAGGTGCCGGAAAATCAACTCTTTTAAAATTAATTACCAGGGAAATTTCACCAACCTCTGGTAGTATTTTATATAATGGCGAAGATATTCGAAAAATTCCTCCAGACAAATTGCCAATTTTGCGAAGAAGAGTTGGCACAGTTTTTCAGGATTTCAAGTTACTTTTCACAAGGACAGTATTTGAAAATGTTGCCGTGCCTCTTGAGGTACGTTCTCTCAAAGATTCTGAGGTAGAAAGACGTGTTTCAAGTGTCCTTGAAAAAGTCGGTCTTTTAGAAAAAGCCAATGACTTTCCTGTGCAACTTTCGGGCGGTGAAGTCCAAAGAACAGCAATCGCCAGAGCCATCGTTGGTCAACCGGAAGTTCTTCTAGCTGATGAACCTACTGGAGATCTTGATCCAAAAACGGCAGAAAGCGTCGTTAAAGTCCTGGAGAAAATAAATAAAGAAGATAAAACAACCGTTATCATGGCCACTCATAATGCGCAAATTGTTAATCACTTTAAAAAACGTGTCGTCGTTTTGAAAAAAGGTAAAATAGAAAAGGACGAAAAAGAAGGCAAGTATGAGTCAGATTAAAAAAACCATAAAAATTCTAAGGCGCAGTCCCTACCAGGCACTTGCTGCGGCACTTGCCATGACCTTAACATTTTTTGTTGGATCAATCTTCGTAATTTTAATAATCGGTGGCCAATTAATCCTCAATTATGTAGAACAGAGGCCTGAACTGCATATTTTCTTTAAAGATGAAGCTTCGGATACTAGGATAAGTGAGATTACCCAGATAGTTAAATCAAGTGGTTCTGTCATAAGAGTTAAATATACTTCCAAAGAAGAAGCCTTAGCCATCTATCGGGAACGACTAAAGGGGGAACCACTACTTCTCGAATCCGTTACTGCAGATTATTTGCCCAGGTCTATTCAAGTTACCATCAATAAACCTGAGGATATCATCTCAATCACTAAATCAGTTGAGTCATTGCCCGAAGTAGACCAGGTTGTATCTTTAACAGATGAGGCTATCAGTAATCTTTCAACTGGTCTCAAAATAGTTAGAATTGGAGGTATTATTCTTGTCTCAACCTTAATGGCAATATCCTTCCTTATTATTATTATGGTGGTTGGCATGAGAATCGCGCTTCGCCGGGATGAAATTTCCATAATGAATTTGGTCGGGGCAACAAAATGGTATATCTCACGACCCTTTTTCGTAGAAGGAGCAATATACGGAATCGTTGGGAGCACGATCGCCGTACTTTTGACATATTCGATGCTTCTTTTCTACTCGCCGAATATTCAGGAATTTTTGGGTGAGATTCAGATATTTCCAGTTTCTCCGCTCTTTTTCGTTTATCTTTGGGCGGCAGAAGCTCTGGTTGCGATACTGGTTGGTATTATCGGGGCAGCAATAGCCTTATTCCGTTATCTTAAAATTCGCTAAAGCTTTTTATGCAAAAAAAATGGCTGCCCACATTCATATTTCTTATTCTGTTCTTAATTTCTGGCTTCCTGGCTGCGCCCAAAGTTTTTGCCCAATCAAGCGTCGAAAGATATAATGAAATTCAAAAGCAAATTGAAAAGACCCAGGCCAAGATTTCCGAGCTCCAGGAAACTGAAAGAAATCTTTCCCAGCAAATTTCCCTAATCAACACCCAGATTCGGCTCACTGAGCTTAAAATACAGGAGGCTCAGGCCAAAATTGACCAGCTCGAAAAAGAAATCAATGTTTTAGGTTTTAGAATTGAATATATATCGGAATCTTTAGAAAAACTTCAAATCCTCATAAAAAAGCGTATCATTGTCACTTACGAGCAAAGTTTCATTTCCAATCTGGAGCTGATGCTCACCTCACGGGATTTTTCTGATTTAATCCTGCGATTCCAGTACCTTAAACAAGTTCAGGAAAACGACAAGCGACTTTTTTTAAGTATGCAGCAAACTAAAACTGAATATGCCAACCAAAAAGACGACCGCGAGACAAAACAGGCACAGATTCTTGGCATCAAAAAACAGCTGGATGCAAGCGTCGCGCTTTTAGATCACCAAAAGAAAGAAAAAGACAACTTTTTAGCGGTAACTAAAAACGACGAAGCAAGCTATCAGGAAGAGCTAAAACGCCTACAGGCAGATGCCGCTTCTATTTCCCTGGCATTAGGAAATGTTGGGGCAAGAATTGGCACTGTCGCAAAAAGCGATATCATTGCCTCGGTTGGTTCAAGCGGTTGTTCAACCGGCCCCCATCTTCACTTTGAAGTATTCACCGATGCCAAAGTCGAGGACGGCAAAATTATCGGTAATCGCGTCGATCCTAAACCCTATCTTGACGATGGCAAATACGAAAAGCCGGTTCCCAATTATCCTGGCAATGTCACAACCTGGTACGGCGAAGTTTATTTCTTAGGAGTTCACACGGGCATCGATATTGCCAATTCTTTTGGCACGTCAATTAGGGCCATCGATGGGGGAGAAGCTTATTTCACGCAAGCTCCCTGCAGCTACAATATCCCCGGCGGCACTCCTCTTGGCAAAGGTATCGTCGTCGACCACAAAAACGGCCTCGTCACCCTCTATTGGCACATACCCTAAAATGTTCGCAATCACCCTCATCACCCTTATCTTCCTAATCCCCCTTATTTCCCTCATCACCCCAACGAATTGATTGAACAATTACGTACTCGCCGAAGTCCGTCAACTGACGGACTGAGGATACCACGACTGTTTAGTCGTGGTAGTTCATTGAGGTCCGACCTCCCAAAAAGCTTCAGTGACGCCTTTTATAGAGGTCGGACCTCTTAAATAAATTCCGTAAGAGGTTAGTTTTCTTCAGTGATCGTCATGCTGGAGCGTAAGCGATAGCATCTATGAGATTCTATCAGTCTCCGCCAGCTGGCGGATCCTTCCAGAATGACACCGGGAAGAACTAACCTGTTACTAAATTCCTCGTTGACAAAATTCGCCAAAACCCCTATTTTCTCTCTAATGTTTAAAATTCATCTTCTGACAATATCATTTGCTATTATTCTATTTTTAATCTTTACCCCACAGGTATTAGCTGCTGGTCTTGTCATAAATGAGTTTGTCTCAGACACTGCTGGGACAGCTGCCGATCCAGATTGGGTAGAAATGTACAACAGTGGTTCAGAGTCAGTTGACTTGTCTAAATACCGTTTAAGGGATAACACCGTAACCAATAAATTGGACTTGACGGGCACGATTGAGCCAGGAGGCTTTGCCGCTTTTGATTGGTCGAATAGATTAAATAAAGACGGTGACCTAATCAAACTCGTTGAAATAGTAAACGAAAGTAATCAAATTGATCAAGTAGCTTACGGGAACGAAACCGGTGGAGAAGTAGGTGCCCCGGAGTCTGGACAGTCAACTGGTCGCCAAACTGACGGAGCAGCAACATGGGTAATTTTTTTAAGTCCAACAAAAGCTTCAAATAATAGAGGAGCGATTGTAGTCCCAACCCCATCGCCAACTCCCACACCAACACCCGTCCCAACTCCTTCTCCAACGCTGTCCCCTACACCGTCGCCTAAATCTTCGCCCAGCCCCAGTCCCACCCCCCAAAAATCACCAACCTTAAAGCCTAAACCCTCACCCACTCCATCATCTGCAGAATCCCCCCAAGTTCTTGGCCAAACCGATCAATCCTCTCCTGCTCCTTCACCGGATCAAAAACAGCAAGACCAAAACAACCAACAGCAAAACCAATCACCATCACGAATCAAAATTGCCGGCACCCTCGCTGGTTCAGGTGCAACCTTAATAGGTGCCTCTTTTGGCTTCTACCTGTGGTATAAAAGAATACTGGGGCAAAAAACTGATGAGGAAAAAAGTTAGAGAAAGAGCCATCAGGTGGCTGCCGCCTTTTTTATGGGCAATAGTCATTTTCGCACTTTCATCGATTGAGCAAATTGCCACCAGTCGTGTTTTCGTCTGGGACTTTTTTATCAAAAAATTTGCCCACGTTTCAGAGTATGCTGTTTTATTTGGTCTTATTTATCGCGCAACCCACGGCAATTGGATTTCAGCGTACGTTTTGACTATCATTTATGCTGCGACAGATGAGTATCATCAAAGTTTCGTGCCGGGTCGAACTGCAACGTTTTTAGACCTTGGCATTGATTTTTCTGGTGCTAACATTGCTGCTTACTGTTTATGGAAATTAAATCAGATACGATCCAAAAAACCCAAAAAATAGCTCACGATTTGGCAAAAACTCTCAAAGGGGGCGATATAGTAGCTCTTTTTGGCGATCTTGGAGTTGGCAAAACTACTTTCGTGCAAGGGTTAGCCGTCGGACTTGGCATCAAAAAAAGAATTCTCTCACCAACTTTTGTCTTCATACGCTCTTATCCATTAACCATTAACCATAAACCCGCTTCGCCCGCGAAGCGAGGCGAGCCATTAACCTTTTACCATATTGATCTTTACCGAGGTGAGGGAATCAACGATTTCCAAGATTTAGGTCTTGACGAACTTTTTGGCAATGATGCGATTGTTGTTTTAGAATGGGCCGATAAAATCAAAAATAAACTTCCCAAAAAAAGAATTGATGTTACCATCGAAACAGTCGATGAAACAACAAGAAGAATCAAAATCCAACGCAGATAGGGTCGGACGCGCCAATATTAGTAAAGCAGCTCAAGTTCTAAAAGCCGGCGGCATCGTCATTTTTCCTACAGACACCGTCTATGGCATCGGCTGTCGCTATGACGACCCAAAAGCCATCGCTCGTCTGCGCCAGGTCAAAGGCACACCAAAATCTCAAAATTTTCCAATTTTAGTATCAAGGATCAGCCAAGTCAGAAAGCTTGCCAAAATCGTCCCTCTTGCCCAAAAATTAATTAAAAAATATTGGCCGGGCGCACTAACCATTATCCTTACCGGCTTGTCTACCTATTCCAACCCCGGCTTGAAACAGCTTCACAAGCCGGGGTTACCTAATAAAATCGGCTTCCGTATGCCAAACTCTAAATTAGTATTGGCTTTAATCCAAAAAGTCGGCGTCCCCATTGTCGGTACTTCAGCAAACTTTCATGGCCATCCGACCCAAAGCTCATACAAGCAGTTAGATCCAGAATTGATAAAGCTTGCCGATTTTGTTATCAAAGGCCAATGCCAAAAAGGTATTGAATCAACCGTTATCGACACTACCGTCAATCCGCCCAAAATCTTGAGACAAGGAGCAGTACAACTAATATACTAGTATATTAGTAATCGGAGAATGATTTTAAGAATTGATTCAACTGAAAGAGAAAAAGTGATAGTTGAGATAGTTGATCCTCAGTCCGGCAAGTCAGATAAGTTAGTTCAAGAACAACATCTTGGTTCTCAGGTCTTACTTCCGATGATTGTTAAAATTTTAAAAAAGAACAAGCTTGATTTTTCCGATTTAACCGCCATTGAAGTTAATCCCGGCCCTGGTTCTTTTACCGGCACCCGAGTCGGTGTCGCCATTGCCAATGCCTTGAGCTATGCCCTAAACTTATTCGTAAACGGCAAAAAGCAAGAAGAGCCTATCTATGAAAAGTCCAAATTCGACTAAGTTTTGGAAAACTATAAGAAAACAAATAGTCTACAGGGATAAATGGCACAATCTAAGACGGGATATTGTCATAAAACCAGATGGTAAAAGAGGTGTTTACAGTTTTTTGGACCATGGTGACGGTGTTGCCATCGCGGCCCTAGAAAAAGACCAAATATATCTTGTTAAGGAATGGAAATATCCCGTTAATCAAAAAGTCTTGACTGTTATTTGTGGTGGCATAGAAAAAGGCGAGTCTCCGCTTGAAAGCGCCAAAAGAGAACTCCAGGAAGAAGCCGGCCTACTAGCCAAAAATTGGCAATCTCTCGGCTACTTTTACACTTCTCCAGGGACAGTTTCAGAAAAAGCATTTGTCTTTCTTGCGACGGCTCTTAATAAAATAAAAGCCACTCCAAACCCGACAGAGCATCTTGAAATCGTCAAAATCCCCTTTAAAAAATCCCTAGAGTTGGTAATGGAAAGTAAAATTACCGACTCCTACGCCGTTGCTGCTATATTAAAGACATACAAGTATTTACAAGAGTCCCAATGAAAATTTTAGTTACCGGTGGCGCCGGTTATATCGGATCGGAAATCACAAAATTGCTTTTGAAAGCAGGCCATGAGGTTGTCGTTTTGGATAATTTGTCTCACGGATTTGTAGAAAATGTCCCCAAAGGCGCCGAGCTAATTGTAGGTGATATGCGTGATCGTAAAAAAGCAAAACAAGCGCTTGCCGGTGTTAATTGCGTCATCCACATGGCAGGTCTTATTGTCGTTCCAGAATCTGTCAAAGATCCCATTAAATATTGCGACAACAATGTTTTGAGAACAGTCAGCTTTCTTGTGGCAATGAATGACGCTGGTTGCAAAAAGATAATTTTCTCATCTTCCGCTTGCGTCTACGGCACTTCGGATAAACTTCCCATCAAAGAAGATGCACCGCTTAGGCCGGATAATCCCTACGGCGCAACCAAAGCGTCGACTGAAGCATTTTTGCAAGCCTTTCATGCTTGCTTCGGATTTGACGTTACAATTCTTCGCTACTTCAATCCTTATGGCCCCGGCAGGATGCACGAACCCATCACCCATGCCATCCCCAATTTCATAAAAGCAGCTCTTGCCCAAAAACCCTTACCGCTTTATTGGAAAGGGGAACAAATTCGCGATTTTATTTATATTGAAGATCTTGCCCAAGCCCATATCGACGTTCTTAATCTTTCTGGTTTTAACATTTTTAATCTCGGCTCCGAAACCGGCATTAAAATTAAAGACGTTGTCGACCTCATTTTTGAAATCCTTGGATACCGCGTGCCGATTGCCGATTTAGGGGAAAGGAAAGGCGATGTTCATGCCAATTATGCAGCCAGCGACAGGCTCAAAAAAGCCGTCGGCTGGCAACCCAAAGTCGACTTACGCGAAGGCCTAAGGCGCACAATTGATTACTACAAAAGCCAACCGAAATCTTAATCAAAAAATTCTGCTGTCTTGACAGCCTATTTTTAACTTTGCTAGTTTATTGCCGATGTTCAAAACTGTTTGCCTTTTAGCTTTTACAGCTGGATTTGTATTTTATACAGTTACAATCAGTAATGTCTGGGCCCAAAGTAATAATTTTGTCC
>JACPEV010000017.1 GCA_016183325.1 Candidatus Curtissbacteria bacterium
ACTGTTAACCGTTTCGAACTTTCCGTGAACCGACATGGACATTAATTTAACTATACCAATCAGCCTATCATTCTGCAAAACTTTAACCAGGATCGCACTCACCCCCAAACGTTTCCTCTACCTTGCCAATTTCAGATTTCCAAAACCAAAGGTTTGACGAGCTTGTTGAAAACCTCTTTGCCTCGCAACAATCAGAAAAGGCTATTAAGACAAGCGATTAGTTTGTCATTCTGGCCCTAAGGTCCGGGTCTAGGGCTTGTCCAGAATCCTTACTAGAATCAGATTCTGGAGTCGCTTCGCTCCCCAGAATGACAGTTTGACTTAGGTTTTCAACAAACTGTTTGACATAAGTTTGAAAGCGTGACTATTTAACTAAAATAAGACCAATACCACTTAGTTATCTCTTGACCATAAAAAAGGGCAATCACCGTTCCCAAAACCAAAAATGGCCCGAAAGGGATAGCCTGACCAAACCTCTTCTTCCTCAACAACAAAAGTAATACGGAAATCAAACCTCCTACTATAAAAGCTAAAAATATCGCCAAAAAAACCCTTGGCCATCCCAAGAAAAGACCCATCAAAAAAACTAAAGGAATATCCCCACTACCCATTCCTCTACCACGAGTTACTGCCACAATCAAGAAAAATGCCGAAGCAAAAACAAAAGCCCAAATAACATTTGTAACAAAAGTTGCGGAGTCAAGCCAAAAATAATTATAAAAAAGACTCAAAAGACAAACTAAATAAACAAACGTAGTAGGTATCAAGGAAAATTTTATATCAACCACCGAAACAATCACTAAAATCGAAAGAACAAAAAGTATATAAACCAGACCAAAAATACCCAAATTGCCCTCATCAAAATATTTATAAAAAGACAAAGCGAATAAAAATCCTGTCAGTCCTTCAACTAAAGGATATTGCCAAGAAATAGCTCGGCCACAATATCGACATCGTCCCCAAAGGACTGCAAATGAAAAAATTGGGATTAAATCAAGTATTCCGAGTGTTGCTCTACAGTAATCACAATAAGATCTCCAATAAGATTTACCAGCAATTGGAACTCCTCGGGTTGTCCTATCAATCACAACGTTTAAAAAACTACCAACAGCAGCACCCAGAATAAAAAAAGATAAAATCCCAAAAAACATTTCAATCTAATATAATGTACCATATTATGCTCTCATTTTAACAAAGTTATGCCAAAAATCTTTTTAAAACTGTGGCCATTTTTATTTCTCATAGTTATCATTTTTATTTTTTTTGCTAGACTTTTTATCCCTCACCAAACAATTTTTATTACGCCAGATTATGGCAGAAGTGATGCTTGGCATCTGTCAATTGCCCACAAATATTACTTGGCTCAAGAACTCAAAAAAAATCGCCTGCCCATTTGGAACCCTCACATCGGCACTGGCTTTCCAACTCTTGCCGAAGGCCAAACAGGTATATTCTTTTTACCCAATCTAATTCTCTTTAGATTCTTACCATTTGTCACAGCTTACAATTTATCAATCATCACCGCTTTTTTAATTGCCGCTTTTGGTACTTATTTTTTCTGCCGCAGTCTTACTCTTACTAAACTCGCCTCCCTCTATGGTGCCTCCGTTTTTGCTCTCGGTGGCTTTTTTATGGTTCATGTCCAACATCTCCACCTTATCCAAACTGCCTCAATCTTACCCTGGCTTTTTTGGGCCACAAATGAATTTTTAAAAAGTAGAAAAATTTTGTTTCTAATTTATTTGAGCTTGCTCTTATCACAACAAATTTTCGCCGGCTTTCCACAAATAACTATCTACGGTCTTTTTGCACTGTCAATTTACATAGTTTTCCAAACTATCGCCAAGAAGAAAAAGGCAATCAAATCATTGTCTCTTTTGATTTTGTCAGCACTCTTCGGTTTTGTAATCGCCAGCATTCAGATTGCACCAACTTTCGAACTCCTAAAAATCGCCAACCGCAGTGACAATCCCAGATCAATTCTTACTCAGTTTCCATACAAAACTAAAAATCTTCTTCAATTTTTCGATCCATACGTCTTAGGATCACCCAAAGACGGCACATATCCCCACTGGTCTCCAAACAATTGGGGTATATATTGGGAAAGCATTGCATACGTTGGAATAATACCTCTCTCACTAACAATTACACTCATTCTGCTTCTTCCTTTTACCAAAATGAAATATAAGAAAGAAATTGTCATTTTTACTATCCTTCTTGTCACATCAATATTGCTTTCTCTCGGGGCATCTGCTCCTCTCCATCCACTTTTTTCCATCCCTCCATTTTCAATTTTTCGAGTCCCCTCAAGATTTCTTCTGATCACCCAACTCTCGCTCTGTATTTTAGCGGCAATCTATATTGACAAAATAGCCAAAAAACATTTTCTATATGCATCAATCTTAATTGTTTCAACTGTTAATCTTTTTGTAATTTTTAAAAACTACAACCCTATCGGCTCTGCAAAAGATTGGCTCACACCTCCTCAAACCGCACAGTATCTTGAAAGTCAAAATCCAGCAAGGATTTACTCCTTTGGCCAATTACAGAAATGGAATGACTACTTCCTCTCAAACGGCTGGCAAGACACGGGATATTATTATTTCGCCAGAAACAGTCTTGACCAAAATGCTAATTTAATTTTTAACCTCTCGCAGGTTTTAAGTTATGAAAGTCTACCTACGCAGCGTTCAGTTGCCTCCATATCCTCAATATCCTCAGCCTTTAAAAAAGAAGGCTCAGCTTACTCAACTTCTGCAAACCTTGTAAAATTTTTGGCGACAGCCAATGTAAGTCATGTTATCACAACTGAAAATATAGAAAGCCCCGATTTCCAAAAAGTTTTTGCAACAGAAGTAAATAACAACACTTCATTCAAAATTTACAAGTTAGTTAAAAACCCGTCACGTCTATTTGTCACGGATCAAATAAAAACAGCAAATACGATTCCTCAAATTACAAAAGCCATGCAAAATCCAGACTTTAACCCAACAACTCAAACAATTATGGAAATAGATTCAAATCTTCCCGAACTCAAACTCCAAAATTGGGAAGCAAAAATAGTCGAAGAAACTCCAACCAGAATTAAAATTGGTGCCAAAATTGATGGCAATGGTGCTCTAGTTCTATCTGATAGTTTTTATCCAGGTTGGCAAGCAACAGTCAATGGCCGAAAAACCACAATATATCCGGCAAATATTAATAGCCGGGCCATCTTCTTAGAAAACGGAGAAAATCAGATCATATTTGAATATAAACCGAGAAGTTTTTATTATTCTTTACCAATCTCACTCATCTCGCTGACTTTTATAGTATTTTGTATATTTAAATTTTTAAAAACAAGAATTACTTAAAGGTTGGCTCCAGTTTTCTTTGTTGCTCATCCAAAAGCATTTGATATTTACTTGCCTCTGCTTCGTCATGACTACACTCTTTGGCAATTTTGACAAGTTGATTTAAGACATAAAGATTCCGCTCGTTAATTGAATTAGCCTTGACAAAATTATTCTTTGCGCCGGCACAATCACCCTTTTCACTAAAAACTCTAGCCCGACCTATGTAATAATCCTCGCTTTCGGGGATAATTGTGTTAGCGATGAAATAAAACTTCAAGGCATCATCATAATATTTTTTGGAAAGTAAAATATTGCCAATATTTTTGTAGGATTCAAAATAAAGAGCTTTGATATGATCAGGGATAAAATTTCTATATCCTTCTGCCAGATTTCCATTAGTAAATATTAATCTAGGAAATACTGAATTAATAGAATCAAAAATTATCTTCCCATCCTCGACTTCATCAACTTTAAAAAGCTCACTCAAAAGTCCGGTTGTTGCCCAAATTCCTCCTTCTATTTCTGGAACATAACCCCGAGCATAAATTTTAAATCTATTTTTATTTGCGTTTATCAACTCTTGCATAAAGGTGGCGCTATCTGCTTGCCTATCTTCAAAAAAATTTTCCGGGAAAATTAAATCGGGATAGCTTTCTCTAAGCCAAAGGCGATATTCTAAGTATTTCAGTGAACCTCCTTTAACCAGTTTACGATCCTGGTAAATGGGGTTTGTGTAGTAAACGTATTGAGTATTAAAAACGAGCGTATCATCATAAACAAAAATTATCGAGTCCGGTTCGGAAGACGCCAGCACATCGTACCCAAGCCAATCACCCAAGTAAAATTTTGCTAAATCGGTCTTTGGCCAGTTAACCAACATTAATGTCAACGGAAAAATTAAAAAAGATAATTTAATGATTAAAACAAAAACATCCTCTCTAAAAACTCCCGATTTTTTAAAAAGATTAAGACTTTCGAAAAATTTCAACAGTCCTTGATGTACTGCGACAAAACCAAAACCCAAAAATATAGCTAAGAAAAAATAACTTGTTAGAAGAAATCTTTCCCAAATCCCTAAAAGAAAGTCGGAGGCCAAAGCAAAGCTAGCGTAAGCAAGGAAAAAGGGGCCGGAAAGAATAATTGTCAAAATCAAAAACCAAAAAATTTCCCTTCTTCTGAAATATGCATAAAAAACTCCTGAAAATACCAAAACCGAACCTAAAATAGTAAAATCTGTTTTTGCAAATAAAAAAAATGAAGCTACTTGCGCAAGTCTTTCTTTTGCAAAAGCTCCTATAAAACTTTTAGACGCTAAAAAAGTTCCGTAGTCAGCCCGAGTGATGAGACGTATAAAATTTTTCAAATCATCAGGATCGTTCCAATTTATTGGTGTATTCAAACTGGCAGCGTAAGGAATAAAAATATAGGGTAAAAAACCAATTCCAAAAAGAAAACCCAGTTTAATAATATTTTTAAAATTCGCAAGTACATTTTTATCGGTCTTTAAAATCAAAAAAATAAAACCTGGAACAGTCAAAATTGCAGTCTGATGATGAAAAATCGCAAGTCCCAAAAAAACGATTGATAAATACAAAAAACTTTTCTTTGGTTTCTTATCTAAAACTGAATCAATCCAAAGAACTAAAAGATAAAAACTCACCGCAACTAAAAGTATCATCAGCTGAAAAACTTCTGTCACATGCCCGTAAAGCCAGAATAGGGGAGTAAAGGCCAAAGTTAATGAAGCAGCAAGACCAAAAATTGCACTTTTAGTCAACTTTTTAACCGTTAAAAAAACCATTCCAACTGATAATGCTTGTAGTACTGCCGACATCAAATTGGAACGGAAAGCAACCGTATCTCCTACAGGCAAATGTGTAAATATATAACCAATCATGGTATTTAAGGGATAACCAGGCGGATGCGCTACTCCTCCAAACCAATTCGCCAAAGTTATATCTCCAGCATCACCGCCATAAACAGAATGAGATATGCCAGGAAAATAAATTAAGAAAGTGAACAAAGAAACTAAAATAAAGCTTAGCACTTACAAACCTTAAATTCTTGCTCAAAACACTTATTTATAGTTTTGACAGATATCTTACAAAAAAGTATACTTTGCATAATATGAATCAAGCAACAGTAACATCGCAAAAAACATTGGAAACAATTCTCGACCGCCTAGACAAATTAACCAAAGAAGTCCAATTTATTAAGGAAAGAATAACAGAGGTCGAACCCCCTTATGGCAGTGACATATGGTGGCAGTGGTCTGATGCACGAGCAATCAAAAGCATTCGTGAAGGTAAGGGTACAACTATCCGCAATAAAAGGGAACTCGATGAGTTTTTTAAGAATTTATGATACTTGTCGTCTCTCCAGAGGCAAAGAAACAACTGAGCCATCTTCCACAAAAAATCCAAAATAAAGCACAACGCCAATTCAATTTCCTTCTTTCCAATTATCGTCATCCTTCTTTGCGTACGAAAAAAAATGAGTGGATTAAATCGCTTTGAAGCACGGATCGATCTACACTATCGGTTCACGTTTATTATCGCACAAAACACAATCGAAGTCTTAACAATCGGTCCGCATGATGTTGGCTTAGGCAAGAAGTAATAACCATCCCGCCAAACCAATTAGCCAATGTTATATCGCCAGCATCTCCACCATAAACAGAATGAGATATGCCTAGGAAATAAACAGCAAACGTAAAAAGGGAAACAAATATAAAACTAAACACAATTAGTAATATCTAAAGATCGATAATTTATATTTCAGTTACGTTAATAGCACCTCTTATATTCCCTGAGTTTGTATGAGGATAAACTTGCATCCAGAGCTTTAGCTTATCTATCGAAGGATCATCTGTAAGCAATCGACTACGAATGTCTGATAAAAAAAGATATCTACCCCTTGCAACCATAGTCCCTTGGTGTGAACTATAAATGGCTAAAAATGTTACTGCAGTAATTAAAACAAAAATGATAATTTTCAACTTATCAAATAAACTCGTTTTATACTTTTGATTGATATTAAGTTGCAAAAATAACAACACAACAATCGAAATCCAAAACAATGAAGTTAAAGTAACGTAACGCGATATTGGCTGAATGGGAAATCCTAACCCAATACGTCCAGAAGCAGTCATTATTGCACTTAAGATTGCGTATAACCCTAGTGCAAACTGTAATAAAATTAAATTTACCGAAAGAATCTTGGTTTTGAATAATCTGTAAAGCGAAAAAAGATAAATTACAACTCCTAAAACTCCAAACAAAACTGCCCGATTCACACTTATTATCTCAAGGGGCGATCCCAAAAGCATAAGAATATATTTAATTGTTTCCACTGGATATTTAAAAACTAATGTCGGCGGTATTGGTGGATCGAATTTTGGTGCAGCATAACCAATAAAATATGAAAAATAAACTACAAAAGCAATTATGATCCATAAAATAAGAAATTTGATTTTCTTTTCTCTGGAAAGTTTTGAATGAAAATAGATAAGCACAAACCCAATAGGCCAATAACTCAAACCGCCGGCGTAAGAATAAGTCGCTACTAATCCAAAAAAAGCTGCAACTAAAATAGCCATTAAAGTCATAGAAACAGAACCTAAAACGATAAAACCAATGACTACCGCCAGTACATTCATAAAAACTAGTTTCTGCATTCCCCAAAGCCAATTCTCAAACTGATTTAGAGAAAAAACGAGAAAGGAGATCGCAGGAATAATTAAATACAATGAGAATTTTTTAAAATTTTTGATTTCTCTTTTGAGCGAATAAACCAAAGAAGCAAAAATACCAATTCCCAAAATAACGTTAAAAGCTATTTCATATTTTAGGTTCCAACCCGTAAACTGACCAAGCGCCAGAGTAACTATTCTTGGGAAAAACAACCTATGCTCATTGTGCTGAGCCCATAAATCCGGCAACGTCAAAGTGTGACTAAACATCTTTTCAAATAAATACACATCATACCATTCAACCCAACTTGGCAGATCTACACTATATCTTATGGCTGCATAAATTAAATAAATAATCGGGATTAGAGTAAAAAGTAGTATTAAAACTTTAATCTTAAAGTTGCTTTTCATCGTACCATTGGTATAAGTTTATGTAAGGATTTAATGAACTACCACGACTTAACAGTCGTGGTAGGTTCAGTCCGTCAGTTGACGGACTTCGGCGAGTACGTAATTGTTCAATTCTCCCACGGGTAAAAACCCGTGGTACTTTTGAACAATTATAGAATTTAAAAAATGCAGGTTATAGACGATCTTAAACAATTGTACATTAATCGTTTCACAAAAAACGACAGGGAAGAAAGAAAAATAGTTTGGCAAGTTCTCTGCCAGAACTTTTTCCAGAAATATATCGATCCGCAAAGTAGCATTCTCGATCTTGGAGCCGGTTACTGTGAATTTATTAATAGTATCAAAGCTAAACGCAAGATTGCTATCGACTTAAACACTGAAACTAAAAAGTTTGCCCAAAAGGGTGTTGAAGTTTTCATTTGTTCTTCTACAAATTTGCCAAAGAGTTTGGCTGGAAAAATCGATAACGTTTTTGCCAGTAATTTTTTTGAACATTTACCTACAAAAGAACACGTTATAAAAACACTTGCTCAAGTCAAAAGAGTCCTAGCGGGAAACGGCAAAATAATTATTTTGCATCCAAATATCCGTTTTTTGGGGGGGCAGTATTGGGATTTTCTTGACCACCAATTGCCGCTTTCGGAAAAAAGCCTTGTTGAAGCATTAACACTCTCAAATTTTAAAATTTTAAAAGTGGTTCCAAAATTTTTACCTTACACAACTAAAACAAAATTGCCTAAAAGACCGTGGCTTGTCAAACTCTACTTAATATTAAAACCAGCGCATTTTATCTTCGGTAAACAAAGTCTCATAATCGCCCAAAAACCATAAAAACTACTTTGACTCTTCGACATATCTTAAAATTGCTGCCAAAAATATCAACAAACTTACAAGAAAATAATAATGAATAAATGCTAATTTATTAAAAAAATAAAATGTAAAGAGAAAAAAGGTCACAGAGACTAAAAAGCCCGACCAGGTTTTCTTTGCACGCACCAACATCAACAATCCAACTGCCCCCCATATCAAATAAAGAAAAACCTTAGGTATATCTTGCCCAAAAGTATAAAAGAAAAATGAATTAACAGTAATACTATCGTAACGAGGAGGATAATCAAGAAAAAACTTAATTGTGTCATGATAAAAATCATAAAAATTCCACAAAACAAATGGCAAGACAGAAAAAACAATTAAAACCAATGCTTTAAGAATAATTGTTTTCTTAACTTTTTTATAAAACAAAAAAAATGGCAGAAAAATCAATAAACTTTGCTTTATTCCCAAAAAGAGAGCCAGAGGCAAAAAAGAGTATTTTTTAAACTTTTTAGCATGAATTTCTAAATAAATAAAAACTACCAGGGCTGTAAATAATAAACCATCCAACCATGATTGCTCCAAAATAAAAGAACCAGATGGATAATAAAGAAAAATCAAAGGTATCAAATATCTGGTTGTTTTGAACTTACTTTTAGCAAGGACAACTAATTTATAAAGAAAAAATATACAAATCAGATCACCAACTATATAAGTAACTCTCGGATCAGAAAACAAAAAATCGGCAGGAGCAAAAATTAAAAAGGCTAAAGGGAAATAAGTGAAATAGTCAGGCATCACTCCAACATATCTTTGTGTATAAAGTTCGCTATAAGGATTCTTACCGAAAAATAAATACTTAGGACCATCAGCAAGCATATCAAAAACATCAATTCGCGGACTGGGAGACGAAATTAAAACCATCACTTTCAAAACAACAGCAACTACGATTAGTCCAAAAAATGATAATTTAACTAAATTCCCTTTTGTAGTAAGGCTAGCAAGAAAAATAAAAGAAAAGAGTAACACAAGAGGTGTCACGTATTTGATCAAATCGAGAGCCAAACCGCCGACTTGATACACTGCGCCAAACAAAAGTACAAACAGCAAACTATTCAGTAAAAAAATAAAAGGGAGAATTTGTTCAAATCCGCTAATTCCAAAAACAAATTTCTTTTTGACAAAAAAAGAAATAGCAAAAATCAGATAACAAAAACTAAGAACTAAAAAAGATGGCCAAGACCAAAAACCTCGAGAAAAACTATAACCGTAAATAGAAATTAAGTACAAAATTAAAAGGAAAGAGGAACTCTGCATCAAAAAAGGGGACAGAAAATATCATTCTCAAGTTACACTAAAGAAGGAATACTTAACAAGGACTCAAAATTAACAAATTCAAAAAAACCCATGAAAAAGAGTCGAAAAAGCCAAAAAGAGCACAACATAGCTAACGTTGTGCTCTTTAATTTTATTTGATTACCAAACCTATGGAGTACAAGAACCTTGGGTAACTTCTTTAGCCTTACCAGACGTAGATTGCCAGCAGAAAAGCCGAGTTCCACTACCAGAAGTTGGATCTTCCAAAGTAGCATAAACAGATGCTTCTGTAGCACTGCCAGCTGTAACATAACAGTAACCATCGCCGGTTGGACCAGTAGGAACTTGCTTCAGATCACCACTACCAATAAGTGTGGTAAAGCCGCCAACGGCAACTCCGCAACCAGAACCGGCTGGAAAATAACCTCCTCCTGGAGTAGTGTAATAAGCCTGCAGTGCAGTTGCCATCTGCCCAATATCACTCTTCCGAGCCGCGTCTCTTGCTTGTCTCTGTCTTTTTGCAGGATTAACAGCCACCAACACAGCTGCTGCCAAAATTCCTAAAATGGCGATAACAATAAGTAGTTCAATAAGCGTAAATCCAAATTTACGTCTTATAAGCTCTCTTTTTAAAGTAAAACCAAGTGCCCTCAAAATATGTGGTGTTTGGGCAGTTTTCTGCATTATTATGATTTTAGTTTAAACAAGTGGTAGAATCATGTCAATCCCCTTGTATCCTAACATTACCCCAGTTTGTGGCTAAATTGTCATGCTGAACTTGTCTGGAGTCTAAAGACTCCGACCTGTAAGGTTTCAGCATCTGGATCCTGAAATGAATTCAGGATGACAGATGAACTCGAGTTGCCCTGAGCGTAGTCGAAGGGCTTGTCCAGAATCTGATTCTGGATGCGCTTCGCTTACCAGAATGACAAATTGAATAAGTGAAATATGCAAGTGCGAAACTCGTATCCTCTACCAATTGATATGTGTTTCAACTCAGACTGATCTAACAGTCTAAATCATATGAGGTGTTGCATTTTAAAATAACACCAAAAAAAGAGCACAACTAAGCTAATGCTGTGCTCTTTAAATATTTTTAAGCAATCCTACTTTACGGACTACAAGATCCCTGGGTAATTTCTTTCGCTTTACCGGTTGTTGATTGCCAACAGAATAAAAATGTACCAGCACCGCTGGTTGGATCTTCCAAAGTAGCATAAACAGATGCTTCTGTCGCATCGCCAGCTGTAAGATAACAGTAACCGTCTCCAGTCGGACCAGTAGGAACTTGCTTCAGATCACCACTACCAATAAGTTGTGTCAAGCCGGGAACGGCAGCTCCGCAACCAGAACCGGCTGTTGGGAAAACCCCTTGTCCAGGAGTAGTATAATATGCCTGCAGTGCAGTTGCCATCTGGCCAATATCACTCTTCCGAGCTGAGTCTCTTGCTTGTTTCTGTCTTTTTCCAGGATTAACAGCCACCAACACAGCTGCTGCCAAAATTCCTAAAATGGCGATAACAATAAGAAGTTCAATAAGAGTAAAACCCCGAAATAACCGCTTTTGGGCAGGAATAATCATCAAACCAAACTCACCCCCTCTCGAAAATAAGTCACGAATATAACACCTTATTAAATTAAGTATCAGGTATATCTTTTCACTTGTCAAGGCCTGGAATTGTAACAGGTTAGTCTTTCCAAAATTCCACCCCCGAGGAGTCTTTTCAGCTCGCCTCGCTGAGTCGAAGCGGGCCACCTCGGGGGTGACCAGCTCGCCCCGCAAAGCCTTGGCGAAGCGGGGATGGGCTCCCCCGAGGTGAGCACTGGAAAGAACTGCCATCTTACAATTTTTGCTCTTGGAAATAAATCCTAAGTGTACTAACATTAGAAAGGCCGATGAAGAAGTTACTTGCTAGTGTACTCAAAAGATATTTCAAGATGTCAGGAGATAAAAAGGTTCGCTTAGGACTAACACTTTCTAGAGCAGCAAGAGAAGTAAGGAAATCGGGAAGAACAATCACAGGAACTTGAAATGAGAAATGGTCTAACCGTAATAAATTTAGAGGAATATCTTTAATAGCTCAAAAGGCTCAGATTTTTTGCTTCTGGTATAATTCTTTCTGATATGAAAGCTATTCAAATTAACAAGTACGGTGGTATTGAAGTTTTAGAGTTAAACCAAAACGCGCCAGAACCCGACCCTTCTGAGAAACAAGTATTAGTAGAGGTTTACGCAGCAAGCATTAATCCAATCGATTGGAAACTGAGAGAAGGATACTTAAAGCAAATGGTGCCGCTTTCATTTCCGGCAACACTCGGAGGTGACTTTTCAGGAGTTGTTAACAAAGTAGGAAAGAGCGTTACCAATTTCAAAATTGGCGACCAAATTTATGGTCAAGCGGGAATTCTAAACGGCGGATCCGGATCTTTTGCCCAGTTTGCAACGGCAAACATCGACAAAGTTTCCCAAAAACCTAAAAATATTGATTTTGTCCAAGCCAGTGCCTTGCCGCTTGCCGGAGTCAGCGCGCTTCAGGCACTTGAAGATCACATTCATCTTAAAAAAGGCCAGAAAATTCTAATTCATGGAGGAGCAGGAGGTATAGGCACTTTTGCAATCCAAATTGCCAAATCCTTGGGCGCGTATGTGACAACCACAGTCAGCAGTGACGATCTTAACTTCGTTAAAAGCTTAGGTGCCGACCAAGCCATCGATTACAAAAATGAAGCTTTCGAACAACTTGTTAAAAACATAGACTGCGTTTTTGATACAGTGGGTGGCAAAATAACCGACAGATCTTTTGCAGTGCTTAAAAAAGGCGGCATTATTGTCTCTATGGTCGGGCAACCGAACCAAGATCTTGCACAGGAGTTTGGCACTGCAGCTATCGGACAAGGTACAGATGCAAACCCAGAGCGGCTGAATCGATTGACAAAGCTCGCTGAAAGCGAAAAAATCAAAGCGCAAATTGATAAAGTGTTTTCCTTAACACAGGCAAAAGAGGCCTTTAGGCATTTAGAAGAAGGTCATCCTCGTGGTAAGGTAGTCCTGAAGATCAAATGAACTACCACGACTTAACAGTCGTGGTATCCTCAGGCTACGCCTTCGGCGAGTACGTAATTGTTCAATTCACCCACGGGTAAAAACCCGTGGTACTCTTGAACAATTATAGATTTCGACCTAAAACTGTGCAGTCAAATTGTAGATTGGCAAAATCACCGAAAGAACCAAAACTCCTACTCCCACACCCAAAATTACCAGAATCACAGGTTCCAAAGCCACAGTCAAATTTCGAATTAAATTCTCGCTCTCTGATTCAAAATAGACAGACAATCTCATCAGCACATCGTCCATTTTCCCTGTTTCCTCACCAACCCTAACCATCTGCGCAATAATTGGCGGAAATGCCGGATTGGCAGCCAGTGGTTGGTAAAAAGGCGAACCATGTTCAACCCGCTCAATCGCAAAATCAATGCTTTCTTTGTAGGTAGGAGAAGCCAAAATCCCAGCTACTACTTTTAAGGCGGTTATTATTGGAATTCCTGCCCCAATCAAAAGACCTAAGGTTCTTGTGAACTGTGCCAAAATCAGTGATTTTCTAATCTTTCCCCAAATTGGTATTGAGAGAAACATCTTCGACAAAAACGCAGATCCAATCTCAGTCTTGGCATAGAACCTCAAAGCCAAAACCAAAACAGCACCAAACGCTATCATCAACCACCAGAAGTTAACCATAAAATTAGATAGTGCAATCAAAACTTTTGTAGGCAAGGGAAGGGACGCACCTATTTCCTTGTAAAGCGTTGTCAATTTAGGAATCACAAAAATCAT
This sequence comes from Candidatus Curtissbacteria bacterium, assembly GCA_016183325.1. Lineage (GTDB taxonomy): Bacteria > Patescibacteriota > Microgenomatia > Curtissbacterales > GWA2-41-24 > JACPEV01. The sequence goes on from JACPEV010000017.1 coordinate 13,400, forward strand.
CATGATAATAATAACAATAACCATAACCGACACTACTATTGCCGGATAAATAAAAGCACCTCTCGTTTTTGATTTAAATTCCCGATCTTTCTCCAGGGTTTCTGCCAGCTTATTTAAAACCTTGTCAAGTACCCCTCCGGTTTCACCAGCCTCAACCAACTTCACATAAATGACATCAAAAATTTTGTTATGCTTTACTAAAGCCTGCGAAAGCGAAGACCCACCTTCAACATCTGCTATCACCTCACCCAATACCCGAGCAAAATTCTGATTTCTGGTTTGCTTCTCCAAAATAACTAAGGCGTCAGTCAGTGGTAGTCCAGCCGAAATCATTGTTGACAACTGTCTGGTAAAATCTACAATCTCAGAACTAGAAACTCCCAGAGTTGGTATAAAGTTTTTGAAGGCGGCCTTGTTTGTACTCCTCCGTTTAACCTCAATTGGGACCAGCTCCTGTTTCTGGAGAGTCACAATTACAGCCCGTTCATCAACAGCTTCGACTTCTCCGACGAATTTTCTCCCTTCCTGATCTTTGGCACTATAACGAAAAAGGGCCATAATTAGTCAAAACTTTTCACTTTGCTTTTGCAAATCAAAACTTCGCCGATGATTAATCACTCTTTCCCACTAATCTCTCAAGCTCCTCAGGCCTTATACTGTAGGTTTTAGCCACATCCAAAGAAACTCGCCCCGCCCTTACCAAGTAGGCAAGAGAAGCATCCAGAAGAATCATGCCAGTTTGGCCTGAAGTTTGAATTATATTATCTATCTGATGAGTTTTCCCTTCACGAATCGCAGTAGAAACTGCCCCTGACGCCAACAGAATTTCCGTCGCCGGCAATCTGCCACCGCCTATCGCAGGCACTAACCTAATAGAAATAATTCCTGCCAGGGTCGCCGCCAGCTGCATTTTTACCTGAGTCTGCTGAGTTTCCGGAAAAACATCAATCATTCTGTCGATTGACTGGGAAGCTGAATTGGTATGTAAGGTCGCAAAGACTAAATGGCCAGTCTCAGCTATTGTGATTGCTGCAGCAATCGTTTCAAAATCACGCATTTCTCCTACTAAAACCACGTCTGGATCTTCTCTGAGCGCTGAGCGGAGGGCTATTTCCCAAGAATGAGTGTCTAAATGCATTTCTCGCTGTGAAACTAAGGCCTTACCTTTTGGATAAACATACTCTATAGGATCCTCAATAGTCACAACATGCAAAGCGCGAGTCTGATTTATCTCATTAACAATCGAGGCAATTGTAGTCGACTTTCCATGACCCGTAGGACCAGCCACCAAAATAAATCCTTGTCTCATTTTGGCGAAGTTGTGACAAATTTTTGGCAGGTTCAACTCTTCAATTGTTCTGATGTAGGAGGGAATAAGTCTTAAAGCCGCCGATAAATAGCCTTTTTGAAAGTAAGCATTAACCCTGAATCTCGCCACTTCCCCAAGCGCGAAAGAAAAATCTAGCTCTTTATTGACCAAAAGCATCTCTTTCTGCTCACCAGATAAAAGTTCAAAAACCAGATTTTCAGTGTCATTGGGAGTCAGAGGTCCCTGAGAAACTGGGCGAAGCAAACCATCAATTCTGATCATGGCCGGCATCCCTACAACTAAGTGCAGATCGCTGGCCTCCTCTTTAACAACAATTTCCAAAAATTCCTGTATCGACATAAATCGTCAAAGTCAAAGTGATAAGTGTAAAGTTTTTTCTTTCGACTTTGACTTTACACTTTGGCTTACTCCTCGGCTACCCTCAACACCTCCTCAACCGTAGTCACCCCCTCAAGCACCTTCAAGAATCCGTCTTGTTTCATAGTAATCATTCCCTCAGAAACCGCCTCTGCCTCGATCGATTGAGCTGTTTCGTGATTTAATATCATCCTACTGATCTTCTCAGACACCATCAAAACCTCAAAAATCCCAATTCGCCCAAGATACCCGGTGTTGTTGCATTCTCGACAACCTTTTCCTACGAAAAGCTCTATTTTCTTAACATTATCAAAGTTTTTTAAATTTCCCAAGCCCTCTTTTATACTAGCAGTTACCTCGGCAGTCGGTGCTTTAGAAACTTTACAAGCTGGGCAAACTATCCTCACAACCCGCTGCCCGACCACACAAGTCACCGTAGAAGCAATCAAATAAGGCTCCGCCTGCATATCTAAAAGCCGCGGGAGAGCACCAGATGCATTATTGGTGTGAAGTGATGAAAATACTAAGTGTCCAGTTAAAGCCGCTTGAATCGCCAGTTCAGAGGTCTCTGTGTCACGAACCTCACCAACCATTATAATATTAGGGTCTTGTCTCAAAAACGATCTCAGACCTGAAGCAAAAGTCAAACCGGCCCCCACATTTACTTGCACCTGATTAACTCCCGCAATCTGATACTCAATCGGATCTTCCAAAGTCATAATGTTAACCCTAGTAGAGTTCAGCTTGGAAAGAATAGAGTAAAGAGTAGTCGTTTTACCGGAACCAGTCGGTCCACAAATCAATATTATTCCGTGAGGTCTCAAAATATTTTCCTCGAGGCGCCTTAAAGCCACGCCCCGAATGCCCAACTCCGGCAAGGTTGGTACACCACCACTCTTCTTAAGAAGTCTCATAACCACTTTCTCACCAAAGGAAGTCGGCATCGTCGAAAGCCTCAAGTCAATTTCGTCCTGTCCCGCCTTAAAGTTAAATCTCGCGTCCTGAGGCAACCTTTTTTCATCAATCTTCATGTTTCCTAAAATCTTTATTCTCGAAACTATAGCGTCATGGATTCGTCGCGGAAGAATCAGTTTCTCATGCAAAATTCCGTCTATTCGGTAACGAATCCTCGTTTCGTTCTCCAAAGGTTCTATATGGATATCAGAAGCCCTCACCTTTATTCCATACTCAAGGAGAGTTGAAACAATTCTGGCAATTGGTGCTTCCCCCAAAACACCAGTAATTGAAAGCTGAGGTGCAAAAGGTACAACCGACCCGACTGTTGCTTCCTTAAGCGCCTCTCCAACTTCCATCGAAAGACCACGAGCGTATTGTTCAGCTATCGATCTGGTAATGGCATCTGCAGTTGCGATGTATGGCCTGATGGCAAAACCGGATTTTTTCTCAATAAATTCCAAAACTGAAAGATCAAGAGGATCAACCATTGCCACCGACAAAGTTTCTCCTTCTTTGGCAATCGGTATCACTACAAATCTCTTAGCTACCTCCTCAGGCAAATAAGCTAAAACTTCAGGAGAAATAGGCTGTTGAGTCAAATCAACAAAGGGAACTCCTATTATCAAACCTTTAGCCGCTGCCAATTGTTCTTCTGTCACCCAACCCATTTGAGACAAGATCTTCTCAACAGGCTCTTGTCTTCTTTTAGCTTCACTCTTTACGAAAGTAAGTTGCTGAGCAGTTAACAAACCTCTCTGGTAAAGAATATCCTCAATGTAAACGGCCTTAGTAGACACACTGGGGTTCTGGTTCTGGACAGAATCATTAGCCATAACTGGTTTACATAGTGTACAGCAAAACCCGCGTTTATTCCTAAACGCTAGGTAATTAACATCTCTTTTGATCATAACAAATCGCAAGCATCAATGGAAAACGTAAGAGGTTAGTTTTCTCCAGTAGACGTCATTCTGGAGCGTAGCGATAGAATCTTTTTAGATCCTATCAGTCGGCTTTCAGCCTCCTTCCAGGATGACTACTGGAAAGAACTAACCTCTTACTGGAAAACCAATTTACAATTTACAATTTTCAATTTACAATTGACCATACTGTGTCTACTTTTCAAAGTTACCTCATAATTGGTAGAGGGGATAAAAAAAGGGGGGAAACCGCTAGTATTGCCAAAGAACTTGGCATAAACATCAATAAGATCTCCCCTGATATTTTTATTATCTCTCCTGTAAAAAAAAGCGTATCTATCGATCAAATTCGCGAGCTAAAACAGCACATTTTCCAAAAACCGGTTAAAGATAAATATAAATTTATCCTAATCGAACAAGCCGAAAAGCTAACTAAAGAGGCCCAAAACGCACTCCTCAAGATATACGAAGAACCTCCCACTCATGCAATCATTGTCCTTGAAGCAAACGACAAATCACAAATTCTTCCAACAATCCAATCTCGGGCAATAATCAAACAAATTTATGACGATAAATTCCAAACAGATGATATTAAATTATTAGAAGAAAATAAAATCGAATCTTTGCTAGAAAAAATTTCACGAGTAGAAAATCCCACCGACTGGCTCGATAACCAGGTTATCCACCTCTACAACCAGCTAAAGCAAATTATCCGTGATAATCCGCAATCAAGACGCAAAAATCATCATACTTATTCAACAGAAAAAATCTCCGAAACTATCCAAAAATGTATCATGGCCAAAGAAATGATCAACGCTAACGTCAACCCCAAATTCGCCCTAGCCAACCTCATCTTCTCAATCCATCTCTAGAAAGTACCCTCATCCACTCCCGATGTGGAAAATCTAGCAAAGTCAGTTGTCAAATGTCAGTTGTCAGTTGTTCACGAGTTTCGCACATGATGTCATCCTGGAGCGAATCCGGCTCAGCCGGAGAAGCGATAGGATCTACTTTAAGAATTAAGATTCTATCCTATCAGTTCCTTCCAGGACGGTCGTTGCCACTCCAGAATGACAGATGAAAGTAGTTTAGTGCGAAACTCGTGTTGTTAATAAAGTAGCCTCAAATTTACTTGATCCAAAGCCAAATTTCTGCTAGAATTGACAGAATGGCGCGAAGTCTGCAACACTATATTTTGGTCAAATTGTCAAATGTCAATTGTTAATTGTCAATTGTTAAACCCCCATGCCCGATAACTCTTATACCGCCCGCGATATTCAAGTCCTTGAAGGCTTAGAACCGGTCAGGAAACGGCCCGGAATGTATATCGGCTCAACCGACATCCACGGACTTCACGAACTGGTTAAAGAAATCATCGACAACTCTGTTGACGAAGCTCTCGCGGGCTTTTGCAAAAATGTTTATGTCATCATCAACAAAGACGAGAAAATTTCGGTAATCGACGATGGCAGAGGTATCCCGGTTGAACCCCATCCCAAGGTTAAAAAATCATCGCTAGAAGTTACCATGACCATGCTCCACGCCGGCGGCAAATTCGGCGCTGGAGCATATAAGGTCTCTGGAGGTCTTCACGGAGTCGGTGCATCAGCAGTTAACGCACTTTCAGATTGGATGCGCGTCGAAGTCCGCCGTGACAACAAGATCTATGCTCAAGAATACAAGCGCGGCAAACCCCAAACCAAAGTTGAACCAGCTAAAGAAACACTTATCCCGGATTTTGTCCCTACCCCAAAAACCGGCACATCGACATTTTTCTTACCAGACAAATCAATTATCACTAACCTAAAAACCGATTTTAAAATCTTAGCCAAAAGGATCAAAGAACGCGCCTATCTGGTCGCTGGTCTTTTCTTTCATCTTTATGATTTAAGAAGCGACTCCGAACTACATTTTTACTTCGACGGAGGTATTGAATCACTCGTTCGCCACCTTAATAAAGACAAAAACACCGTTAACGACAAACCATTTTACATCCATAAAGACGTAGACGGAATTTTAGTCGAAGCTGCTTTCCAATATAACGATGGCTACACCGAAACTCTCGAGTCCTTCGCCAACGTCATAAATACCCAGGAAGGCGGCACCCATTTAACCGGATTCAGAATGGCGCTCACTAGATCTATCAACGACTACGCCAGGGATAATGGCTACCTTAAGGAAAAGGAGGACAACCTAACTGGAGAAGACATGCGCGAAGGCCTAACCGCGGTTGTGGCCATCAAAATGAACTCCGAAAACCTGCAGTTTGAAGGTCAAACCAAAAGTAAACTCGGTAATGCCGAAGTGCAACCCGCAGTTAACACGGCTGTAAAAGAAGCCATAGATATTTATCTTGAAGAAAATCCGCAAGAAGCCAGAAGAATTATGGAAAAGGTTATTCTGGCCTCCAAAGCCCGGCTAGCAGCCAGGGCCGCCAAAGAAGCCGTCCTAAGAAAGGGCGCTCTTGAGGGCATGACTCTTCCAGGCAAACTAACTGACTGTCAAGAAAAGGATCCGGCCGCCTCAGAACTTTACTTGGTGGAGGGAGAATCTGCAGGTGGATCCGCCAAGCAGGGGAGAGATCGCAAATTCCAGGCAATTCTGCCGCTAAAGGGAAAAATTTTAAATACCGAACGAGCAAGACTTGATAAAATTCTGGAATTTGAAGAAATCAAAACTTTAATTATTGCGCTTGGTACCGGAATAGGGGACACGATAAATATCGACAAAGTCCGCTATCATCGAATCGTTATCATGACCGATGCCGATGTCGACGGCGAACACATAATGACGCTTCTATTAACTTTCTTTTTCCGCTACATGCCCGGGCTTTTTGAAAGGGGCTACATTTATATAGCCATGCCGCCACTTTACAAAATCACTTTCGGCAAGGAAGTTCATTATGTATATACCGACGAGGAAAAAGATACGCTTATTAAATTAAAAGCAAATGGCAAAACCTACACTATTCAAAGATACAAAGGTCTTGGTGAAATGAATCCGGAACAGCTTTGGGAAACAACTATGAATCCGCAAACCAGAATTATGAAAAAAGTCGGCATCGAAGATGCGGTCGAAGCAGACCAAATATTTTCAATGTTAATGGGCGACGAGGTTCCTCCCCGCAAACGCTTTATCCAAACCCACGCCAAGTTAGCTACCTTAGACATATAATAAGAGCTAACGCGGCACTGAGCGTAATCGAAGTGCTAAGTCGGCGACCTTAGACGTATGATAAAAATTACCGACTAAGCCCTGACAAAAATGGAAGGGCCAAGAATGCAACTTTAGATGTCTAACATGGATCACTTTTTAGAAGACCCGCGAATAACTGAACAACAGATCATTAAGGAACAGTACGAGACGTGGAATGATTTAATTGAGCAAAGAGGGGAAAAAGGTGATCTGGGGGCTTCCGATAAAGATTGGAAGTTTACATTACAAAGAAAAGATTATGAAGATTCTCTTTTTACAGCTGAAAGTATTTGGGCCTATCAACTACCTGAAGATTTACCATTGGAAAAATATATGCCACGAGAGAATATTCCAATAAAAACCGCCAAAGGTGAAAAATGGCTAGCTTTTAAAATTAACCCAGAGGATCCTTTCCGTTCAAAAGTCGGCTACTTTACCGAAGAGGATCAAAGATTCTATGCCACTCAAGCCCTTGAAATTTTTTTGTCAAATCTCGGAAGAGCTATCCAAAGGGTGATCTGGGCTCAAACTTTAGCACCAGATGCGCATGGAAGACAACAAGAATTTTACTCTTACCTAAAAGAATATCCCAGAGATGAGGATGCTGTTAAATTTAGCGACGATCCTGAAGGAAAAGTTGTTGAAGATTTCGAGCCTATGAACGGACAAAGTCGTGAAAGATTAGAATTTCTGCTAAGCCAGGTTCAACAAGGAAACATACTAGAAAGGAACCATGCCAGTGGTTGATATCGGAAAAATACAACCGGTAAAAATACAAACTAACTGACAACATGAGAGAGAATTTGAGAAAATAACTTGAGTGTTCTATAAACATAATCATCGCTTTTTGACTATTTACCATACTACAGAGTATGGTAATTAATAAAAATGGCAAAATTTGCAATAATTCCGAAATTGAATAAGAAGCAAAGACAAGAACTAATGCTCGCCCTTTGCCACGCAATCGCCCAAATGAAAAAACCGGAAGAAGCTGCAAAACTCTTAACAGACTTACTTTCACCCCAAGAAACAGAAATGATTGCCAAAAGATTAGAAATCGCCAAACTGCTAATTCAAGGTAAAACTTATGAAGAAATCAGAAAAATATTAAAATCTGGATATGCAACAATCGCCAGAGTCAATACCTGGCTCAACATTTCCGGTGAAGGTTTTAAACTCGCCTTCATAAGAAGACAAAAACCGCTGATCAAAGAACCGACAATAGAGGAAAAATATGACCCATTCAGCTGGTATAATTTCAAAAGACGTTATTCAATGTACTTCGGAGTTGAACTTTTCATAGAAGAACTGATTAAACAAAGTAATAAAAACCAACGCAATAAAATATTTACCATACTACAGAGTATGGAAAATAAACCCAATATCTTCAAAAGAATCAACAGGGAAGTTCAAGAACAATTTTCTAAACGGGCTTTAAACACGTAAACCTATGGCTGACAGAGGAAACTAAACCATGGCCGAGATTGGAAAAATACAACAGGTAGAGATCATAGACGAGATGCAAAAGTCCTACTTGGACTACGCAATGTCGGTTATCGTTGCCCGTGCATTGCCCGATGTACGAGATGGTTTGAAACCAGTCCACAGAAGAATCATCTATGCAATGCAGCGTTTGGGTCTTTCGCATAGCGCCCACTACAGCAAAAGCGCCAAAGTGGTCGGGGAAGTTCTCGGCAAATATCACCCGCACGGAGACGCTCCTGTTTACGAAGCCTTAGTCCGCATGGCTCAGGATTTTTCAATGAGAAATCCTCTGATAGACGGTCAGGGCAATTTCGGCTCGGTGGACGGCGACCCACCGGCCGCTATGAGATACACAGAAGCGAGGCTCGCACTAATCGCCGAAACTCTTCTCTACGACCTAGACAAAAATACTGTCGACTTTGTCGATAACTTCGATGGAACCCTCAAAGAACCTGTATTCCTGCCTGCAACCCTTCCAAATCTTCTGGTAAACGGCACCTCCGGAATCGCAGTCGGAATGGCCACCAATATTCCACCACACAATCTAAACGAAGTCATCGACGCAATACTGCACTTAGTCGACAAACCGGAAGCTACAGTTGAGGATCTCATGGAATTCATCAAAGGTCCGGATTTTCCAACCGGCGCCCAAATTTACGATATTTCAGAAATCACCGCAGCTTATGCAACCGGCCGAGGCAAAATTATGATGAGGGCCAAAGCTGATATCGAAGAGGCCAAAAGCGGCAAGTTCCAAATTATAATCACTGAAATTCCATACCAAGTCAACAAAGCAACACTCGTCACCAAAATCGCCGACCTTGTCAAAGATAAAAAACTCGATGGCATTTCCGATCTTCGTGATGAATCCGACAGAAAAGGTCTAAGAGTCGTAGTTGAGTTAAAACGCGATGCCAGACCAAAATCAGTTCTTAATAATCTTTACAAACACACAGCCATGCAGCAATCGTTTCCAGTAAATATCGTAGCCCTCATCGAAGGTGTTCCGCAAACCCTAACCCTCAAGATGATTCTTGAGCAGTTCGTAAAACATCGCCAAAAAGTTATCACCCGCAGGTCCCAATTTGAACTCGACGAAGCCAAAAAAAGAGCCCATATCCTCGAAGGCTTAAAAATCGCCGTCGACAATATCGACGCCGTCATCGAAACTATCAAAAAGAGTAAAGATACGCAGGATGCCAAAGTTAACTTGATGCAAAAATTCAAGCTAACAGAAGTCCAGTCCCTGGCCATCTTGGACATGCAGCTCAAGCGTCTGGCCGCTCTTGAGCGCCAAAAAATCGAAGAAGAACTGAAAATGACTCTTGAGGAAATCACTTATCTTGAAGACCTTTTATCTCATCCGGAAAAAATCCTAACCGTCATAAAATCCGAACTTAAAAAATTAAAAGAAAGATTTGGTAACGAAAGAAGAACTCGCGTTTTCAAACAAAAAATAGGGGAGTTCTCGGAAGAAGATTTAATCCCTAATGAGGCAACTATTGTCACAATTACTCAAGCGGGATATGTCAAAAGGCAAGATATCGGGTCGTTCCGTACTCAAAGGCGAGGCGGCAAAGGCATTTCCGGCATAACCACCAAAGAGGAAGATATCGTCGCCCAGCTTTTTGCAGCCAATACCCATGACAACCTTTTGTTCTTTACAGATAAAGGGAGGGTCTTTCAGCTTAAAGTCTACGATCTTCCAGAATCATCCCGCGTTTCCAAAGGCGTTGCCATAGTCAACCTTCTTGATCTTGGTCAAGATGAAAAAGTTCTTTCAATTCTGCCGATTAAAAAATTAAAGCCCGGCGAAGCTGGAGCAAAATTCGTCATGATGGCAACCAAAAATGGAGCAGTTAAAAAAACAGCTATAGCCTCTTATGAATCAATCAGAAGAACGGGAATTATTGCCGTCAAACTTTCACCGGGCGATCAGCTGAGGTGGGCAAAACTTACGGTCGGATCAGATTTCGTATTTCTAGTTTCCAAAAAAGGCCTCTCCATAAAATTCATTGAACAGGACATCCGCCCTATGGCCAGAGACACCATGGGTGTCAGAGGAATCAAAATTAAACCGGGTGATGAATTAATCGGCATGGACGTGATTGCCAAAAACGACGATAAAGCAGATCTTTTAGTTGTTACCGAAAAAGGTATCGGCAAGAAAACTCCAATTTCTGCCTGGCCAAAACAACTAAGAGGAGGCGTTGGCGTCAAAGCTGCAAATCTCACCGAAAAAACAGGGCAACTAGTCACCGCCCAAATATTAACTCGCGAAGACGAAGCTTTGATCATTACTTCACAAAAAGGCCAGGTTATGAGAACAACCCTGCGTTCAATTCCGCGCTTAACCCGCGACACACAGGGAGTCATCATCATGCGCCTCACATCGGGTGATAAAGTGGCTGCAGCAACAGTAGTTAAAAAAAGGAGAGAAGAAGACGAAGAATCAGAAACAGAGCAAAGCAAAAAAGAGGCAAACTCAGCTACCAACAGTACTAAATCACCCTCGTCAGTTGTAGCAAAACCAAATGTTGTTAAAAAGACCAAAAAACGCTAGAATCAATGGAAACAAAAGAATGATATTTCGCTACAAGAAAAAATTGCTTTACTATCAAGAAGCCTCCGGGCTTCTTTTTTTTGCAAGTAAGTAATGTCATTCTGGAGCGAACACAGTGAGCGATAGAATCTAATGAAGCAATATTTCGTCTACATAATGACTAACGTCAGAAACACAGTGCTTTACATAGGAATCACTAACAATTTGATAAGACGTGTATACCAACACAAAAACAAATTAATCAAAGGATTCACCCAAAAATACAACCTTACAAAACTTGTCTACTATTTGGAAAGACTTATATCAAGAGATCCTATCGGGCTCGCGCCCTCCAGGATGACAAAATAAATGAAAAACTCTAATTCTAGACTGATTCTCGAAGACGGCACAACATTCGCAGGCCAATCTTTCGGCGCTCCCAAATCCACTGCCGGCGAAGTGGTCTTTGCAACCGGCATGGTCGGCTATGATCTATCGCTTACCGATCCATCCTACTGCGGACAAATCTTAACCTTTACCTATCCTTTAATTGGCAACTGGGGAGTACCTTCTAGGCAATTTTGGGAATCGGAAAAAATTCAAGTGGCCGGCTTAGTCATTTCCGATTTAACAACCGCACCCAATCATTGGCAATCTGAAAAAACCCTCGATACATGGTTAAAAGAAGAAGGAATTCCGGGTATTTATGGCATTGACACACGAGCTCTTACCCAAAAACTTCGCACGAAAGGAGTAATGCTTGGTAAAATAGTGATAGGGGATCAAGATGTCAAACTTTACGACCCAAATCTCACAAACCTAGTTGCCGAAGTTTCACCAAACCAAGTAAAGATCCATCCACCAACTGTCATCCTGGAGGGAGTGAAGCGACCGATAGGATCTAGAGATTCTATCGACCCTTCGGGTCTCCAGAATGACAACAGGGGAGTCAATATCGCTCTCCTCAACTGCGGTGCCAAACGAAATATTTTGCGAAACCTTCTTGCCCGCGGCGCTACTGTCTATGAACTTCCTTGGAATTTTGATCCGTTCTCGGACGGGTGGCGCCAGCAGAAGGGCTTCCCGCCAGCGCGCAGTCCCGTTATGGACCACGAGAGAAACATGGATAAAGTTATAAAGACGAGCACTGGCGGGAGGGAAGCTGGCGACAGGACCCGAGAGGGAATTAAAATTAATGGCCTTGTTATCAGCAACGGCCCCGGCGATCCCAAAATGGCCAAAGAAACGATCAAAATTATTAAAAAAGCACTTGATGCCAAAATTCCCACTTTTGGTATCTGTCTTGGCAACCAACTTTTGGCTCTGGCCGCTGGCGGCGACACATACAAGCTTAAATTCGGCCACCGGGCCCAAAATCAGCCTACAATCATTTCTCAACTCCGGCTTGTGCGCATGCGACAAGCCGGAGTTGTGTTGGAAAATCGATGTTATATAACTACGCAGAATCACGGCTTTGCGGTTTCGGAAGGCAAAATGCCCGACGGATTTGTCCGCTGGTTCTACAACGCCAACGATAACACTAACGAAGGTATTATTCACGAAAAACTGCCCTTTTTCTCAGTCCAATTTCATCCGGAGGCCAATCCCGGCCCCAAAGACACCCAGTGGCTATTCGATTATTTCTTAACGAGAATTAAGAAGTAAGAATTATGAATTATGGTTTTTCCTTGATTCATGATTCATGATTCGTAATTCTATTAAAAAAGTCTTACTACTTGGCTCTGGAGCGCTTCAAATCGGCCAAGCAGGTGAATTTGATTATTCAGGTTCCCAAGCAATCAAGGCCTTAAAAGAGGAGGGGTGCCAGGTAATCCTAATTAACCCCAATATCGCCACCATCCAAACAAGTAAAGACTTCGCAAGTAAGGTTTACTTTCTGCCAATCACTCCTCATTTTGTCGAAGAAGTCATTAAAAGCGAAAAACCCGATGGTATCCTTCTGTCATTTGGCGGCCAAACCGCCCTCAACTGCGGCCTCGAGCTGGCAGGAGAAAAAATCTTGCAAAAAAATAACGTAATAGTTTTGGGGACACCAGTTACCGCAATCCAAAAGACCGAAGATCGACACCTATTTGCCAAAACCTTAACAGACATAGACTTACTTATCCCCGAAAGCCAAGCTGCCAAAAATCAAAAGATGGCCCTTGAAATTGCCCAAGAAATAGGCTATCCCCTGATCGTGCGATCAGCCTATTCTCTCGGCGGTCAGGATTCTGGCGTCGCCTACAATAATAATCAACTTTTAGAGATTACCACCCGTGCGCTTGCCAAAACCCCTCAAGTTTTAATTGAAGAATATCTTGCCGGCTGGAAAGAAATCGAGTACGAAGTAGTCCGCGATAAATATGATAACTGCATCACTGTCTGCAACATGGAAAATGTCGATCCCATGGGCATCCACACTGGAGAATCAATTGTCGTCGCCCCCTCCCAAACTCTCAACAACTTCGAATACCACACTCTTCGCGAAATCGCCATCAAAGTCATTAGACATTTAGGAATAGTGGGGGAATGCAATATCCAATTTGCGCTGAATCCAAATCCACAAAAAATTTCAAATAATTACCAATTTCAAATGTCAAATTTCAAATCAAGAGATTCAAAAAAATTGGCAATTAGAAATTGGAAATTAGAAATTGGAAATTCGCAGATTGATTATCGTATCATCGAAGTCAATGCTCGCCTTTCCCGAAGCTCGGCTTTGGCCAGTAAAGCCACCGGTTACCCTTTAGCTTACGTTGCGGCCAAACTTGCCCTAGGCTATTGCCTGACCGATCTCAAAAATTCTGTCACCAAAAAAACTATCGCCTGTTTTGAACCGGCACTTGACTATCTGGTTGTCAAAATTCCCAGGTGGGACCTTGCAAAATTTAAAAAAAGCGAAAGTCTTATCGGCCCCTCAATGCAATCAGTTGGCGAAGTCATGGCCATCGGTCGCAAATTCGAAGAGGCCATCCAAAAGGCCACCAGAATGCTTGATATCGGCCTTGATGGCATCTTGGACGAGGCAGCACCTCAGGTTGATTTTGCCAAGCCCACTCCTTGGCGCATTTTCGCCATTGCTCAAGCTCTCAAGAAAAATGTTTCGGTTGACAAAATTTACCAAGCCACCGGCATCGACCCTTTTTTCTTGGAAAAAATTAAGAATATAGCTGATTTCGAAAAAGCCCTCACTCAACCCCGGCTTGTGCGCATGCGACAAGCCGGGGTTGTACTAAAAACTGCCAAGCAATTGGGGTTCTCCGACAAAAGAATCGCCAGTCTTGCAAAATCAACCGAAGAAAAAATCAGAACTCTGCGTCATAAACTTAACATCAGACCAAGTGTCAAACAAATCGACACGCTCGCCGCCGAATATCCAGCGCAAACGAATTACCTCTATCTAACATACAATGGAGAAAAAGACGATATAAAGTCGAAAGTCAAAGTCGAAAGTCGAAAAAATCATAAAAAAGACTCTTCACTTTTCACTTTGACTGTGAACTCCGACGACCGTAAGGTCATCGTTCTGGGCTCCGGTCCTTATCGCATCGGCTCGTCAGTCGAATTTGACTGGTGCTGTGTGACTACAGCACTCGTCGCCTGTGATCAGGGTTTCTCTCCAATCATCATCAACTGCAACCCAGAAACGGTTTCTACCGACTATGACATGGCCGACAAGCTCTATTTCGAAGAGCTAACCGCAGAAACGGTCATGGAAATTTATCAAAAGGAAAAACCGCTTGGCGTCATCGTCGCAATGGGCGGCCAAACTCCCAACAATTTAGTCATTGAACTTGCCAGTGCCAAAATCAAAATCTTGGGAACTTCTCCCAAGTCAATCGACCAGGCCGAAGATCGCCAAAAATTTTCCAGTCTTTGCGACAAACTCGAGATCGCCCAGCCCCCATGGGCTAAGTTTAAAACCGCAAGAGAAGCAGTCAGCTTTGCTAGCAAAATTGGCTTGCCTGTTTTAGTCCGTCCATCTTATGTTCTTTCCGGCGCTGCTATGAATGTCGCATATTATGAAAAAGACCTGCAAGAATATTTAAAAATCGCCTCACATATCTCCAAAAAATATCCGGTTGTCATCTCCAAATTTATTGAAAACGCCAAAGAGGTTGAAATCGATGCTATTGCCAGAAATGGCCAAATTTTAACTTCTGCTATCTGTGAACACGTCGAAAATGCCGGCGTCCACTCCGGTGACTCGACCATGGTTTTGCCGGCCCAAAAACTATATCTTGCCACCCAAAAAGAAATTGAGGCAATCGCCCAAAAAATCGCAATAGCTTTAAATATTACCGGTCCTTTCAACATCCAATTTATAGCCCGCGATAACAAAGTCATGGTTATTGAATGTAACCTGCGTGCCGCCAGAAGTCTGCCGTTTGTTAGCAAAGTCACCGGCATCAACTTTGTTAAAGTAGCAACAGAAGCAATTTTAAAAATAGGCAAACCTAAAATATATGAAAGCAATAATATTTCTTATGTCGGTGTTAAAGCACCACAGTTTTCCTTCTCCAGAATCAAAGGTGCTGACCCGATTCTGCGTGTTGAAATGACCTCAACAGGTGAGGTTGCTTGCTTTGGACAAGATATCCATGAAGCTTTTCTGAAATCTATTTTGGCAACCGGCATTAAACTGCCCCAAAAATCTGTTTTCGTTTCATTAGGTGGTGATACTAACAAACTAAAATTTTTACCATCAGCCGCAAAGCTGAAAAACTTCGGCTTGCAGATCTACGCCACCTCAGGTACTTCTTTGTTTTTAGCAAAAAACGGTATTGCAAACAAAATGCTTTACAAAATCCATGAAAATAAAAAACCCAATGTTTTAGATTATCTCCAAGCAAAAAAAATCGACTTGGTCATAAACATTGTTGATCCGTATTTTAAGAAATATTTCGATGATGAATACCTAATTAGAAGAGCTTCTATCGACTTCAACGTTCCAGTCATAACTAATTTGCAAACCTCTCAGCTTTTTGCTGCAGCTCTAAACCAAAAAAAACTAACCGACCTCAAATCTCTACCTTGGAGCGCCTATGTATCCCATAGAAATTAAAATTTATGCTAAAATATGTCCATGGTAGGCACAGAAGAACAAGAATTTGAATCTTTGAGCCCAAGTGAGATTTTGAATGTTTGGCAATCTCATCTTGCCCAAGAGAATCCCAACGATCCAATCCAGGCGCGACTTAACGAACTCATCGAAGCAATAGGGGGTAAACCAATTTATCAAGCTGCCAAAGAAAGATACGAAATGGCAAGAAGGGGGGTAGCAAAAGATCGAGCGGCAGACAGCTTGACAAATGTCCTGAGACCACATATAAATCAACTCTTGAAAGAAGGCTTCCAAAAAGAAGAATTAACCGCTCCACCCCCAAAAGAGTCTAGGCCAGAACTCTAAACTGTTGCCGTTTTCCCCTTCGCGGAGGAATTCGTCCTTCTTGACGGGCAGAATCTACGTAACTTCTAATAATGTTGGCGTAAGGTGGCAAAATCCTTCCTGTCTCATCTTTCAAACTTGACATAGAGAGATTATAATGTCTGATCACTTCTCGTATCATGACCGAATCGCCAACCCCAAGTATCTTGCACAGCCTGTTCAATCTGATCGGATCTGTAAAGGAAATCGCGCCGTTCTCTCCTACAAAAAAATCGGTCCGTTCCGATTTTGACATAAGTTTATTCTATACAAATAAACAAAATAATCAACCGTACCCCCAAAACCGCGCAAACTCCCGCAATTGCCAATTTTGCGCGGTAAAGGAGATAGACCTTGGGAAAATACTCAGCGATTTTTCCCTGAGCCGCGTCTTTTACCAACTTTTGCTTGAGGAAATCGATTTTCAGCTCTTGCTTGATCAACTAAAAGCACCAGAAGTGCAGCATCGCCTGGTAAAATTTTATTTCCAGAAAAAATATCAATCGGAACTTCATTAGAATCAATAAACTACCGAGGGCTATTAGCCCTCGGTATTCGCCTTTCAGGCAGAAGCAGTATGTTTTCTCGAAAATATCATCCGAGGCCTGATAGGTCTCGGCATTCTTGAAGTCAAAAATAAAGATGATTAATTCCGCTGACCCTGTCTTAAGCAAGGATCTGCAAATGACAGTTTGCTACTAATATACTAGTATATTAGTAATTGTTGCTTGGAAAATGGGCCTTCGTATTCTAGGAAAACAGGGGCTTGTCCACCAGCAAAAATGAGATTGAAGGGCTGATGAAAATAAGCTACAATTAATCTATGAACACAAAACTAACTTTTCAGCAGAAAAACAACCACCAGTGGGAAGAAAGAAAACTAAATGAAGTCGTTAGTTAAAAGTGCCTCCTTTTCAGCCTGAAATCTTTTTTAAAACTTTTAATCTTAGCCTCAATTCACGCGCAAGTCTTGTCAATTGCGCAATTTGCGTGTAATTTATATGTGTGCCTAAAATTACAAAAAACACTCATCAACCAAAAATTGATCCTAAAGTCAAAGACGTGCTCCTTTTGCTTGGAACAGGCACCTTTCTGGCCGCCAGCATCTTTTTCCCCGGCCTTCCTATGGCAGCAAAACCAATCATTGAAATTGTCAAAGAATCACAATATCAAAAAAGGCAAAAAGAATGGGCCAAATTTAACCCATGGCGATTAAAACAAATAGTCAAACGGCTCCAGCAGCAAAAATTGGTAGAAATAATCGATAAAAATGGCATTCCTGCGGTCAAAATTACAAAACAAGGCAAACAAAAAATTTTAAAATATAATCTTGATGAAATAGAACTTGATAAAACTTCATGGGATGGCAAGTGGAGAATAATCATCTATGACATCTTCTCCAAAAAGCGCCAAGAAAGAGAACTTTTTAGAAAAACATTAAGGCATATGGAATTCTTCAAACTTCAGCGAAGTGTCTATCTGACTCCATATCCTTGCCGCGACCAAATAGAATATTTAAGACAAGTCTTAAGCATTCCCAGCGAAGTTATCATCATCACCGTCAGCGGTATAGAAAACGAAATCGCTTACCGGCAATATTTCGGGCTAACGTAGGTTCAATCATCTCAGACCAGCCTCAAAAACCGCGCAAATTCCGCAATTGCGTATTTTGCGCGGTTAGCAAATTAGGTTACTAGACCCAAAAATCATCTCATTTGTTACCACTATGGAAAGCCTTGTGGACCTCTTTTAAGCGGGCATTAGTTACGTGAGTGTAAATTTGGGTCGTGGCCACGTTTTTGTGCCCTAAAAGCTCTTGCACCGAGCGCAAATCCGCTCCATTCATCAACAAATCCGTAGCGTAGCTATGCCTTAAAACATGGGGCGTAGCCTTAATTGGCAAGCGCGCTTTTCTGACATATTTATCTAAAATTCGTTGAACCGATCTTGGAGTCAATCTCATTTTCTCACCATTAACAACCGGTTCCTGATTGCCGGCATAGCGAATAAAAAGCGGCTTAAAATGATCAACTCTCTTTTCCAGATATCTCTCTAGCCATAAAACCGCCCGATCCGAAAGAAAAACCACCCTCGGCTTTTGCCCTTTGCCAATCACCCCAAACTCGCGTCTCTCCAGATTTACCTGATCTTTATTCAACCGACATAATTCTGAAACACGTAAGCCTGTTGAAAAAAGCATTTCAAGCAGTGCCTTGTCTCTCAAGCCTCGATCTTTGGCAATATCAGGCTGTGCCAAAAGCCGCTCAACCTGATCCCGATCTAAAAACTTCAAAGATCTGGATTCGGTCTTTGGCAAATCGATCTTGTCCGGCGAAACAACCGCAAAATCCTTTCTTATCAGATATTTTAGAAAAGATCGCAGAGCAATAATATAATAATTTTGGGTGACTTTTTTAATCGGTAAATTACCGTTTGGACTGTTATAATGGGCTAAATACACTCTATATCTGCGTATTATCTCGACAGTAATGTCAGACGGCCGCAAAATAGGGGAATGAGTCTTACTCCATGCCACAAAATTGTCCAAATAATGCCGGTAATCCCGAATCGTTAGGGGAGAGAGATTGCGCTCAATCTCTAAATACTCCAAGAATTCCTTTACTAGGGAAGTAAGATCAAAAACCATTTTTGTCAATTGTCAGTTGTCAAATGTCAATTGTCTTAAATACTAACATTACCCCAGTTTGTGGCTAAATTGTCATGCTGAACTTGTTTCAGCATCTGGATCCTGAAATGAATTCAGGATGACAGATGAAAGTGGGGTAATGTCAGTCTTAAATATAGTTTACAGTTAACAGGGCGGAGAAGTCAACATTGTGCGACGCTGGCAAATATGAGATTAACAATACCTAAAACTGGTGTGAGAATTGTGCGACAAATGGCCTATTAATTGTTTTTTATGAGGAAAACTAACCTCTTACCAAAATATCCATGTTAAACAAGAATAGAAATGTCACCCCCTAAGAGGCAGTATTCTTTTCCTCCAGGGATGATTTACTGGCGGTTTCCAGTTGAGTTTATGGCCTGTTAGAATAAGCGGTTGTATTTTGGTTTTCGGTGGTCTGCGGGGCA
>JACPEV010000018.1 GCA_016183325.1 Candidatus Curtissbacteria bacterium
ATTATCGGCGGAAACATTCGCGAATGGAGACAAGGTAACGACGTCTCTCCGACAATCAATAGTGTTAACGATTCTAATTCTCAAGAAGTATTTCGAGGCCTGCCCAATACTTTTCTTGGAGGACCGGCGGTAATTGATATGTTGAGTGTAAACTTACCACAAAATTTCCAAGGAAAAACATTAAAAAAGATCACCCTGACTGATATCATTATTCTTCCTCATCCGACAACTGGTCCGGGATCCGCCCCAGGGTTCATATGGATGGGACTGACCGTCCAGGGTTCTGTCGTCTCACCTACCCCTACCCCTACCCCCACCCCCGTCCCCATCCCCTTCCTCGATTTGCCATGGGATTATCAAGGGAAAACGTTTGAGAATGCGGGCCTTGATCCGGTCTCATGGTTCGACCATGAATATCCATTACAAAATGTTTCTTGTTGTGAAGAACAGGTCAAGAACTACACTGGCAACACCATAAGTAAACCATATAGATCTCACAATGGATACGATTATGGACTCAAAAATGGCGTTGAGCTAAACACCCCAGTCTTAGCAGCGGCCTCAGGTACTGCAACTTTCTCCGATGATTGTGGAGCATGTGGGAATATGATTCTCATCGACCATGGTAACGGTTATCAAACAAGATACCTTCATTTACAAAAGGATGGATTGATCGTTTCCGAAGAAGGTGAAGATCATAAGGTATCCGTAGAAAAAGGTCAACAAATTGGCAAAACCGGTATGACTGGCAAGGCAACCGGTCCTCATATTCACTTTTCAGTCTTTCAAGATACCGATGGTGATGAATCTTTTGATGATGAAAATCCTTACGGAGTAACAGATCCGCTAGGATGGGAAGGAAGTCTTCCTGATCCCTGGAGTGAATACAAGTTTGAAGGCAATCCTGATGATGAAACTGATGATAAAACCGGTACGGCAAGTTTTAATCTGTTTATCAAAAGAGCTGCTCCTCAAACTGTTGCCGTTGACCAAAATGGCGGCACCTTCACTTTCGGTAATCTTGAGGTAACCGTTCCTGCGGATACCGTAGTTGCTCTTTCCAAACTAAGCAACAACTGGGGTCCCTTTGAATCAATCAAAGATTCAATAAAAAGTATCATCCCCTCATTCTTCCTTGAATTGAAAGACAGTTCCGGCCAAAAGATCACCCAATTCTCCAAGCCAGTACAAATCTCCTACGATTATTCCAGTGCCGATCTAAAAAACATCGATGAAGATAGTTTGCAACTTTATTCATTTAACGATCAGACTAACCAGTGGGATCCAATTGCCACCATCCTGGACAAAATTAACAAAATCGCCAGGGGGTAGCACCAACAACCCAAGTTTTAATCAGTGGAGAAAAAGGCCAAGATAATTGGTACCGTTCCGATGTCACAGTTGAGTTAAACGGTCAAGACAATGATGGCGGAATTGGTCTGCAATATACTCTCTACACCATTAACGGCAATGACTGGTTCGAGTACACTTCTCCACTGGTTTTTAAAGATGAAAGGACCTTTCAAATTACCTATCAATCATTCGATAAAGCCGAAAACAAAGAAGAAAGGCAAACCCTAATATTTCATATCGACAAAACTGCGCCTGAAGCAAAAATATATATTGATCAAGATAAACAGGATTTAATTATCGAAGGTCTTGATCAAAATCAGACTACGGTAGATCGAGAGGACGCTTTCGCTAAGAAACAAGATGATGCAATTTATACAATTACCGATCTTGCCGGTAATAGTCTGGTTTTAGAGGTAAGAGATAGAGATAAGGCGAAACAAGATACATTTAAGATCTATTCCCTAAAATACAATCAGGACTTACCAATAGAGTTGCCGGATAATCACTATAATGTGAAGTACAAGGGCAAAAAGAATAAGTTAAATGTTGATGAACAAAATTTTGTGATCTGGGGCGAAGTCAAAATAAGGATTAGATATGATCGCAAGAAAGACCAAAGCACAATCATGACCAAAGAGTCAGGCAAAGAAAGAATCAAAGAGGTAAAAAACGGCTTAATCTTGTTGCAACTTACCACCAATCAAGGTAATCTGGAATATAGCTATTGACAATGAAAAACCTTGCCCGAAAAGGGAACATTTTAATCGTTGTAGCGATTGCTGCACTAATCACAATTGGGGCAGCATTATATTTCAAGGCAAACCCAAATACTTCAACGTCACCAAAAGAGCAATACAGCGAGTCACCTCGACCAAAAGAAACAATCAATAATAATTTTAAGAGTTATACCAGTCAAGCGTTAAAAATTTCCTTCAAATACCCGAGTGATTGGTTCATAGATGACCGCTACCAAATGGTACTCCTAGCCAATTATCAGACCAACTTAAACAGAGACGATAGACCAAAGGACAATCAAATTGAGATTTTGATAAATAACTTCTCTAATTGTTTCCCCACTCTAGAAGAAGATTTAATTGATCCTGCCTGTGGACAAGGTAAAGTCAAAAATAAGATTATCTCAAAAGATGTTAAGCAAACTTCCGGAGGGCACTTTCTTAAATATACGCTTGACTCATACGATGAAAATCAAAGGATTCAATATTTTTTTCAAAAAGGCGAAAAGATTTTGGATATCGAAAAACAGCCTGACCCTTCCCAATTTGAAAAAGAATTTGACGAAATCGTTAATTCAATTAGGTTTCTATAGACTAAAGGACTTGACCAAATCGCCCAATCGTTTAGATATACCCCTTAACTCCTTCAACTTTAAGCTGTAGCCAGAATCTTCTTTAAAATTGTATACTCGTCTGGTGAATGTTTCTAAAAATTAAAAATCTTCTTTTTACCCAAACCGCCAAAGATAGCGCAATTGTCCTTTCGGCAACATTAATCAACGTTGTCGCCGGCGGCCTCTTTTTTATTTTTGTGCCAAGAATTCTCGGGCCTGCCGATTACGGTTTGTTTTCTGTGGTTATCCTTACCACTTTCGCTCTCGCGGCTTTTGCCAATTTCGGCATTGATACCGGTATTCTAAGGTTTTTTAAAGCGGCCGATTCTCGAACCAATCAAATCCTCAAACTGGCACTCGAAGCCTATCTGGTAATCGGAATTGCTATCTTTATCGCGGGAATTTTTCTCTCATCCCTTCTGGCAAATTTTCTGGGTCAAGAAGTTCTTGAGCCGCTCTTTAGAATTGCTTTTTCCGGGCTCATTCTTATTCTTTTGACCGATTTTTTTGTCGCAACTCTTCAGGCAAGAAAACAGTTTTTAAAAGCCTCAATCGTTCATGTATCTTCCAATATAGTGCGTCTTTCAATCCTTTTTGTTGCAGCTTATTTTTTTACAGTTAATCTCCACTTTTTAACAATTTTGTTTTTTGCAGTCTATATTATTTCCATTATCATCGGCAAAGGTTTTGTATCGTTCGATTTTTTGTCGGCAAAAAATCATCGTCTGCAGATAAAGAGTTTTTTCGGATTTAATTTTTGGATAGCGGCATCTTTGGCAATTTCTTCAATCCCAATAGATAATTACTTACTTTTGATGTTTGCCGGAGCGACTGTTACCGGAATTTATGCCGCGCCTTATAAGATTTTGACATCCCTCGATCAGTTTGCGGGTAACTTCAGCCGGGTTCTTGCCCCAAGGTTTGTCTCTTTCAATACCAATTCTCAAGCAAAAGAATTCGTCAAAAAAACTATTCCTATTGTTCTTTTCATTTGTTTTGGAATTTTGATGACGGTATTTGCAGCAAATCCAATAATTAACTTACTACTTGGCGCCCAATACACAGATTCAGTGCTGATATTCCAGATCATTGCCATAAGTTATATTTTCTATTTTGGCAATACCATACCTGTCAGCTTAATTATTTACTATTTTGGCCAATCAAGAACCGTCTTTTTAATAACCTTAATGGTTAAAACGGTTTGGGCCATTTTTTCTTTCATATTGATACCCATTTATCAGGCAACTGGTGCCGCTCTTGCCCATGTTATTGCCGCTGTTGTCTCCCTTTCGCTATTTACTGCATATGCAGTTTGGCGACTGCAAAAAAAATGACCAGTAAAGTTAAACTTTCGGTAATCGTCCCTTGCTACAACGAAGAGAGTCGCTTTCGGAAGGGGTTTAATCATTACTATTCTTACTTCAAAAAACAAAATTACTCCTGGGAATTAATTCTTGTTAATGATGGTTCGAAAGACCAAACTTTAAACCTCATGCATAAACTTGCCGGCAGCAAAAATAATGTAAAAATAATAAGTTACAAAACCAATCGCGGAAAAGGTTTTGCCGTCATTCAGGGAGTTAAAGCTGCCAAGGGTCAATATATTCTCTTTACGGATATCGATTATTCAGTTCCTATTGATACGATTGAAAGTTTTTATAAATATTTCAAAAAGGGTTTTCCGGTGGTTATCGGTTCAAGACGTGTTAAAGGTTCAAAAATCCTAGTTAGACAGAATCTCTTAAGAGAACTTTTAGGGAGGGGATTTACTTTCTTAGTCAATTTATTAATTTGGGGTGTTCACGATGCCACCTGTGGATTTAAGGCGTTCAATAAAATTGAAGCCAAAAAGGTATTCCAGAAAATAACTATCTATGATTGGGCATTTGACGCAGAAATATTGTTTATTTGCCAAAAATTAGGCATAAAATTTATCCAAGTTCCTGTTAATTGGCGGGATGTTAGGGGAACAAAAGTGTCTTTGCTAAGAGACGTAGCAAAATCCCTCGTTGGTATTTTTAAAATCTGTTTGAATAATTTCTTTGGAGTGTATAGCAAGTAGATGTTGATATTTCTTCCAATAGCTGTCCAGTTATATTTACTTTTAAATACCAGGTTCACTTTATGGCCAGAAATGGTAGTGTACCCGTTTTTAATGAATAATGGCTTTACACTTTACAAAGATATTATTAATCCGTATCCACCCCTCTTCACTGGGTTTTTAGCAACTTTTTCTAAAATTTTTGGATATTCCCCTCTGCCATATCAATATCTTACTTGGATTTTAATATTATTAATCGATTTTTTGGTTTTCTTTATCTCTCAAAAAATATTTAAGAAATTTAGATATAGTTTTTTCTCTTTGATATTTTTTTCCATCGTCTCTATTCCATTTTCAATAAATGGGCTATGGTTCGATTTAGTCCAAACACTGCCTATTCTTCTCGCTGTTTATTATTTCTATAAATTCACAAAAGAGCAAAATTCAGATAAATTGTTTTTCTCTATTTTATTCCTAACCCTTGCGTTTTTTATTAAACAACAAACTATCTGGCTTCTTTTTTGGTTTATGGCAATTTTAATCTTTAAATTCCGTTCAACAAAAGATATCATTTTCAAAAATTCCAAGATATTCTTGCCCTTTTTTATCTTATTAATAATTCCAGTAATAATTTTTGCTCAAAAAAATTTATTAAAAGAGTATCTTTTTTGGAATTATTATTTTCCCTTTTTTCAAGCTTCTTCGATGCCGGGTTATATCCTAATTCCAACAGCAAAACAATTACTCGTTGTTATCTCTCTCCCATTATTTTTTTTGCCTTTAATTTTTAAAAAAAGATCCACAAAATTTTTCTTAGGATCAAGTTTTGTCAGTTTTTTATTTGCATATCCTAGGTTCGATTACTTTCATCTTGTTCCAGCTCTGGCAATTATGTCTATAGTAATATCTGAAAACTTTAAAGCCTTTGCTAAATCTCAATTATCGGTGAAATTAATATTTCTGATAAGTCTAATTTTTCTTTCTATTCTGTTCACAAGATACCTTGCTAGAAACTGGACATCTGAAATTAGATTTTTTGAAAAAGATATCACCCAAACTGCTCGATTTATTCAAAACATTACAGACTACGACGAAACTATCTACATTCAAAATGGTCCAGATCAACTCTTCCCGCTCGCCAACAGAATTCCTCCAAAACCTTGGGCCGATGAATTTCCTTGGTATCTGGAAATAGCTGGCCTGCAAGATAGAGTCATTTCTGGAATTTCCCAGTCCAACCCAAGATTTATCGTTTTTAAACCTTATACAGTTGCCAAGCGTTATGAAATTGGAGCTTACACACCCGAAAAAATCGCCAATTACATCGAAATTAACTATCAAAACCTTTACCAAATATCTGAGTCCTTATGGTTAAAAATAAAGAAATAAAAGAACGAAAGCTTTTGGTTGCCCTTTTTATTATTTGCTTATCTTTTTTTGCTCCATTTCTCATAAAACCCGAGCTTTTAACAACAAAAGATAATGATCTAGGACGAACTTATATCCCCATTGCAAATTTCATCCACAAATCGTTCGCAGATTATAAACAATTTCCCTTGTGGCGGTCTGACCAAATGATGGGAGAAACATTTATCGCAAATCCTGTTTCTTCAATTATTTATCCTGCAAATTTTCTATTTTTTTCAAACAATATTAATTTGGCAATTATTATTTACTTATTGATCCATTTCGAGGTTGCAGCCATATCAACTTATTTTTTGGCAAAGTCCTTTAACTTATCACTTTTGTCCTCCTTTGGTGCGGCTATTTTCTATGCTTTTTCAATAAAAATGTTTTTTCATCTCTCAGCAGGTCACCTCACAATGATTGCCGCCTTTTCATATTTCCCGCTACTTTTTTTATCAGTCAGAAAAGTACTTTTTAAACAAAAATTTGGCTGGCAGGCAGTAGGGGCAATATCTCTAGCTTTCATTTATGCAACATATCCCACTATTTTCTTTTACAGCGTGGTTTTCATAATTCTTTATTTTATTTATTTTTGCTTGAGCATTAAAAAAATTACTTTAGACCAAACAACTGCCTTGATCTCCATGTTCATTATCACTTTTTGTCTTTCAGCTATTGTCATATTACCCCAGTTAGAATTTGCTCCACTTTCAACCAGGTCTACCTTAAAAATAGAAGACGTCGCTTTACCCCTCTGGAATTTTAGGAGGTTTTTGACAAGTATTTTTTTGCCTTATCTTGATTTTAACAGTTTTGATCATGAATCATTTCTCTATCTTGGATTAGTTCCAATATTTCTTTCAATTTACACATTTTTGAAACTTCCTAAATTTAAAAAATTATTTTTATTATCAATAGGTTTTTTAACTTTACTTTTCATTGTTGGTCTCTCAACTCCTTTTTTTGAACTTACTTATAAACTCGTTCCATTTTTAAAATATTCACGAATCACGACTCGGCTTTGGTTTGTAGTTGCCTTAGTCACCGCCATATTGGCAGCATTTGCTCTTGAAAGAATTAAAAATCAAAAATTCAAGCTTTTAATTATTGTTTTTTTTATTTTCGAGTCTTGTTTTATAGCTATTAGAAAAATTAATAGTGTCCCAAGTTTAACATTCGCAAATGAGGAACTTTATAGGTACTTATTGCAAGATAATGATATTTTTAGAGTCTATTGCACAACTTATTGTTTTAATCCTCAACAAATTTCAAAATTTAAAATTCATCTCTTAAACGGCGAGACTCCAATCCAGGATGCAAAATTTATTAAATTTTTAGAGATAGCAGGTAATTATAATTATTCGGATTTTGCAGTAATATTCCCCCCTTATCAGATTTGGCAACAAGAAAATCCCCCGATCCCATACTCCAAACTTTTGGGTCAGGCAAATGTGAAGTATGTAGCCTCCACTTATCAAATAATAAGTTCGGAATTTGATTTTATTGACAAATTTGACAATATCTATTTATATAAAAATAAAAATTACCAAAAAAGAGTATATTTTAAGCTGTCATCCGATTCTGCTCAAATCGAAAAATATTATCCAAATAACGTTATTATAAAAGTAGAAAGATCATCTTCCACTCGGGAAATGATATTTTCGGAAAATTATTTTCCTGGATGGTATGCATATTTTGATCATCAAAAATACGAAGTTGAACCAGCGGATTATAATTTCAGGAAAATTATCATTCCTCCTAATACAGAAATGGTTGAGTTAAAATATCAACCGCAGAGTCTTGCGGCAGGCAAGACTATTACTTTTGCAAGCGTTATAAGTTTGTTAATAATTTATATCCATATTAGAAAAAGAAAAAATGGCTAAAATCGCGATCTTAAGTTTCTATTCTCAAGTGGTTGAAAGAGGAGTAGAAACTTTTGCACTTGAAATAGGCAAGAGACTCTCTCAAAAACATAAAGTTACAGTTTTTCATACCGGTCAGCAAAAAACACAAAATTTTGCGCAAATTAGCAAATCATCCGGCTTAAATTTTGTTTCAATAAAAATGACATCTGCTTCTCCGATAAGCTCAAAGGGCTTATTGGGGAAACTCAATTTAGATAAACAATCATTCAGAATATTGGTTTTTACTTTAAAAGTTTCGCCAATAATTTTTAAAAATAAATATGATTTGATCATTCCGTTAAATGGAGGATGGCAAATAGCCATCGTCAGAATTTTATCAAAACTAACAGGCTCAAAAATTTTAACTTCTGGCCACGCAGGTGTCGGATCGGATGATGCCTGGAACCTTCTTTTTAGGCCAGACGTCTTTGTGGCTCTTACGTCTGCCCAAGCTAAGTGGGCTAAAAGACTTGCACCAGAAGTCAAAATAGCCCTCATCCCTAATGGAGTAGATTTGGCTAATTTCAATCCTAAAGTTAAAGCCAAAGATATCCCTCTCCAAAAGCCAGTTGTCATCTGCACATCTGCTCTGGTTCCATACAAAAGGGTAGAACTAACTATAAAAGCAGTCGCTAAAGCCAAAGATCTTAGCCTACTTGTTTTAGGCGATGGTGAAATGAGAGGTGTTATTGACAGTGTCGGGAAAAGAATACTGGGCAAAAGGTATCTAAGGCTGGTAGTGCCGTACGATAAAATGCCTGCTTACTATAGAGCTGGAAATGTCTTTACGTTGGCATCAAAAACTGAAGCTTTCGGAATTTCCTACGTAGAGGCAATGGCCTGCAACCTGCCTGTAGTTACGACCTATGATAGTTCAAGGGAAGAAATCGTTGGACAAGCCGGTATTCTCACAAATCCTGTCGACATTGACCAGTATGCTAAAGATCTCAAGATAGCCTCCCAAACAGAATACAGAAATATTCCATATAACCAGGCTCTCAAATATAGCTGGAATAAAATAGCCGGAAAATATTCTAATTTGATAAATCAAATGTCACACGAATGAATCTCACACGCAAAATTAGGGAATATTATATTCTAATTCTCATCTTAATTTTTGCTGGTATTCTAATATCCATCAATCTTGACAAACCATTCATTGGGCATCATGACTGGAACGGTGCATGGTATTCTAATTTTGCCAGGAATTTTACAAGATACGGTCTTCTTCAAACAAAATTCGGCTCTGTCTTAAATTATGATTTTGTAAACCCTTCTGATTTTCGTTATTTTACTCACTATCCGCCATTATTGCCTATTTTGCTATTTGTCAGTTTCAAAATCTTTGGCATTAGTGAATGGTCGGCAAGGATTGTTCCTCTTTTGTTTTCTCTGGCGACAATAAGCGCAATTTATTTTTTGGGACTTAAATTTTTTGACAAGAAAACGGCAGTTTTGGCTGCTGCTATTTCGACAGTTTTTCCCATTATGATCTACTTTGGCACCATGCCTGTCCAGGAAGTTCTTGTCCTGCCGCTGGTGTTAGTTTCTGTCTATTTTTATTTCGTTTTTTTTGAGAAGCCAGATCGCGGCAACTTTCTAAAGTTAATTGCTGTTCTTTTTATATCTCATCTTACCAATTGGCCTGCTTATTATCTGACGCCTTTATTTTTTTTGCATTTTTTAATTTTTGCAAAATCAAAATGGAAATTGCAGCTCGCACTTGCTTTTCCTGTTTTTAGCCTTTTGATGTTTGGTTTACATATGGCCCATCTTATTTGGTTGACCGGTAAACCATTTGGAGGTGGCATGATCGAGGTTTTTCTCTATCGTGCCAACTTTGGCGAAAAACTAATCGGATACAGTACCTTAAATTTTCTTAAAACACAAGCCAGGATGTTGGTCGTTTATTTCACAAGACTTGCGATTGTTCTTAGCGCTGTTTCCTTATTGTGGATGATTATCAAGATGAAAAATCACCAAATCGAAAGACAAGTTCAGTTAATCACAATTCTTGGAATTTTCGGCGTGACCCACAATTTAATTTTCAGAAATATGGCCTTTATTCACGATTACATGATTATTTATCTTTTGCCATTTTTCGCGATTGGCGCATCTCATGGATTTTTTCTGATAGTCAAAAATTTTAGGATTTCAAAAACAATTCAGTTTATTCTAGTAACGATTATCCTCGCTCTTGTTCTTTTTGAACGCAATCAATTTGTAAGGACTCTTAAAACAAGCCAGAATTTTTCCGAAGGAGTCAGGCTGGGGTTGATTATTAAAAAGCTGACTCAATCAGGACAAAAAGCTTTAATTTTGTCGCCTGATTTTAAAAAATACTATGAAGTTTTTACGGGATATTATGCAGACCGGAATATTGATTATGATTTGCCACCTTTGGAAAAGATGCAATTAACCATGCAGGAAGGGAGGTATAAACTGATCGTGGCAATTCCATCACGTGACACGCCTCAAACGCACCTTGATGTTTTACAACAGCACTATCAGATGACTAAAATTGACCAGTTCTATGTTTTTAGCAAGCTATGACTCCTAACAGTCGCTTGGTCTCCGTCGTTATTGCAGTCTATAATGAAGAAAAAGTTATTGAGGACTGTCTCAAGTCACTCCAAAACCAATCTTATCGGTTTTTGGAGATTATAGTTGTTGATGACGGATCAACTGATAATACCCAAGAAATAATTGGAAAGCGAGGTTTTGCTTCGCAAAATTGGAAATTTGAAATTGGAAATTTGAAATTACTCTATCAGAAGCATCATGGTCCTGGCCCTGCCAGGAACTTAGGTGCCAAGAAGGCGGCAGGAGAGATTCTAGTCTTTGTCGATGCGGATATGACTTTCGATAAAAATTTCATTAAAGATCTAACAGCGCCCATATTAAAAGGAGAAACTATTGGAACTTTTTCTAAGAATGAGATCGTCAAAAATAATGACAATATCTGGTCAATTTGTTGGAATATTAACAGAAATTTACCACCAGACCGAATGATTCCAGAAAATTATCCAAAGAAAGCACCTGTTTTCCGTGCAATTACCAAAAAAAAATTTAACGAGGCCGGTGGATTTGACCAAACAGGAGAGTATACAGACGATTGGAGTCTATCAAGAAAATTGGGGATCGAATCAGATGTGGTCAATGGCGCCATCTATTACCATTCGAATCCCGCAAGTCTTTTCGAAGTCTGGAAGCAAGCTCGATGGATAGGTAAAAATAAATTTATCTCAGGAAATTTGATAAGAAGATTCAAGTCATTAATTTTATACAGTCTGCCAATATCACTTACCAGCGGTCTTTTTAAGTCAATCACTAAAGGCCAATTATCATTTATTCTGTTTAAACTGTTGTATGACTTAGCGATCACAACATCAGTAATTAAATCATTTTTAAAAGAACAGAAATCTAAATAGGTTTTAAGTGAGAAATATCATTAATTAACTCTTCTTCAACTCTGCCATCAACCATTTTTAAAGTTGTCAGAGAAGTATTATGGAATTTAAGATCAAGACTTTTCTCTCTGTTAACGTTCTTCAGTATATGAAACAAAGCTCTGATAGTTCCTCCATGTGTAATGACCAGCACGGTTTGTCCCTCATTTTTTCCTATCAGTCTTTTAAAAAATTTAAGTAGCTTTTTTTCAAACTCTCGCCAAGATTCTCCACCTATTGGCTTGTAATCAAATCTTCTTTTTACATCCATCTGATCTAACTTTTTAAACACGCTTTCTTTGTCCTTTCCTTCGTAAATTCCCCAAGATCTCTCATTCAAATATTTACTGTAAATAATCTTTTTATCTAGGGTTTTTGCTATAATTTGTGCGGTTTGTGCGGCTCTTTTTAGTCTTGAGCTATAAACAACGTCAACTGCTAAGTCCTGGAGCTTTTTTGCCAGTGCCTCTGCTTGTTTCTTACCTTTTTTGGTCAAAACGGGTTTATCTGTCAAACCAGCTAATCTTCCGTCTCTATTCCAGTCAGTTTCACCATGCCTGGCCAGAATTAAAGTTATCATCACGAGCCTTATATTCTATCTAAGTCTATAAGTAATCTTGGATCAAATGTTACAATACCAAACACTAGATGATTTGGCTAATTCTTCTTACTGCTTTTATCCTCAGACTCGTTTCGATTAATCAAAGTCTTTGGCTTGACGAAGCTATTAATATCAATAATGCTGCCAGTCTTGATCTTAAATCTCTAGTCCTCAATTATTCTCTTGGTGATTTTCATCCGCCTCTTTTTCATATCCTTTTACGGGGCTGGATACTTTTATTTGGGACTTCGGAAATTGCAACGCGCATCCCTTCAGTAATTTTGGGAGTTTTCACAGTTTATCTCACTTATCTTATTGGCCAAAAGCTCTTTGAGCGAAAAACCGCCCTAATTGCCGCTACTTTGATGGCGACCGCGCCCCTTGCCATTTACTATTCTCAAGAGGCGAGAATGTACATGTTGGCCGCGGCCCTCGCCTCTCTTTCAACATACTTCTTTATTTCCCTTATCAAAAAAGAAAACCTCATGCTTTGGTTTGGTTTCATCATCTCAACAGCCTTACTACTTTATACGGATTATCTTCCTTATTTAATGATCCCTGTTTTTATAGGTTATTTATTTGTCAATCGCCAAAGAATCAAAAAGTCAACCCTCAGATCTTTTATTCCAGCCTTTCTTCTAATATTGATTCTTATTGCTCCCTGGCTAATTATATTGCCAAAACAACTACAAGTCGGACTTTCCGCCGCCGCCGCCTCCCCAGCCTGGGCTCAAGTAGTCGGCAGCCCCAATTTGAAAAGTCTGGCCGTTACCTTTGTGAAATTCACAATCGGGCGTATTTCGACTGATAATGATTTAATTTACGCGCTATTATTTGCTCCAGTTGCAGCTTTCATCATCTTTTTATTTTTGTTATCTCTTTTCCGTACGTCTCACTTAAGATCAATTCTCTGGTATTGGTTGTTCGGGCCAATCTTTCTAGCATTTATCATCGCGCAGTTTGTCCCAATTTTTGCCTATTTTCGTTTTATTTTCGTTTTGCCTGCGTTCTATTTAATTGCTGCATCTGCCATCAATACTATCAACTGGGTTCCCTCAACCAGACTTTTCTTAATTATTTTTCTTGTAATCAACCTGATTGCCACCATCATTTACTTTATGAACCCGAAATTCCAAAGGGAAGATTGGCGGCAGGCCACAAACTTCGTCCATGCTAATGCCAGCCCCAAAACAATTGTTCTCTTTGAATCCAATTTTCCTGCCGCTCCTTTTGATTATTACAATAAGAACAAAGTCCCCTCATTTGGTGCACTATCAGGGTTTAATGCCGAGTACGAATTCGTCAAACAAAATCTTAAAAAACTGACTGAAGATAAAGACAAAATATTTTTATTCCAATACCTTTCACAAATTACCGATCCCCAAGGATTAGTTTCTCAAGAATTATTTAATCTCGGTTTCACAAGTAGCAGAATCCGTGATTTTAATAACGTTGGTTTTGTTTATGAATTTATAAGATGAGTAAATCAATTACCAAAATCACCACAAAATCCAAAGATTTTTTTGTCAATTTTGTTATAAAATCCTTCGCCAAATATTTTTGGCGACAACATCCGGAAACGGCATTGCGTTATTTGCCGGTCGTGCGAGAATTAAAAAAAGCCCATCTAGAAGACTCAAAAATTTTAGAAGTCGGTTCTGGTTCTTTGGGTATAACCCCTTATCTAAAAAGAAAAATTGATGGTCTGGATATTGATTTTTCAGGTCCGCCCTCACCACTTATTAATAAAATTAAAGGAGAAGCCGATAACTTGCCTTTCAGAAAAAATTCTTATGAAGTTGTTGTTTCTGTGGATGTCATAGAACACTTGGAAAAAAATCGTCGAGAAAAAGCCATTTTTGAAACGTTAAGAGTCGTGAAAAAATTAGCGTTGATTGTTCTGCCAGTGGGAGAAAATTCAGAAAAACAGGATCGCAAGCTCCATTTCTACTGGCAAAAAATTTTTAAAGAAAAAAATCAATATCTTTTGGAGCATGTCGAAAATGGTTTACCGAAAATTAATGAAATTTTGGTCCTAATAGATAAATCTCTAAGAAAGTTGGGCAAGATTGGTAAAGTTTCTTCATCACCAATTTTAAACCTTCAAGTTAGAAATATTTTAATGAGAACTTGGATTACTAAAAATAAATTTATCTATTATCTTTATTTAAAAGGTTATCTTCTTTTAATCCCTTTTCTCAAGTTTGCCAACTTCGGTAACTGCTACCGTCGAATATTTATAATAGAACTTGCTAATCGGTGAAAATCAGTCAAAAATCTGCGATAATCAGCGCTGTATGAGAATAGGTATCGATATATCTCAGGTAGTCCACGGTACGGGCGTCTCAGGCTATACTTCGCAATTAGTCGAAAATTTGGCAAAAATCGACAAAAAGAATCAGTATATTCTTTTCGGTGCTTCGGCAAGAGCCATAGGCAAATTTAATGATTTAAAAGAAAAACTCAAAGATCACCCAAACTTCCGATTTAAAATTGTCCCTATCCCGCCCACAATTTTAGAAATCCTCTGGAATCGTTTGCACATCTTGCCCGTAGAAAAGTTCATCGGCCAAGTCGATATTTTTCATTCTTCAGATTGGACCCAACCGAAAATACAATCGCAAGTAACCAAGAAAGTAACCACAGTCCACGATCTAGTAGTTTATCTTTTCCCCTCAAGTGTTCATCCCAAAATTATTGCTGTCCAAAAACGCCGACTCAATCTTGTTAAAAAAGAAGTCGATATCATCTTGGCTGATTCCCAAACCACTAAAGTTGATCTGGTAAAATTTCTGCAAGTTAAAGAGGAAAAAATTAAAGTGGTTTATCTTGCTGCTTCTGGCGAGTTCAAACCCCAGGACGAAGATCAAATAAGTCAAATTTTACAAAAATACAAAATCAAAAAACCTTATCTTTTGTCTGTTGGGACTCACGAACCTAGAAAAAACATCCAAAAGCTTCTTGATGTCTTTGAGCTGATTGTGCAAAAAAACCCAGGTTTTAGTCTAGTCTTAGTCGGTAAGTACGGTTGGGGTCCTAACTTGGAAGGTTACCATACGGGCGAAAACGTCATTTGGACAAGCTTCGTTCCCAAAGAAGATTTAATTAGTCTTTACAGCGGCTGTCGAGTTTTTGTCTATCCATCCCTCTATGAAGGATTTGGTTTGCCTGTTCTTGAAGCCATGGCCTGCGGTGCTCCTGTTGTGACTTCCAATAATTCATCAATGGCTGAAATCGCCAGAGATGCCGCCATTTTAGTTGATCCAAGGAATGAAACCCAGCTTCAGCGTGCAATCGAAATGGTTTTATCTTTAAATTTAGAAAATTACCAGAAAATGGTAAGAGCAAGTCTGGATCGAGCAAGACGATATTCATGGATCAAAACCGCTCGTGAAACTCTCAAAGTCTACGAGGAGGTGGCAAAAAGGTAGATGGTTAATAGTTCATGGAAATTAAACTATGAACTATAAACTATGAACTATAAACTATGTTAATCGGAATTGATGGAAATGAAGCCAATGTCAAACAAAGAGTTGGGTCTGGTCAATACGCTTTCGAGCTTCTGAGACAATTCCACCTGATGTCAATGCGAGCGAAACGAAGCAATCTCCATCTTCGTCATTCTGGGGAGCGAAGCGACTCCAGAATCGATTCTGGACAAGCCAGAATGACAAAAATGGAAAATGTCATTCTGGGGAGCGAAGCGACTCCAGAATCAAAAAAAGTGCCAGATCGTACTTTTCTTATTTACCTAAAAGAACCTCCTCTACCGGATCTTCCGCAAGAAACCGAAAATTTTAAATATAAGGTTTTCGGTCCGAAAAAGTTTTGGACTCAGTTTGCCCTTCCAATCAGACTGTCAGTAGGGGAGAGACCTCAAGTTTTCTTTTCGATGGCTCACTATGGACCAAGATTTTCAAAAGTGCCATATGTCGTGACAATTCATGATCTATCATATCTTCATTACCCCGAATTTTTTAAAAAAAACGATCTATACCAACTAACGTCATGGTCAAAATATTCAATCGAAAATTCCGTGCACATTATTGCGGTTTCTGAAACCACCAAAAAAGACATCGTCAAAAATTACGGTGTTGCCCCTTCTAAAATTTCAGTGACCTACGAGGGGTATGATTCCAAACGCTTCAAACCCCAGTCGCAATCCGCGATTGATAAGGTCAAAAAGCGATACGGAATTAGCGGTTCCTACATTATTTTTGTTGGCACTTTGCAACCCCGCAAAAACCTCGAACGCTTAATCGAAGCCTTCTCTCTTCTTCCCGCCTCCGAGGTGGGCTTTGACTCCTCGGAGGTGTCTAATTTGAAATTAGTTATTGTCGGCAAAAAAGGTTGGCTCTACGATTCCATCTTCGAAAAGGTCAAGCAGTTAAAACTGGACGACAAAGTCATCTTCACCGATTACGTCCCTGATGACGATCTACCAGCCCTGATCGCTGGCGCCAAGGTCTATGTCCTTCCGTCGCTTTGGGAGGGCTTCGGCATTCCCGTCATCGAAGCCCAGGCTTGCGGAGTCCCAACTGTTGTCTCCAACACCTCAAGCCTCCCAGAAATAATTGGAGCCGTTTCCTTCACCCCCGAGGTGAAGTCAAGACGACACTTAGAGAACACCTCGGGGGTGGGCCAAATTGCCAGCGCCATGCTTGTCGATCCGCAAAATGTTGACTCAATCGTAGCCAGCATCAAAAAAGTCTTGATTGATGAAAAAACGAGGTCCGATCTTATCAAAAAAGGCTTTGCCAACATCAAACGCTTCTCCTGGCAAAAATGTGCAGAGCAAACTTTAGAAGTTTTAGAAAAAGTAGCCTCAAAATAGAACCCATAGTTTGAAAATTTTGTTCAAATTTGATATCATTCTTACTCATGAAAGAGCAATCAGAACAAACTGATTATGAGCAAATAGCATTCGAAAATTGGGTCAGAACTGTACCTTGGAATCACGCCCTTGAAATTTCCGCCAAAATTGCAAGAAAAGTACCTCAAAAAAGACGTAATAAAATAGCTAAAGGGTTTATACAGGATTTACGAGAATTTGGTGAGGAAGAATTATTGAATATAGTCGATAATTACGAAATTTGGATGCAAAATGATAAAAACCTTGACAAATTACTTGACCGCCTTAAAGAGATACTTCCAAAGCAAAGAATTGCAGCTTAATAGTTTATACTAAATATATGAAGGATCGCATGGGAAGAGAGCTCACAACCGCGGAAACTATACATAAGGCCACGAAAAGAGGAGTAAATATCCTTGCTGATTTATGGCTATTTTGTCTTTATGAAATTGGCATCAACGTGCCGTTTCATTCAATCCGCAAATTTTTCTATCGAGCCTCTGGAATGAAAATCGGCAAGGGGTCGACCGTGCACATGTGGGCCGGATTTTTCAATCCCGGAGGAATTACAATAGGCGAGGATACAGTTATCGGCGATCATGCCTTCTTGGATGGCCGCGCTCCTTTGAAAATCGGCAATCATGTCGATATTGCTTCCCATGTCCTAATCTACAACTCCGAACACGATATAAATTCCGAAGGTTTCGATCCGATTGAGGACTCAGTAGAAATAGGGGACTACGTCTTCATCGGTCCAAGAGCTATTATTCTTCCCGGCGTCAAAATCGGCAAAGGCGCTGTTGTCGCCGCCGGAGCAGTTGTTACATCCGACGTCAAAGAATTTGAAATTGTCGGAGGCGTTCCGGCCAAAGTCATTGGCGAGCGCAAAAACAAAAATCCTCACTACAAACTCGGCCGCGTCCGCCTATTCCAATGACAAATCTTAAAGAATTAATCGCTGAGTACTTAAGAGATGCCAAGCTGATGCAAGTTGCGACGTCACAAAATAACAAACCATGGATAGCAACCGTATGGTATGTAAATGACGAAGATTGGAATCTTTATTTTATTTCCAGAAAAAACAGAAGGCATTCGCTTGAAATCAATAATAATCCCTATGTTGCCGGAGCAATAGTCTTGCCCCACACAAAAGGGAGCGGAGAAAAAGTCAGAGGGCTACAATTCGAAGGCAAAGCCGAGGAAGCCAAAGGGAAAGCACTTAAAAAAGCACGAAACTTATATTTAATCAAATACTCTTCGGCAGAAGATATACCCTTAAAAAAATTAGAGGATCCAAAATTTATTGCTACTTTTTATGTGATCCATCCGAAAGCCTTTATCTTGTTTGACGAAGTAAACTTTCCTGATAATCCACGCCAGGAATTAAAATTATGAAGAGTTTTCTTGAAGGGAAAATCGTTTTAATTACAGGTTCTTCACGAGGTATAGGATTATCGACCGCGAAATTAGCAACACAATATGGAGCCAAAGTAATCCTTCATGGTCGCACAAATTCTGCTTCTCTTAAAAAGCTGGTCAGAGACTTAAAAGCAGACTGCATAATCTGCGATGTTTCTAATCAAAAAGATGTTCTGAGAGCGGTCAAGGAGATTGTCAATAAGATTGGTAAAATTGATGTACTTATCAATTGTGCTGGAATTGTTGCAGTAGAACCTTTTCTAAAATCAAGCGATGATCATTGGTTAGAATTATTCAAAGTTAATTTCCTGGGAACCGTCCATTTTTGTCAAGCTGTCATCCCTTACATGCAAAAGGCCAAGTATGGCCGAATTGTAAATGTCAGCTCTGTTAGGGGTCACCCTGTAACAGTTAGTAATAGGGGAATGGCTTATTCTGTTTCTAAGGCTAGTGTAATTAATTTAACCGCCGCTTTAGCTAAAGAATATGCTCCAGAAATTGCAGTAAATGTTGTCTCTCCTGGTTTTGTTAACACAGATATGGCCAAAACTTGGAACGAGAAAGTCTGGCAACAAGCAAAAAGCGCTCTATTAGGAAGAATTGCTGAACCAACAGAAATTGCTGAGGTCATTCTGTTTCTTGCAAACGACAAGTCTAGCTTCATCACAGGTCAAACTATTGTTGTTGATGGAGGTTATACGCTTGCTGGCAAGTGAGTTTCTTTAATGATTATTATAATCTTCATTGCGCTGTGTTTAGTTCTTGGTGCTAACTCTCCACTAGTCAAATTTACAACTCAAGAATTCAGTCCAGTAATAACTGTAACTCTTCGCTCGATATTAGCTATACTGATTCTCCTGCCTTTTATTAATTTTAAAAAATTGTTTTTGGTTAAAACTTCTAAGAAATATCTTCTGCTAGTAAACTTGTTGTTTGCCGGAAATTGGCTGCTTTTCGCTTATGGTATACAGCACACTAGCGTAATAATGTCAGCGGCTATCTATTTGCCATCATCACTTATCGTTGCTATTTTCGGCTATTTATTTTTGAAAGAAAAATTAGGTAATTTTCAAATAATCGGAATGATTTCAACTTTAATGGGTATGTCCCTTTTAATTTATGGGTCTGCTATGAGTCAAGATATACGCTCGCTTGGCACGCTTCAAGGTAACTTTCTTATTCTCATTGCACTGCTAAGCTGGTCCTTCTTCTTAGTTGTTTCAAGAAAAATAAGCCAATCGATCGACCCTTCTATCATTACTTTGTCTAACTTCATCGTAAGTTTTTTAGCTTCATTAATATTTATCTTCATTGAGTTATTACTCGGAAATCAGCTAAAATTATCAGTGTCATTACCCGCAGTAGTTGGAATTTTATCCTTGGCTATTTTTTCTTCTTTGATCGTCTATTATCTTTATCAATGGCTCCTAAAACACGCTCCAGCATTTATATCTTCTCTGGCTATTTACCCCGCAGCGGCCTTGGCAAGTTTATACGGAATCATTTTCTTTGGCGAAAGAATCACAGCTACATTTTTATTTGGAGCCTCTTTAATTCTTTTTGGAGTTTTTCTTGCTACATCTTATAAATATGTCAAAATTAAATTAATAAAATGAGCGTTGACTTATCAGTGATTATCGTTAACTGGAATACGAAAAAACTTTTGGAAGATTGCCTTTCTTCAATCTTCAAATTCACTAAGGGCATTAGTTTTGAAGTAATTGTTGTCGATAATGGATCAACAGATGGCTCCCGGGCTATGGTGAAGAAAAAATTTCCTCAAGTAACATTAGTATCCAATAAAGAAAATCTCGGTTTCACCAAAGCCAATAATCAGGGCATAAAAGTTGCCAAAGGCAAGTATATCTTACTTTTAAACTCCGACACTTACCTTATTGAAAATTCCTTTCCAAAATTAGTGGCTAAGGCTCGTCGTCTTAAGGGTTCAACCCTCTCGAGGGTTGAACCCTTAGGGGCTCTTGGCCCTTTGCTTTTAGGTGAGGATCAATCGATTCAGCAATCCGTTGGTTTCTTTCCTTACTTGCCACAAATCTTTTGGTGGATGACTTTCATCGATGATCTTCCCGGTGGCACAATTCTCAAACCTTATCACGTTGATCACAATTCTTTTTACCGACAAGATCGCAAAGTCGATTGGGTTACAGGCGCTGCCATTTTGGTCCCAAAGTCGGTGATAAACAGGGTCGGACCCTTGGATGAAAAAATCTTTATGTACGGAGAAGAAGTCGAATGGTGTTACAGAATAAAAAAGGCTGGCTATTCCATTTGTTTCTCCCCGGTTACCAAAATCATTCACATCGGCCGGGGGTCACAGAAGATTCCGACAAAATCATTCATCGGTGAATATCAAGGAATAATCTACTTTTACCAGAAGTACAAAGGCAGGCGTTCTTTGCAAATTGCCCGCCTCTTACTTAAAATGGGAGCACTACTTCGAGTCGGTGTTTTCGCCATTTTAGGCAGAAAGGAGCTTGTCAACGCCTATGTCCAAGCTTTTAAAGTGGTTTGATGATCACATTCTTGAATATCTTTGCTTTGCTCTCTTAATCTTTATTCCTCTATACCCAAAAATTCCTTTTGCCGACTTGATTCCCGGATATATCGTCAGACTCAGACTTGACGATCTTTTGGTAGCCACCGCTTTTATTATTTGGATCATCTGGCTTATTCGTGGTAAAGTTACTCTCCGAGGCAATCCTCTTTTAATCCCAATAGCAA
Organism: Candidatus Curtissbacteria bacterium; assembly: GCA_016183325.1. GTDB lineage: Bacteria > Patescibacteriota > Microgenomatia > Curtissbacterales > GWA2-41-24 > JACPEV01. The sequence goes on from JACPEV010000018.1 coordinate 21,117, forward strand.
TTTATATTTTCGTGGGATTTCTCTCCGGCCTATCAGCAATCTTTGTCACCAAAACTGTTCCCATAGATGCAAATTTCCTGCACATCAGCAAATTATTTTTGCACTTTGTCAGAAGAATTGAATATATTTCTATCTTTTTTATTTTCTTTTCTTCAATAAAATCTCTTGCCCAAATTAAAAAGTATGTCTTCGTAGCTGCCATAGTCTTGTTGGCTGTTTCTCTTTATGGTTTTGGCCAGAAATATCTCTACTTTCCAGCTTTTTCAACTATGAATCGGGAATTTAGCAAGGGAGTTAAGCTTTATCTTACAGAACACGCAAGAGTCCTCTCAACGTTCGGTGGCCATTACGACTTGGCAGCTTATTTAATGTTAGTTTTAACCCTTTTCATTCCTCTTGTTACCACAGTTAAAAGTTGGCTTCAAAAAAGCTTATTTTTAATTATTTCTCTCTCAGGATTTTGGCTCTTGATCTTAACTGTCTCCAGAACATCTTTTTTGGCTTATCTTGTGTCAATTACGGTTCTATTCGGGCTTCTTGCAATTAAAAAAGGTTTGGTCTTCGCCTTAATTAATTGGTTTGTTGTGATTACTATTTCTCTTGCCATTATGCTCTCGTTTGGTGACCTTTCAGATAGATTTGCCCACGTTCTCAAGCTCGACAAATTTAAATTTTCAGCCGCTCTGAAACCGCTAAAAAAAGAACCCCCAAAAGGAGCTGGAGTTGCTTATCTTGACGTAGGTTCTAAATCAGACACACCTCCTTCAAAAGAAAAGCCAACGACAGGCGTCCAAACTGCCAGACCTCAAGATGTCTATGAAGATATTCCTGAATTTGGCGCGACAAGTGCAGGACTTCCAGCATCACTTGCTGCAAAGCCTAGGATTTATTCGCAAACAGCAGTTCAGTACGATCTTTCTACAGGAATTAGGCTTGATTACACTTGGCCCCAAGCGATAAAAGGATTTTTAAGAAATCCTCTTTTGGGGTCCGGCTACTCAACTCTTACCAAAAGGAATATCGAAGACTTCACAGAAGCCGAATCAACAGATAATGACTTTTTAAGAGCTTTGGGAGAAACGGGCCTGCTAGGATTCCTAGCATTTTTTGGGACCATTGTTTTTACCATATACTATGCCTTAATCAACTTCAAAAGTATCAAAGATCCGTTCCACTCCACTATTGTTGCAGCCCTTGTCGCTGCTATCATTGGACTTTTAGTCAATGCCATCTACATCGATGTTTTTGAAGCCTCAAAAGTCGCCTATACTTTCTGGATTATGGTCGCAATCCTTATAGCAACAGTTAAGTTGGCAGTTGGAAAAAGATAGTCATTCTGGAGTGGCAACGACCACGATAGAATCTTAATATTTTAGATCCTATCGCTGCACTTCGTTTGCTCCAGGATGACCCAAAAGAAATATGAAAAAGATAGAAATAATTATCTTGTCGGCAATTCTAATACTCGCTTTTGCCGTCAGGCTTTACAAGATAGACAGGCCAATTGCCGATTGGCACTCGTGGAGACAAGCAGACACAGCGGCTGTTGCCAGAAACTTTATTAAAGAGGGATTCAACCCACTCATCCCAAAATATGATGATAAGTCTTCCCAGGCTAATGGTCTTGATAATCCCCAAAGATATCGATTTGTCGAGTTTCCGATATATAATTCGCTGATCGCTGCTGTCTGGTCAGTTACAGGCATCGATAGCATTTCCGCCAGGCTAGTCACTGTCTTCATAACTTTAGGATCAACATTTTTCTTATATTTTTTAGTCAGATTCCTCTCAAACTGGCAAACAGCCGCCTTGAGCGCCTTTTTTTTTGCAACTATTCCTTATAACGTTTTTTACTCATCCACCGTTCTTCCCGGACCCTTCATGGTTTTTAGCCTTTTAGGGCTTTATTTCTCCTTTGCCAAATGGATGAAAATTGACCGGTGGGAGTGGGGCATAGTCTCAATTCTATTTGCAAACTTGGCTATTTTATCCTGGCCAATTGCTATTTTCTTTTTACTGCCTATTCTTTACTTAGCTTTTAATAAATATGGTTTAACTTTTTATCAAAAACCTAATTTGTGGATTTTTGCAGTCTTGTCTCTAGCCCCTTTTATTGCTTGGCGTATTTGGATGACACAATTCCCGGAAGGTATACCTAATTGGCGATTTCTCATAAACGAAGGCGATATTCGTTTTAAAGGAGCTTTTTTTCGCTGGATTATTGTCGAAAGATTAGGAAAGCTTATCTTAACAGTCGGAGGTTTCTCTCTTTTTATATTAGGAATTCTTAAAAAACCAGAACATAAGGAAAAATTATTCTATTATGTTTGGCTAGCTTCTTCAGCACTCTACTTCACCGTTTTTGCTTCTGGTAACGTCAGGCATGATTACTATCAAGTACCCTTCATCCCAATTGCCGCTATCTTCATGGCCATAGGCACCAAAACACTCCTAGCGCTTCCTTCAAAATATTTTAACCAATATATTGGTCCTGCAGTTGCACTGTCCTTGGTCGCATCAATGTTCGCTTTTGGATTTTTTGAAGTTCGGGGATTTTATTGGATCAACAAGCCTCAAATAATCGAAGCTGGTAAGGCTGCCGATAGAATTCTGCCCAAAGATGCTACAATTATCGCTCCTTACAGCGGTGATGCCGCTTTCCTTTATCAAACTAATCGTCACGGCTATCCGATTGTTGACAGGCCACTGGAAATATTTGTTGACCAAGGCACAAAATTTCTTATTTCGATAGATGTTAACGATCCAGGAATACAAAATTTAGCCCGCCACTGCAAATTAATAGAAATTTCCGGCCAATATGTTCTTCTCGAGATGTACAGAGAATGCATTGGGAAGTAATCTAAAAGTATTAAATGTATCAAAAGTATCAAAGGTATCACAAGTATTTGTTTAAAAAAACTTTTGGTACATCTGGCACCTTTCGTACTTGTGGTACTTTTCAAACATGAAGATCCTAATGATCACCCCCTATCTTCCTTATCCTCTGGTTTCTGGCGGGCAAATCAGAACCTACAATCTTCTTAAAAATTTAGCTCAAAAACACAGGATAACTCTGGCTTCATTCATTAGAGCAGAAGAGGAAAAAAAATATATCCGCGAACTTGAACCATATTGTCAAAAAGTCATTGTTTTCAAAAGAAGAAAAGCTTGGTCTCCCATCAATATTTTGCTATCAGCTCTCACGCCTTTCCCCTTTTTGGTTTGTATTTACTTTGATATCAGAATTAGAAGAAAGATTAAAGAAGAATTGACCCGCGAAAATTATGACTTAATTCACGCCGAAACATTTTACGTCATGCCAAACATTCCCAAAACAAAAATCCCTATTTTTTTAGTTGAGCAAGTTATTGAGTATTTAGTCTATCAGCGTTTCGTAGAAGGTCTGCCGGCGTGGTTTTTACCTGTAAAACCATTACTTTTCTTGGACGTTGAGAAGATTAAGTGGTGGGAAAGATACTACTGGAAGAAGTCTAAAAGACTTGCCACAATGTCCGAGGAGGATCGCCAGTTTATTCAAAATAACCAGCCCAATCTAAAAATCGATATAATCGCCAACGGTGTAGACATTGAATATTTTGCAAAAACTAAAAAACAAAAACCTGCTCACCCAACTGTTCTTTTTGTTGGTCAATTTAAATGGTTACCAAATCGTGACGCTACCAAATTTTTGGTCGAAGAAATCTGGCCCAAAATCAAAAAGTCTATAGCAGGTGCTAGACTTTGGATTGTGGGAAGAAATCCGCCCCACGATATTTTAAATTATGCCAAAGGTGATATTCAGGTTGATGGGCAAGTAGAGGACATCAGACTTGCTTATGCAAAAAGCGATGTTCTTTTGGCACCTATCAGAAATGGTCGGGGTACTAAATACAAAATATTGGAAGCCATGGCTACCAGAACGCCAATTGTTGGCACCAGACTTGCCGTTGAAGGCATTAATGTCCGAAGTGGTAAGGAAGCTTTGGTTGCCCAGTCAGCAACTCAGCTTGCAGAGGCCTCAGTCAAAGTCCTAAAAGATAAGAATCTTGGACGAAATCTAGCAACGGCTGCCTATGAACTTGTCAAAAATCAGTATAGCTGGGGTAAAATTTCTGACAAACTTGATGAAGTTTACCAAGAAGTAGGGAAGCGTTAATGGATATTTCAGTGGTTATAGTTTCTTATAACACCGAAGAACTCCTCAAAGACTGCCTTAATTCTTTAAAGACCGCCTTAAGAAAGGTCAAATCAGAGGTTTTTGTTGTTGATAACAATTCCCAGGACGATACAGTTGCCTCTATCAAAAAAGATTTTCCGTGGGTAAAACTTTCAGTTAACAGCCAAAATGTTGGTTTTTCCAAAGCCAATAACCAATCTCTCAAAAAAGCAAGAGGCAAATATATTTTAGTTCTTAATCCTGATACACAATTGATGTCTGAAACTATCGGCAAAATGATCAACTTCATGGAAAATCGGCAAGATGTGGCAGTTTCGACTTGTCGAGTTGAACTGCCCAACGGTCAACTGGATCGCGATTGTCGCCGACATTTTCCCACCCCTTGGCGAGCCTTCAGCCATTTTTCTGGCCTTGCAAAAATATTTCCCAAATCAAAAATTTTCGATCAATACTACATGGGTTATCAAAAAGACACCCAAGATCACGAAATTGATTCCTGCGAAGGTGCCTTTATGATGGTCAGGCGAAGTGCCATTAAAAAAGTTGGCTATTTTGATGAAGATTTTTTCTTTTACGGTGAAGATTTAGACTGGTGTTGGCGCTTCAAAGAAGCGGGATACAAAGTCATGTACACCCCATCTGCAAAAATCATCCACTACAAAGGCGCAGCATCTGGCATGAAATCAAGCTCAATTCATTTAACCAAAGCAACTCGCGCGTCAAAAATAAGAGCAATCAAAGAATCAACCCGCGCCATGGAGCTGTTTTATCGGAAACATTACGCTAATATTTATCCCTTTTTCATCACTTGGTCAGCTATTTTAGCAATCAAGATATTAGCTTTCTTTAGGTTGATAAGAGTGAAGATTCAAAGCTTAGGGTTGAACCCTAATTAGGGTTCAACCCTCGACAGGTATGAAGATCGGTATTGATGCCAGGTTTGTAGGCCCTCAAGGGACAGGTCTGGGCAAATACGCGGAAAAACTCATTACTCATCTTGTTAAAATCGATCGCAATAATTTTTATGTAATTTTTCTTAAAAAAAACAATTGGGATTATTTAGATCTTGGTGAATACAAAAATTTTAAAAAAGTTTTGGCTGATATCCCCTGGTATTCGCTTCAAGAACAAGTTAAATTGCCCAAAATTTTCTCAGATGAAAATCTCGATCTTCTCCATATTCCCCATTTCAATGTCCCGATATTCTATTTTGGGAAATTTGTAGTGACTATCCACGATCTTATTCACCATCATTTTCAAGAGCAAGCAACAACTACTCGCAACCCCATCATTTTTCGCCTTAAAAGATTAGGTTACAACGCGGTTATCAACATTGCCGTCAAAAAGTCAACAAAAATTTTGGTTCCTTCAAATTTTGTCAAAAATGAGGTTGTTAGAACCTTTAAAATAAACCCCCAAAAAGTAGTTGTTACCCATGAAGCAGCTGAAGAAGAATACTTCCAAAATGGCAAAGGGCAAATGGCAAATGGTAAATGGCTCGAAAAATACAACATCAAACAGCCATTCGCCATCTATGTCGGTAATGCTTACCCACATAAGAATCTCAACAGGCTCCTTGATGCCGTTAATCTATTAGGACACTTCCGAGGTGAAAGCTCCTTACACTTCCCAGGTGGGGGGAATTTGCAATTAGTGATAGTTTCTCCTCGTGACGTTTTCACCGAGAAACTTCAGCAGGAAATCAAAAAGCGCAACTTAGAAAATCACGTTAAGCTACTCGGTTATCAAACGGCAGATAATCTTGCTATGATTTTTCAAAAAGCCGCGGCCTATATTTCCCCATCTCTATCTGAAGGCTTTGGTATTCCAGGTCTTAATGCGATGGCAACGGGGCTTCCGGTTATCGCCTCAGCTATCCCCACGCTTGAAGAAGTCTATGGTGAGGCTGCCCTTTATTTTGATCCCCAAAATCCCTACGACATCGCCGAAAAAATTAAAGAGGTTCTAACATTTCCAAAATTAAGAAAGAAACTCATTGCAAACGGCCAAGAGCAAGTTAAAAAATATTCCTGGCAGAAAATGGCCCAAGAAACTCTAAAAGTCTATCAGGAAGTTGCTTCGCAACAGACAAAAACAAACTTCTAAATTTCTCTAATAATCTAGATCATTAGAGTAAAGTTTGTCGAACTTTTATATGGGTTATATTTTTTTTGTGAAAGTAATTCTTATCTCCGAAGACTTCAATCATTAGGCCCGCAGAGAAGCGAGGACCGCATGCCAGGGCCCTAAATGTATTTGAAGGAGCACTGTATATTAGGTTTTTACTTTGGAGCGTATTGATAGGACTTTTGCCATACTATTCTGACCAAATTTTGATGTCAATAAACAAAAAAGTTGACGGCCAAAAATACAAGCTATAGAATTAGCACACTGCTCAATATATGACTCAAGACAGAGACACTGGCAGTCCCCAAGAACTTTCCCCCGAAGATTTAGAGAAACGCACCTCGATCATCAAAGCTTTAGGACGGACCCTAGAATCAGGATTAGACTTGGTAAATGGTCTTGAAATCCCTCAAGCAGACAAAGACCTTTACTATGATGGTTTCTCAAACGGAGTTGCCTCTTCGCAATTTGTTATAAGAGTCTCAGATAAAGAATACGAGATGGACCGACCGCCACAATTCTCGTGGGTAAGCCCTTGCGGTATTGAGGTGCCAACTTTTTCAAGAGGATTAAGTGTTTCTTTGTTGAACCATAGAAGGTATGACCAAAATATGACAGATGACATTCCTGAAGAAGACATAGTTGAAACATTGGACCAAGCAGAAGCGGAGGATAAAATATCAAGGGATATGGTTGAAGAAATAAAATCAAAAGCTGTCAGCGAAGGGCCACAAGCACTATTCCACTACCGTGATGCATTTTTAGGCGAATCAGAGAATATGTCTCTTGTTGTAGCGAATACACTCTTTGCAACCCACATGGCGAAGGGAATGGCAGATGGAAAATTCCCTGTAGGGAAAGGGAATCCTGGAACAGAAGAGTTCAAAGCACATTTAATTGATGGTTTGAAATTAGTTAAAAGATTTGTTTCAGCCCTGGACGAGGATAATTTCTCAAAACTAAACCAGCATCTCAGAAGGTTTAAACAAATGGAAGACGCAACTTTAGAGGAGTACGCAGAGCAATTCTTACTTACAAGGGTCGGGGTTGTTAAAAGTCCCGGCATAGTGGATGACTGGAGTGTAGAAAGAAGAAAACGGCAATTAGGTCCAAAAGAGGCAATAGAAGCAGGCAAAAGTTACCTTAATTGTGATTTTAGAGATTTACCACTGAACGAGGGGGTTGTCGAAAAAGCGCAACCGCCACAACAGCCCTGGCGAGAATATACAACAAATACTTGGGACAATGACCATCAACTTTTTGGTAGGTATGAATTAACAGAAGGTGAGTCTAACCTACAAATAGATTATATGTTAGACAGTACTCATTTCCCAGCAAAATACGGATTCTTTTCTGATATTGAAATAACATTAAAAGCAGCTGACGGGATTTCAAGAAGAATATTAGTTGGACAGGAAGTGGGCGGACCAGAACTTGTATTCCCAATTGTAATTGCAGGAGATTTTGACTTTCAAGATGAGCAAGTTAGAAACAAATTAGAAACTCTTGCATCTGATCCAAATGTTAAACCAGATGTCGGTAGAGTTATTGAGGACATTTTAAGAATATCAGCAGCAGGGCAATTAGAAAGAATCTCTTCGTGAAAACAAAACTATCGGGCAATTAGGATAGGGTTTGAAGTCATAGACCCTGAGCGCAGTCGAAGGGTCAAAGATCATGAGTGTAATCGAAGGACTAAAATCTCCAAACTGACAATTTTTCCAATACCCAAACCACCGGTAACTACTCACAGGTATTGATACGGTTCTATTCTTCGAGTGCAAGCGAGGAGTTTAGTTCTCGGCTGTTAGCCTCGAACAATAATTGACGTATCAGTAATGGTGAATGATTACACCCACCGCGCAGAATTGACATATCAACTGCATGTGATATTTTTGTAATAGGTCAGATTACTTTTTCTAGGGGGTAATATTTTAGATTAAATGCCTCACAAACAGCCTTGTAGGTGCACTTACCATCAATTGTATTAATTCCCAGGGAAAGAGCAGGATCATCAAAAACTGCTTTCTTCAAACCTTTATTTGCTATATCCATGGCATATCTAAGTGTTGCGTTTGTCAGAGCCAAAGTAGATGTATAGGGTACTGCCCCGGGCATATTTGTCACGCAGTAGTGAATAATCCCGTCAACTTCGTAAATCGGATCGGCATGAGTAGTTGGTCTGGAAGTCTCAAAAGTCCCTCCTTGGTCAATCGAAACATCAACCAAAACAGCACCCTTTCTCATTTTCGTGAGCATTTTTCGAGAAACCAGCCTTGGAGCTTTTGCCCCAGCTACCAAAACTGCTCCCACTACCAGATCGGCGTCAGTCAGCGCATTTTCGATTGCCCCAGGATGAGAAACTTCTGTCGCAAGTTGCGAGCCAAAAATGTCATCTAAATATCGAAGTCTTTCAAGATTTCTTCCAAAAATAGTAACTCTGCTCCCCAGTCCGACAGCCATCTTGGCAGCGTTTGTTCCGACGACTCCTGTCCCCAAAATCACTACATGTCCCGGAAGAACTCCCGGAACACCTCCCAACAATTTTCCTTCGCCTCCATTTGGTTTCTGTAGAAACCAGGCCCCAACCTGAATCGCCATTCTGCCGGCAACTTCGCTCATTGGCGTCAGAAGTGGTAAAGATCCGTCCGCAAGTTCAATTGTTTCATAAGCAATCCCGATCACTTTTTTTGCCACAAGCATTTTTGCCACCTCGGACTCTGCGGCTAAGTGTAAGTATGTGTAAAGAATTAGTCCTGGCCGATAATATTTAAATTCAGTCTTTTGGGGTTCTTTGACTTTTATTATCAACTCAACTCGTCTATAAACTTCACCAGCCGCATTTATAATTTTTGCCCCCGCCTTAATATATTCATCGTTGGAAAATCCGCTCCCGACTCCGGCATTTTTTTCAATCAATACCTTATGATTATTATCGACCAAAGCTTTGACACCATACGGAGTCAATCCTACCCGATTTTCCCCTATTTTGATTTCCTTTACACATCCGACAATCATTTTTTTAGATCAAGCGTTTTGCCAAAAGCAACTCTGCATTCAGTATAGCTGCTCCCGCAGCTCCACGGATAGTATTATGTACCAGAAGCACAAGTTTAAAGTCAAGAACAGAAGATTCTCGCACTCTTCCAACTGCAACCGACATTCCATCCCCAATATTCCTGTCTAAAACCGGTTGTGGTCGATCTCTCCCAGGAAGATAAACAATCGGTTTTTTGGGAGCGCTGGGTAAATCTAATTTGTAAGATTCGCCCTTAAAGCCCGAAAGCACTTTTATAATGGCATCCCTTGCAGGTTTCTTTTCAAATTCAATTGTCAAAGTTTCTGTGTGACCGTCGCGAACACTCACTCGATTGCAATGAGCACTTATTTTGAGATCACGATCAACTATCCGTCCATTTTTAAACTCTCCGAGGATTTTTAGAGGTTCTGTCTCCAATTTTTCCTCTTCACCATCAATATAAGGAATCACATTGTCCAGGGCATCCAAGGAAGCAACTCCTGGATAGCCAGCTCCGGACAAGGCTTGCATTGAAGTCACTATTACTTTTTTCACTCCAAAAGCGTCGTCAAGGGGCTTCAAAACTAATGTTAAACCACAAACTGTACAATTTGGATTGGTTACAATAAAACCGCGCAAGCCCCATCGTTTCTTTTGGATTTCTATAAGCTTCAAGTGACTTGCATTAACTTCCGGAATCAAAAGCGGGACATCACTGTCCATCCGGTGATTGCGACTATTACTGACAACCACATAACCATTCTTTGCAAAGTTTTCCTCAATTTCACCGGCCACCGATGAGTCCAGCGCCGAAAACACTAGCTTTGCGTCAATCGTTGGTTCACATAGTCCAACCTTTAATTTTGCAATCTCACCTGGGATACCTGTAGAAATTTTCCAATTTACGATATCCCCGTAAGGTTTCCCCGCAGATTTCTCGGATGCACAGAGGGAGTTTATTTCAAACCATGGATGATTAGTTAAAAGCTGTACGAGTCTCTGACCAACTGCACCAGTAGCTCCCAGAATCCCAACTTTTATCTTCTTCATATCAACTTGAGATTCGCAAGAACCCGCCGCAAAACCTCTTTGTTCTTTTCGGACATGGCAATCAGAGGCAAGCGGAAAGATTCTTTAATTTTTCCCATCATGAAAAGGGCTGTTTTAACCGGTATTGGGTTAGTTTCAATAAAGTTAACATTCATGAGGTCAAACAATTTATAATGCAAATCCCTGGCCTTTTTAAAATCGCCATCTAAAGCAGCTGCTACTAATTTGGAAAATTCTCTGGGAACCTCATTGGCAACCACGGAAATACATCCATGTCCTCCAGCCGCTATAAGTCCCAGGGTAAAAACGTCATCACCAGACAAAATCGAAAAATCGCCAGACGCCTCCTTGATAATCTCCATCATTTGGGGATAATTTCCTGAAGCTTCTTTGATTCCGACAACCTGGGGAATTTCCTTGGCGATTCTGAGTGTTGTTTCTGCCGTCATATTCAAACCAGTTCTGCCCGGAACGTTATAAATGATAATTGGCAAATCGCAAGATTTCGCAATCGCCTTGAAGTGGGCGACAAGACCGTCATTGGTTGGCTTGTTGTAATAGGGAGTTACATGTAAAAGAGCATCAGCTCCGGCGTTTTTTGCCAATTGTGAAAGATGAATGGCCTTTGCTGTATCGTTGCTTCCGGCTCCTGCAATTACCGGAATTTTACCGTCAACTTCCGCAACAGTTATTCTAACCACAAGTTCATACTCTTCTAGGTTCAGGGTCGCCGCTTCTCCGGTTGATCCGCAAGGCACGATTGCATTGACACCGCCCAAAACAAGAAATTTTATAAGCGATTTCAAAGCCGGCTCGTCCACTTTTTTCTTTTCATCAAAAGGCGTAACCATAGCTGGAATTGCTCCGGTAAATTTTTTAACTTTCACTATATCACCCCCCGTTCAAAAAGGTCTTCGAATGCAAATAATCCCCTATTGTTTTTAATAAAATCTGCGGCCAGAAACGCTCCCTGAGCAAAACCGCGCCGCGAGTGCGCAGAATGGGAAAGTTCAATCTTATCCGCCAGACTGTCAAAAATCACCTCATGGTGTCCGGGGTTAAAACCTCCCCTGATGGAAGCAAAATGCAGCTCATCACTTCTTATCTTTCTATCCAGTTTCTCAGCTTGTAACTGTTTTTTCTCTTTTGTGGAAGATAAGATAATTTCAGCTATTTTTTTTGCCGTACCGCTCGGACTGTCCTTTTTCCCTTTGTGATGAATTTCAAAACCATAAACGTCATATCCGCCATATTTGTCAAAAAGTTTACTGGCAAAATAAACAGTCTTGAAGAATATATTCGCTCCCACAGAAAAATTTTTAGCATATATTAACCCGGCTTTATATTTTGCCACCATTTTTTTAACAGCAGGTAATTTGTCATACCAGCCAGTAGTGCCTATGACCATTTTGGTACCCAAAGGCAAAATAGCCTGCATATTTTTCAAAACAACCTCAGGCGAAGTAAAATCCAAAGCTACCTCTGCTTTTTTAACTCCGGCAATATCTAACTTGTCCGTCATTTTTCTAAAACTTACAGAGACAATCTCATCATTTCTCTCAAGGGCGAGCTTTTCCAGCTCCTGGCCCATATTTCCATAACCAACAAGCGCTATCTTCATTTCTCCTCGATCAGATTTTTATGAAGAGCCTTTACTAGTCCTTCAACTCGGTCATATTGTACCACCAGGCTCAAATTTATATCTGTTGCTCCCAGAGAAACCATTCTTACCAAAGTTTTTTCTTCGTCTAAAATGTCGAATATTTCCCTTATTGTTGATGGAGACTTAACTATTCCTTCGCCAACCAATGAGACCATTCCCAAATTACTTTCTATATTAATTGAAGCAAACTTTTCAAGATCGCGCGCTGCTTTCGAAAGCGAATCATAGCTATTCAAGGTTACGGAAACGCTTACCTCAGATACGCTTACTAAATCTACTGAAATATTATTTTTGGCAAATACATCAAATATTCTTGCTAAAAATCCTTTCGAGAAAAGCATTTCGGTTGAATAAATATTTACAAGAGTGACCTCTTTTTTATAAGAAATAGCGCTCACGGCTCTTTTTACAATAGTCTTACCAGTGATTGTTGTTCCAGCACCCTTAGGGCTGAATGTGTTTAAAACCCTAACAGGAATGCCCATTTTTATAGCCGGTTTAAGAGTTCTTGGATGCAAAACCTTTGCTCCGAAAAAGGCAAGTTCCGAAGCTTCTCTATACGAAACAGACGAAAGCAGTCTTGCCGCGCTTACGATTCTGGGATCAGCACTAAATATGCCATCAACATCTGTCCAGATTTGAACCTCAGAAGCACCGAGGGAAAATGCCAGTATTGAAGCTGTGTAATCCGACCCTCCTCGCCCTAGTGTCGTAGTTTTACCATCTTTTGTTCCACCTATAAACCCAGTCACAACGGGTACCACCCCATTCTTAACAAGTGGTATCAGCCATTTCCTGCACCTGTTTTTTGTAATGCCGACTATAAACTCGGCTGAACCAAAGTTGCTGTCGGTAATGACAAAGTCGGTGGAAACTGCACAAATAGCATTAATCGATTGTGATTTTAGAGACTCACAGACAATATACGAAGAAAGAATCTCACCATATGAACAGAGCTTATCCAAAGCAGCCTGATTCAACTTGCCCCGTCTGAGCAATCTTTCTGCATCCTTTAGTTTGGAGTTTACAAATGCCAAAATCTCAACTCTTTTTTCATCTTTCCCCCATAGCTTTAAAACCAAATCCTGATGGATTTTAAAAACACCCTCAATTTCTTTTTGTCCTCTGCCGTGGGAATTGCCGGCTGCAATTAAAAGATCAGTTACCCCGCCAAGAGCGGAAACCACGATTATGGGGTCCCTCTCGATCTCTTTTTTTACTATTTCACAAATATTTTTAATATTCTTGGCAGAGGAGACAGAACTTCCGCCAAATTTTAGAATAATCATACGAACCCAGAGGGAATTATATGCCAAAAAACCTACTGTATCAAACTATTTCAATCCCCCAAAATCCAAAGTCTTGAAATAATCATCCACGGTTTCCGCACATGGCAATTTGTTCTATTAATTTTTGCCATAGTTTTCTGTCGGGCGCCAATTGTAGACCTTCCCTCTTGACAAATGCAAGCAACTCTCATATATTAAATGCAAGTCTATTGCATTTAGAATCATGAGTGTAAATCACGACTGCAGGAACGAGTTAAAAGAAGCGTCGCTTAAAGCAACCCCTGCTCGTCTTGCTATCCTTAAACTTCTGGAGTCAACGGAAAAACCCGTAGATGTCAAAGCTGTCCGTTCTTTTATCAGAAAAAATAATAGCAAAACCGATCCGGCCACAATTTTTAGGATTTTAAATTCATTTACCAAACGCGGCCTTGCCAGACAGATTTACCTGAATGAGTCAAAGGCAAGATATGAAAGAGCTAACAAGATTGAACATCATCACCTTATTTGCCAAAGTTGTGGCCAAGTGCAAGACATTTTGGATTGCACGATTTTTGATCTTGAAAAAGACATTTTGAAGAAGAAAGGATTCCTGGTCAAGACCCATTCAATGGAATTCTTCGGCCTGTGCCTGCGATGTCAACATTAACATACATCATCTTATTCACATTTCTTGGCAGCCTCGGAGCCTTAATTGGCGGCTTTATACTCCTTTGGAGAAAAAAATTTGCCCTCAAGATTTCTCATTTTCTTGCTTCTTTTGCTGCCGGAGTACTGCTTGGGACTGCTTTTTTCGATCTTCTGCCCGAAGCAATGCTTGAGGCAAAAGATCTAGGAATTAACATATTTTTCTGGACGCTTATGGGCATTGTTATCTTTTTTCTGATGGAAAGATTCATCCACTGGTTTCACCATCATGAAGAACATCACGCACATGAGAAAGAATCAAAATCGACTATTCCCTTAATCATCATAAGCGATACAGTGCATAATTTTTTAGACGGGGTTGTTATTGCCTTAACGTTTCTTATTAGTATTCCTTTGGGTATTGTGACAACCCTTGCGGTTTTTGCCCACGAAATTCCCCAGGAAATTGGAGATTTTGGACTTTTACTGCATAAAGGCCTCTCAAGAACAAGAATTATCTTGGTTAATATCCTCAGCGCTGCCGTCTCAATTCTTGGGGCAATAATCGCCTATTTAGCAGGAGATTTAATATCAAACTATATACCGGTTTTTCTTGCGCTAACCGCCGGTTTTTTTATCTATATTGCTACCTCTGACCTAATCCCAGAAATACATTATGAAAAAAGACAGGGCTTTGCCCTAATCGAAAGTTTACTCTTGATTTTAGGAATAGTAGTTATTGCTACATCTGTCTCATTGATTGAGAACGGTTAAAAACCATAGCATCAATAAATGCCACAGATCCTGACCCAGTGCAAGCCTTAGAGTTCCACAAAAGTAATCTCTTTTTTCTTCCCGTCTAGAAAAATATTAAATCTGTCTAAAATTCCTGCCCTACCCAAAAGAATTGGCACTTCGTTATTTGGATTAAAAACACAAGGAATTTTGAAATCTCTATCGCCAAACTCAATCGCTATTTGGGATTTATAGACAGAAATCGTAGTTCCCTCATAACCACTCATCGGTAATTGGGGACATCGATCAAGATCAATGCCTAATCTTTTAGCGGCTGAGGTTGGTAGTGATGCAACATCAGCCCCTGTATCAAAAAGGAAAGAAAAGGGAATTACACCATGGGCCGACTTAACGTTTAGCCATAAATTAATTGTGGGGATTGAGCCAAACTCAAAGGAAGATTCAATTACGTAGGGAAACTTTAACTTCATAAATAGCAACAGTACCCGCAGGTTTGACGAATTGAACAGCTGGCAACTTGTAACCTTTCTTCTCTGCTATTTTGAAAGCTTTGTCCAAATTTTTGTCCGCCGCTACAATTCTGCCATCTGGCTTGTCCATTAAGACATACATACCACCATACTTTTTTTGTAGTTTCGCGTAAGAGACTTTCATATCACATGTATTTTATCACAAACCAGTAAGATATAATCATCACTGATGAAAATAGCCCTCGTATACGATCCTTAGACGAGTTTACCCTGAGCGAACTTGTCCTGAGCGAAGCCGAAGGAGTCGAACTACTCAGGGCAATTGCTCCAATCTCGGAGGTTTTTACTTTGGAGCGATGTGACCTGCCTGCTCCTCGAGTCTGAGCGACGGTTCGACTGAGCTCACCGTCGAAGTCCTCGGAGTCGAAGACCGGCAGGCAGGGTAGGACTTTCGACAGGGTTCACTGACCAATTTTTGATGTCAATATTTAAAAAGTGCTAAACTGAAATTAATGAGAAAAGGAGTAGTCCCAATAGTAATTTTGGCGATAGTCGCACTAATAACAGTAAGCATCGCCGCAGTGGGATCAAAAGTCGCCCAAAAACAAAATACAAAAAATCAACAGAGCCTAGAAAGTACAAACTCTCCTAGTCCAACTAGTTCTCCAGGTACCAAAACTAGCCCAAAGCAAACAAATTCTCCAACTCCAAAAGCAAGTCCAACACCCATTTCAAGTCAAGCGTCTCCAACTCCGGCACCCAGTAAGATTAACTGGAGCACTTCTGTAGTATCTTTAGAAGCAGATGATTTTTATGTAACGGTTGATGCCAAAAAATTCGCAGACGTTGGCGGTATGCACCTAACTTCTGACCCTGGCAAAGTTAATCAAACCTTGGAACTTACCTGGTATGAGAACGATATTGAAATGAGACTAAACATCTACTTTGTAGCAGAAGGAAATAACTGGAAAGTCTCGGAAGTAAGAACTTACAATGGTCAAAAACCGGGAGACTGGATTTTTTACAATGGTTTCAGCGGAGGAGAAATTGGCAAAAAAACAACTTTAGGTACAGTTACATGGGAAAGTAAAGCGCCTCCCACTAGCGTCTATGGATCATACAGTGGAACTGTCTACTTCAAAAATCTCAGACTTCAACCTTTTTTAAACAAATAAGGAAATATCAAATAATTATGAGGAAAGGTTTTGTACCATTAGCATTAATAGCAATTGTCGGCTTGATTGCTCTAGGGGCTATGATCGGTTCTAAGGCTATTCAAAAGGATGAATCGAAAAATCAGCAAAGTCCAAGCCCAACTCCGCTCTCTGAGCAAAGCCCAAACCCTCAAGAATCACCAACTGTACCCTCAACTGAGAGTAAGAGCACAAATTCAACAAAAAGCAGTCCAAGCAAAGCTCCAACCACAAAAACATCACCGAGTAACTCTCCAATATCTACGACCACTATTCAATTAGATTCAGTGAGCCCCTCAGCTGCAAAAGGCAACGAGGTTGTAACGCTAAAAGGCAAAGGTTTTGGAAATTCTTATGGAACAGTAATATTTTAGGGTCTAGATAACTTTAGAGCGGTTTTTGTCTAAAGTTTTTTAGTAACTCCTGATACGTATTAACATGATTTATCCTCATGTTCCAACGGAATTCTGATTCCTTTAAGTGTAACAGAAATTTAGCCTTGTGGATACCA
>JACPEV010000019.1 GCA_016183325.1 Candidatus Curtissbacteria bacterium
AATTCCTCCACCTCCGAGGTGAAAGCTGCCTCCACCTCGGAGGTGTCCCTTGGCGGCGGCCATATCGCCGCTGTACAAGGATATCAGTGGCATGTTTTAAACAAGTCCCAGACCTGGGTGACCAGGGGAGTCAGGACAGAGTATGCAGGAAGCTATGTTATTGAGCGCTCTGGTTGCGAGATCTATGGAGGACTTAAGCAGATTGCCGGATCTGTCTACGGGATTCGAGCCGATGTACTAAGGAAGTTTGGCTGGGGGACAAGTATCACCGAGGACTTCGAACTCACCCTGCGCCTCTACGAGGCGGGCTACAAGGTGGCCTTTACTCCCTATATCCAGACACCGGCCGAAGCAGTCTCCACCATCAAGCGCTTGATCAGACAGAGAATGCGCTGGGCAGAAGGAGCTTCCTTTAATGTTAAAATAATGCTTCCACGAATCCTCTTCGGCCGTTGGGTAGAGGCGGAGCAATTGATGGTAGATGATGGAAGCTTGAAGGTAGATAATCCAGCATCCACCTTCCAACATCAAAATCCACCCTCCAGTTTCCATCCTCTATCATCAAAAGTCTGGGTGCCTTCGAAGCTGACACTGGCCGAGAAGCTGGAGTTTATATACTTAGCCCCTTATTACCTGCAGGCTGCTTTCTTTGTGGTTGGCACCATATGCTGGTTTTTATCAGAAGCGGTCTTTGGTGCGCGCTTACCCTTCTGGACTGCTGCTTTCGGCTGGTCACTGGTGTTTACCAACTTGCTTGCTCTGCCTCTAATGAACATCATCGGACTGTTTCTGGAAGAATCCGATGAGCGTGACTATGTAGGCATTTTATCCTTCGTGGCCCTTTCCTACATAGTAGTGCCCTTTCAGGCATATGCAGCTATTAAGGGCTTTTTGGAGAGAGAGGAAGGGCCATGGTTCAGAACCCCAAAGACTGGATTGGTGACGGATGTTATAAAGCGCGGCAGATTCCACCGGCTGATTGCAGGAATACTGGGAAAACCAGAGCCGGCGGCTGCTCAATTTCTAATTCCTAATTATTCTAATTACTCTAATCAAATCCCAAATCCCAATGACCAAGATAATTTAGGTCAATTAGGAATTAGGTCAATTAGGTCAATTTCTCATCCTTATCTTTCCCTCGCTACTGCCCATAATCGCTTCCAAAATTTCCAGATTCGTCCCCGGCATATTCGCTGGGTTGGTAATTTGGCACTTGGGGTGATAATTTCTATAACTGTCCTTTTGTCCCTTTTTGCACCCTTGATGACGGCAACGACTTCTTATGCCGCGGATCCAATTCTGAGGACCGTTAGTGATTCTCAAAAAGAGGTCGATCGCGCCAAGATAGATCAAGGGACAGAGGATGGAGGCGAAAAAGGAGAAGAAATTACCACTCCACGGGCAATCTCCAAAACAACCAAAGGAGGCAAAAAGCTGGAGTTTATCTTCCACGAAGAGGCGCGAGTGCGAGTCAAGTTGGAACATCGAGAGATTGAGTTTGAGACTGAAAAAGTCTTTGGACAAAGAGTCAATCCCAAACGGTCAAGGATAAAAGCGGATAAAGAGGTAGTTTATGAGGAGATTATTCCAGGGATAGACCTTAAATACTCGATAACAAACGACTTGTTGGTCGAGGAAGTTATTTTGAAGACGCCTGATGCTGCTGCTCACCTCGGAGGTGTGCCGCAGGCGCAACACCACCTCCGAGGTGGAAATGCATCGGAGGTGTCGATAATCCAAACCTTAAGAACTGTTGATGTCAAGGTGGTTTCGCCGGATCCGGGTGCATTCGGTTTCTTTGCCGATGACGGGAAAGAACTATTTCGCTTTGGCGCACCCTTTGCCAAGGATGCTGGCGGGGCAGTGAGCAACGATCTGAGCTTTACTTTGGACAAACCCTTCGACTTCGCTCAGGGCTATAGACTGACAAAAACCTTGGGAGAGTCAGCCAAAACCTGGTTAACAGATCCCCAAAGAGCCTATCCAGTCTCAATTGATCCCTCAGTAATTGTTAGCGGGGGGATTGTTGAGACAGAAACTCAATTTGGCGGATTGCAAAGGAAAATTGTCTATATGTCTGGGGCTAATGGCGGGGCCGCGTGGTATGCATTCTACAATGATGGAGCAGATGTATTTTATAAAAGGTGTCTAGAGTCATCTGCCTGTGATGAAGCTGCGGATTGGTCTGCTGCCCAGGATTTGGACACTGGTGACGCAGATAATTATAATCCGACAATTGCGGTTTCCGGCAATTTTATTGTTGTTTTTTGGATTGATCTCAGCGCAAACGCGTATGAGGGAAGAAGGTTTGATGTTTCAACCGCATTTGCCCATACTTTAGGAACGCTTTGTACTTCTGCTTCACTAGGAACGCTTTCTTCAACATTTATGGTAAGCGTTGCGCTTCTTGATAATGATACTGGATATGTAGCTTATTCTGATACTTCAAGTGATACTGAATTTGGTGTTGAATTATTTTTTACCCTAAGTGGAATCTGTACTACAGCCTCTGCAAATTTTGCCGGACTAACAATTACTAATGATTCTAGGCTTACAGCGGGCGACAGGCCAGTATTGGTTCCTATAAATAGCACGGGTGTTGACATGATTTTTCAAGACGGAGACTTATCATATAGCAGGTTGCATGATGTAAATTGGTCCAGGCAGAACATCACAATTGCCTCAGTTACAGACAATATCTATTCAGTTACAACAGACGGTACAACTGTCTGGATTTTGACGGTTTCTGGAACGACAGCAACCAACATGTATAAATGTTGTACTGCGGATATTGTAGAAACCCAGGTAGATAGCGATGCCGGAGCAACCGGTCATGATTCGATATCTGATATTGATATGTTTTGTGTGGCAGCAGATGATTGTAAAATTGTCTATACAGATGATATTGATACTACACCAACGCTTATTTTTGTTGATTGCAATGATGAAGATTGCTCAACAAAAACAGTAACAACGCTAGATGCAGACATTGGCGACAGTCTTGATCAGGCCGGTGCATCTGTATTTTGCGTGACTGATGGGACGAGCGTTAGCGGAAATTGCAAGATTGCCTATGGAGATGATATGGATACAACACCGCTTTTAAAAGTGATTGATTGTACGAATGATACAGATTGTTCAACGAATACCTCAGGTACTGTTGACACCAATTTGGGAAACGCAGCATCTGTTCTTCATACTTCAATTGATTGCCCGGCAGATGACGATTGCAAAATTACCTATAACGATACAGGGTTATCAGACTTTTTCTTTGTTGATTGTTCAACTATTGCTTGTTCAACCGGGAATACGGTTACCCAAATTGATAGCGCTTCAGGTACTGCCCCAAGAAGTGACCTGGATTGCTCTGCCGGTGCTGACAACTGTAAATTTGTGTACAATGACGCTAATGCGACCGGAGGGTGCGCAGACGCAGATTCTATTTGTTTTGTAGATTGTTCGGCTGCGGAATGTGGGACAGGCAGGACTTTAACAGTTGTTGATGTAGATGCTGGAGTAACAAATAATGCATCGCCAGTAAGCATTGATTGCGTTGGTGGAGACACTGACTGTAAACTTGTTTATGGCGATGGAACTGATGAGGCCATGTACTTTGTTGATTGTGGAGACGCAACCTGTACTGTTGCTAACGCTACAATTCAATCAATTGATAACACAGTCGCAGGCGCAAACACTTCACGTAGTTTTGGTGCTGCTATGGATTGCACTCCTGGTGTGGCTGATTGTAAAATTGTTTATCCTGATGATACGGGAAATTCTGTTATCTCTTTTGCCGACTGTGATGATGCTACCTGCTCTCCCATAGGCTCAACAGAGGTTATACCTGGAGCAAGATTTAATGGAACAATCCAATGCTTGACAACTGCTAATTGTAAGCTAGCCTACTATGATGGAACTGCCGAAACCGATCCAACAGTCCAATTTTTAGATTGTGACGTAGCAGATTGTCTTCCTTCCGCAACTTCTCTGACAGCTCCATGGACAGGACAAACAAATGTTACTTCTGTGTCTTTGTCTCTTGATACAACGAATAACGCGCTTTATGCAAATATTTTAAAAGACACTTCAGAGCAAGCATACTTTAAATCAACAGATAAGTCTACGATTTCATGGAGCGCTGAAACATCCTACGCCTTTACAGCCGGGGATCTAGGCCATATCTCGACGCCCGAGAAAGGAGCAGGTACCACTCAAATTGGAGCGGTGTTGAGACAAGGCGCCAATTTTGAGTTTGCCGTGGTACCAGAGAGGATATGGTTTTTAATGGGAGTATTACCCTTCTTACCGAGATTATTTAAGAAGATGAAAAGTAGGAGGCGTAATTTATGAAACAAAAACAAACATTCATGAGCTTGCTGAAAACCTCAAGTAATTTTCACCACTGCTCTTCGGTTGGAACCAGGGAATGAAAATTTGCGAATTAACTTAGCAAGGCTTACTGGGTTGTAAAGACTTATTGAGAGAAGAGCCGAGACTTGGGGATTATTTGCTTGGTCTGGGACTGAGAAGACCAGGATAATTGGGCTAATGCATTACCAGTATTTTCAAAGTACTCCATTTTTATGACATATTTCGTATTAGCATTAAGGGTAATTGTGCCCGACTTTTCGGTGGCAGATTGATAGTTCCAGTTATTAATAATTAACTGATCATTAACCCATAATCTTACTCCATCATCTGTTAGAGCGTAAAAAGTATATGTTTGAGAATATTGAGGTTGAACAAAACCCTGCCATCTGATTGAGAAAGTATTGGGGTTTACACTTGAATGAGGTCGACCTTGACCCCAGTTAAAATTAATTGTCGGATCGACTCTCGTTGCTTTTAAACTTGTAAAGTTTGTTTTGTCATAGTATTTGCCTTTTAGCCCATCACCACTCAGAGGGGATGGAGAAGGACTTGGAGACGGTGAAGGAGATGGGGAGGGTGTCGGAGAAGGTGTTGGAGTTGGAGTAGTTGCCGGACTCGGACTGGGAGATGGGTTCCCTCCAACTCCACCAATCGGAGTGCTGAGTGCTTGTTGCCAACGATCCCAGACAATTCCTTTTGTGTTACCATTGTAGTCTCTTATTCCTATTGTGCCAAAGGCTTTCCAAAGTATATCTCCCGTAATTGGGCTTGACGGATCTACCTGCCTAAACTGATTATTGGCTTCACACCATAGATCGCCATTGCAAGCAGAGTAGGAAGGAGGATTAGCAATTGGGTAGCAGGTTGTCATAGTAATTGCCGGCTGTAGATCACGATTTGACCACCAGTTAACAACATCGAAATTTTTCGTCTGAGCTGTATTTAAAACTAAATCCAGATAATCTCGTTCTTGCTCGAGAGAATATGTTTCTCCACTCCAGCAATTACTTGAATCCAAACGGTAAACTAAATTATCGGAAAGCCAACCAGTTTCGGCGATAACTGTTTGTTCACCGCCTCTGTCTCCAGCTCGAGTGAAGAAATCATCTGGAATATCGGATGGTATTGCATGCCGAGAACCAATTCGATATCCATAAGGATAAGTAGAAACAGCAAATCGATCACGTTTAAGATTGACAAGTGCATCATAGGCAGCTTGATCGAAACCTGTTAACGAATCATTATAGAAAGATTCAAGGTGAATTGAGGGGAAAACTAGGGCATCGGGTTTAACGCTTTTGACGGCATCGTATGCCTCTCTTTCGACGTTGACTATGCTGTTCCATCTGCCGGGATAGGTGCTTTCGCAATTTTCCCAAAAAACATTAAACTCAATGGCTACATTAGCATATTTGGGTTGGAATTTGTTGGTTAACCATTTGACATAATTAATGTAAGCGATTCTTAATTTATATGCTTCTGTGCCAGGTGTTTGGGACTGAGAAAAATCGAAGCAGTCGTATGAGCTTGGCCATTCTTGAATTACCAGTTGTCCTGCCGAATCGATGGCTTTAGATGCTAACTCCTTTCGGCTGAGGGCAACTTGCAAAAAGACTGGTTTGCCTGTTGCGGCTGCATCCGCTGCAAAGGTATTCATTGTTGTAGTCCATGGGTGGGATTGAGGTGGGTCAGCAGCTTGGGCAAACTCGTCCCAAGGAATTCCATAGTGTTCAATAAATATTGAGATGACGTCTACATCATCTGCCAATTGGGACATTGTGTAACCGGACCGCAGATATGTGAAATATGGATCTTGCCCTACTTGAGCCTGCATGCCTGTTGAGGAGAGGTAGTAGGGTCTTACGGGTTGGCCATAAGATGAAGTTTTTGGAAATAGTTTTGAAAAAAAGCCACCCTGAAAAGGTAGTACATATGAGGCTAATAAAAATAAAAGGAGGCCCAAAACTGGGATAAGAATAAAGAAATGTACGACTCCTTTTAGATTACCCACAGCTTAATCATGTATTTTTTTCGTGCCGATTGTCAAATTCGATAACGTACTGGATGAATGCAGAATCTCTTGAAGAAAGATTGAAAATTGCGAGAGACGTGAGGAGAGAAGCTGATGAGGAACACAGGCAGGTTAGCGCAGAAGATTATTCAGATTTGGTTAAAATGCTTTGTTTATGGTAGGAATTGTCTACGCGAGAGGTTCAATTTCTCACAAAAGAAAATTATTTAAATACTTAAATATCTGCTCAACTAATAGAGCACTTTTGGAAGCAATCAAAGTGTTATACGGGGGGAGTGTGATAGAGCATAACGATTCACTAAGATTGACAATTGGCAAAAAGTCCGCAACAAGATTATTTTTGAATGCTTCACTACCTGCTTAATTATTAGAAAATAGGGGTTAAAACTTATAGGATTGATTGTTAGCAGATTCTTTCGGCTAATTTTACAGCTAAATACCAAAAAATTATAACATAGACAATGTTCCCTAGCAATGCGAAAATATCATGAGTAGCAAATATGACTATTATCCATGCTGCTACAAGATTTGTGCAGATTGAAGAAAAGAATTTCACCTGAGCTCTTGTAGGCTCAAAATAAATACTCAAATGAATTCACCAATGCGCCAATTTGTCGATAAAGTCCCCTCTGTTTCTAAAGATACCTTCGTTACCCTCTTTTTAATTCTCGTTCTTCTGTTGATGTTTTTTCCCTTCATGGCCACGTTTAATGATCTTTTGACGAGAATTGTCATTAACTTCAAGGGCTATTGGTTTATTCGAGAGGTGATTGTGCCTTTTGAGGTAAGGGTGGTTGCTGTGGTTTTGGCGGCGATGGGTTTTGATGTTGGAGTCACGAAGGAGTATGTGGTTTTGGGAACTTCTGCGCCGTTTATTGCAGAGATTGTTTGGAACTGCATTGGTTGGCAGTCGATACTGTTTTTTGCTATTACAGCTTTTGTCGGCTTGCAGGGAGATAAATACACGAATTTTTCGAAAGCAAAGGCACTGGTGATCGGAGCGCTGGGGACATTTTTAATTAATATTTTGCGGATTGTCGTGGTTGTGATCTCTGCCTATTACTTTGGACAGCTACCGGCGACAATTATCCACGATTATGGATCGATTTTGGCATTTATTGCTTGGCTCTTTTTCTTTTGGTGGTTTAGTTATGCTTTTGTGCTGGAACAGGCAGAGACTGTAGATGGTAGAAAGTAGAAGATAGGAGAATGAGAATAGAGAATGGAAGTTAGATAGAAATAAGTGGAAAACGTTTTGATAATTCTATCTTCTAGCTTCCATTTTCAAAAATCAATCTTCTATTGTCTAGCATCTATTGTCGTTCCTCGTACAGTTTCGTGCTGGAAGAGAGAAAGCCTGTAGTTGAAAAGGAAGTTATTAAGGTCTGAGTCTCGCCCCGTAGACACGATACCGCGACTTAAAGAAGACAAGCTGGAACTGAATATATTTTCGTCTTTTTCTTGGAGATCACCCCTGCCTCTTGCCAGTTGACAATCAGGCTTAAAGAGGGGTCGTAGGCGTCAAGAAAACTCAAGAGAGAGCGGCTGATTTTAGGGGTTTTCTTGACATCGACGGGGATGATTTTTTCTTTTAGTACAAAATCAACTTCCGCTTTTGCAGTAGTCCGCCAAAAGGCAAGGGGTTCATGCTTTAAAACCAGAAAAGTATAGTTTTCTAAAAGTTGGCCAAGTTCAATGTCGTCGAAGTCAAACTTATGCAAAAGAGCGTTTCTTAATCCTAAATCAAAAAAGTAATATTTAGGGTTCTTTTTTAACTCTGTAACCAGATTTCTATGAAAAGGGTTGATTTTGCCTACCACATAGGTTTGTTCAAGAATAGAGAGAATACTTTTTAGCTCTTTGAAATAAACTGATGCAAATTGTCCTAAGTCGTTAAAGTTAACAACCGACCCTGAAGTTTCCGCCAGGTATTTAAGAACCAGCAAGACTTTCTCTTTGTCTTTAATGCCATATAGCCTTGATATGTCCTTTTCAATATATGTAGTAAAGATATTATTAAGAAGAACCTTCTTTTTTCCCTCTTCATTTTCTTTTACCACTGCTGGGTAGCCCCCAAAAGTCAGGTATTGTTTTAGGAAGTTAGAAAGCTCGATTTTGAAAAGTGAATCGGCAAGACCCGGCTTTTGAAAAGAAAATTTGCGGGCTTGATATTCTTGGTACAATCTTTTGTCTTTCGAACGCATCACCTCGGCAAATGATAGCGGATAAAGCTCAAAAAAGAGGGCTCTACCAACCAGATATGCTCCAAGTTGGGCAAGATCAAGAGTGGATGAACCTGAAATGACAAACTTGACTTGGGGATAGGTGTCATAAAGAAGTTTTAGGACCTGACCGCCATTTTTTATGTATTGGGCTTCGTCGATGAAGAAAAATAGTTTATCCGCCTTCGCAGAAAACCACGATCGTGAGATCGTGGATGAATGCGAAGCATTTTCCGCTTCGGCGGGATTTCGCTCCCGACGAAGCGAGCGGAGAAGATACCCCGTGCGTAAGCTCGGGGGAGCTTCATCTTTGTCCCGCAGGTAAAATTCAAGATATTGTTTGGGATTTTTCTCGATCTTTTGCTTTTCTAGTTCGTCTTCTAGATTCACGAATTCGAAGTGTGCCGTTGGTGATTTTTTCTGCAAAGACATTGCTATCTTGGCCAATAGGGTTGTTTTGCCGCTTTGTCTTGGACCGCGAACAACTATAATTTCTCGGTTATCAAGAAAATCGAAAATCGTTTTTTCTAGATCTCTTTCAATGTAATCTTTAGGAATAAAGCTATTTAAATTCATATCTTTTCAATATTAATAGCATTGAAATTGAAAGTCAAGAAGAGCAATATATTTTTCAGGTGTCTCAACTTGGCACGTCTCAACAATTGTCGCTCGGATAGGTCACGACTATTTTGCGGCATTTCTAACCCTTATTTGGCTCTTTTTCTTCTGGTGGTTCTCGTATAGTTTCGTGTTGGAGGAGAAAAGGGTAGACTTAGGAACTAAGGATTCAGCTCGACCTGTCGGTTGAGTTTTGGTCCCCGCACAGACCTTACTTGCTCCCCGGGTTACCATACGGTACCCGGCGTCGCAAGGGCGGTTATGCGGGGCAAGCCCCAAAGTATACTTACCTCCTCCCGAGGTCTACGGGAAACCACGTGGGGTATCCCACTGTGGCGTCCTCGCGTCGGAGGAGCGTAACTTCGGGGCAAGGGTTTTCGTATAGTTTTGTGGGGTTGACAAACAACCCATGCTTACTTAGACTGATAGTAAGATAATTTCTTACTAATAGTTTACAATTGTGCCTATGAAGCGAAGCTTGATTCTTACTCTTTATCAGTCAAAGAGAACTGTTTTTACTCTCAATGAAATAGCCTTAATAACCGGTGAACTTAATAGGAATAACCTAAAGGCAAGGCTTCACTATTATGTAAGACGCGGCTTGTTGAGAAATGTAAGAAAAGGGATATACGTCAAGGAGGAGTACGAGCCTTTTGAACTCGCTACCAAGATATATACTCCTTCTTATATCTCTCTTGAGTCTGTTCTTGAAAAAGAGGGGGTCATCTTCCAACATTATTCGACAATTTTCGTGGTGAGCTACTTGACGCGGAAAGTGTTGGTCGACGGCTTGGAAATCCAATATAGGAAAATCAAAGAAAGGTTACTTCTTGACTCTCAAGGAATCATCAACTTGGTGAGTTACTCAATTGCATCGCCTGAGAGGGCCTATTTAGATGCCCTGTATCTTTACCATAATTATCATTTTGACAATCTTGAGGCTTTAGATAAGAAAAAGATTGAAGAACTAAAGACCCTATACAAAAATGATTGACGTTGACAAACATAAGTTTATCCTAATCCAAATCTTAAAAGACATTTATACAGATAAGGACTTAGGACCAATTCTTGGGTTCAAAGGAGGTTCGGCAGTTTACCTTTTTTATAATCTTCCAAGATTCTCCGTCGATTTAGATTTTAGTCTTTTGAATGAACGCAAAAAGAAAGTGGTTTTTGAGAAAGTTAAAGAGATTCTTGTCAGGCACGGAAGATTGAAAGAAGTTAGAGAAAAGAGGTTCACACTTTTTTACCTTCTTTCTTATGACGAAAAATTAGCAAATATAAAAGTTGAAATTTCCAAAAGAAAATTTCCTGACCAGTATGAGGTTTTGAACTATCTCGGAATCCCAATGCTGGTTATGAAGAGGGAGGATATGGTCGCCCACAAATTGGTGACTCTTCTTGAGCGAAAAGAAATTGCCAATCGAGACCTTTTTGATCTTTGGTACTTTTTGAGTCATAAATTTCCCATAAACCGCGAGTTAGTTGAGTTTAGAACCAGGGAAAAATTCGATGAGTACTTTAATAAGTGCATAAAGGTGATTGAGAGGGTAGATGCGAGGTACATTCTACAAGGATTAGGAGAAATTCTGGATGATAGACAAAAAGCCTGGGTTAGACAAAATCTTAAAAAGGAGCTTCTATTTTTAATGAAATTTTACCTGACTCAGTCGGCCTAACCGGTTTGGCTCTTTTTCTTTTGGTGGTTTAGTTATGCTTTTGTGCTGGAACAGGCAGAGACTGTAGATGGTAGAAAGTAGAAGATAGGAGAATGAGAATAGAGAATGGAAGTTAGATAGAAATAAGTGGAAAACGTTTTGATAATTTGGGCAGTTTTGTGTTGGAAGAGAGATTGTAATGTTGATAATGCGAATTAATACGAGTTAGAACGACGTGTAGCATTTTTTGATTCCGATGGCACATTGGTCGTTCTCGCGAATTTATGCGAATAGTAACAAGTTCCTTACTTTTTCTTTCTGAGAAGGGTGGGGAGAGCGACTAAGACTAATGCTAATAAGAGAATTGCTCCTGTGAGATAGAACTGAACTAGTACGATATCGGTTTGGTTAAAATTCATGTTTTAATTCCTTTTAGAATTAATATAGAGCTAGACCAAGATGCAATAGTTGCAATCAAGCCTAATATTACAATCTTTAGGCTGGGTCTGTCAACGCCAAGGAAATAGGGCACAACTAGGGAAGCAAAGAATAATAAACCTAAGTTGCCGCAAATTTCGGAAATGCGATTTAGCTGATTGGGATTAAGTCTAGGAAAATACATTTTTTAAGTATACAGGACTTATGCAGTGTTTCCAAAATTAGCTTCAGATTCTGGACAAGTCCTAGACCCGGACCTTAGGGCCAGAATGACAGTCAGGCACAAAGTGCGTATGTCCTGAGATTGTCAAAAAGATTTAATTATTGCATTGTTATATTGCTTCATTGTTAAATTGTTAAATTGCTTTATTATTCAATAAGAAATGATATATCCGGCTCAGACTTCTCTTATTCCAGTAACAGTTGCTTTGGCAAAGTGGGTTGAGGCGCATGGATTTGGTGGACTTTATCCCTATTGGTATTTAGGGACGACGCCGGTGAAATATCTAATTGGGCCGGTTGTGCCTTCGATTTTGGTGGGGCTTCATAAGATTTTGCCGCAATCATCTTATTTTGATTTGTCCATTTACTATTTACTATTTTCTATTTTCTTTTCTTCTGTCGGTTGGGGAGTGCTGGTCTGGAAATTGTCAGGGAGTAGGGTGATGGGGGTGATAGGGGCAGTAGGGGTATTTTTGATGCCGTGGCATTGGGTGAGCGCCTTAGCGTTATCAGAATTGTCGGCGGTTGCGGCGGGAGCGCTGACGCCGTGGGTGTTATGGATGTTTGCCAGGTATCAAGAGGCTCGGGGTCCTGCCCGCGACAGTTCGTCAGAAGGTAAAGGTAAGGAAGCCCGTATCGATATGGATGTAGGTGTGAGTGTCGCAGCCCGTATGGGTGTTGGTCAACGTCAAACGTTAAACGAAAACGAAACTGGCAGCGACAACCCAAAACGACAACCAAACCCAAACAGGCATCCTAACCTTAACCTAACTACTATTGTTCCAGTTGCTTTCGCTTTTGCTTTGTTGCTTTTAACAAATGCTGTTGCTTCGATTCCTGCTGTAGTGGGAATGGGGATACTTTCAATTTTCAATTTTCAATTTTCAATTTTCAATTTAAGAGTAGAAGACAGGTTAAAAAGATTGGGATTGGTGATTTTAGGCGGCGGGTTAATCGCCACTCTTTGGTATGGGCCAGGTTATTGGTGGACAATCGCAACTTCACCCTCAATAGGTGGCAGGCCGGCGGTGAGTGCTTTTGTTAACTTAATAAACCTTATGAGAGGGTTTGTACCAGTTATTTTGGCCGTAGTTTTGGTATTTTGGGGATTGCGGCCTAAAGGAGTTTATCAAAAGTTTACCTATATGTGGCTTTCAATTTTCGGACTATTGACTCTTTTTAGGTTTATGGCCGATTTCGATTTTTGGACGGACTGGACGGCGTGGGTAGGGGAAGTGGAGGTAGGCTTGGCGCTTTTAGCAAGCACAAGAATTTCAAATGTCAAATTTCAAATAACTCGGGGTCCTGTCGGCAGCTCGTCCCACTCGACGTCCTCGGTCAATTCTAGCTCGAAACATGATCGTAACCATACCTTTGACCTGCGGGCGCTCAGCGGGACCCCCTCCGCTGCCGCCACCCCTCGCGGAGTTTATCCTGAGCTCGTCGAAGGGTCATATTTCTTACGGTGGCTACCTTCGCTCCTTGACACGAAGAAAACTATTTACCTTTTACTCTTTACAATTTACCTTCTCGTCGGCTGGTTTTTAGCTTATCAGCATCGGGATTTTTGGCTGCCACGGACAGATATTGAGAATACTGTGGAATATAGGATTGCAAAATGGCTGGAGGGTAATGCAACGGGTCCTGTCAGTCGAGACAGTGGGGGAAATTGGGGAAGTATGGGGAGTTTGGGGAAACGGTCTCTTGTTTTCCTTTCCGGAACGACGGCTTTTTGGTTGAATAGCTTTGTGGATATTGCCCAAGTGCGCGGCGGAGTCGATCAGGCGTCGGTTGATCCTTCGACAGGCTCAGGATGGCGACAGGCAGCCTGGGAGATTAGGGAAGGTGTGATCACAGAAGGCACAGAAAGAACTCTGAAGGCACTGAGAATTAATTATATTGTCGTCCACACGCAGGCTTCAAGCGAGTTTTATCATGATTTTGTCTATAGCGCAATTTTTGAGAAAGCGCCGTATTTGCAGAAAGTATATGATGATGCGGGAGACAGGATATATAAAGTAACAATTGACAATTGACAATTGACTATTGACCATTGACAACTGCGAAATATGAACAATGAACTAAGAGCATGAATCAAAGAGAAGTTTTAAAGAAAAAAGTCGCCTCCGGGGCACTGGTGCTGGGAGTCAAGCGGATTTTAATCCAAGGAATTTTTTGGCTCAGCAACATTTTTTTGGCTAGGCTCCTGTTTCCCTCTGACTTTGGTGTTTGGGGAATTATTGTCTATGTAGGAACGATACTTTTGGTTTTTTCTGATTTAGGCATGGTGCCTGCCCTAATTCAAAAGAAAGAAAAGTTGCAAGAGGACGATGTTCAAACAGCTTTTACATTTCAGTTAATCCTGGCGCTAATTTTGGTGACAGTGATGTTTTTGATTTCGGGGCCGATTGCTAATTTTTACAATTTAGGCGAAAGCGGCCAGTTTTTGATGGTTATCTACAGTTTGCTTTTTGTCGTCGGGCCCTTTCGCCAAATACCGGCTGCAATACTAGAGCGGAACTTGGATTACAAAAGATTAGTCGCAGTTGAGCTTGCGACATTGGTTGTCAGCTCGCTTTCAACTGTCAGTTTGGCATTTTTAAAATTTGGGGTCGCAAGCTTTGTTTTGGGATTAATCATCGGCCAAATAACCGCCGCCGGGCTTTATTTTTTAATTTCCCCTTGGCCAGTAGGGTTGTTCTTCAGTAAGCGTCATTTTTTAAATTTAGGCAAATTTGGCGCGCCATTTCAACTCAATATGATCATGGGCTTATTTTATGGCCCTCTGATTCTGTTGTATCTTGGCAAAATTGTCGGTTCAGTGAATTTGGGATTTTATCAGTTTGCGGCTAGTATTGCGGTTTTTCCGCTGGCCACAGCGGAGATTGTTAATCGCATAGTCTTTCCTCTTGGTTCAAGAATCCAGCAAGACAAAATATTTTTCAGAAAAATCATCGAGCGATCAGTGACGATAGTTTCGATTTTATCCCTGCCGGTTATTTTGGCAATGCTTTCAGCAGCCAGGGAAATTGTGCACTTTATCTATACTGACCGCTGGCTGGCGGCGCTGCCGGCAATTTACATTGGGCTTTTGCAGATCGGCATAATGGCCTACAGCGGAGTTTTTGCCCAATTGCTTTTGGCTCGCGGTCAAGCAGGCGTGATTCGCAATATGGGAATAGTCTTTGCGATTTTGACTTGGATTTTGGGGCCGCCTTTAATTGGCTTATTTAATTTTGTGGGCATGAGTATGGCCGGTTTTTTGATCTCGGCAAGCGGCATCTGGTTGATTTTCAGGCTAAGGCGGGAAGTTGAGTTTGCTTTTTGGGAGAATTTTTATCCCTATTTGATAAGCGCGCTTGCATCGGGACTTTTGATTTTGGTGGTTAATAACTTATTGCCCAAACAGATCTTGAGCCTGATTTTTGCCTTGATTTGTGGCGCCGTTTTTTACTGGGGGCTGTTGATTGTCTGGCGAGGGCGAGTGCTTTTGGAAAATTTTAAGGCACTAGTTTTGGCACTAGTCAAAAGCTAGAAGCTCCAAGTATTGGTCTTGCACCTGCTTGTTGTATCTTTCAAGGGTAAAATTTTTGATGATGTGGCTGCGGGCGAATTTACCAAATTTCTGACGAAGCCTTAGGTTTGTGGCCAGTGTTAAGATTTTTTGGGCAAGTAAATCTGGGCTTTTGGGAGGTACCAGGAAGCCATTTTGACCATCTTTAACAATTAAATGGGAGTTTTTAGAAGATGTGGCAACAGTCGGCAGGCCGCAGGCAGCGCCTTCGGCAAGTGCCAGTCCGAAAGATTCGGACGGCGAGGTTGAGACTAAAATATCGCTTGCTTGATAAACTTGTGGCATAAGGTCGGGGTTAACAAACCCGGTGAACCTTATTCTTTTTTTGAGGTCGGGATTATCTTTTAGATAATTTTTGACTTGAAGGTAGTAGCTATTTTTGGTGGCTGAGAAGTCGCCAAGCTTTGAGCCGACGATTAAAAAAAGAGCGTTTTTAACTTTTTTCTCAACTATTCTGGCAGCTTTTAAAAAAGTCAGGTGATCTTTTTGCTGATCAAGGCGACCGACAATGGTGATGACGAGGTCATTTTGGGGTAAGTTGAGAGCTTTTCTAGTTTCTTGTTTCTGGTAGCTGGTTGCCCGCGCACCATTCGGTGCGGGGTAAACTGGTTTAAAAAGAGAAGTGTCGATGCCGAAGGGAACTATATTAACCTTCGATCGGCTGATGATTTTTCGTCGGGTCAAGGATTGGGCTGTTTGGGGGGTGTTGGCTAGGATTTTGTCGACGAATAGATTGGTAATCAAGTCTTGGTAAAAATAAATCGAGTCCCAAGGCCCATGGGCAGTTGCCACAACTGGCAAGTTTAGCAGTTTGGCGACTGAGCCAGCATAGATAGCAAGTGTTAGATGGTTGCTGTGGATAAGATCTGGCTTGATTTTCTGCAAGAGTCTAATAAGATGGTAAAGATCAAAGGGAGAGGCGCCGGGAACGAAGAAAGTACGAGCAAGATAAGGATTAAGTTTTAAGTAATAAGTGTTAATTTTTAAGGATTTAAGTTTTTGGGAAAGCTGGCCTTTTTGAGGAAGGATAACAATTGGCTTAAAATGGCGGCGATCAAGACTTTTGATTAGTGAGAGCAGAATTGTTTCTCCACCGCCGATATGGGGAAATTGGGTTAAATAGAGGATTTTAGATTGTTGCATTGTTGCATTGGGATTATATATCAGCCCAAGTGTTTATGATAAACTGAGCAGGATTGATGAGGGTCCTTTTTGTTATTAGGGCAGTCGAGCATTATCCCTATTTTAGATCAATAGTTGAAGCGTTACTTGATCGTGATCATGATGTAAAAATTCTTTTTGATCGAGATTGGAGTCAAAGAGGGCTAGATTTGGTTGGGATAAAGCTGAAGGGGGTTTCTTACGGTTGGACAGTGCCATATTTAGTCCGGTTAAGAAGGATTATTTTTTGGATACGGGATCTTTTAAGTTATATTCGCTATCTAAAAGTCAGGGGACAATCCGGTTTTTATAAAGATCGTTGGCGCAAAGTGTTATTTGTGCCTGTCCAGTGGTTTTTGAAAATTCCTTTTGTGGAATTCCTTTTAAAAACTAAGGTAACTGGGCGAGTGTTGGCGGTTTTGGAAACAGTGACAGGACCTGTTTCTGAAATAGTTGAAGACATCAGGCAGTTTGATCCCGCCGTAGTTGTGGCAACGCCTGCTAATATGCCTCATTCGTCTGCCGATCTTGAGTACTTAAAGGCAGCTAGGGCACTTTCGATACCGACAGCTTTGCCCGTTTTTTCTTGGGATAATTTAACTACAAAGGGATTAATTCATATAAAACCAAAAGTTTTGCTTGCTTGGAACGAAAAACAAGTTCAGGAGGCATGGAAACATCATGGAATAGCAAAAAGAGACATAAGGATTTGAAATGGGGGATAGACGCCAAATGGCCGATACTTTGCTATCTAGAAACATCTGATAGTTTGACCGGAGATGAGAGAGGGTTAGTTTTAGAGTTGAGCCATAAGTTGAAAAAGTCACGAGATTCGAAACTTAAAAATACACAGATTATTGTGCGTCCTCACCCTTTTAAGTCGCATTTTGGTAATTTTAATGAATTAGATGTCTTTGTAATTCCCAAAAGAGGAACGTGGCCGAAAGACGAAGACTCGATCCAGCTTTATTTTGATACTCTCTATTTCTCTTTTGCTGTTTTTGGAATAAATACAAGCGGACTAATTGATGCGGTCTGCTGTGACAAGCCAATTGTGACTTTAAATCTTGAGCAATATGGTAAGACTCAGAGCCAGACGGAACACTTTAAGCAACTTATTAAAAATGACGTTTTGGAAATTAGCAGTAGAGAGGAGTTCTCAAGGATACTTGCGGAACTGTTAAGAGGCAAAGACAGAAGGAGGAAGCAACGCGCGAATTTTATCAAAAAATTTATCAGGCCAAAGGGCTTGGAAGTTGCAAGCGGAGAGACAGCCGCCTTGGAGATTGAAAAATTGGCTTACCAGAACATACAATAGTTTAATATTAATGATGATGAGAAAAACAAAAGCAGTTAGACAGGGAGTAATTTTGGCAGCCGGACGGGGCTCACGGGCCTTGCCACTTTCGATGAAATATCCAAAGCCGCTTTTGCCCGTTTTAAATAGGCCAATTTTGGAGTACCAAATTGAGGCTCTAAAAAATGCAGGAATTAATGAAGTGATCATAGTAATTGGATTTTTGGGGGATAAAATTAAAAAATATTTTGGTAATGGCCAGAAATACGGAGTTGATATTAGCTATGTTTATGACAACAATCCACAAGGAATTGCTAGTTCTCTTTTTTCGGTAAAGGACAAGACGCAGGGTCCATTTGTTTTATTTTTAGGCGATATTTTCATGGATAACATTGATCTTTTACCTTCCATAAAAAAATTCAATGAATATGAGGCCAATGGGGTTGTGATCGGACGGGTAGACAGTTTGGAGAAGATCAAGGGAAATTTTGCGATAGTTTACGATAAGAGAGATTTGATCAAGAAAGTTGTTGAGAAGCCACAAAAACCTTCTGGCAGGGTAAAAGGTTATGGATATTACATTTTTGACCAGGGGATTTTTGAGGCAATCGGCAAAACCGGCAAATCAAACCTAAGAGATGAAATTGAAATAACTGACTCGATTCAGACATTTATAGACTTGGGAGCCAGAGTTGTGTGTGATTTGTGGGATAAGTGGGATGTCAACGTGACTGACCCGGGAGATTTGCTTGAATGTAATTTAAGAATGTTACGTCTGAAAAATTTGAAAAATTTGATTGATGATACGGTAATTATTGGTAATAATGTGGAGATTGCCTCTTCTATTGTAGGCAAACAGGCTAAAATTGGTGATAAAGTGACTTTGTCTGAGTGTTTAGTTTTACCAAATGTTGAAGTAATTTCCGAGGGAAACTTTGCCTCAAGGTATATTTTTGGAGAAGGGGTTACAGTTTCTGTTTGAGTAAAGCTAGTTGGGTCTTATGAAGACGGGGGGCCGGGCAAGAAATATTTCCCTAATTATTCTTTTTTTTGCGCTTCTTGTAATTTCTTTCAATTTTCTTTTAAAAGCTTTAATCGTTCTGCCAGATGAGCAAGAAAAATATCAGGGACGTTACATTTGGGTAGAATCTGTTAATTTGTATTTGAAAACCGGAAAGATATTGATGTTTCCAAAAGACAGACCGTTTGCGGATGTATTTTCTTTGCAGGAGGGGAGAATGATTGTTTTTAACAAAGACCAGAGATTGGAAGACGTTTGGCCGGATGACGATCAAGGATATCCATTTACTATTTCGCTTCTGGCTAAAGTTTTTCAATTAAAAGAGGTTTCCGCAGTTACTTTTATCAAATTCAATTATTTGATACTTATGACTTTTGGGGTCTTAGCTGGCGCTGCGCTTTTTTTGGCTTTCAGAAGCTTACTTATTGCAATTTTGTTCTATTTTCTCTATTTGAATATACATATTTATGACGGAATTTTTGATCACCATTGGCTTTTGGGGGCATATTTGCCTTTTTATTTAACTTTCTTGATATTTTTTATCAAAAAAAGAAGAGTCTTTAAGCCCGTTTGGTTTGCATTTTATGTACTGGTTGCCGGTATTGCCAATATTTTGAGGGGAGGGGATGGCCACGTTGGAATTCTTCTTTTAGTACTAGCGATGTTGATAATAGCTTTATATGAAGGTTTTAAACAATTCTTCTTAAAGCTGTTTTTGAAAAAGAGCCTTTTATTTATTATTTTTTTAATCGCCGTATACATCCTACCAAGTACAGTTCTTGGCATATCTAGATACTTGCGAGACCAGAGGTATTTTAATGGTCGGCATACAGATGTTATACCTTACCATGGTTTTTGGCACGGGGCTTTTATGGGGCTTGGGTATATTCCTAATAAGTATGGGATTAAAAATGAAGATACCAGCCCAATTAACTTTGCCAGAAAATTAAATCCACAAGTGAAATATCAGTCTTTTCAATATCACAGTTTGCTTCGGAGGCTATATTTTGAATATTCTTTTGAGTCACCATCTCACTGGTTGAAAAACTACTTAACAAAGCTATTGGATATGCACATGTTGATAAATTGGTGGTTTAGCAGACTTACTTTGGATATTTTTCCATTTAATTTACTTGGGAACTTCGTTTTGTATGTTTCGCTTTTTTTGATATGGTTATTTTCAAAAAGAGACAAGATGTTGATGAGTGTTTTTTGGCTTATTGTATTTTCAATAGCACTTTCTACTCTTCCAGGTTTCGTGCGGTCTCCTGGCTCTTTCTATCTAAAGGGATTGCTTGCCGCTCTTTTTATGACTGTATTTTATTTGGCGACTTTAATTTTTCTTAGAATAAAACCTTATACAAGTTGAGAGTGAGCCTCACCAGTTAATTATACTACAGGACTTACGCAAAAATTCCGAATTTAGCTTCAGACTCTGGACAAGTCCTAGACCCGGACCTTAGGGCCAGAATGACAAACTGATGACTTGTCCCAGTAACCTTATATCGACAACCGAAAGCTAACAGGTTTTCAACAAGCTCTGAG
Organism: Candidatus Curtissbacteria bacterium; assembly: GCA_016183325.1. Classification (GTDB taxonomy): domain Bacteria; phylum Patescibacteriota; class Microgenomatia; order Curtissbacterales; family GWA2-41-24; genus JACPEV01. Next base: position 20,160 of record JACPEV010000019.1, read on the forward strand.
TAATTACTGAGTAAACCGAAGTGTTGTAAACTCGACTTAAACGGGTATATAATTCTTTTATGAAACAAACACACATCATCTCTGACCCAAAAGTCTTAGGTGGAAAGCCAGTTATTTCTGGTACTAGAATTTCAGTGGAGTTAATTTTAGATAGAGTAGCTTCTGGGATGAGTGTCAAAGAGATTTTAAAAGATTATCCGCATTTAACAGCCAAACAGGTTCAGGCAGCCTTATCTTATGCCAGAAGCTTAGTTATTAAAAAGTCCCCCCGTTCTAAAATGGATCAGCCAGAACCCACTACCCTATATACTCATGAAATTTCTCGCTGATGAGGATTTCCCCAAGCCTTTAGTGGCAAAAATCCAAAAGCTAGGTCATTCGGTTAAAACTATTCAGCAGAAGAATCTTCAAGGATCATCAGATGAAACAGTTGCCTCTCTTGCTTTAAAAGAAAAGAGGGTTGTATTGACCTTTGATAAAGACTTCCTCAAAAATCAACCTAAGAACTTACAAGTTGTTATCTTTCATTATCCTAAAAAGCCAACTTCTGAAATTACTCCATTCATTGAAAGCTTCTTAGAAGAATTACAAATGATTAAATTCTCTAAAGGTAAAATTTTACAGTTTAGTAAAAATGGATTGGAAAAACAGAAGTAGCCAAGGTTAAATCCCACTTCTGGAGTGGGAGTTGGGGTAATAGAATGGGTTTCAAACAATACTGAGGAGAATCAGATTGTTCAGCTTGATTTAAGTTTCCGCCTGGTCTCTCAGCCATAATGGCTGAAATTGTATCAAGAATTGACTCCAATGTAAACTATGGGGTATATAAGCATTCACATATACCCCAAAGCATGCCAGCTGGTTAGACCAGGCTGAAATTGAGATTCATTCTCCTGAAACTCCGTGCTTAAGAAGGAGAATACCTGACTTTCATATAAAGCCAATTGGTTTTTAAAAAAAGCCATAAAATAAGCCACGATAGTGCCCCAAAATATTTTTTGTAATAGACCAAGATGTCATGTTCGGCAAGTTGATATCGTTTGGACGAGGTTAATTTGGAAAGTCCTTTTGACCCAAAGTGGGTAAACACAACATCTCCTTTATGATAGACTTGATAACCTGCGTTTTTGGCTCTCTGGCAAAAATCAGCCTCACCGTAAAAAAAGAGTAAATCTTCATCAAAATAACCTATTTTTTCGAGTAATTCTTTTCTGCCGATAATAAACGAGCCTGGTAAAACATCAACGCTTTTTGTAGACTTTCTGTTCCAGCCTTTGTAGCGATACTTATTAAGTAGGTTTTGGCAATATTGGCACAGTGGATGCGAGAGCCTTTTGAAAATAGGGCTTGATTCTAATAGTTCCACAATTGGAGTAGGAAATCTTGAGCAAGTTGTATCTGTTTTGCCATTTTCGTTGATTTGACGACAGCTTGTGAGTCCGATTTCCTTGTTTTGGTCCATAAATTTAACCATTTTTTCCAAAACGCCGGGACCAATTTCGGTGTCTTCATTTAAGATTAAGAAATAACGACCCTTAACTCTTCTTAAGTTCTGATTGTGGCCTTTGATATAAAGTTTATTTTGGCGGCTGGCAACAAGTTTAACTTGGGGGAATTTTTGCTTGACCATTTGGGCCGAGCCATCTTTGGAGCCGTTGTCGACAAGCAGGATTTCATAGGTTATAGATTTTGTATTTTTGATAATTGAGTTTAGGCAATTTTCAAGAAGTTCTTTGGTATTAAAAGAAAGGAGGGAAATTGAGAGGTCAGTCATGGTTAATAGTAAATAGTTAATAGTTAATGGTTAATAGTAAATAGTTAATGGTTTATGGTTAATTTTGTCAATTGTCAATTGTCAATTGTCAACTTAGGACTTGAGTTTTGGAACCTGACAATATTATTGTGGTAAGGGGTTTTGTTAATGATTAAGCCGGAGATTTTAGAGGCTTCTCTTCTTTTGATTCTGCTCGTTGATATCCTGCGCTCTAATTTCTTGACATCTTTTGGACTGATTCTAATTTTAGCGGCCCTGCTTTTTATTTTTTTGGGATTAACTTTTTGGCAATATTTATCAAAAAAGCAATTTTTTGGCATCCGGTTTTTGGTAGTTGCCATAATCTTGGCAATTTTATATGTGTTTTTGCTAAAGTGGCACATCGATTTGCGCCAAAATCAGGCCGACTATTCTCTGCATGATGGGGCGGTGCTAACAGAAGCGGCGACAGAGGCGATATTGGCCAGAGAAAATCCTTATGAAATTAATTATAGAGGCGCTTTCACAAATGTTTTCAATAAGCCGGTTGAGGTTGTTTATGACCACTATATGTATTCTCCGGTGACATTTTTGATAAATATTCCTTTTAAGATTATTTTTAGCAATTTTTTAAATTTTTATGATTTTAGGATTACTTTGGTTATTTTTTTACTTTTGTCAGCAGCAATTGCCGTTTTTCTTGTTGAACAAAAGATATTATTTTTGATAATTTTCTCACTTAACCCAATTTTTTTACAGTCGACTTTTTATGGGGCTAATGAGATACTAATTCTTTTTTGGATTTTAGCCACAATTGTTTTTTTTAAATTTAAGAAACTGGAACTTTCGGTAGTGATGCTGGCTCTGGGAACAGGTACTAAATTGTTAATTGTGCCCTTTGTGTTGTTGTATTTTGTTTATCTGTTAATATTATTTAAAAATAGAAATAATCTTTTTGAGTATTTTAAATTGGTTATTATTTATCTGGTTGTTTGTCTCTTAATTTATTTGCCATTTTTATTATGGAATTTTCCAAGTTTTGTCGACGATGTCATCTTTTTCCACCTGAAAGGGGGAGGAGAACTGCATTTTATTGCTGGTTTTTTAGGTATTCCGCAAATTCTTTCAAGATTGGGACTGATATCGGTTTTTTCTGCTTTCCCTTTTTATTTGTTGCAAGGGGCAATTGCGATTGGTTTTTTGGTCGTCGCCCACAAAATTTTTAAAAAATCATTGAATATAACTACGTTTTCTTTTTTATTGGTGTTTTATTTTAGTCTGATATTCTTGTTCTCAAGAATACTGCAAACTAGCTATATTGCCTTTCTTTCAGAGCTATTAATATTGGCCAGTTTTACGGCTAAACGCAGATGAGTTCTCACCTCCACTCTAATTTCCATATAGAAGAGAGAATGCCCTTAACTCATCAATTAGATATTATCCACTAAACAATCTTCAAAGACTCAACATCTGCTTTTAACTCTTCAACTAGTTTCTTGGGGGTATAATATCCTCTTTGCTTGCCAGATTTTATCCTCAAGCCAAGTGAGCATCATTTTGAGATTCTTTAATCCTGCAGCGTGTCAAAAAACTCCTATTTATAAACATCCCATATTTTTTTAGCTATGATTTTATATCTAGGAATTTTTTTTGTTTCACCAAATGAATCCAACATAAGTTTATATACTCTGTCAAGAAAAACTGTTTCTATTTTCTCTTTTTTAAGTAATTTCATAATTATTTTAATCTCAAGATCATACTCATCTTTATTTTTTAATTCCTTAATGTATACACCTCCCGGATCTTCGTCAAATAAGATAGATCTAATTTTAGATTCTAGTATTTTTAAATTTTTCATGAGATAAAGTTTAAGGCTTGCTCTTTAGTAGATTATTTATGTAGTTTGGTTTTACGTCGTCTATTACAGTCGTAATGTCATTTCCTGCTCTACCTACAAATATTTTTGTTTTTGGATCATAGTAACCTAGTTTCCATTGCCCTTCATGATAATATTTGAATGGTTTTATAGTTTTCATCATGTTCAACACTTGCTTTTCAGTTATCTTCCCGCAGGTGAGTCCTGACATACAAAAAGACCAATGGGTTTTTTAAAGGGGCTTTGTACCTTTGTCTCCACCCTCTTTTATCAGAAAGTTTGTGGGCTCTGCATGGAATATACTGCGTTCCATATTTAGCGTTTCTCTTTAACTCCCTGCCTAAAGTTGTATCTGATCTTTTAAGTCTTTTACCGATATCCCTAAGGGATAATCCTTGAGATTTTAAAGCATACAATCTCTCCCGCTCTTCCAAGCTTAAGTGTTTGTAACTCATAAATTAGTACACCTCCCTTCAGGTATGTATTTTACCTAAAGTGCTGCACTTCGTTTATGAATTAAAGAAAGGGGTGGTTTCTTATTACATTAGGCTCGAAAAGCTCAATTTCCACCTATCATATTGGCTGGATACGAACTAACCTGTTACGATATACGTTGTTGACGGGACTTGGGGCGGGATATTATCTTAAAGTGTGCTAAAAATTTTTGTTAATATTTTTAACCTGGTTCTCCATATACCTGCCATTGTTCTTATTTATTACTTTTGGCAGCCGATTGCCAATTGGTTTCTTGCCAAAATACCGGTTTTAGGGGTGGATCTTTATCTTTCCGCCACTTATGTCTCCTATCATCTTAGGAATTTTTTGAGTCTCCCTTTTAATTCTTTTAAGGACATTTGGTTTGCCGGATCTCCTTTAATTCGAGATTTTCCTCAATTGAGCTTTTATCTGATGATGCCCTTTGTGGCAGGTGAAGGACCGGTTGTTGGAGTGCAAAAATTTACCGTTTTTGCCTTATTGGCAATTATTGTTTGTTGTTACTTATTGTTTTATAAACTTTCTAAAAATCACGGACTGGCGCTACTACTTGCCTTTTTAGTTCTGCTTTCGCCGAATTTATACGGATCAGCTACTTGGGCAGGTTCTATTCCGTATTTTTTGTCCCAGGCATTTTTCCCTCTGGCGCTTTTGGCGGGTACTTTTTATCTGGAGGGTGCAAACGCAAGACGCCTAGCGGCAGCGATTTTGGTGGTGGGCATAGCATTTGCGATTCACCCGCTTTCGACAGTAGCTTTTTTAATCCCATCCCTTTTAATCATGATCTTGTTTGGGGGACTTTCGGCAAAATTGCCATTTTGGGGGATTATTAAACATCTGGCGTTTTTCAATTTTGGCTGGCTTTTGGCGGCATTTATGGTGACTTATGATTACGTAATTACATTTTTTACCCAGAGGGTTCTGCCAGCAGGAATTACGCCGACGATTGCCAACTCTAGTGGAGACTTGCGAGGCGCCGAGGAGATTGCGGCATTTTACAGGAACCAGATCGGGCTACTCTTTGATAGGACTGACCAGACGATTTTTGTGATTGCCGGACTAGGACTTTTGTTTTTTTTGTTTGGCTTATTTTTTGCTTCTAAGCGGCGCAGGCTGATATTTTGGGTGGCAGCTTTTTTACTAATAGTTTTCTGGACAGCACTTCATCCGGCTATGAATTTGAGCAACACGATTATCTTTTTCCGACACGATCCATATAGGGCATTTTGGCAGTTTACGATAGCTTCGGGGGCGGTGGGCGCATTTTTATGGGGAGCCTTTATAAGTACGGTTTTGGCAAAATTTGATCGTGGCGCCTGGCGCATATTCGGATTTACTCTAAATTTGTTGGTAAGTCTTGCCCTTGTTTTGGTGATAGCAATTTCGTATAGGTCCTGGATCGAGAGAGTGATTCCTCAACTTGAGACTAATACTGAATTTTCTTCCGCCTTTCCGGAAGCTTTAAGTATCAAGGTTAAAAAAGATGAGCTTGCGACAGTTAAAAAACAGCTAATACCTTCATTTATGGATCCCAATGATAAAAACTTTAGGCTTTACAGCGCTGATGCGGCAGTCAATATTTGGTGGAATGCTTTTTTTGATATGCCAATGGCTCGAGGTTATGTAGACCCCCCGATTGGGACTCAATCAAGGGGCGGGTTTTTCTGGCTGGATATTGCCATTGCCAATGATAGCCTAGTGCGAGACTTTAAAATTGAAGAGGATATAGCATTTAATAATGCGCTCTTTTTAATAGACTGGTATGGCATCGGTTATTTTGAAGGCGGTCGGGAGGGGAGTAAAGGACCAAGCCCTGGGCTCTCATCTTATCTTGTTAACAATCATATCTTTGAAAAAGATGAACTCGTGACAACGTATGGAGCGATTCTAAAATGGCTGACGGCTTCCGGTCGCCCCGAGCTGGTGCCAGATCTTCCACAGAATTTACATTTTTTCAAAACTGCCACGGAGTATACTTCTCCAATTCTTTATCCAACTGACGCTTCCGCAGTCGTAGTGGTTAGTGCAGGTCAAGGTTATGAAGATTTGTTGAGATTGATTGCCACGGAGAATATAAATTCAAAGAGGTTGATACCGGCAAAAGTAGATTACATTGACGATTTATCGCTGGCGCAGCTTAAAGCTTTTGATGCAGTTATTCTCCATCAGTACCTGTATAAAAACCAGAAGAAAGCTTTTGATCTTTTGGAAAAATATGTCAGGGAAGGCGGTAAGATTTTCATTGACACCGGGGCGGAGGTTGGCGAATCAGAAAGCAAAGACTTACCGGAGATTTTCCCGTTCAAATCAAGTGTGCGCAGGGGTTTTGGAAGCGAGTGGGAACTTTCGGGAGAGGGAGATCTTATCAAAGACATTAATTTGGGCAATTTTGGACCTTTAATTTTTAACGAAGACGAATGGAAACTAGTAAGTGCTGAAAACGGATTGAAAGATGGTGCGAAAGTTATTTTGGCTCACAAAGGGATGCCAGTTCTTGTCGAACGGAATTTAGGTGAGGGGACGGTTGTCTGGTCTGGTATTAATCTTGCCTACCACTATAACCAATATAAAAGAGATGATGAAGCTAAGCTGTTTATTAATATCTTAAAACAGTTCACCAGTCTTGATGTTAAAAAGCCACTAGTTGCGAAAACTAAATGGATTAAACCTGAGAAGGTGATACTTGAGACTGAAAAAGCACCTCGCGGAATTCTGTTTAAGGAGGAGGCATATGAAGGTTGGGGGGCAAAAATCAATGGCAAGAGTCAGCCGATATACAAAGTCGGGCCGACTTTCCCTGGATTTATGTATGTGCCGACTGGCGAAAAAGTACAAAGTCCTATAAAAGTCGAATTTAGATACTCGGGAAGGATTTTATTCTGGTTTGTTGCCTTCGTTAATTTACTGGTAATTCTACTTTTGTTGGAGCTACTTATTTTTAACGGTAAATTTTTGACAAGAGCCATGATGAGGCTGGTTGGACCAGCAGGTCGCAAGCTGTCATTTTGGTGGGCGAGAGAAGAGGAGTGAAAAAGAGGGAAAATGAAATTGGTTTTGGGAATTCCTAAATCGAAGGTTTTATTGTTTTTGGCATTTTTTGCTATTGCAGCAGCTATCCGTGTTTATTTGATTTTTTTAAGAAAATATCCTGCAGGAGATGAAATTTGGGCATATTATTTGATAAAGGGCAGTTATGGCGAAATTTGGCTTTCGACACTTTCCGATTTGCATGGACCTTTCTACTTTTTATTATTGAAAACAATAGGGACAGTTTTAGGGGTAGAGGTAGGCGTGATTCTTATGAGGTTTGTTTCCCTCTTTTTTGGTTTTTGGAGCATTTTTTCGATTTGGTATTTAGCCCATCTATTGATAGCTAAGAAGGGATCTGGGGTAGTTGTTTTTTTGGGTCTTTTTTTGCCGTCTTTGATATGGGTCTCTATCTTTGCCAGATACTACTCTTTTTTAAATTTACTTTCGTCACTGGTGCTTATTTTTTTCTTGAAAATGCATAAAAAAAGGAATTTTTTAGCTTGGATAGCTTTTACTTTGGTTTCTATAGTTGGTATTTATACCCATTACTATTTTCCTTTGATTTTGGTTTCCCTCTTAATATTTTTAATTTTTTTCAATAGGTTTCTGCTTAAACGATTCATGATTTCTCTTGCTTTAATTTTTGTGGCGATTTTGCCTCTTGCCTACAATTTTTTAAGTTTGCCCAAACCTGAGATTGCTGGTAGGCATATCAACGACCTTGTCAAAATACCGGCAACTATTTTGACAAACTTGAGCTCCTTTGAGGTGCTTTTATTTATTTATAAAAATGGTGATTTGGTCTTTGGAGTTTTATTTATGGCTATTTTTGCGCTCATTTACATTTATTTACTCTATTTTGCTTTAAGAAGTTTGAAGCGCAGTGTAGCCGGCTTTTTGATGTTTAATATGTTGGCCCCACCAATAATTATTATTTTTTTCGCGTATATATTCTATCCTCTCTTGGCGCTTTCTTCTCTAGTAATTTTTTTGCCCGCCCAGATTTTACTTTTAAGCGTTGGCATTTTTGAAGCAATAAAGAAGAATAAATACATTTTTTTTGGCTTTAGCGCATTTGTCCTTTCGAGTTTTATACTTTTAGTAAAATCTTCTTATTCTTATAGCTTGCCTCAGAATGATATAAAGCCGGTTCTTTTGGAATTTAAAGAGGGTGATTTGATACTGCACACTCACATCTATTCTTATATTATGGGAAGATACTATTTTAGGGATAGTGCCAATTATGGTATTAGCAAAGCCTACTCGGCAAATGCTAATTCCGAAAAAGCTCTCGGTTATAAAATGCTAGATCGTGATCAGCTTTTGGGTTCAAAAAGAATATGGTTTTTTTATCCACCTTGGGATGTGCGACCTGAAATTGTTGAAGTCAAGACAATGTTAGATAAAAATTTTGAGGTAAGTGTAAAAAACATTATTGCTTCAAAGATTAGATTCCAAGAGAATGATTTTCAGGTATACCTTTATGAAAAATTAATTAAATGACAAATATTGCCAAAAAACTTTTAATTAAATTAATCTACTTACTGTTACATCTTGGGGCGGTTGGGGTTATACTTTTTGCTTTTTGGGACATAGCTTTGTGGTACTTGAAATCTCGGCCCATTTGGGGAGTTGATTTTCATCTTTTGCCAAGTCTTGTAAGCTTACTTGGGCAAAATTTTGTAGCACCTCAGGCATTTTGGATTTACTCATGGTTTGCCGGCTGGCCAATGACAGCTTATCCCAATTTACATGTTTACTTAACATATCTACTTTCCAACTTTTTTGATTTGATTTACGCGGCTCAGCTATTGATGATCTCCTCGACGGTCGTATTTATACTTGGGGCTTACACGCTGTTTTATATTTTAAGCAGGAACTTTCTCTTATCAACAATTTTGGCCGTGGCGACAGCTTATTCCAGTGGCGTTTATCAGACTTTGACTTGGGCTGGTAGTCTGCCCAGCTATGCCACCCAGGCAGCGCTCCCTTGGACAGTGGCTTTTTTTGTTTTGTATTTAAATTCGGGAAATTTAAGATTTCTGGCTGCGTCAATTTTGGTAGCTGGGGTTTCGATATGGGGACATCCATTAATTTTTATCATATATATCTTACCGGCAACTGTTTTATTGATAGTCTTTAATTTTAGACATGGCTTGGCTTTTTTCGATAAGTTAAAACAATTATTTGTATTTTTAACAATTCCCGTGATAATTGCTTTGCCAATTTTATATCCAACTTTTGAAACATCCATTCAAAATGCATTTAAGTCGAGTTATACGCAAAAAGCGCTTTCGACTACTACTGTTTCGTCTCAAGATATAGATATTGGTGCCAAAACTTTCAATAAACTTCAGCCTGAAAGACTCTATAGCGATAATCATCCTGCCCCCTTTTACTTTTTGGGATTTATTTCGGGGGTATTTTTAATCAGCTTAATATTGGGAAGAAAATTTAAAACTCTGCTTAATGTTCTACCATTTTTGTTGATAGTTGCATATTTCATTTTTTATATTTGGCTTTTTGGGCAGGGCATATCTATCTATCATGGAGGGTGGTATAGGTTATTTTGGTCCATACCAATTTGGATTGGGGCACTGGCTGCGGTTTTGTTCAAAGCCAGTATTGATAATTTTTTTAACGTAGTCAAAACTACTTATTTAAGAATCGTCTTGTATGTGGGATCTAGTTTAGCGATTCTTGTAACTGGCGTAATAATTTTTACTGGATATTTTAAAGGTGATGCTATTTGGAGAATTATATATAGAAGTCAGATTTCATCTGCATACCCAGATATTTTAAATATAGTAACTTCAACCGAGGGGAGAGCTGAGTTGAAACCGATACTTTCGCCAAAATGGTTGAACGCTGATGATACAAATTGGCGAATATATAGTCCTGATCAAACAGTTAATTTAGTCTGGAATAGTTTATATAAAATGCCCTTAGCGCGTGGTTATCTTGATCCCAATAATTTGCAAAAAGGTTATGTCTTTTGGTTAGATGCGGCTCTTTCTGAGAACGAAGACAGTGAGCCTCAGCTAGTAGATTCATTTGGTTATCCCCCCGAGACGGCTCTTTCAAACGCCCAATTTTTAATCGACTGGAACGCGATTCGATTTTATGAAGGTGGCCATACCAGTGAGGGTCCTAATCCACCTGTTCCAGCCTATCTGAGAGAGATGATTTCGCAAGAAGAAACATTAGATTTGGATTTTTTGAAATATACGGATCGTCATAGGACGATGCGCTATTTTGAGTTTAAAGAGGAATATGTTTCGCCAATTCTTTCGGTAACCAATGCGCCATCTTTGGCTATTTTTGCCTCTGATGTTGGCTATGAAACAGTGATTCGGACAATTGCAGAGAGAGATAATTTGAATTCCCAAAAGTTAATACCCTTGAAATTAGGTAGAAAAATTGATGATTACGATCTTTCGACATTAAAAAAGTTCGAGGCAATTTACCTTTATGATTATGATTTTGCCAAAAGTGATCGAGCATTTAGGCGATTGACAGATTATGTCAAGTCTGGCGGCAAATTATTTATTGAAACCGGAGTTGAAGTAAAAAATTCCAGTGGTGAATTGCCGGAACTATTTCCAATCAAAAGGGTAGAACGGAAGGGCTTTGGCCGCCAGTGGAGTTTGGCAGGTGATGGAATGTTGGCCAAAGACCTAGATCTTGCAAAGTTTGCCCCGCCAATTTTTAATGAAGATGAATGGAAACTATCTGCCGCCGATTCCCAAGATTTAAGACCTGGCGCGACAGTGATACTTAAAAACAAGGGGAAAATTATTATGGCGTCTCAAACGTTGGGGGATGGCCAGGTAGTCTGGTCCGGGATGAATTTAGCCTATCATCTTTCCAGATACCATAATGAAGAGGAGGCTAAATTATTAATCAATATATTAGCTTCAATAGTTGATTTATCAGTCAGGCCAGAGGTAGAAACAGATCAAGTCGAATTTAAAAATCCCAATTTCAGGACGATTAAAATCGAGCAAGGTAGAGGCATACTTTTTAAGGAGCAAGCCTATCCAGGTTGGGTGGCTAAGATGGTTGAGAGTCAAAGTGGTAAAAGGGGCAATTTGCCAATGTTTGCGGCTGGCCCCGCTTCTCCTGGATATATGTATATTCCCTTGCCCGAAGGGGCAAAAACGGTGGAACTGCGCTTCTTGGGATCAGGCGGCGATAAAATCATGGTCTTTATTTCTTTTTTGACTGTTTTATTATTATTAGATTATTTAATCTTGAAAGGATTGATACTGGGCTCTTTTGTTAAGCGAGTAGTTAAGATTGTCGGAAAATGGTGGGAAAAGGAAGAAGAATAACAGGAGAGACTGACATTACCCCACTTTCATCTGTCATCCTGAATTCATTTCAGGATCCAGATGCTGAAACCTTACAGGTCGGAGTCTTTAGACTCCAGACAAGTTCAGCATGACAATTTAGCCACAAACTGGGGTAATGTTAGCAGGAGAGACAATTGACTAGGGTGCTAGCATATATTTAAATCTGCTCAGGTTTGCCAGTAGATACTGCGGATAGGTATCATCTAAGGGAACACGCTGCCAATCTATTTTGCGATTAAAAAGATCTTTAAATTCGCGCAAACACTTTTTGAGGTGTTTGGCATTGGTGAACTGGGGCTTGTCGTATTCGCGATGGTGGCTGAACGCGGCAATTTTGCGCTGGATACACTTGACACCGCCCAGATAACTGAAGTGCCAACCAGCGTCTGGTATGATGCGAAAACTAGCCTCGTTTGCGGGTTTGTCACGCAGATGCTGCGGTTCGGGCAAAAGATCATGGACGCTTGCCATGCGCAGATCCCGCCACCAAGGCCATCTTACACAACGGATGTTGACATAATAGTAGAATGATCGAAGTTCGAAGAGCGCGGGTTGCTTTAAGCTGGCTGCTTTGCTGACCGCATGGGCACGAGGAATTTCGTCCACATCAGAAACTAGCACTTGATCATCTTCTTGCAAGCCCATGAATTTGAGCGCTCGAGCGATGGCGTTTCTTTGATGCTTTTCTCGAACCCAAGGGTCGTCTCCTGCGGGCATGTCCAGGACTTTCCAATAGACAATCTTAGGCAAGAAGGCGGCAAATTTTTGGCGGTTTTGGTGAAAATTCATCTGTTTGGGCCTTCCAGAAAATGTTCGATTGGCCTCGATGATTACGAACCAATCGACTACTTTATTAAGTTCGTGGAGCCTCAGCTCTAAGAGATCGAGTTCATCGTAGAACAAAACAGCGTCAACAATTGCCATAAAATTTATTTTCTACTTCAAGAATACCGAGGCCTATCAGGCCTCGGATGAATTGAAGAGAAAACATACTTTTGAGTCCGGCAAAGCCGGACGAATACCGAGGGCTTTTAGCCCTCGGAAGTTTATTCTTCATCCAACAGTTTGCTGATTTTTTTATGCAAACTAGACTGCCAAAATTTCCGCAGTTTTGAGAGTCCAAGTAATAATATGAAATTGATGGGTTTTGAAAAAAGTAAATATATTAAGCTTGCCGCCAGTGAGATTATGGCCAGATAATATAAACCCCAAGTTAAGAAGTTGCCCCGAAACTCAAGCATTATTGTGCTTGCACTGCCTGTCGGGATATACATAAAATCAAGGCCGGCTTTATAAATTTTAAGATTTTGACCATTAGTGCGGGCTTTCCAACCAGAATGGTAGTTTTCTTTGAAATTAATCCCCGTAAATCCTTTGCCGGAAACTGCAATTAATCCAGGTTTTGGTCTTTGAACTTGGTAATTGCCGGTGGCCACGGTTGGCTGGGTGACCAGCGCAAGGATAATATTTTTGAGTAATTTAGCCTCTTCCAAGTTGTTGTTTTCAACAATATGAAAAGGTAAATTGAGACCGGAAAATATCACTCGGCCCTTTTGATATTGGTGCGAAACAATAACTGGTTGACCATTAAATAAGAGAACTGGGCTTGCGCCTGGTTTTATTTTTGAAGCTTGATTTAATTTCCATGAGTCTCCCTTATAAGAAAGTTGTGAGAATTTGTCAAGATCAATTTTTTGCAAAATCTGCGAATCAGTTGGCCCCCAACTGCTGCCTTTCGATTCCACGAGATTAAGATGTTCAACTGGGAGGAATTTTGGTAATTTTTGGCCACGATTATCGTTTGAGCCTAGATCAATAAATACCTTGCCGCCGTTTTTGAGGTAGTTATCTAACTTATCAAGCTTACCTGTGTATTGATAAAGGACGACTGCGCCAAAGAGCTCAAGCTCTTTGGCTGATATTTTGGCAAGTGACTTGGGTCCGTGGATGGGGACAACGAACTTTGAATTTAAATTAACCATGGCCAGAATTCGGATGAAATTCTGATAGCCAAAGTCGTCTCCGATGAAGAGAACTGGCGCAGAATTGGTAGCGCTAACGATAGGGGATGAAAAATCTGCTGAGATTTGTGCCCAGTAAGGATTGCTGTCGAATCTTGCGATAATTTGGGAATCATTTTTAATAAATTCTGGATAGGTTGACTCAAATCCTTCAAAGATGCCAATGCCAAAGGCATCAATTAAAAAAAGCGCGCGATTTTTGGCAAGTTCTTGGTCGAGATCTGGGGATAGATTGCGTGTGGAGGTGCCAAGAAAATATTGCCAGTCGCGATGAATTCCTAACGGATGGTTGGAGTAGCCACGTACTGTCGGAGACTCAGAAACCATGTAGAACCACTGGACAAGGCCGCTTGAGGAAATGTCGATTCGCCAATTTTTATCAAAGTCTAAGACCCAGTTGGGCACGACTTCTGAAAGCTCGTGCGTTTTAAACTTTTCTATAGCATATTTTTCAACTTCCATGGGAACGGTCGCAGTAAATTCCTTGTGGATATCGATAGGTTTTTGAACAATTACGAAAAGAATCATTAAAGTAAAAATTAGAGACAGAAAATAGGAGACCTTTTTTGAGTATTTGCCAATAAGATAGAAAGAGGCAGTACCGATCAATAATAAAACCAAATTGGCAGCCCAGAAGACACGCGTTGGAAAAATAACATTGGCCAGTCCGTTTATTTGTTTGAAATAAGCGGCTGTGGCATAAATAACAAAATAAGTTAAGATGGCAAGCGGTGCCAAAAGATAGGACAGGCTGATTTTTCTTCTAAAAAGTACAAGAATGACTACTACAAAAAGACTGGCCGTTGACACAAGGGGTGCCAATGGATTGAGCCACCTGATAAGGTGGATTGGGTATTCCCCCCAACACTGGGTACTTTGGCAAGAACCAGTACCAGAGCCTAAAAACATTTGTAAGAAGATGACATAGAGACCAATTGAGCCAATAAGTGATGAAATCAAAATAAAAATAATCAGGTTTCTTAGTCGTTTACCAAATTTAAAATTTGGCAATAAGGAAAGGGTAATAATGGCAGGAATAAAAGTTAGAAGTAGGTTAATTGGTGCTTGATGGACTAGTGATAGACCAGTCAAAATCGAAGCTAGAATGAGATAGTGAGTTTGTGAGTGTTCGGCAAATCGAAAGATAAAAAACAAGACTAGTGGCAAGTACCATTGGCTGCTGGCAGAAGCAATGAACCCTCCGGTTGTTAAGGCATAATAAGTAGCTCTTGTGGACATTAAGATTGCGACCAATCCGACTGAAATAATCCAATTTTTGGAGACTTGCCAAAAGAGGGCTAGGCTGGCGATGAAAAATAAGGCTAGTGTGGCGAAGGAGTAGTAATTCATCGAGGTCATAAGATCAAAATATTTAGTTAAAGGTTGAACGAGATAAAAGGAGAAAAAGGGATAGCCTCCAATTTGGGGCATTCCTTCATTCCAAAATGGTAAGTAGCCGGTTGGGGGAAAAGGCAAGTATTTGGTGAAGTAAATGAGGTAAGTTAAAGCATTAAAATAGTCGCTGCCAATAATATCGTTCCAAAAAACATAATCTTTGCCAAAAATGACCCAAAGGATTTGGACAATTAAGACACTAACAACCACAAAAATTGCCAAATTTAGTAAACCGAGAAAAATGGTAAATAGTATTTTGGCCATAGATACAGTTTATATATGATCCTGGGAAAATTGAAGTGAGGAGATAAGACGATTGAATTTTTGAGTAATTTGTTGCCAATCAAATTTGCAAGCTTCATTTTGAGCTTCTTGTGAAAGTTCTTTTTGGAGTTTGCGACTGGCCAGAATTTTGATGACTGCTAGGGCAAAGAGATGATAGTTATATTTAGGAATCTTAATATAGCCCGATTTGATGACAGAGCCTAGAATTCCTAGATCATAGCCGACCACGGGAAGGCCCGCGGCCATGGCCTCCAGCATAGCTAGCCCAAAGCCAGCTTCATGGTCTGTAAAGAGGAATACACGGGAATTTTTAAGAATACTGATCAGTTCATTTTTTGGGACAAATCCAAGAATAGAGATGGATTTTTGTAAGTGATTTTCGGAAATCTGCTTATTTAGTTTTGAGATTAAATCGCCGATTGCACCTTCACCGATAATTGCCAGACGAGCGTTGGGAATTTTGGCTATTACTTTTTTCCAAATCGGAATAAGATCAAGTACACCTTTTGTGGGATGGATTCTACCGATGAATAGCGCCTCAAAACTTTTGGTTTGGGGGGTTGGTTTTATACTTTTAATATAAGCAAAGTCTACACCGGGTGGTAGAATTTCTATTTTGGCTTCGGGAAAGCCTCTTTTGATAAGTTCAGCTTTGAGCTTCTGATTTAAGATAATAATAAGATCCGAAAATTTGAGTAGTTTTTGGGTGAGCCTATCGATAATGAAGCTTGCGAGGTTGACCAAAAAGCGACCCGGCCTTTGATGTGGGGATTCAACCAAATGATGGATTCTGCCAATCCATTTAACTTCTTTGCTGAACATTTTGATAATAAATGGCGAGAGTATATCGACAAAGACATTGGTGGTACTGTAGAGATAATAAGGTCTTTTAATTTTGTAAATAACGTAGAGGATAAAGAACGATCTATAAATATAGATTAGAAAAACGGTGAAAGGATTTACATAATTCTCTAAAAAAATTGAAGGAATCTTTATGATTTTTAAGTTTTTATGATCTTGCCAATGTGTTTTGGCAATTTGGGGGATGATAATTTCAAGTTGATAATTATTTATCAGGTAGGGGATCATGGGCTTGGTTAATAAATCGCCACCGGAAATGGCAATTTTTGAGAGGTGGCCGCATTCAACGACAATTATTTTGGCAAATTTGGCCATTTTAGTGTTTAAAGAAATTATTAAGTGCTGCCGCAATTATTTTTGAGTGTCTTTGCCAAGTATACAGGCGGGCAATTTTGGCGGCAGCTGCGCCCATCTGCCGGGCTTTTTGGGGATTTTGTATCAAATACTTGACGGCCTCCAGTAAGCCCTCACTGTCGTTTGCTTTGGGGAAGAAACCGTGGATGCCATTTTTGAAAAGTTCGGTAACGCCGGATTTGTCCGGAATAACAATAGGTAGACCATGAGTTGCAGCTTCGATTGCGGAAAGCGAGAAGGCTTCAAAATTGGGGTGGACCCAAAAACTGGCAAGACCCATGATTTTTGGCAGTTCTTCCTCTTGATAATTGATTATAAGTTCTATTTGTTTTTCCAGACCTCTTTTTTTGATTTCGGATTTAAACCACGCGAGATCGGTTTTGTCTGTCCAACTGCCAGCGACGATAAATTTGGTTTTTGGTAAATTTTGGGCCAGATCCAAAATAGTGGCAATATTTTTCTCTTTTTCCCAACGGCCTAGAGACAAGACTTTATTGCCGTGAGGTATGACAATTGATTTTTGTGGTTTGACTCCCAGATAAAGAACAATCGGACTGATACCGTAGTGTAACCTGAGAAATTGAGCGTGGACCTTGGAGGCTACAAAGCAGCAAGCGGCATTTTTGACGATGCGTTTTTCAATGATGGGAATTAACAAGTTTGCCAACGGCCAAAGATACGCAAGAGGTGTTTTTTTATAAACTTTGTCGAAAATGTAAGCCATAGGGTCGTGAATCATCACCAGATAAGGGATTTTTTTGAAATACAAGAGCGACAAGGCAGTGAAGGAGGTAGTTGTTCCATGGCTCAAGATGATGTCAAACTCACCAGATGAAACGAAAAAGTGAGCGACTAGCGGACTAAAAAGGTGCAGCGTTGAGAGGAATTTAAAATAAGGGACGCGGAAACTTTTTTGCAAGACTTTTGGGTATCTGTCTGATAAAAATGCAAAAGGAATATTTTTGACCAGATAGCGATTTTTCTGGCTGAATCCCTTGCGCATCAAAACCAAAAGGCTGGCGTTAAAACCCATTTTTCTGAGGTTCCTGACTTCCTCAATAGCCGTTTTTTGAACTCCTCCAGCTATAAGTAAATCAATAAGAATGGCGATTTTGATTTTATTTTTCATACGGTTTCATGAGTACGCCAGCATTGTCTCAATCAAAAAACGTTCGGCTTCCATTTTTGTTAATTGTCAAATGTCAATTGTCAATTGTTTTTTTCTGGGCTGCGATCCAAAAGCTATTTCTTATTAAACTAAAAGGTGTGGAAAATAACAAAAATACAATTGACGATCGAATAAATTTTGGCAATTTGTTGAGATTGATCGGTAATTCCCAATCAAAGGAGACGTTGCTGTCAACCCTAAAGTATAATTTTATTTTTTTGAACTGCTCTTTTTTAAGAAGACTGGCAAGGCTGTGGGGTGTATAGAAGTTGAGATGGGTGGGGTCGCTGTAGCCAAACCAGTGAGAGCCTTGAAGATATCTGATCGGAGTTGAGAAATTGGGGGTTACGATAAAAATATAACCATTTTTTTTTAATACCCTGTAAGCTTCCTGTAAAAACTTTTTAGTAATCTTAGCAGATAGGTGCTCAATTACCGATAAGGCTATGACTAGATCAAAATTATTACTTTGGTATGGAAGGTTATCTGCCGAAGCAATTTTGGCCACATTTTTTTTATTTAATTTGTTGGCTTTGTCAACGGCTATTTTTGAAATATCGCATCCTTGGCCGCTGAATCCGTGGTCATTTAAAAACTTGATAGCCTGACCAGTGCCACAGCCAACGTCTAAAACTTTTTTAAGATTTCTTTCTTTCATAAAAATTTCCAGGGCGCTTACTAAGGGTGGAGAGATATGGTCTCTTATTTCAAAATAGCCTTTATCGTAATACTTTTTTATCTTTTGGTGATCAACCATTTTTCGATTATTAAATATTTAAGTTTAGATTTTTTAAAAGTATTGAGGGCGTCAGTGGGCGTGCAAACAATTGGCTCACCATGAAGATTGAAGGAGGTGTTTAAGACGGCTCCTATGCCAGTCAATTTTTCGAATTTTTTGATAAGGTCATAGTATTTTGGATTTGCGTCTCTATCCAATATCTGGGGACGAGTGGTTTTATCGTATGGGTGAATTGCGGCAGAAAGATCAATCTTGCCTTTTTCTGTGGTATCAAATGCTACGTTCATAAAGGTAGAGTCAGCTTTATGCAGAACAAGATAATCACGGGCTCTGTCCCGTAAGATTGTCGGTGCGAAGGGCATCCAAAAGTCCCTTTGTTTTATGGCATTATTTATGAATGATACGACTGATAAGTTATCTGGTCTGGAAAGGATTGATCGGTTACCGAGGGCTCTTGCCCCAAATTCCATGCGGCCGGAAAAGCGAGCGACAACCTCACCTTTTGAGAGCAGATCGGCTACTTCTTGATTGATATCCTTGGGTTTTTGGATGTTGTATTTTTTTTGGTTTTTTGTAAGTTCTTTTTCAATTTGGTCGACTGTGTAAGAGGGTCCAAGATATAAATCTTCTAGTGGTTTAGGAATAGATGCGGTTGATTCGAAATAGGCATAGAAAGCTGCCCCGATGGCGTTGGAGTCGTCAGAGGGGGAAGGCATGAAAAAGGCACTTTTGACGTTTGGAAGCTTTGAAATTTTCTGATTGACTTTGATGTTTGCGAAAACGCCTCCGCCGCAGGCGATATTGGCGATTTGGAAATAATCGATGGCGCCACCGACCCAAAGACTGAGAATTTCTTCGGTGATTTTTTGGGCGGCGGCTGCAATCTGATCAAAACGCCTGTAGGCAAGGAGTTGTGGTAGCTTTCTGGCAAGGTGGACTTCGTTGACTTTAATAGTCCAACAATTTTGGTTCATCTTAAAATCGAAATATGGTCTTAAAAGTTGGTAAATTTCTTGATTTTGCCCTTTAGCATAGGGAGCAAGACCCATGACTTTATATTCATCCTCAATGGGTTTCATGCCTAGAAACTGGGTGATATGCAGGTAAAAAAAGCCTAGAGATTGTTGAGAATCGATTGAAACAAGTTTTTTAAGCTGACCATTTTGGTATTTATGGATGGTGGCACTTTCGAAATCTCCGACGCCATCGGCGGTGAAAACTAACACTGGCTGGTTATTTTTGGGAAATTGAGACGAGAAAAGAGCGGCAGCTGCATGGCAAGTGTGATGGTTAAGATAAGAAAATTTCTCTTGGGGAAGGGGAATAACTCTCTGAAGCGCTTTTTGTCTTTTTTGTTGAGAGATGGGTAAGTTTAAATTTCTGATCTTTTTGTAGAGGCTAAAAAAAAGAGATCTTGCAGGCGGGAAGCGCCTTTCAATACTTTCTTCAAGATCAAACAGAAGGTTGGTAAGTGGAGAATATTGTTGAGGCTTACCGGCGATTTTATGTTGGTCAAAAATTGGCGGAGTGATATCGGAGATGGCAACAGAGGTTAAATCTGAATGGTTGATTTTTTCAAGATCAAGGCAGAATTTGATAGCATTTTTGGGTATGCCAGGCTGAAGTTTTTGGCGAGTGAAGCGTTCTTCTGCGGCTGCCGCGATAATTTGCCCGTCTTTTAGAAGAGCGGCGCTAGCGGTGTGGCTTTCGGAAATTCCAAGAATGTAGATAGGTTTTTGGCTCATTTGTCAATTACCTCTTGGTAGTCTTTGACAATTTTTTGCCAATTAAACTTTGCAAATGTGTATTTTTTTGCCTCTTTCCCAAGTTTTTGAACCAATTGGGGATTATTGGTAAGTTTCCCCAAATAATATATGAGCGCGCGTTGATTTTTAGCAATATAGCCAGTTTTTCCGTGAATAATAAGTTCGTTGGCCGCGCCATAGTCAAGAGCGATTGTCGGTTTGGCAAAAGTAGCGGCTTCGCAGATTGGCAGACCGAAGTAAAGATTTTGGTCACAAGTGACATAAAAATCGCAGCTTTGATAATTTTGGGCCAAAGTTTGATCACTGGCATTGACGATTATTTTGGCCAGACTTTGGCCTTCTTTTTGCAAATAATCAAGATAGTTTTTGCGAGGTTGAGAACCGATAATCGTCAGGGTGATTTTTGGGGTTGTGCCGATTTTTTTTAAGGCGTCAATAATTAAGTGGAAACCCTTGTAGGGAGTAATTCTGGAGACTGCCAGGATGGCAATTTCTTGCCGGTAGTTGGTGGCCGGTAGTTTGTGGCCGGTAGTTGGCGCCAGATCGCTGGCCAAATAGATGACTTTATCGACGGCGCGTCCGTATAATTTTTTGCCTTCGCTGGCTGCATAGTGACTGATGGCCACAATTTTATCAGAGAGACGATAAGTGATCAGGTTGGTGGCGAAAATATAGCAGTTGGCTAAAAAGTTTAGTAATTTATCAAGGAAAGTTATTTTTTGGGGGAAAACTTTTTCCAAATAAGCATCGAGCTGGGTACCCATGTAAATTCTGATGATGGGAATTGTTGTCAGTTTGGCGGCCAAAAAAGAAGTCAGAGTACCTGCAAAGAGAATTACGTTTGGAGAATGCGACCTTAATTTTTGCGTCAGGTTAAAGGCAGCCAAATATCTGGAAACTGGCGGTATTTTAGGCGTAGTTATGAGGATGGTGGTAACCCCATTTTTTTTGAGATCTGCGATAACTTTTGGATCTTTTTGGTGATCATAGGCGTAAACTGTAATTTTTTGTAACTTTGCCAAATATTTGGCGATTTGAAGGGGAGCTCGTGACCCTGAATGATAGTCGATGATTTCTGTAAGGATAGCAATTTTTAATTTTTTCATTTGCTCTTGCCAACCATAAATTTAACAGAAATATCGCCAATTGCAAAAATTTCAGCTTGAGTAAAATTATCCAGGGTGTACTCACTCCCCCTTTTTTCTACCAGCCAAAAATCATTTAAATTGCCTGCGGATTCTTTTTGGCCGCCGATTAAATTAACTGTTTTTTCGGTGAGCGGATTGGCAGTTAGCATAATATTTTTTCTATGTTCTGGAAGATAGTATCTAAAGGGGTAATAAGTCAAAATTGAGGTGTGGGCGATTATTTTTGCGGACCTTTGGCTAGTAATTTCGGAAGCTTCTTTTAATTTTTCACCTCTAAAAAACGGATTAGTAATAAGAATTGCCGAGATAAGAGTAAGCAATAAGAAAATTAAGGGACCCAAATATTTTTTGCTAAAGGAGGTAATTCCTAAGGAGACAATGATAAAGTAAATTGGACTTGTGATTGAAAAAGCCTTAGGCGAAAAGACTGGGAAGAATAAGCCAGCGGTGGAAAGTGCGGCAAGCGGGATTAAATAAATCGCTGGCAAGACTTTGGACTTTGGGATTCCCTTTACAAACATGACAAAAGTGAGCAAAGAGGTTGTCAAAAATAGAGCAAAAATTGCTGGTGGAAGATTGGGGAAGGTACGCATGGTGACATTACCCACGCCGGCAATGGTGGGGGCGACGAGACTGGCGGGGAGAGACAAAAGAGTATTTGGGCACCAACAGCCGCTGTGGGGAGTTTGAGTTGATAAGATGAGCCACGGCACCAGTGTCAACAGGGGGATGGAGGCGATAGTGAGCCATTTGCCAAAAGTGAGATGGTTTTTGGTGCTGTAGATGATATAGGTAAGAGGCAAAAGGAGGAGAATAATGTAGTATTGGGTGTAGAGGCCAAGAGTGGTAAAAAAAATAAAAATTGCGATGTTAACAGGCGAGGGTTTGGTAAGAAGCTTAAAAAAACTGTTAATAATCAAGGTGACAAAAAGCAAGGCAAGTGAATGAAGCCTGGCCTCTGTGGCTAAGTAAATGGAAAGTGGGGAGACAGCAAACAACGAAGCCGAAACAGTGGCGACTCTTTTGTCGATTTTGGTCTTGACGAAATGATAGAGGGCCAAAATCGACAGCAAATTTGCAAGCAGCGAAGGTAGTCTCAAGATTAACTCATCTGGACTTATCTTGACTAGGTAATGGATCAGAAGATAATAAAGTGGGGGGTTATTGTCGGCAAGAACAACTTCTAGTAAATTTTTAACTGGCAATCTGGCAAAATGATAGGTTATGGCCTCGTCGAACCAAAAATCATGAAAGTTAAGAGCTAGTAGCCTAAATAAAATACCGATAAGGAAGACTAGCAAAAGCATCTTGTTTACAGACAGTTTTAATTTATGTGAGACTTAACAATAATTTGTTGTACCAATGGCAAATATTAACATAATTATTAGAGGATCATTCTTTTATTGGTTTATATTAGCATTGCTTTTTTTTCTGCAATTTCTCTTTACTCTAAATTCCACAAACCAAATAAGATATGAAGAACTTTCAGAATCGGTAAGAAATCCTTTCTGGCTAAACTCTCGCTATATGTTTGAGGGAGGAGCAAGCGTATCCTGGAATTTGTTTTTGCTCATTATTTATAACCTTTTTGGCTTTTCTCTTTTTGCTGCCAAGTTTGTAAAACTTGGAATCTTCGCAATTTCACTTTTTTGTCTTTGGGGTGTTCTCAAGAAATATTTAGGTAGGTGGCGAGCTGTTGTGCCGCTTGTGGTGACTTTTCTTTCGCCGACATTGCTTTATTTGAACATTCTTCAGAGTGCTTTTGGAATTGATCTATTACTGTTACCAATTTGTGCCTATTTGCTTTTGTCGATCGATTTTAAGAAGTTGGTTAGATCGAAAATTCTAATAAGAACGTTTTTACTCTGGTTTTTGGTAATGGTTTCTTGGTTGGCTTACCCCACATTCCTATTTTATTTACCTGCATTGTTTTTGTCTTATTTTTACAGGTTGATTAAGAGTAGTAAGTCGAAAGGTTTTCTTTTAGTGAATATTACAGTTAGTTTATTGGGGTTTTTGGCACCACTTTTAGCAGTAATCCTGTATGTAAAAAATAAAGAGGTTCTTATTTATGATTCGGTAGGGCAGGTAGGGAGTTTATTTAGGGGAAACGGCTATTTTGATTTTAGTATTTTTACGTTTATTAAAAACTTCGCTTTCAATCTTTATTACCTTTTTTACCGATCTGGGGGATACCATTTTGAAGTCTCTAAAGTAGATTTTTCTGATTTTTACCCAATCTTGACTCTTCTGGTTGTTGTGTGGTTTATATTTAAGCTTTTTAAAAACAAAAAGTACAAAGCGTTGATTTTGCTTATTGGGTCTGTGGTGGTTTTTAACGTCACAGTAGCTTACTTCACTCCTGATATGGGGCCTGGCATGCGCAGGTTTACGCCGATACTGGCCGCAATTTATGCTTTTTTTGTTCTAGTTTGGCATTATTTAACTTCTTCTAAGACAGAGCTTAGATTTAGAAAATTTTACATTTTGATTTTGTCGCTTTTGGTTTTGCATCATCTGATTGTCTATCCGATTAATTTAATCCACTTGAAGGATTTGGGTGTATATTATGAAAAGTTCTGGTTTACAAAAGCAGAGACGCCTAAAAAGTCACTTGATGAATATTTGGGCATCATTCAAAAAGAAGATCTATATTTAGAGTGTCCCGAGAACTCAAGATATTGCAGGTATAGCGAGATTTATGCGGCAATAGCAGCTTCCTGCTGGTGGCGCGGACTTGTTTGCCATGAAGTTTTGGGATGGTGGCCTAAGGCGGGCAAGTTCATTCCAATCTCCATTGATACCTGGAAAGTTTATAATTTCAGGTATTGAGGGGGTTTATGGCTGTTTGGATGAGTTTGAAAAGCAGAGTTTTTAGGGCTTATCGAGCGGTTGTGTTTTATCTTTCGCAAATGAATTTAGATTTTGCGGCATTTGTTACTCTGCACAACTTCTTAATGATGATTCTCAAACCGAAGATCCTAGAATTTGAAGGCCATAAAATTTTCCTTGACAAGAATAACTCATTAAGACTTTTTAAAACCCCAACCGATATCTCTCTGCAAACGACAATTGTCAGAAAAAATATCAAACTTGGGCAAGTAGTTATTGATGTGGGGGCCCATATCGGATATTATAGTTTGATTTTTGCAAAATTAGTTGGTAGTTCGGGGAGAGTTTTTGCATTCGAGCCGGACAAAAATAATTTCTCACTGCTTGTTAAAAATGTACGTATAAACAATTATAAAAACGTAATTTGTGAACGGAAAGCGGTTGCTGATTTTTATGGCAGAACTCGCCTCTATCTCTCAAATTCAAGCCAAGCCGACCACAGAGTCTATAAGACTTGGGAAAATCGAAAGTTTGTATTTGTACAAGTAATAACGTTAGATTCTTATTTTAAAAATTATCGCGGCAGGATAGATTTTGTAAAGATTGATGTGCAGGGTGCGGAGATGAAAGTACTTAAGGGAATGGCAGTGATGCTCAAAAAAAATAAAAATATTAAAATTTTGACAGAATTTTGGCCAGAAGGAATAATTTCTTCTGGAGACGACCCTCTAAAATTTTTAAAGTTACTCGAAGATTTAGGATTTCGTCTCTGGGATATCAACGAAAGAAAACAAAGATTAATTAGAAGTAAAATTAATTATTTGATGAGGAGTTACACTCTTGAAAATAAGAAAGATACGAATTTACTTTGTGCAAGATAGCTCCGGAATCTTTAAAGAGATGAACTTATTTATTTCGGAAAAAATTGTTTACACTGTTACGAATGAGATCCAAAAAGGGGAAAAGGTGCTTGCGCTTTTGGATTCGGATCATAGCTGCGATCATGTATTCACAAGTTTCGCACATGATGTCATCCTGGAGCGAAGTGAAACGAAGCGATAGGATCTACTTTAAGAATTAAGATTCTATCGTGGTCGTTGCCACTCCAGAATGACAGATGAAAGTAGTTTAGTGCGAAACTCGTGGTATTTTCGGAACTGCGCATCTACTCTAGTTTGGTTTCGCTTAGACAATATCTGATTGTCGAGGATACGGCGGGTTGGTGGGCATCCTATTTATGCGAGTTATGGGCCCGGTCCGTATGAAGCGGTGATGGAATTTATGAAGAGGGAGCAAAAGTTTGTTGTCGATAAATCTTGCGAGAAATATTTGGTGACAGCCAATCCCCAAGGCTTATCTTAAGAGGGTTCGCTGATTTCTGACTTTATTCCGGGGTATAAATTCCTCGCTGGATACAAAAAAAGTGATAGTTACAAGAGTTGAGAGATAGGCGATATAGTTGTGATTCAGGTTTCTGGCGAAATATAAAAGCAGGAAAAGAAGCAAAGAGTAATTTAGGAGTACTTGCCCGATTTTGTTATTTTTCTTTTGTCGCCAAAGTAAAATTAGGGTGGCTGGCACTGCGATCAAAATCTGAAGTAAACCAAAAGGGAAATAGGCACTGCGACTTTGAATAATGCCCATGTTATAAAGTATTTCCGAGAAACCATATCCGCTTAAGACGGTAGTGTCACTTGAAAAGATCCAGATATCATCCCAAAAGTTTTTGGGATTTTGGATAACGAATGGTAAGACTACGACCGCAAACAAAACCCCGGCGTATTTAGATGATTGGAGTAAAAATTTAATTTTATCCACTGGGGCTTTTTTATCCAAATTAGCGAGGTAGAAGAAGAGAAAAGGTGCAAGAGGCCAGGCAAGTTGCTTGATTGCACTTGCGATGGCAAACAGCGCAATCGCGAGCTGATATTTTTTTGCTTTAAGAGCATAAGTTGTTGCCAGAATGAAGAATACGATATAGATATCATTGAGTCCCCAAAGGAACGAGGAAATAAAAAGAGGATTAAAGGCGACAAGGGTGGCAAAAACAATTTTTTTTTGAGGTAGCTTGGTGAACCGGAAAATTAAATATAAACTACAAGTTAAAAATATAAGAGAAATTATTCTTGTATCAAAAAACCCTAAAATGTTTTGGAAAATCAAATATCCGGCTGAGTTAATAATTACTATAGCGGGAAGGTATGGAAAATGATCGACGGTTGGATTTCTTTTAATATCACCGACCTTGTAAGGCCAGTTAGCAAGGGCATCTTGATAACTTATTGAATATGGATTTTTAAATTCGAGAAGTTTTTTTGATGCTTCTTCAACCATGATAGCACCATCAACTATCAAGATTGGGGATGTGTTATCCATCCTTATTGAGATCAGTTTAATTGCGGGAATATAAATTAATAATAAGACAATCAGAAAAAACGTAATATTTTTTAATTTAAAAGCAAATCTCGTTAGTTTTATTTTTGAATAATGATCGATTAATAAATAAAAGATAATACAAGCGATAATTGTCGAAATAAAAATATAGCTGGTGACTTTTGCAGTTGAGGTGATTAAATACTGAAAAGCTAAAATAGTAAACAAGATAGCATCTAAAGAAAGAACTGACTCGACTGTTTTTTTAGGTAGGTTCTTTTTAAGATCAGGCATTTGTATTTTTTTTACGTTCGTGTAAAGATTTAGAAATATTTTTCAGGTTCCAAAATAAGCCCTTAATCATTGGCAAGAAACTTCTTTCTCTTAATATAAGCGATCGATATGGGGTGAAGATTAAAAATTGAAAGAAAAAGGCAGAAATGATTTGGGCGATGTTGGCGTGTTTTAAAATTAGGCTAAATTTGCTTTTGTAGTCTTCAAAATATTTAAAATCTCTCATTTCTGGTTTGTTCACGGTGGCGCCGCCAAAATGCCAAAGGATAGCTTTAGGATAATAGGTGATTTGGTATCCGAGTTTTTTGGCCCGTAGGCAAAAATCCAGTTCCTCGCCGATGAAGAAAAAACCTTCATCAAAGCCGCCGAGTTTTTGCCAAAGAGACCGCGAGATACAAAGACCGCAACCCTGCACCCAATCGACGATCACTGGGTTTTTGGTAACTTTTCCCATGGTAAATGTTCCTAGAAAAAAATGGTAATAGAGCGGTTTAACTAAAACCTCGCGGGGTTTTTCGAGATCCATGATTTTGGGGCCAACGATGCCAGTTTTGGAATGGTGAATTAAATAATCTATCAAGTATCTTAGACAGTTTCTTTCCAAAATGACGTCATTGTTGGTGATGAAGAGGTATTGACCGGTGGCTTTTTGGCAGGCAATGTTAACTGCTTTGGCGAAGCCTAAGTTTTTTTTGCTTTTGATTATTTTTACTTTGGGGTAGGTTTTTTTGATTATTTCTGCTGAGCCATCAAAAGAGCCATTGTCAAAGACTATCACCTCAAGTCGGTCTTTAGGAAAATTGAGACTTTGAATTGACTTAAGAGCGCCGAGGGTGTTATTTATGCCGTTTAAGATGGGAAAAGTGATAGAAACAGTCGGAATTGCCACTGAGACCTTCGGTTTTAGGTAATCAAATATTTTTTTTCGACCATACATAATAATGTGGAGAGAACATTTGAGTTAGGATTTTGTAATTTTTAATTTTTCTCTGTCTTGTTTTGTAAAATGAAAAAGCGTTTTTAAAATCTTGCCATTTTAGACTGTAAATTATCCTTATAATTTCTTTAAATTTTTGAAGGAAGTTGCGTTTCGGTAGTATTGTTTTGACAAAAGATAAATGATTTTTATTGATTATCTTTTGCCAGATTTTCGGCGATGAACCTTTAAAATTTTCTACTAAGAGGACAGAACCCTTGTTAGACAAAAATCTGGATATACCCTTATAAAACTCTTTATGTATTCTCCATCCTGGATCGATTAAGATCTTGTTTCTTTGATATTCCTTGAGGGTGCCGTTAAAATGGGGGGGATTGCCGACAACTAAGTCCCATTTTGCGTCTTTAGGGATTTTGTCAAAAACATCACAGACGTAGGCTGTAACATTCTTAAGACCGTTTGACTTTATGGTCTTGATGCAACATTTTATTGCCTGCGGATTGACATCTATAAGGCACAATTTTTGGCAAAGACCGCTTGCTAAAAGCGAGAAGCCGATAAAACCGCATCCAGAGGCAAATTCGCAAACCTTGTCGACTTTCCCAAATAATTGCTTGACCAATTTTTGATAATCATGCACAAAATCGCGACCCCCGCCATCTAATGCGGGTAGATAATAGATTTTAAGGCCATTGTACTTGACTATTTGCCAATTGTGCTTGAGACCTTCCATCATTTTCTACTAATTACAAAAAAACAACTCGGGATGTTTTTAAAAGTAGGCAAAAAGCTAAAAACCCGCCCTAAGTTTACTGGCAGAGTCCAAAAGCCTTTATAGATTATTTTTAATTGAGCATTGGTTATCATTTTTTCTAGTGCCGACCATCTGAGAGGTGTTTCGATAGGCTGATTTTTTACTCCCATAAAATGGGTGAGAGCCAAGCGCATGAGTGGGGCAAAAGGCAGGTCGAATTCCCGATGGACCGTTAAAATCTGAATTTTGGCAACCCTGGCCATTTCCTTGATAGCCAGATTGGGGTTGGCAAACTGTTCAAGATTGCCGGTGTTGATTACCATATCAAAGGCATTTTCAATAAAGGGCAAATGGTGGCTATCTGCCAAAACAAGATTTTTTGCACCCAGTTTTTGGGCGTTTTTTAAGGCATTGAGAGAGAATTCTAAACCGACGGTTTCTTCAGAAAACTGTTCGATAAAACCGTCACCACAGGCAATATCAAGAGTGCGATTGCCCCGAGCAAATCTTCCTAGAATTTCGTAGGAGCCGTCCTGCGGGCCTTCAAAGACCTTTTGGTGCATGTGGTTATACTGATTTTGCGACCTTTTTGTTTCTTTGTCAGTTATATATAAGAGTTCCCAGATACCATCTTGATATCTGTAAGCAAACTGGCACTTTGGGCATCGCCCCTTTGAGCCGCCAGGATTTAATTTGGTTTGACAGCGCGGACAGGCCAGAATTTTTCTGAGATCGACCATAATTACCGTTTTCTATATTTTAATGTTTTTCGTAAATTTTGGAGATTCCAAAGGAGTGCTTTGGCAAAAGGGATAACCCGATGGTCTTTACGGGTGACGGCAATATAAGGGAGAGTAAGTATCTGGCAGAAGAGGATTGAGATGATGTTTGAAAACGATAAATTTTTAATAGCAAATCTGAGTTTACTTTGATACCATCCATAATGTTTAAGTTTACGGTTGCGATTGGCCGTGGTGCTTTCCCCATGCCAAAATATAGCTTGGGGCAGATATACGACTTTGAAACCGGCCTTTTTTACCCTTAAGCAATAGTCGAAATCGTCAAAGGAGTAGGTAAAGTTGTCATCTAAAAGTCCAACTTTAGCTAATATTTTTCTGGGGACTAACATAGCACAGCCAGGGATCCATTCGGGTTCTTTAATTATATTGGGTTCTTGATAAGAGCCGACGTTTCCAGTCCAGGGATTCATGTGGTAGCCGCAAGAGGCCAGTTTTTGAGGATTTGATTTGAGATAGATTTTTCCTCCAAGAACTGCCAAGTCGTGGAGTTTTTGACTATAATTGATAAGATTTTTAAGGCTATTTTTTTCAAAGACAATGTCATCGTTGGTGATAAAGATGTATTGACCTTTGGCAAGTTTGATGCCTTGATTTATAGCTTTAGCAAAACCAAGATTTTTTTTATTTTTAATTAAAATAACTTCAGGGAATTTTTTTTGAATCTTTAAGCTGGAACCATCAGTCGAGCCATTATCAATGGTAATAAT
Organism: Candidatus Curtissbacteria bacterium; assembly: GCA_016183325.1. GTDB lineage: Bacteria > Patescibacteriota > Microgenomatia > Curtissbacterales > GWA2-41-24 > JACPEV01. The sequence goes on from JACPEV010000019.1 coordinate 50,103, forward strand.
TGCTATTTTTTCTTTAGGATAGTTAAGATTTTTAATTGATTTAATACAGTCTAGAGGTTCTTTTCCGCCGTTATAGTTTGGAAAGATTATGGAAACTTTTGGTAGATTCATCAAGAAGTTTAATACAAGTAGTTTATCTTTGGATATATTATCAGATTATGGACTTTACAGATGAACGAAAAATATGGAAAAATACAGAAAAAGGTCTTTATGAATACAAGACTTATTAGAACTCCAATTAGCGATCTTTTCGAAGTGGAGATCGATTACTTTCAAGACGAACGGGGGTTTTTTATGGAGTCGTGGAACCAGCAAGAATTCGCCAAAGCTGGCCTTGATCTGACTTTTGTCCAAGACTCACTTTCGGGATCAAAGTCTGGGGTTTTGCGGGGTTTGCATTTTCAAGATAAGCGAGCACCGCTTTCAAAGCTAGTGCGTTGCAGTCAGGGCAAGGTGTTTGACGTGGCGGTTGATATGAGAAAATCATCTAGGACATTCGGGAGATGGTTCGGAGTAGAGTTGTCTGGCGATAACAAGAAACAGCTTTATATTCCGGCGGGGTTTGCCCATGGATATCAAGTTTTGTCCGACTGGGCAGAGGTTTTCTACAAACAGACAGAATATTGGAATGCTGAGGCAGAAGTGACCTTGATTTGGAACGATCCGGACGTGGGAATTATTTGGCCGATTGCTGATCCGATTCTTTCTGATCGCGATGCTCGCGGCATCAGTTTTGCAACTTACCTCAAAAACCCGGCATTTACCTAAAGTTGATGCGGCCGATTTTGGAAAGAAGGGGATTTAGGCTGCGTCTTGACCGATGACATCAAATACCCTAAAATGGGTAGTATATGAATCAAATACGTTTGCAGAAAACGCCCGAAATAGAAAAAGTATTGGCGTATCTTCGCAGTAAGTATAACGTGCTCTCCGAAGCTGAAATTCTGAAACTGGCATTATCTGAAAAGTATTATCGAGAAATAAGCAGTGTTGAGACCGAACAGCAGCTCAGAAAATTGTATCGAGATCTTAAAAGTGAAGGTAAAAAGCTTGGTGATAAGCTTCTTGCAAAAAAAGGCCTAAAAAGAAAAAATGTGAGCGAGGCGGAATTTTACAGTAAGGTCATTGAACCCGATAATGCTTAAGGTCGTACTAGATACAAACATGTATCTATCAGCACTTTTGTACGGCGGCATGGCGGAGAAAATCTTAGACCTTGTTGCTGATAGTAAACTTGAACTTCTTGTTTCACCTGAACTCATCGCTGAAGTACTAAGAAAATTTCAAGAAAAAGGAGCGAATGAAAGTATGCTTCAGAGGATTAATGTATTTCTTGATTACAAAGGGAATATGGTTATACCTAAAGTAAAAATTAATATTTGTCGTGACCCGAATGATAATTTTCTTTTAGAGCTATCACAAACTGCAGAGGCAGATTACTTGGTCAGTCGGGATAAAGATCTTTTGGAGCTGCCTAATCATAAGTGGAAGAAAACAAAAATTTTAACACCGGAAGAATTTTTGCCAATATTGCGTTTGCAGAAAATCATTTGATTTAACAAAATTGTTTCCCTTTGAGATCAGTTTTCACCCCACAAATTAGAGCGGACGATTTTGGAGAAGGGGATTTAGTAATTTGGACATATAATGCACTGGGGCTTTTGAAGGGTAACTACTCAGTCTCTTTGACAAACTTTTATTGTTCGAGCGTAAGCGAGAACTTCTCACTTCGCCTTTCAGGCTCGTTCGAAGAATATTGTGTCAAGAACTGTGAGTAGTTACTTTGAAGGTGAGCGCCTTGCAGTTTTTGAAGCTGAAAACTTTAATGATTTAAATCATTAAAGAGAGGATGAGAGAAAAGGAAAGATCTTTGAAAGTAGCGCGTGCTTTACAGATATTTAGCCACAAAAAAGGCTACGAAGTGGGAGGATTTGAAGAGGAGGCCGAGAAATTCTAAAGGGTGTTTGTGGATGAGAGCTGGTTTTTTGAATAGAACATTCTCAAAGCTAGTTTGACTGAAGATAGTTTCGGTTCGGTAAAGATAAGATATGATATGAATGAATGATATTAAATTGTGAAATACAAAACCATTCTCGAGAAAACTGTTGAGCTTACACAAGAAAGAAAAAGGCACATTTTTGAGCGACATCCGGATGAAATCAGAATCGATAAACTGGATAAAAATGTGTTGCTCTTTTACAGGTACTTTAGTAAAATTGGCAATGGTAAGTATCTTGTTGTGGCGATTAAGATGAATGAAAGAAATTTCATTTTGACGTTTTTCTCAACTTACAGAATTAAAACAGGAGAAAAATATGAGTTCTAAGAATCAACTAAATTATCTTTATGACCAGGAAGCTGATGTTCTTTATATTTCAAAAGGCAAACCTTCGGCAAAAGACGTATCTGACGAAATCGACGATGGAGTTGTGGCACGTTTAGATCCTAAAACAAAAGAGATTAGAGGCTTAACTATCATAAGTTTTGCGGCGAGAACTAAGTCGAAAACCACGGCAGTAAAACTTCCGTTTGAAATTAGCTTTCATCCTACAAATTAGCGGGCGATTTTGCCAGAAGGGGATTTAGAGATATTTGGCGGCAACAAATGCAGCGAAGTGGGAGGATTTGAGAAGGAGGAGAGAGCTAGAAATTCGAAAATTGTAGTTCGATTTCACTCACTACTATAGTCAGTTCGACATGCTCACTGCTATAGCCCATCATTTGAGCCCTGAATAGCCAAACAGCGTTTATGTCTCTAGCCCTTTATGCAAAATTTGACGCATGAGGGTTTGGTAGGGGATGTGCAACTTTTCTGCTTTTTGTTTTGCTTTCTGTATAAGAGATTCCTCTACTCGCAATGAGATTAAGCGCTTTGTTGGTTTTAAATTGGGAAAGCTGACCTTCTTAAAGTCAGATGGTTCAAGATACTTTGAAAAGTCGGTTTTATCTACCCACTTTCTTACTTCATCTTCATTTTTGAAATTAGGCCACTTTAAGGGTTTTTTCATATAATCTCGCCTCCTTTCTGTTCATAGGTCTTGCCGAGATAGGTCGTATTTTTTGCTGCTTATCTATTGTGCGTATAGTAAATGCGATAATCAGTTTTCTTCCCTCACTTGTTTCGCTATACATAAGGAACCGTCTTTCAAACTGAGAGTGCTTTTTATCTTCGATAAGAATTTTTTTCTTAGTAAAAAATGCTTGCTCTTGCTCATTTGTTGACACTTTGTGTTTTACCCAACTTTTTGTACTATTTCCCTTATCCCACTCAAATGTCAAAACATCAGGTAAAATTGTGTCTTCCACGTATATACGATGTAGTTACATTCTACTGTTTATATTCATCTTTGTCAAGGCTGGCCTGGCTGTTTTTTGGAAGAAAACTAGATTTATGCTAGCAGAAACGATGCGGCCGATTTTGGAGAAAGGGATTTAGAAAGCTGTGATTGATCTTCTGTGCAAAAGTTTGGACTCGATTTGGTGACAATTCAAAACGATCGTTTCATTTTGTCACCGTATCTTTCTCTATAATTGTTCGCAAGTACCACGGGTTTTTACCCGTGGGTGAATTGAACAATTACGTACTCGCCGAAGGCGTAGCCTGAGGATACCATGACTGTTAAGTCGTGGTAGTTCATATTTCTTCTATAACTTTCACCTGTTTATAAAAAGAAAACCACGGCAGTAAAACTTCCTTTTGAAATTAGCTTTCACCCTGCAAATTAGCGG
>JACPEV010000020.1 GCA_016183325.1 Candidatus Curtissbacteria bacterium
CCCGCAAGAGCAAGAAGAATTGGCAAGGGAATTTATTTTGGCAAAATTGGCAAAAGCTCGAGATCCTTCCTATAGTTGGCCATAGGTAGGCGTCGAGTATGCACACTATAGAGATTCAATAAAATCAATAATTTTTTTTGAATCTTGTAATGAGCCTACCGTAATGTCAGCTAAACCTGGAATTTTTTTATCGTTTGAAGTCATTAAGCCAATTGTTTTCATTTTGCACTTCTTGGCGGCAAGAATCCCGAAATATGAATCTTCAACTACAATACACCTTTCTGGCGGAACCTTTAACCTTTGGCTTGCCAGTAAAAAAATTTCTGGATTAGGTTTTGGTTTTTTGAAGTCTGAGCCACTGACTTGGGCGTGGAAATAAATGTTTAGCCCTGATTTTTCTAAGAGGAGAGGAGCGTTTTTGCTTGATGATGCTGCCGCCATTTTGAAGTTCTTCTGTTGTATTTTTTTTAGAAATCTTACAACACCGGGAAGAGGCTTGGGTGGTTTTTTTGTTATCAAATCTACAAGATAGTTTTGTTTTTGAGCAGCGAAAGTCTCGAGATTTTTTTTAGGAGCTTTCGGCATAATATTTTTGATGCCAACAAGCCTTGGAAGCCCATTGACTTTTAAAAGATAATCTTTGAAAGTAAATTTAATACCTTTCTTCTCAAAGAGACTTTTCCAGGCGGCGAAATGGTAGGGAACAGTATCGAGTAGAACTCCATCGACGTCGAATATGATTGTTTTTTTGGAATTCATTTATCCAGAGATTGCTTGGACGGCTCTCGCCATTGAAAAAATGGCAAGTTCAGGGGAAGATCTTCGGAGGACTAAAGCCATTTCTCTAAGATGTGAACCGCCTAGATATGTTTTGAATCTTTCTGCGAAAGTTGGATCTTGTTGAGTTTGTGCTATAGAGTTGACTTGTGACATTCCATAAGTTTCCATTTCTTGGCACGACGGTGGAATTATCACGTCTGCTTTCAATATGAGAGTGCCACCGTTCAAATGGGCATCGACATTAAAGCCAGTTGCCGTGGTCGTTGAAACATATTTTACGTCCCTGACTAGTGCTTCGGCCGGATCGACAAACCCAGCCCATTCTGGGTCTAATGCCTTCCATACTCCGCTTTTACCGTCCATAATTATGTTGCCTCCTGATGTATCACCGTGGTCGAGTATAGCATAAGGCGGATAGTCTAAAAGCAGAGTGTCGATAGCCTCGATAGTTTGTCTGACTGAAGGATATCGCTTGCCATCTATTTCGACCGGAAGATTGATTAAATCATCAACAGCTATATTAAATTTTTCTGATAGATATAAAAGTACCTCATTTGCGCCTGCTAAAGTGTCTGACCATTCTCTTCTCTGCATTGACACCAAGTCGCCATTGGGTTCAAGTTTCGGTTGGCTTGCCCACCATTCTTGTTTAATTGCTAAGAGTTCTTTTAATACAGTCTGCGCCATTTGAGTTGGCAGCGTGCCGTTTTTCAGGCCTTCTCTTAAGGAGACACCGGGAAAGAAGGGCAGTGCGATGATTCCAGATGATTCAGATATCTGGTGAGGTGAAAGCATATGAGTCCCAAAAGGCGTACCGGATAGTATTTCATAGCCTGAAATTTCGTGGGAAATTTTTTCTGGCTCATCAGGATTGTACTTGATAACTACAGATCCACGATCAGTATCAAGACGAAATACTTGAGACCCGGAAACTCCGCCTTTAAGTCTTCGTATTGCATGTATTCGTTCACCCAAATATTTTTGTGCTTCTCGTAAAGATGAGATGTGCGAAACAAAAGACAACTCTTCTGCCAGATTTTGAAATAAACTTTCCCTGGCACTATTTGTTTGGGCAAGAGTATGGTCATAGTCAATAAGCCAAGCAGTTTTGTGGTCACCGTCGCCCTTAAGTGTGGGCAGTTCTCTTATGTCTTCTACGGTGGTGAATTGATTTTTAAAGCGGTCTAGGCTGTATCCTGGTGGAACTTGATTTTTAGTTCTGCCCTGATTTATCCAGACTAGTCTTATGTTCACGCCTTCGGGGATTTGGCCATTTTCTTGCCATTGCAACAACTTATCGTTTAAATTGGCAATGTTTGCGGATTTATCATCGACGACAATAACTTGTTCGATGTCAAACTGAGCTAAATTATCGAGTATTGTGGGGATAGCAGAAAATTTATCTATATCTGCGAATACTTGGAGCTGTGTGCGTTTTTCGGAAGGTAATTCTCGTCGAATTTGTCCAAGGCCAGAGGTAGCCACTTTCCATAATTGCGTCCTTTTGTCGCCCTGTGTCCATATAATTATGTGATCGCCAGATTCGAGCAGATTCCTTACAGTTTCTTTGGTTTTTGGATAAAGGAAGTCTTGTGTAGGCATACGCTTGAATGCCCTCGCGATGTATTCAGGCGCAACGGAAGGCATATGAGGTGCAATTTCGGAAGCGACAGCATTTGGGTTGGTATAACCTAATTTGCCTTCCTGATTTTGCCAGGCGGTTTGGATAACTCTTTTAAAATGTTCTGTTTCTATGGCGCCCATTGAAAGAAAAATCCGCTTATGAAAGCGGATAAGATGACTATTTATTTTTGAATGTTGTCATAAATAAACTTCCGAGGGCTAAAAGCCCTTGGTATTCTTGAAGTCGAAAATAAAAAATACCATTGGTTCTGCCCTAGGTATTTTCACAAGTTCAATATACACCGCTTTCAAAAATCCAGCTTGACGCTTATTGAACGCTTTTCTGACATTTGTCTGACAAAAGGGTTCAAAACTCAAAACTATAGGTTGTTATCAACTTGGACTTTGCACGAGAGAGTCTTAGGAAGTATGATTAGATCCCATGCAAAATTCAGTGGTTGAAGCAACTTATCCTTTGGAATTTCGTGCGGATGATGCAAAAGCTCTTGGCGAGCATTTGAAGTTTAGGAACAGTGTTGAGGTGTTGGGTATGAAGCATGTGGGGATCGGCAATTTTTTGAGCTTTTTTTTGAACCATAAAAAGATAGTTGATAAATACATTAATCATGGTGAAAAACATCTTTTTATTCCGGTTGATCTGAACGATTTGGTAGAGCGGGAGATTTATCCATTTTGGATTTTGACTTTTAAGCGGGTTGTTGACAGCGTGGAAACTTCCGAGATTAGGCCTGCTGATAAAAAAGAAATTGCAGATCTTTTTTTGGATTCTATCCAGTCCCATGATTTATTTTTGACAATAGAAAATTTGAGACAAGCTATTAATCTTATTGTTAAAAACGGAGTTTTGCCAACGATTTTTTTACTAAGACTAGACAGGTTAAAGGAGGTTTTTAACGAGGAGTTTTTTGGCAATTTGGAAGGTTTGGTAGACGCTACAGGGCAGAAGTTGGCCTATGTTTTTACAAGCTGGCGTTCTCTTGGGGAGATCGCGTCGCCGCTTTTTGAGAAAAAATACTTAACACTGTTTTCCCATAAGTTATATTTAAAACCAGCGCCAGAGCATGATGCAAAAATAATCCTGGGGACTTTTTTAAAGAAATATGGTTTGCAGCCTGATCCCAAAATCTTAAGACAAATTCTTTTACTTTGTATGGGGCATGTTCAAAGCTTGCAACTTTCGCTTATTATTTTAAACTCAAAAATGAAGGAAGGAAAAATCAAGGCAAACAATCTGCTTGCCGTGATTGCCCAAGACGAGCGAGTCAATCTACTTTCCGAAGAAATTTGGGAAAGTTTGACCCCTAGTGAGCAGGAAGTTCTTGCGAAAATCAGAAAGGGCAAAAGAGTAACTGATGCCGAGAAGAGGTCGTCACAATATTTGTGGGATACTGCTTGCGTCAAAGCAAAAAACGGGCAGAATGCAATTTTTAATCCGCTTTTTGAGCACTATTTAGCGGGAACGGACGCTAAACACGAAGTAGATGAGACAGTTGATTTTACAAAGAAGGAAAATTTGCTTTTTGGGTTACTTTTTTCGAATCGCGGCGAGATTTGCGAGCGGGAAAAAATAATAAAAACTGTTTGGCCGGAATATGAGGAGGTTGGTATATCTGACTGGGCTATTGACCGCCTTGTTTGGCGACTGAGGGCGAAGTTGAGGCGCAAGGAGAGTAAATTCCAGATAGTTACGGTGAAGACAAGAGGTTATAAGTTGGTAGAGGAGTTGGTGCCAAAGTCTCTTTAGCTTAGATCCATGCGAAATTCAAAACCCCATTTGCTAAAACCAAGTTTTTGGTAGAATTTGTGGAGGTCTTGTCGGTTTAATCCGGAGGTAAAAATCATCTTATAACAATTTTTCTGGCGGGCAAGCTCGATGGCTTTTTGGGCAAGGGCAGTGCCGATGCCTTTATTTCGGTGATTTTTATCAACGACCAGGCCTTCTAAAAATGCATATGGTTTGCCGTGGGCAGGAATCGGAAGATAGAAAATGAAAACTGAGCCGACGATTTGGTTATTCTCCTTGGCCACTAAAACATCGCAAGAGTTGGAATCGAAAAGTTGAGAAAGGATGATTTTGGCGTTGTCAGGCAAGAGGTCGACTCTGTAAATTTGGGTTTGGAGAGACAAAATGCCATTGATGTCTTCTTTTGTGGCAAGTTCGACTTTCATCACAGATATTGTAACGGATATTGGTTTAGCGGCGCCAGTATTGTAAAATCGGACAGTAATGGGTAATTTTGTGGGTTATAAGTACCTTAAAAGCTACCATTTAGCGACAATTATCTACGATCTGACCTTTGAATTTTGTAATCGATACATCAGTCTCAAATCTAGGACACATGATCAAATGGTTCAGGCGGCCAGGTCTGGTAAGCAGAATATTGCAGAGGGATATCTTGAAAGAAGTTTGAAGATGTACATTAAGCTTGCAGGTGTATCTCGGGGGTCACTTGGAGAGCTACTTGAAGACTATGAAGATTATGCTAGGCAGCACAAAATAGAACTCTGGCCGGTGGAAAAAACAAGGGGTATGAGGGAAATAAGGGCGATACGGAAAAGATCAACTGCAACTGTTCCTTATATCCCTAATCTCCCCGATAACCCTACTGAGGCCGTCAACTTGCTAATAACGCTTTTAAACCAAGCTAATTTTTTGTTGGATCGACAGATTGCCTCACTCGAGGAAAAGTTTGTAAAAGAAGGCGGCTACACGGAAAAACTTTTCAAGAGAAGGGCGGCTGTTAGGTGAAGCTGTACGAATTTGAGGGACATAGAATTTTTTCCAAGGTGGGCATTGAAAGCCCCTTTTTTGTGGTTTGTGAAGACATTGACCAGATTAAACAAGCCCGCAAACGGCTAAAGTTCCCGATTGTTGCCAAGGTTCAGGTTTTGGCGGGGGGAAGAAGTAAGGGCGGTGGCATCAAGGTTTGTACAACAGAGAAACAACTTGTTGATTTTGCCAAAAGTCACTTCGATTGTGAATTTTATGGGGAGAAAGTGCGCTTTATAATTTTGGCTCAAAAAGTTGAGATTGAAAAAGAACAATATATTTCCATAAATTACGATACTTTGACTAAAACTCCATTTATTTTATTTTCTGAAGGCGGTGGAGTAGAGATAGAGGAGCTTTCTAAAAATCAACCCGATTTAATAAGAAGGATTGATATCGATCCGAATTTGGGACCTTCCAAGAAAGAATTGTTGAAAAATGGGATTCCTTATGAATTTGCAATGCGGCTCTGGGATGCGTTTTGGCGATATGATTGCCGGTTGGTGGAAGTTAATCCACTGGCACCGGTTAAACAAAATGTCATCCTGGAGGGAGCGAAGCGACCGATAGGATCTCGAGGCGGAAAAGATTCTATCGCTTCGCTCCAGAATGACAAATATCGTTATGTTGCTGTTGATGCCAAGATTATTTTGGATGATAGTGGACTTTTGCGACACCGGGATTTGGATGTTTTGCCAAAGGGTGCAATATCAGCGGTGCCAACAGAGCGGGAACTTGTAGCAAAACAAATCGATGCTGAAGATTATCGCGGTTCTGCCGGTTCGGTTTTTATAGAGCTTGATGGCTCGCCTCGCTCGCTTCGCTCGCCTCGCGGCGAAGCGGGCGGCGAAGCGGGCGGCGAAGCGAGAGATATTGCCATTTTGGCATCCGGTGGCGGAGCGAGCTTATTGGTGATGGATGCGGTTGTTGCAGCCGGGGGTGCGCCGGCCAATTATACGGAATATTCTGGAAATCCTCCAGCGGAAAAAGTGGAAAAGTTGACGAAAATTACGTTATCTCGCGCGGGGCTGTCTGGATGCTTAGTTGCCGGAGCGGTTGCCAATTTTACGGATATTTATGAGACTTTAAGCGGTTTTGCCAGAGGGCTGGTGCAGATCAAACCCAAGCCGCAATATCCGATTGTTATTCGCCGAGGTGGACCAAGACAAGCGGAGGCTTATGAAATGCTTGAAAAAGTGGCCAAGAAAGAAGGGTTTGATATTCATTTGTTTGGTCCTGAAACGCCGATTTCGGTTGCGTGTGAGAAAATGGTGGAACTTTCTGAGCAATATAAAATTCGAAATATGAAGTAAGCTGACTCGTCATTCTGGAGCGAGTGAAACGAGCGATAGAATCTAAAAATGAAGCAATACTTTGTATATATTCTGACAAATATTAAAAATACAGCTCTTTATATAGGAGTTACTAATAATTTAGTCAGGCGAGTTTATGAACATAAGAATAAATTAGTTGAAGGTTTTACTCAAAAATACAATCTCACTAAACTCGTTTACTACGAAATTTTTGAAGATCCACAAAATGCAATTCAAAGAGAAAAAGTCTCAAGAATCTTTTAAGATATAAAAAAGAAAAACTCATTAGCAATATAAATCCTGAATGGAAAGATCTGTACAAAGAGATTCTATCGGGCTAAAGCCCTCCAGAATGACGAGATGAGTTCATAATTCAATTCAAAAATATGGCTATTTTAGTAAATCGCGAAACACGAGTCTTAATCCAGGGAATTACCGGAAAATCTGGTACTCAGGTGACTTCCGAACTTTTGGATTATGGTGTACGAGTGGTGGCCGGGGTGACGCCGGGAAAAGGCGGTCAAGAGGTGGATACTGTGCCGGTGTTTAACTCCGTAAGAGATGCCCTTGATGCTGTTGGTCCGGTGGATGTATCGATGATATACGTGCCGCCGCTTTTGGTTTTACCGGCTGCCATGGAGGCGATTGAAAATTCGATTCCACTGGTGCATATTTTCGCCGAAAAGGTGCCAGTTTTTGATGTGGCGAAAATTTTATCTTTCGCCCGCAAGAAAAATATTAAAGTACTTGGTCCTGCATCGGTTGGAGCAATTTCTCCCGGAGAGGGGAAGATTGGTTCCATCGGCGGACCGAATCCTGACGCGGTTTTTTCAAAGGGCCAAATCGGTATTATTTCTAAATCCGGCGGTATGTGTTCGGAGCTTTCGATGCTAGTTTCCAATGCCGGATATGGACAATCAACGGTTGTAGGAATTGGGGGGGACTTATTAGTTGGAACAAGCTTTGCCGATTTACTTTTGGAGTTTGAAGGAGACTTGCAAACAAAAGCGGTTGTGGCATTTGGAGAAGTTGGGGGAAGTGCGGAAATTGAAGCGGCTAATTTAATAAAGGAAGGCAAGTTTACAAAACCCCTAATTGTTTTTTTGGCTGGCAAATTTGCCGAAAGTTTGCCGCGCGATACGGCCTTGGGGCATGCCGGAGCAATTGTGGGACTAGAGGCGACGATGGAACATAAGATCAAAATATTGAAAGATTCCGGGGCAATTGTTGCGCAGAATTTTGAAGATATCCCGAGTTTGATTAAAAAGGCTTTGTAAGAAAATCCCGAGGTGTCAATATAATTCTACTCCCGAGGTGGGAGAAGAAGTGTCGATGTAAGAGGTTAGTTTTCTTCAGTAGACGTCATTCTGGAGCGTAGCGATAGAATCTTTTTAGATCCTCTCAGTCGGCTTTCAGCCTCCTTCCAGGATGACTACTGGGAAGAACTAGCAAGTTACGTGTCGATTATATTGAAGACTACCTAAGGGTTAAACGGTACTTTACTCTAACATTTTTGGCTGCTCTTATAATTTGAGACCGTTCAAATCCTGCAGCCTTAATTTCTTCGGGGCTAACTGTTTCGCCCAAAAGAAGTCTGGTAATAATATCTTGATATGCCTGTTTTTTTGTATCGCTCCACTTTTTTACATGAGGATGGACTGTGTTCTCAAAAGTTGACCGAAAAAATTTTACAAATTGACTTGGGTCAACGTTGTCTTTTGCTGGGGAAAGAGAAAGGGGTTTACCTTGTGGAGCTGTTCTAGATGAAATCTTTTTTTGGGAATTTTTTTGGGAAAAATCAGCTCTTTGTTCTGGGGCCATTTTGTCCCACTCATCAATATAAGCTTGCGTCAAATCTTTTGCTTCTTGTATCTGCTTTGAATCAAAATTGAATCTTCTTGCAGCTCTTGATTCTATTTGTTCCTCAAGTGCGTTAGGATCTTCGACTCGAGTTCGATAATGGGCTAGGTCGATGAAGCCATTTGGGCCACAGATAGCATTGACGAAATCGGCTGGCTTTCCAGCTTCTTCTAATTGACCTCGAGCGTACTTTCTAAAGGGGGTGAGTGAAATGGACGCCTGGCTATTTTCTTTGCGATAAGCTGTTGGTTTTCTTTCTTGCATAGGCGTATTGTAACGAGCTGAAAAATAAAAAATCAAGAAAAGTAGAATCCAAAAGTGGCTTTCAGTTATACTATGACTATGACTCGCGCCTACAGGACGGCAATTACTACTCACATTGATGGCAAGCCGTACGTTTATGGTTATGATCTGACAAAGCTGGCCGGGGAGGCTTCTTTTGCCAAGTCAATCTATTTGATTGTAAAAGGCGAAATGCCGGACAAAAATGCCGAGGCCATGTTTGAGGCCATTTTAACAATTGCCATCGATCATGGAGTGGAACCGGCCTCTGTGGTTGCTGCCCGAAATATTTATTCCGGCGGAAGCCCTGTTCAAGCTGCAGTTGCCGGAGGAATTTTGGCATTTGGTGAATATCATGGGGGTGCAATAGAAGGTGCGATGGAAACTTTTAAAACATATTGCCCGCCGGCTGGTCTTGGGGTTAAAAAATTGGTGGAGGATTTTAGCAAAGCTGGCAAGCGGGTTTTGGGATTTGGGCATAGGATTTATGAAGTTGATCCAAGAACGCAAAGGTTAATCGAGCTTGCCAGAAAATATGGATTTTATGGCAAATATGTAAAGTTCACAAAAGAAGTCGAAGAAGAATTGGCAAAAGGCGGCAAAAAATTACCTCTAAATATTGACGGGATAATCGCGGTTTTACTTTTGGAGATGGATTTTAATCCGAAGGTAGGGAAGGGGATTTTTATAATTGCCAGAGTACCGGGTTTGGTTGCGCATGTTGTCGAAGAAGCTTTGCGCGAAAAACCTGTTAGAAGGCTTTCTGAGGAAGATGTGGAATATGATGGTCCGAGACCGCGAAAGTAAAATTCGAAATCCGAAGCACGAAATCCGAGTATGAAGAAATTAGTTTCTGGAAATTAGAAAATTGTAATGGAAAGTAGTAAATAGAGAATAGAGAATAAATTATAACTATTTTCCAATCTCAAATTTCCATTACCAATTTCCAGTTTCTAGAAACAAATTTCTAATAAATGTAACTACTCACTTTTCTTGACACAATATTCTTCGAACGAGCCTGAAAGGCGAAGTGAGAAGTTCTCGCTTACGCTCGAACAATAAAAGTTTGTCAAAGAGACTGAGTAGTTACTAATAAATATATGATAATATTTGGTATTGATCCTGGAACGGCGACTACCGGTTATGGGGTTATAAAAAGTCAAAGTGGAAAGTCAAAGTCAAAAGTTGAATTGGTGGATTATGGGTGCATTGTGACGCCCAAGGAAAGAGCAATGCCTCTGAGGTTATATAGTATCCAAAAGGAACTAAAAAGACTATTGGGAAAGTATAAACCTGATTGTGTTATTGTAGAGCAGTTATTCTTTGGAGCCAACTCGCGGACTGCCATGATGGTAGGGCAAGCCAGGGGAGTGGTGCTTTCGACCGCTGCTTCCTATAGGGTGCCGATTTTTGAATATCAGGGACTCCATGTTAAACATACGTTGACTGGAAACGGCCGAGCAGACAAAAAAGAAATCCAAAAATCGGTGATGAAACATTTGGGTAAAAGAAAACTTAAGAAGCCGACAAATGGTTATTTAGATGATGCGGCAGACGCGCTGGCAGTTGCTATTTGTCACGTGATTAAAGCAGAAAATTCTAATAATAGAGAAGAGAAAGTGGTTGCTGGGAAATAGAAAATTGTCATAGAAATTAGAAAGTAGAAATTTGTTTTGCCTATTTTCCAATTTCAAATTTCTATTACTAATTTCCATTTTCAACTTAACTAATTTCTAATATAGAGGTGTAAGTGATACTATTAAAAAATCTTCAAAGAAGATTAAGTTCCATAACTTCTTACCAAATCACCAAGCGCCAAAAATTTATATTGATGGCGGTTTTTTTAACGGGGTTTTTATTGACGACTCAGACGGTCGCCGAAAGCTTCCGGTATGAATTTATGATTTTCATGGTAGCTGCTACGATTCTTCTGGCTATATTTTCCCTGTGGGGAGAGCTTGCTGGAGTGAAGTATTTTTTACTGCTTCTGCTTCCTGTCTATTTTGTAGCGGGTGCTTCACTTTTTTATTTTTTACTGCCGGTGCGATGGCTAACCAGATTGCCGTATGCACTTTTATTTGGAGTTTCGGTTTATCTTTTGATGTTGACGGCCAATATCTACAACGTGGCAGCGATAAGAACCATCGCGCTTTTGCGGGCGGCCCATGCTGTCGGACTTTTGTTTTCGCTAGTTTCAACATTTTTTCTGGCCAATGTAGTATTTTCGCTTCATCCGCCTTTTTATTTAGTAGTGGCAGGAATTGCGGCGATAGTTTTCCCTCTATATTTAGTTGGTCTATGGTCTTATGAGCTTGAAGAGTTTATCTCAAGGAGAGTTTTTAATTATGCGGCAATCTTTACTTTGGTGAGCGCAGAAGTAGCTTTTGTTCTTTCCTTTTGGCCGATTGCGCCAATTAACGGAGCTTTGGTTAGCGCGACTATTATGTATGTGCTTTTGGGTTTATCTCAACTGCATTTTGGAGATAAACTGAGACGACGTGTTGTTTATGAGCATTTACTGGTCGCTTTTGCTGTATTTTTGGTGGTTGTCTGGACGACTAGGTGGGGGGGATAAGCCCAAGCAAAGCTTGGGAATGTCAAATTTCAAATTGAAACATTTTATTGAAGAGAATAGAGTTATTTTCGTTGAAACCTATAGTAATTATTGGGGAAGGGGGTGGTTTGGTAAATTGTTAATGGTTAATGGTAAATAGATAGCTTCAATTTAGCTTCAAAAATTTCAGAAAATTAATAGAGTAGTCGGGAAGTGGGGTAGGGGCCATAGGTCCTGAGCGAAGTCGAAGGAATGATATAGTTTGGTATAGTTAGTGAAAAAAGGGAGTTGGAAAGCGTGAAAAAAGAATTAGTAAAATTATAGGCCGTAATTTGGTGAATAGTTAATAGTTAATGGTTAAGAAATAAAACGCAAACAAATAATTTTGGAAAAACTATAAGACCTTACCTCTCCTGATCGGAGAGCGTGTTAATTTTTTAGCGGCCCTGTGAAAAGAGTGCTAAGTGGCTTTATGTGGATAGTTCAGGCGTTCGAAGAAGGGCTAAAGAAGCGTCTTCGGGGAAAGGGGTCTTTTAGGAACAATTGACAATTAACATTTGACAATTGACTTTTTTAATTTCAATTAAAACGCCTCTATTCTCTCTTTAGGTGGGGTTAATCTTTCCTATTAGTGACGCGTCGCACAATGATACTTTTGCGACGTAAAGCGTGGACAAGGGAGAGGGAAGATGGATAAATTTCCAATTTCTAATGTCTAATTTCTAATGGCCAATTAAGCTTGATAATTCTCCAACTTTTCCACCTTGACTCTTCGATACTTTGACTCAACCAGTTTGATCCATTTGTCCCCTATTAATCGCCTTTTGATTTTTTTAGCTTATTTTTGTTGTTAATTTCACACTTCGACAAGTATAAACAATGAGCGAAGTCGAATTGCTCAGTGCAGGCACTTAAGTCTTCGACCGTGAGTCTCAGACCGAATCGGCTCAGTGCAAGCACTTCGACAAGTATAAACAATGAGCGAAGTCGAATTGCTCAGTGCAGGCAAATAAGATGACCATTTGGACTGTTCGGATAGTAAAAAGACGTTTTGGGGGCTATTATGGGCTCGGTGTGGCTAATTTAGAGTAAAAATCCGCTAAAAAGATTATTTACTGTACTTTTTGACAAGTAAGCCGCCGATAATGACAACGGCGGAAAGAATTAAGAGGAACAGTGATAAATTATCCATATTGAAATTTTATGACAGCAAAATTGTCATCCCGAATTTATTTCGGGATCTAAGTTGCAAGATCTTCGAAATTTGGATTTTTTGATTTAACCAAATCCAATTTCCAATCTCTGTGCCAATTTTTTAATTGTTTTTCTCTCGAAATAGCATCTTTCACATTGTTAAATTCTTCAAAGTAAATAAGTTTCTTCAAATTGTATTTTTTGGAAAATCCATTAACTAGTCCATGTTATTAGTAATTCCAATATAAAGGACAGTATTTTTGAAGTTAGTTAGAATGTAAACGAAATAAGGGCGTAATTAAACTAATGTGTTGGTAATTTCAGTAGATTTGCCACTTGTAACAATATAAATCTTCAATTATCGTTTAATTAAGATGGAAACTTTTAAAAAAACGGTCTGTCTGTGTAACCTGTAGTAGAAAACTAATTGCG
>JACPEV010000021.1 GCA_016183325.1 Candidatus Curtissbacteria bacterium
GGCTTGCCCATAGAGGTTTAAAGACTGAACGATGGGAGAACTTTATGAAATGGTTTGTCTACTTCTACAACCAAGAAAAGCTATCTCGTAGTAAAAGACATTAGGTTACAAAAACCAACACGAAAGTTTAATTAAGCCAAATTTGAAATTCCCTCCCTGCCAGCAAGCAGGGAAAATAGTTAGGAGTTAACTCTCCAATTTCTATTTTCTACTTTCTATTACCATTTTCTAACTTCTAATAACTATTTTCATATTCGGATCTAATTAATAATCCACCGATTCTCTCTTCACCATCGTCGATTTAGCTCGTTTGTTCTTATAGGGCTTAAGCCTAACGACTTTAGTTTTGGAAAGCCCAATACTCTCAAGCTCTTTTTTGACTTCATCCTCCCCCGCCCATTGGTCATAACCCAAACCGATAACGTCCGGAGCAATTTGTTTAATGTGCAAGTAAAAATCTTCCTCTGCCCCTAAAACTGCTTTGTCTACCATTCGACATGACGCAACAAGATTCAATCTTTCTTTTTGAGAAAACAGGGGCTTTCTACCCTTAATTCTTTCCACATTTTTGTCCGTCCCTACCGAAACAATCAGAAAGTCCCCAAACTTTTTTGCTTGTCTGAAAAAATCCAGATGCCCCGGATGCAGGCCGTCAAAAGCGCCAAAAACCAAAACCTTTTTCATAAGAATGAAAAAATTTCTAATTGATCTAATTTACCTAATTGACCTAAAATTTAATTGGAAATTACGATTTTTGGATTTAATAAATGTTTAGAAATTAGAATAATTAGGTCAATTAGGTTAATTCCTAAAAGGTTCCCTCCATCACGTGTTCTTCCGGCAGGTCATCTTTCGTTCTTTCAAGTGTAATCCAGATCCCGGAATAACCAGAATATTTATCACTATCCCTCAAACTTAAACTCCACGAAGTCCCCGATCCTCTCATATAATCGATCGGTAAAATTTCATCAGCTGAAACTAACCAAACTTGGTAGTTGGTATTAACTGGATCCGGCAGAGTCGCCTCAACTGAGAGAACGTAAACTCCTCCGCCGGAAGACCTTGTTGCCTTGGCCTTTGCTTCTCCGCCATATTTTACATCACGAAGAACTGCGCTTTGGGTCGTTAAATTCACTCCTCTTTTGGCTAATCCTTCAAATTTAACTTCAACTGGTACAAGTCCTCTGGGGGCTTCCTGAAGTACAACTGATGAAGAACTTCCGCTTCCAATCATCAATTTGCTATTTACTAATATTCCAATAAATCCCACAACTAAAATAAAAAGGCCAATCTTCAAAACCAAATTGAAAGAATTTACGCTTACGGAATAACCGCGCCTTTGTCCCAAATCACGCATAAGTTCGTAAAATACAGCTTACCACAGAATATTGGCCCTAATCCACTTGGAAAGTTTAATCAACCACAGAATTTTCCAGTTGCGAATTTTTAAACCAATTTAGGCCATTTATATGCTTAATGCTCTTATTTTCAAAAATTAAACTGTAAATTACCGGAAGAAGCAATACCAATGGGTACTTTAACCAATTTCTAAAATCAGAAAAATAAAATGCAGCATTACCATAGTAGGGCCCCACAATTTCAACCAGATCTAAGACACTAATCATGAAAAACCAGGAAAGAGAAATCCAAAGACCTGATCTCACAGTTTTTTCACTTTTTTTGAAGTAGAAAATAGTCAACCAAAATATTACAATTGGCAAAACTAAATAATAAAAAGGTAACTTTACAAAACCGGAAATAAAAAAAGCCATGAGCCAAATTAATACTGAATACCAAACCATCCTAAAACTAATTTTTTGAAAATATTTTCTTTTAGGAATCTGTCGACCGCGCATGCAGAAGTTTTTACAAACTCTCGATCTTTAAATACGATTTTTAGAACTCAATGTCAACTGGGAGAAACCCGATCAAATTATCTCAGCAAAAATGAGAAAGTGTACTATTACTCTGCTAGAAGTTAACCAGAGCTTGATCTACTTCACTCAGACCCTCATCCAGACTGTCAAAATTGGTCGAATTAAGATCACTCTCGATATCGCTCACTTCATCTGAACCGCTCAATTTTTGTAAGTCTTTTGTCTGCTGATCCTGTCTTTTTAAAGGCACATACATCGCAGCTTCCTCAACCGCACTTTTACCCACTTGGTAATAATAAATAGCGATTACAAAAACAATAACAACTATTATGATCCAAAATATTGTCGAAAACCCGTGTCTAGTTCGCACCACGTGTACCCTCCTTCGGTTTTATCGATTTCAAAGTTCTTGTTACTTCGACTAAACACTTATGATAAGAACGTAATGCCCTTTGAGCTGAGTGCAAAGCTTCTACCGAAATTTTAACAGATTCGCGAACATTGGTGGATGAAGAATCGATTACGGCTACTTTGCTTCTGGCATCAGTAATTGCCGCTTGTGCCTCTGACTTTTTAGCCAAACAAGTAGAAAGAGCAGCTTCAGCTGCTGATGTATTCACACCCTTTTCTTTTAATTTATTAATCCTGGTTTGCAGCTTAGCCACAATCTTATCCAATCTCCCAAGCGCACTCTCATAGCGACCGGTTATCTTGTCAAAAATTTTTTTAATTCTATCCACCGTTCGGGCTCTTTGAACTGCTGTTTTTGAAGCTACTCTTTCCCTAATCTCTTCCAACTTCTTTATAACTTGGCCTCGCCTATCCATGCGCAGTTCGCCAAAGTCTCTCCGAATGTCCCCGGATTGGGTAGTAGGCGTCTGGGCAAAAACCAACAGAAAATTCCCAAATACTAAAAGTGAGAGAATCGAAGCAAAAAACCCTCTTTTAACTGGCATAAATCAATATTAAAACTTACCCTTTCATTAGTCAATATACACCAAATCTATACACCAAATCTAACATTACCCCAGTTTGTGGCTAAATTGTCATGCTGAACTTGTCTGGAGTCTAAAGACTCCGACCTGTAAGGTTTCAGCATCTGGATCCTGAAATGAATTCAGGATGACAGATGAAAGTGGGGTAATGTCAGACACCAAATCTGTAACAGTTCATAATCTCTGACACGGATTTATTCTTCAGATATCCCTGTCTTTTATCTCCCACTCACCGACATAGTAATTGCTGTCTTTTGGTTGTCAGAAGCCGTATTCACGATTACAGAACCAATATTTTCTTCATTCTTTATCTCAAAGACATAATTATCTGGTGCTAATTCTTTAACTGAAGTCTCCCAGCCTAGCTGCGGCAAAGAATCATTGTAAAACTTAACGACTTTCGCAAGTTCACTATTTGTAACAAAAGAAGCACCATATGAGCCTTTATAACCATAAGATTCGATAACTTTGGCACCTTCATAAAGCGGGAGCTGAGGAAATCCAGGAACAACCTGACCTTTGAGAAATTCCTGAGCTCCTAGAGGTCTTACTCCTGAAGAAATCATAGGCACACAACCAGCCAAGGTTAAGGTTGAAAATGAAACTAAGACAAATATCTTAAATCTTTTCAAATCGCTACCCCCACTATCTTAAATTATCAATCACTTTCTTTAAAAAGTACAAGAGAGAAAACTACTTTGAAAATATCTCAGAGGCAAGCTTGACAATCTCGTCCTGTCCAACGTCGGCAACATTACTCATTGCAACCTCCTTTGTTGGCACGGCAGTTTTTTGGGCAAGAACAAATTTTAATACAATCTTCTTTCCAAAAACTTCACCGGAAACTTTTTCTATCATTTCCGTTATCCTAGGCTCTTCCAGTTTTTCTTTATGAAATCTGTAAAAAACCTCAATAGTCAACTGCTTACCATCAAATTGAGAAGGCTTACTGGACCTAAGTAGTGCCACCACATGCGAATTTATTGGCTTAACTTTTGCTAAAAACTCTCCCCAATGCTTCTCAACCTCCCCAAGCGATCTTGGCGATTTTGCAACCACTGTTGACACTGTTTTAGATCTGTTTTTTACCCCGTCAATCTTCTCAGTGTCCTCAGTGGTTGCAGTTTTTTTCTCAGTGTCCTCATGTTCCTGTTCAGTGCTTTCAGTGGTTGCAATCTCTTCAGTGGTCGCAATTTTCCCCTCAGTGACCTCAGTGGTTGCAGTGGTTGCAGGGCAATATTTACAAATCGCCAGAATCAAGGGTATTTGAGGTAGTGGATACAATTTCATTTCACCCTCAGCAATCAAGAAAAGCTTCATTAAATTTTGCAGATCGACATAATCAAACTTTTTTGCAAGATCCATAACTTTCGCCAAATCCGTCTCCGCTTCCTCACGCATGTTTAGTCCAATTTTTACCAAAAGTAATTTTTTCAAAAAAATTACTATTTCACGTCCAAACAAAGCAATATCTCCGCCTTCTTCAGCTATCTGTTCAACTGTCCTAACTAGCTCCCTTATATTTTTACTGGCCAAATTATCGGCAAATGTATAAATTCTGCTCCAACCATGAGTTTTGATAATTCTTTGTACATCTTTTTCTTTGATTTCAGATGAAGAAGTTGAAAGTTGATCAAGAGTCGAAACCGCATCGCGAAATGACCCATCTGCAGCACGAACAATAGCCGCAACCCCGTCTTTGTCGATTTTTACCTTTTCGATTTTGGCAATTTTTTCAACAGCTGCTGCCAAATCCTGATCTTTGGCCCTTTTAAAATTAAACCTCGCAAGTCTTGAAATTATTGTCGCGGGTAATTTTTGCTCTTCTGTTGTGCATAGAATAAATATCGCATGGACCGGTGGCTCCTCAAGTGTCTTAAGTAGTGCGTTAAAAGCCTCATTTGTTAACATATGCGCCTCGTCGATAATATAAATTTTGAATCTTCCCGAAATAGGTGACAACTTAATCTTTTCTCTTAGGTCGCGAATCTCGTCAATTCCTCTGTTCGAAGCAGCATCAATTTCAACAAGATCAAGATAAGAACCATTGGTAATTGCTATGCACGACTCACATTTATTACAAGGCTCCCCGAATAACATTTGACCTTTGACATTTGACCTTTGACTTGCTTTAGTCAATTGTTTCTTGTCAATTGTCAATTGTTTATTCTGGCAGTTAACTGCTTTTGCCAGAATCCTCGCTGTTGAAGTTTTCCCCGTTCCACGTGGTCCCGCGAACAAATACCCATGGCTAATCTTGCCACTCTCAAGTTGGCCTAAAAGAACTTTGGTAATGTGATCTTGTCCGACTATTTCAGAAAGCTTTTGCGGCCTGTATTTGCGATAGAATACTGTCATTTAACTATATTTTCATTTACCATTTACCATTTTCCATTTACCATTCATGGTGTTCTCCCAACAAGTGATCAACGCCATGAGCTGTTAAAAAATACACTTCATCATCAACTAAAACATCTTCTTTTGCCGCAAGTTGTAAAACTTCTGGCCAGCACAAAACTACGTCTCCCAACCTCAACACCTCATCAGGTGGATTAACAAAACCACCTCTGACATCGGAAGCATCCTCCAGCGCA